>PABM01000030.1 GCA_002702745.1 Flavobacteriaceae bacterium | reverse complement strand
CTACTAATATATTTTTCGTGTATATTCACAATACAAAAATAGTATAAAATGCTTCAATATAATGGATATAACATTAGGGTTATTGAGAAGAATGATAACAAGCAAGTATGTGGAGTTATTAAGGGGGTATTTTACGAATTAGGATTACCATTAGTTGGAACGGCATATGCCGATAAAGACACCTTAAGTATGTATGAAGCATACCAAGATTCAAGAAATATATATTATGTTGTTGAAAAGGAGGGGTGTGTTTTGGGTGGTTGTGGAATTAAGCAGCTCAATGGCACACATGAAAACATATGTGAACTGCAAAAGTTTTATTTTCATAAATCACTCAGAGGAAAAGGATTAGGAAAATACCTTTTAAAATTATGTTTAGATTTTGCAAAAGAGGTTAAGTATGATTTGTGTTATTTAGAGTCTACTTCTGCGTTAAAAACATCTCACCACTTATATAAAATATTTGGTTTTGAAAATTTTAATGGACCAATGGGTGACACTTCTCATCATAATTGCGATGTACATATGACTAAGAAGCTACAATGACCTTACAAGATTTTAAATTAAAAATGATTTCAGAGCTTTCATTAATTTATGAAACGGATGACTTGAATTCTATTTTTAATTTACTGGCAGAGGATTACTTAAAAATTCCAAGATCAAAAATTCTTTTAGCTAATGAGTTTGATTTAGATGAATCAAATCAAACTCTTTTTTTTAGTGCATTAGAAAGATTAAAAACTCATGAGCCGATTCAGTATGTTTTAGGAAAGACAAACTTCATGGATTTGGAATTTAAGGTCAATAGTTCGGTTTTGATACCCAGACCTGAGACTGAAGAGTTGGTTAGATTGATGTTAAAAGAAGATTTAGATGGAAAAGAAATTCTGGATATCGGGTCGGGGAGTGGTTGTATCGCCATAAGTCTTGCTAAAAATCTTCCTAATGCAAAAGTTAGTGCTTTGGATATTTCAAATGATGCACTTGAAGTTGCTAAAGAAAATGCAACGCTAAACAATGTAGATATTGAATTTATCAATTCAGATATTTTTGAATATCAGTCTGATAAAAAATATGATATCATTGTTTCAAATCCTCCTTATGTATTAGAATCTGAAAAGTTGTTAATGAAAAAAAATGTATTAGATTTTGAGCCAGAACTAGCATTATTTGTTGAAGATATTAATCCTGTTATTTATTATGAAGCAATATCTTGGTTTTCTAAAAATTACTTAAATAAAAAAGGGAGACTTTTTCTTGAGATAAACGAAAATTATAAAAATGAATTGATGTTTTTATTCAGAGATAATTTTTCTATTGAAATCATAAAAGATCTTTCAGGAAAAAATAGATTTTGTGTTACCGCTTAGTTAATATCAAACTTTGATATTATTTTATTCATTAGTTTTTTATTTCATTCAAATCGAATTTAGTAAACGATCCATGAATCTCAGAAAAAGATTTAAATTTTTTTATGGTCATTGGTGATACCCCGCTTCCAGGCATAATTTTAATCCTATTTTGGGAAGTATTTTTTAATTTTTCCAGCAATTCTAAACCATTTATTGCTTTTTCTTTTTGACCTGATGTTAAAATTCTATCAACACCTAGTATGATAAGATTTTCAATTTCTTTTAGAGGTTTTGAAACAACATCAAATGCTCTATGAAATGTAAACTCCAAGGGTTTTGATAATTCAACTAACTCTTTTGTTCTCTTTAAATCAATTGAGTTGTCACTATTTAAAACACCTGAAACAATTCCTTTACAGCCCATTTCTTTAAATTTAAGAATGTCCTGCTTCATTAACTCAAATTCTTCATCAGAATATATAAAATCACCTTTTCTAGGTCTAATTAAAATAAATACAGGGATATTTAATTTATCAATTGTTATTTTAGCAGTTTCATAATCGGGGGTAAGACCATCTAAATGTAAATCTTTACAAAGCTCAATTCGATCAGCCCCAGCTTTTTCAGCTTTCAATGCATATTCGTAAGATTCTGCACAAACCTCGATTATCATTTTTCTAATCTTTCAAAATGTTTTGAGTAATTAATATTCATTTTATCAAGTATTGGATAAACGTCAATTACTTTTTTTTCAAACTCTTCAAAAGACGGTTTGTTTTCTGCCCAAACTACTTCTGATAAAGCAAATATTCTTGGAAAAACCATATACTCAACATGATCGCTTGTTTTCATGTATTCTGTCCAAACATTACCCTGAGCTCCAATAATATATTTGTGAAGAGACTTGTCTAATTCATCTGGAATTGGTTCATAATTATATATTTCCTCAATAGGGGTATAGCCGCCAATTGCCAATGGTTCATTTTTAGTGTCTTTAGCCTGATAATGGTCAAGATAGCAGGTTGCATTAGGTGTCATAATGACTTCGTGATTCATCTTTGCAGCCTCAAGACCACCTGAAATACCTCTCCATGACATAACAGTTGCATTTGGTGCTAGACCACCTTCTAAAATTTCATCCCAACCGATGATTTGTTTTCCTTTAGAGTTAATGTATTTCTCCATACGAGTTATAAAGTAGCTCTGCAACTCATGTTCATCTTTTAATCCTTCACGGTTTATCACATCTTGACAATTTCCACATGCTTTCCAATTTGTCTTAGGCGCTTCATCGCCACCGATATGTATGTATTTAGCTGGAAAAAGTTCAATTACTTCATCAATTATGTCCTCTAAAAAATCAAAAGTTTCATTTTTACTGCAATAAATCTCCTCAAAGACACCCCAGAGTGGAGCAACTCCAACTTGTTCTCCCGTACAGCCAAATTCTGGGTAAGATGACACTGCGGCTTGTGAATGACCAGGCATTTCAATCTCCGGAATAACATTAATTCCTCTCTCTTCAGCATATCTAACAACTTCTTTAATTTCTTTTTTTGTGTAAAAACCTCCATATCTAGTTTTATCAAACTGCCACGGTTTATCAGTATAGTGACCAATTAATGTGGAATCTCTGAATGAACCTACGTTATTAAGCTCTGGATACTTTTCAATTTCAATTCTCCATCCCTGATCTTCAGTTAAATGCCAATGGAAATTATTGAATTTAAGCATAGCCAATCCGTCTATGTATTTTTTAATAAAATTGACAGGATACATATGTCTTCCAACATCCAGATGCATACCTCGATACTTGAATCTAGGTGAGTCTTTTATTACTTGATTTTGAAGTTTGATTACGCCACTATTGAGATTAAGATTCATCAATTGATTTAAAGATTGGAAGCCATAGATTGCACCGTTTTCGGTTGAGGCTTCAATAGTGATTTCGTCTGAATTAATCTTAAGAATATAATCTTCATCATTTAACTTTTTATTCAAAGAAAATATTATTCTATTTTTTGTTTGTTTGTCAATGGCTAATTCAAGTTTTTTTACAGCATGTTTAAATAGTGTTGCAGCTGAATTTAGTTCAAAGTCAGCTATTATTTCAGGACTATTTTCTATTTCCATGTAGCCACTATTGATGGTTTGTTCAATAGGCGTTGGAATAATGTTATTTTTTTGAGAAAAAAGTGTGTTTATATGGGAAAAAAATATAAAAAAAACAATTATTTTAAGCGTATTCATGAGCTTCAATTTACTATCTTAGAGTAGTTTTTTTGTTACAGTGTAACTAGATAAATGTAATGAATATATCAGAGAAAATTTTTAGTCTAAGAAAAAAACTTCACGACCATAACTATAGATATTATGTTCTTGATGATCCTTTAATATCAGATTATGATTTTGATATGATGTTAAAAGAGTTAGAGCATCTAGAAAATGAAAATCCTGAATATTTTGATATTAATTCACCAACTCAACGAGTAGGTGGTAGTGTCACCAAGTCATTTATCACTTCTGTACATAGTACCCCTATGTACTCTCTTGATAATTCATATTCTCTGGAGGACTTAAAAGAATGGGAAAAAAGAATAAAAAAGATAATAGACACCTCTTTAGAATATACATGCGAGTTAAAATTTGATGGAGTTTCAATTAATTTGACTTACAAAGACGGAGAGCTTGTAAAGGCTGTTACAAGGGGAGATGGCGTAAAAGGTGATGACGTTACAAATAATGTAAAAACAATTCCAACTGTACCATTAAAACTTAGAGGTGACTTTAAGGATGAATTTGAGGCAAGGGGAGAGATTGTCATGCCTATTTCAGGATTTAATAAGCTTAACTCATCACGTGTTGAAAATGGAGAAGAACCATTCAAAAACCCTAGAAATACCGCTTCAGGAAGTTTAAAGCTTCAAGACAGTAAAGAAGTTTCAAAAAGACCATTAGAGTGTCTTTTATACTCTGTCGAAGATTCAAAAATGTTTAATAATCATATTGAGTTCCTAAAGAAAGCAAAGTCTTACGGTTTTAATATTTATAATACTTATAAGCACAGTACCTCACTTGAGGAAATATTTGAATTTATTCAGCACTGGGAAAAAAATAGATCTGAATTGCCATTTGAAATTGATGGGGTTGTATTGAAAGTAAATGATTTTTATCAAAGGGAAATTCTTGGCTTTACATCCAAATTTCCAAGATGGGCAATGGCCTATAAATTTAAGCCTGAAAATACTGGCACTAGATTAAATAGTATCTCTTTTCAAGTTGGAAGAACAGGTTCAATTACTCCTGTTGCAAATTTAGAGCCCGTTAACCTTGCTGGTACAATAGTGAAAAGAGCATCTTTACACAATGCAGACTTTATTGAAAGTATGGATATCAGAGTTGGAGATTTTGTGTATGTAGAAAAAGGCGGGGATATAATTCCAAAAATCACTAATGTTGATAAGACTAAAAGAGCGTTAGATTCCAAGAAATTTGAATTTCCAGAATTTTGCCCGGAATGTGGCTCTAAACTTCAGAGATTAGAAGGCGAAGCAAATCATTATTGTCTAAACTATAACGGATGCAAACCACAAATAATCGGAAGAATACAACATTATATCTCCAGAAAAGCATTAGATATAGAAGGATTAGGTCAAGAGACCGTTGCTTTACTGGTGAATAATGGGCTTATCAATAACTATTCTGATTTATATGATTTGAGGTTTGATCAGATTGTAGGTTTAGAAAGAATGGCTGAAAAAAGCGCAAATAACTTAATCAACGGAATCTTAGATTCTAAAAATATCCCTTTCGAAAGAGTATTGTATGGATTAGGGATAAGATATGTTGGTGAAACTGTCGCAAAAAAATTGGCAAAGCATTTTGAAAACATAGATAATATTTTGAATTCTGATTTTGACGAGTTGATTTCAGTTGATGAAATAGGGGAGAAAATTGCAAAAAGTATAATCGAATTTTCTCAAAACGAACAAAATATCGATATAATTAATTCTTTAAAGAATCATAACATTCAATTTGAAATTGATGATTCAGCTAAAAATGTTTCTTCGATACTGCTGGGTAAATCCTTTGTGGTTTCAGGTGTTTTCTCGAATTTTTCCAGGGATGAAATTAAAAAACTAATAGAAATAAATGGAGGTAAAGTTTCATCTTCAATTTCATCAAAAACTTCCTTCTTGGTAGCTGGGTCAAACATGGGTCCAAGTAAAAAAGAAAAGGCTGAAAAACTTAATATTAAAATAATTTCTGAAACTGAACTAACAAATTTAATTTCTGGTCAGAATTTATTATTTTAGGATATTAATTATTAATTAAATAAACTACTATGGAACAAAGAGACATTATTAAAGTTAGAGTACACGATGGAATAGTTGGACTATTATATCTAGCATCAATCGCACTTGCAAATCAATTTGGTTTAGACTGGATATGGGTTGCGGTAGGAGTTGCAGTATTACAGATATTAAGCCCTTTTACTAAGTTTTGCCCTGTATATACTATTCTTAACAAGATAATGCCAGATTCAAATCCAATTCAAAACGGGAAATAGTTTAAATCATCAGAAGATTTGAATTAAATATCTTATTGTTATTGCTATCAAATAAGAAATCAATTCTTCCAAGATAAAGACCAAAACAACCTGCTTGATTTATTAATACTTTTTTACCAGCTTTATTGTAGGTTATTAATGGTTCATTCATAAATGTATGCGTATGTCCTCCTATAATTAAGTCTATATCTTTTGTTTCCTTTGCAAGATTCACATCACATATTCTGTTGGGAAATTTCTCATATTTATAACCTAAATGAGAAAGACAGATAACTAAGTCACAGTTTTCAGTTTCTTTTAATTTTTTAGTGGTATCATTAGCTATTTCAATAGGATCTAAATATTTGGTCTCTCTGTATAAATCTTTTGAAACAAGGCCTTCTAATTCAATTCCTAATCCAAAAACTCCTATTTTAATTCCTGATTTATTATAAATTTTATAGTCATTAATTTTTGAATCTAAAACTGTGTTAGTAAAATCATAATTTGATGAAATTATATCAAATTTTGCATTAGGCAATTGTTTCTCCAAGCCGTCAATTCCGTTATCAAAATCATGATTTCCTATGGTTACAGCATCATATTTTAACATACTCATTAACTTGAACTCAATTTCACCTCCGTAAAAGTTGAAGTATGGTGTGCCTTGAAATATGTCACCAGCATCTAGAAGAAGAGTATTTGGATTTTCTTTTCTGATTTTATTGATAATTGTAGACCTTCTTTCAAATCCTCCTTTATTAGGAAATTCAGAATGGTCTTTGGAAAAAGGTTCAATATGGCTGTGAACGTCATTTGTATGAAGAATCGTAATCCTTTTCATTGAACCACAACTCAAATTATTCAAAGCTAGACCAATTCCAGCTGTTCCAAATAGGGAGTTTTTTAAAAAGGCTTTTCTATTCATTTTATTCTTATAAATCTGTTATCTGATTTTAATTTAAGTGTATCATACTTTTTAAAATAATCAATTAAGATATCCCTCATTTTGTAGTTAATATCTGTAGTTTTAGTTGTTTCTGCAAGAAAATACATTTTATCACCACCCTCCAGTAAGTAGTCTGTTGTAGCTACATAATATTTTTTTTCATTTTCAATACTAACACCATTAATTTTAACCTCATTTACAGAGTAATCATTATTTAAAGTTATTTGTAAACCACTAATTGGGTGTTGTAGTTTTACTTTTCTTAGATAATCAATCATTTTAATTATTGAAAATCCACTTAATTCCAAAACAACTATACTGTTTTCAAAAGGCATCAACTCAAATGCGGTTTTTTCACTGATATTTCCTTTAGAAATAATTGAACGAATTCCACCATTATTTAACAATACGATATCAATATTTTTGCCTGACATCTTATTAAAAACTGGATTTGACATTTCATAAGTAGCATCAGCAAACATATTACTTAAAGTACTATTAAGTTCTTCGTCATTTTTCTTATAGTTATCTGGTGAATATGAAATTGGAGTATTCATCAGGGACTCCTCTAAATTCTTTTTGAATGGTTGGTAATATTTAACAATAGAAGAGTCACTTAAAACCTGTTGATTTATCTCAATATTATATCCATAATTTTGCTGATTTGATTCAGTTTCACAAGCAACTACAACAAAGCAAAATGATAATATGTAAAGGCAAAAAACTCTCATATTGAAAAACAAAGTTAAATTAGTTATTTTTGTTTTAACTACATCTAACTATGTTTATAAAATTCTTCAAAGACAGATCTAATAAAAAATTTATAAATAAAGCATTAGAAAGCAGGTCAAATCCAGTAAGTGATAGTAGAATTAAGAGTGTTGGAATAATTTTGAATTTAGGTGAGTTTAAAGATTATGACAGGCTACGATTGATTTTCCAAAATTATGGAGTAAATGAAAATAAAATAAAATTCATTGCTTTTCTCTCAGAAAATGACACTAAACTCAATCATTGGGACTCATACTTTGAAAAAAAGGATTTCGGTTGGAATGGATTGATGAAAAATCTTGATTTACAGGAATTTATAGACACAGAGTTTGATTTACTCATAAGTTATTATAAAAAAGATAATCTAGAGCTTAATTACGCCACAGCCTGCTCAAAAGCAAATTTTAAGGTTGGATTATCCAATCATAATCAAAATTTGAATGATATTATCATTAATATTAGTCCAAATTTCGTTGATATATTTGGTAAAGAATTAGAAAAATATTTAACCGGATTAAAGAAGATTGGTTAACTAAGTTTTATTATCCATAATAAATTCATAATTTTGACCACCAATTTAAGCATGAAGAAATTAATTTATTTTACATTTATATTGATCTTTAGCTACAGTTGTGGTGAATATCAAAAGGCCCTAAATTCAGATGAAGTTGCTGTAAAATTTAATCTTGGCACTGAATTATATGAAGCTGAAAAATACTCTAAAGCATCCAGATTATTTGCGCAAATTTTACCCCAATACAGAGGAAAACCTCAAGCTCAAAAGCTAACTTATATGCAGGCCATGTGCTTTTATAACACAAAAGACTACAATAGTTCATCTTATCAAATGGAAAGATTTGTAAATTCTTATCCCGACAGCGAAAAAGTTGAAGAAATGGCTTTTCTAGGTGCTAAAAGTTATTATTTAATGGCTCCTATTTATTCTAAAGATTCAGATGATACTAAAATTGCAATAGATAAGTTACAGTTGTTTATTAATGCTTTTCCTGATTCTGAATTTATTGTACATGCAAACAATTTAATTTTTGAACTTGATTACAGGTTAGAACTAAAAGATTTCAATATTGCTTTACAATACAAAGTGCTTACAGACTATCAGGCTGCTATTAAATCTTTTGAAAATTTTTTGATAGATTTTCCTGGTTCAGATTTAAGAGAAAAAGCAATGTACTATAGATTTGATTCTGCTTACAAACTAGCAATTAACAGTGTAGTATGGAGACAAAAAGAAAGAATTGAAAACGCTGTCAGCTACTTTAATTCATTCAAAAATAATTATAACGAATCTGAATTTTTGGTTGAAATGGAGACCAAAATGTCAAAATTAATAGAAATTAATAATACTTAATTACAAATAAAAATGGATATCAAAAAAACAAATGCTGCTCAGACCACTAAAACATACAATCGTGATCAAATAGAAAACGAGACGCAAAATATTTATGAAGCTATTTCAATTATCTCGAAAAGAGCTGATCAAATAAAAGGTGATGTCAAAAAGGAATTGATTGAAAAATTAGAAGAATTTGCAACCTATAATGACAGTTTGGAAGAAATCTTTGAAAATAAAGAGCAAATTGAAGTTTCAAAGTTTTATGAAAGGTTGCCTAAGCCACATGCGATTGCTATTCAAGAATGGATAGATAATAAAGTATATCACAGAGATAGTAATGAAGAAATAGAAGAGTAAAATGTCTATTCTAAGTGGTAAAAAAGTACTTCTAGGAATTTCAGGTGGTATTGCTGCTTATAAAACCCCAAATTTAGTTAGATGTCTTGTTAAAAAAGGTGCAGAGGTAAAGGTTGTCATGACCGAATCCGCAAAAGACTTTGTAACCTCTCTCTCCCTATCTACAGTTTCTAAAAATCCTGTTCATTCTTCTTTTAAATCAGTCGATGAAGATGGTATGTGGAATAATCACGTAGAGTTGGGATTATGGGCTGATTTTATGCTAATATGCCCAGCCACTGCAAATACTATGTTTAAAATGGCTAATGGTAATTGTGACAATCTTTTACTTGGGGTCTATTTATCGTGTAAGTCTGAAACCTTTTTTGCACCGGCTATGGATTTAGATATGTATAAGCATCAATCGACCAAAGAGTCAATAAATAAACTTATCTCATTCGGAAACATACTTATTCCTCCTACATATGGAGAACTTGCAAGTGGACTTTCAGGTGAAGGAAGATTACCTGAACCTTATGAAATTGTAGATTTTATAGAGAAATATTATGCTAAAAATTTACCCCTGGTTGGAAAAAAAGTTTTAATTTCTGCCGGACCAACAATTGAAGAGATAGATCCAGTAAGATATATATCTAATCATTCATCAGGAAAGATGGGTTATTCACTTGCTGAGACAGCTTTAAGCTTAGGCGCTGAGGTTAAATTGATTAGCGGACCTACAAGCCAATCTGTTTCTTCAAAAAATATTAAGATTATTCATATTAAAACCGGAAAAGAACTTCTTGAAGCAATAATTGAGGACTACACTGATTCTGATATTGTTATTATGGCGGCAGCAGTAAGTGATTATAAACCCGTTAAATTCTCAAAAAAAAAGATAAAAAAAGACAATAATAAATTAAATATCCAGTTAGAAAAGACAACAGATATTTTATTTGAATTGGGTAAAAACAAAAAAAATCAGATTTTGGTTGGTTTTGCACTTGAAAACAATGAAGAGCTTTTAAATGCAAAAAATAAATTAGAAAAGAAAAATTTAGATTTGATTGTGTTAAATTCGTTAAGCGATAAAGGTGCTGGATTCTATCATGATACTAATAAAATTACAATTGTTGATTACTTAGGAAAAGTTACGCCCTACAAACTTAAAAAAAAACAAGATGTTTCATCTGATATATTTAAACATATAATTGAATTAATTTGAAAGTAAGATTTTTAATATTTTTTCTTTTATCTTCAAATTTTATTCTTTCACAAGAATTAAATTCTGAAGTTATCATTGATGCTAGGCAAACTGGTAGTGAGAATCTACAAATATTCAAAACATTAGAATCTCAATTAACAGAGTTTATTAACAACACTACCTGGACCGATAAATCCGTCAGACAAAACGAAAAAATAAATTGTTCTTTTTATTTAAATATTACGTCCTATGAAAATGATTTTTTTGAGGGTACTATTCAAATTCAATCATTCAGACCAGTATTTAATTCATCATATAATTCACCAACATATAATTTTAACGATAGGAATTTCACCTTTAATTATCAGCAATTTCAAAATTTCACTTTTAATGAAAATCAGTTTGAAAACAATCTAGTTTCTGTTATCGCTTTTCACATTTACATCATTCTCGGGATTGATGCAGATACTTTTAAGCTAAACTCTGGCACATCTTTTTTTGAGCAAGCTCAAAAAATTCTTAATTTTTCACAGCAGAAAGGTTTTAAGGGGTGGGGTCCAGCTGATGGACTTCAGTCTAGATATTATTTGATTGACAATATTTTATCAAACACCTATAAGGAGTTTAGAACTTGTATGTACAATTATCATCTAAATGGTCTAGATATTATGGTAACGCAAAGCAAAAAAGCGAAGCAAGAAATTGTAAACTCAATTTTATTACTAGACCAAATGTATAAAAGAAGACCTAATTCTTACATCTTAAGGATCTTCTTTGATTCAAAATCTGATGAAATATTAGATATTTTTAGTGGAGGTCCAAAAATCCCTATTACTAATCTGATATCAACTCTAACTAAAATTGCCCCAAATCATTCTGATAAGTGGAGAAATATTAGTTTTTAATAAAAAACAATTTTATTTTTAATAACTATATTTTTCTAAAATTGCTTAAAAACTTATACATAAAAAATTATTTGCTTATTGATAATTTATCAGTATCATTTAATAATGGTTTTACCGTTATTACAGGTGAGACTGGAACAGGAAAATCAATTCTTGTCGGTGGTATTTCTTTAATTCTTGGCAAACGAGCGGATTTATCTGTAAATCGAGATAAATCAAAGAAGTGTGTTATTGAGGGAGTATTTGATATCGGATCATTTGATTTAAAGCCTGTGTTTGAAGAAAATGAATTGGATTATGATACTGAAACGATTTTAAGAAGAGAAATATCAGCTTCAGGAAAATCTAGGGCATTCATAAACGACAGTCCTGTTAATCTTAGTCAACTATCTGAGATTGGTTCTAAAATAATTGATATCCACTCACAACATCAAAATATAGAAGTATTAAATAGTAAATTTCAATTTGAACTTCTTGATTTAATATCAAAAAATAACGAAAAAGTTTTAAATTATTCAAAAATATTTGAAGAATACAGAATTAATTCCAATAAACTCAATGAACTAATAAATAAGAAGCAAAACCTCATTCAGTCAATTGATTATAATAAATTTATTTTAGATGAGATTGACACAGCTAATGTACTTGGTGAAGATTTGGAAAAGCTTGAAAATATACAAAAGTCACTATCAAATTTTAAAGAAATTTCAAGTGAATTAAGCTTAGGCTCACAAATTATTTTTGAAGAAAATATTGGTTTGATTTCTAATTTATTAAAATTGAAAAATTCTATCGATAAAGTTTCAAAAAATTCTGAAAAACTCAAATCAATATCTCAAAGATTAACCTTTATTAGAATTGAATTAGATGATATTGCCCATGAAATTGATTATTTCTTAGATTCATTAGAACAAAGTCCAGAGAAATTAAATAGAGTCATAGATAAAATTGATGCAATTAATAACCTACTGAGAAAACATTCCCTACACTCAATTGAAGATTTGTCAATATTTAGAGATAATCTTGCAAAAAAAGTAGATACTACCGAGAATATTGATAATGAAATTCAGATAATTAAAACAAATTGTGACGAATTGAAAAATCGGCTTGAGAGTTTTGCTTTAGAAATTCATAATAACAGAAAATTGGTAATTCCAGCTTTAACTAAAGAAATTGAAAATATATTGCATGAATTAGGGATGAATAATGGTAGGTTTAAAATTAATTTACTTTTAACTGACGAACTGTACTCTAACGGAAGTAATACAATTGAGTTTGAATTTCTTGCTAATAAAGGTTATCAATTTAAAAAAATTAAAGAAGCAGCTTCTGGAGGAGAAATGTCAAGAATTATGCTAGCAATTAAATCGATTATGGCTAAATATAAAAAGTTGCCATCAATTATTTTTGATGAAATAGACACAGGTGTTTCTGGCGAGATTTCAAAAAAAATGGGTTTTATTATGAAAGATTTAGGTACAAAAATCCAAACATTTTCGATTACTCATTTACCTCAAATTGCAGCTATGGGCGAATCACATTTTAAAATATATAAATCAGATGTTGATGGTTTTACAAAAACTATGATTTCCAGATTAAACGAAAATGACAGGATTATTGAAATTGCCAAGATGTTGGAAGGAAATAATGCGTCAAAATCTGCGTATACACATGCTAAACAGTTGCTTAATTAATATTATATTTGTTAAACAAAATTTTAAACATGTCTAATAATTTACTGAAAGGAAAAAGAGGAATTATATTTGGGGCACTCGACCCTAACTCAATAGCTTGGATTACTGCTGAGCGTATTTTTGAGGAAGGTGGCACATTTGTCTTAACAAATGCTCCAGTTGCCTTGAGAATGGGTCAAATTAACGACCTGGCAAATAAAACAAATTCTACAGTTATTCCTGCAGATGCTACATCCTTAGAAGATTTAGAAAAACTAATTACCAAATCAACAGAAATTTTGGGAGGAAAATTAGATTTTGTGCTGCACTCAATTGGAATGTCAATAAATGTCAGAAAAGGAAAATCATATACTGATCAAAATTATGATTGGACACATAAAGGTTTAGACGTTTCAGCTATGTCTTTTCATCGAGTTATGCAAACTTTATATAAAAATGATGCAATGAATGAATGGGGTAGCATAGTAGCTCTTTCTTATATGGCTGCTCAGAGAGTTTTTCCTGATTACAATGATATGGCTGATAATAAAGCTTTTCTTGAAAGTGTTGCAAGAAGTTTTGGCTATTTTTTTGGAAAAGATAAAAAGGTGCGAGTTAATACAATTTCTCAATCTCCAACCCCAACTACCGCAGGAAAAGGAGTTAAAGGTTTCGATGGTTTTATAAAATATGCAGATAAAATGTCACCTTTAGGAAATGCCACAGCAATGGATTGTGCTAATTATACAATAGCCTTATTTAGTGATCTTACAAAAAGAGTTACACTCCAAAACTTGTATAATGATGGAGGATTTAGCAATATGGGGGTTAGTGACGGTATCATGGATATGATTGACAAATCATAAATTAAAACACATTTAATATAATTAAGAAGGGGTTATAGTTTCTCAACTAAATCCCTTTTTTTGTTTTTATTCCTTAATTTTGGATTATGTTATTAAAGGAGATATCATTTGTTATTCCGGTTTTTAATAGGCCAAATGAAATCGATGAGCTTTTAAATAGTTTTTGTTTACAAAAAAGAAGTAAAGATTTTGAAATAGTGATTGTTGAAGATGGCTCTTCAAATAAATGCGATAAAATTATAAATAATTACAGAAATCTAAATATTTCATACTACTATAAAGAAAACTCGGGACCTGGAGATAGTAGAAATTTTGGCATGAATAAAGCAAAAGGTAACTATTTCATAATTTTAGATTCCGATATAATTCTTCCTGAAAATTATTGTACAATTTTGATAGATAATTTATCAAAAAATTTCTCAGAATGTTTTGGTGGAGTTGATGATTCACATAGCTCTTTCAATAATTTTCAAAAGGCGGTCAGTTTTTCAATGACTTCGTTGATAACGACTGGTCATGTTAGAGGTGGAAGTAGAAGTAAGAATTTCCAGCCCAGAAGTTTTAATATGGGGATTTCTAAGGAAGTTTTTTTAAAAAGTGGAGGATTTGGTAAAATTCATCCAGGGGAAGATCCTGATCTCTCCATAAGACTCAAAAAAGCAGGTTTTAGAACCGTACTATATGAAAATTTGAAGGTATTTCATAAACGAAGGGTTTCAATTAAAAGTTTTTTTAAACAGGTTTACAAGTTTGGAGTTGCACGAAGTATCCTAAACCATAAATTTCCTGACACCAGAAAAATCACATATTGGTTCCCAGCAATATTTTCATTTGTATTTTTCATTTCTATAATCCTAGTGTTACTTAAAATAGAAAGTTTGATATTTACTATTTACTTATTTTATTTCTTAGTAGTTTTCATACAATCGTCCATAAAAAATAATATATTGGTAGGTTTTTTATCTGTTATAACAACATTGATTCAGTTTTTTGGTTATGGATATGGTTTTATCAGATCGTTAATAATGATAAATATTTTTCCTAATAAAAAAATTGAAAGTATATTTCCTAAAATGTTTTTTAATTAATCACAATGAAAGTTTTTTTAAGTCAGGGTAAGCTTAATGTATTTGTTATTTTTTTGATACTTGCAATTTCGTCATCATTGGTTGGAAAATTAACATCGACTTATGATAAGGATATTCTTTTCAAGTTAGTTTTAACNGATTTNCCAAANGATAAAGTNNTTTATNATAAATCACATGATTCAGTTATGCTAAAGGTNAGGGGNTATGGNTTTAATTTAGCTAAATANTATTTTGANACNCCTAGTCTTAATATCTCTGTGAAAAAATTAAANGAANCNAATAANACATTTTTATGGAATCAAAAAGAAAATTTTAATGACACAAAGNTNTCTTTTGATTCNTCANTTNAANTNTTAACNATNTCAGAGGATTCATTATTNTTTTACTATGANCAATATATTTCTCAAAACAAAAAAATTAAACCAAATNTTTCAATTGANTANAAGTCNGGTTANGACTCATTTAAGTCNTTTTCNANGACTAATGANTATGTNACAATTTTAGGNCCNAAAGATATTTTAGANAAAATAGATTANATAGATACTGAACTTNTNAGATTAAATAATGTTGATTNNGATATTAAAATTGATTTAAANCTNTTNAANCCGCCATATGANAACCTTAAATTTGATTTTAGNTCTNTNGAGTATGAGCTAGAAGTTGACCANTATACNGAAGAAATCATTTCNATTCCTGTNACTATTCTNGNNAATACTGATCTTAAATATAATTTCTATCCNAAAGAGCTTTNNGTTAAGTATTTTATCAGTGTAGAAAACTATANAAAAACCACTCCAATAGATTTTAGAATTGANTGTNTTTTTGATAAGAANGAAAGTACTCTNNTNCCAAAATTANNNAAAAAACCAGATTTNATTAAGAANTCNANGCTTAGTTCAAATCAAGTTCAATTAATCATTTTAGAATGAAAAAAATAGGTCTNACTGGNATAATTGGAAGNGGTAAAACTACNGCTGCTTTATATTTTAAAGNTTTGGGAGTTCCTGTATTNATTGCAGATGATTGCGCAAAANAATTAATGGAGAATGATGANAATTTAAAAAATCAAATNANAAANCTNNTTGGNGACTCNGCNTATNTAAATGGTAAACTAAATAAAGAATTTGTNTCTGANAAAATATTTTATGACTCAATGTTATTGAATCATATNAATANTATTGTTCATCCAAGAGTNCATGANTATTTTAATATTTGGATNTCTAAACAGAATTNTAANTACATTNTNTATGAGGCTGCNTTAATTTTTGAAAANAACTCTCAACATATTTTTGATAAAATAATNTGNATAAAAACCCCANTAAATCTTATTCTNGATAGAATTAATAANAGAGAAAATTATTCAGAAGANAAGGTNANGAGNATTTTAAATAATCAGNTATCCCAAGAGCTAAAGTGTTCAAAATCAGATTTTTGNATAGAAAATATATCAAAAAATAAATTATATAATGAATTATTAAATATTCATACTTCTCTAATTTNATTTATATTGTTAATGTTTTATTAAATATCAAAATTTGTCTTTGATTAAATGATAAATTTGGAANATGAGTAAAAGGATATTTNTATNACTTCTGGTNTTGATGAGTGTATCGTTAATCGGTATAATATTCATNCAATACTTTTTTATTTTAAAAAATTATGANGANAATAATAAGCAATTCTCGATTAATGTAAANTATGTNCTTGAGGAAACTACNTCANATNTAGAAAGAAATGAATTTAGAAAATATGTTCGAAAATTCCGAGATCTNATAGCAAATGAGGCTCTTGTTGATNTTGATACATTGTCAATTCAAAATTTNATAATTATTGANGAAAANCCTGANAAAAGAGAAACNATAATTTATAAAAATGGTGTTATTGAAGAAANTNTAATNNTNCCTAANACNAANAGCTATTANGANGACATTATNGATGTAATTTCAGANCGNGAAAATATTTCTATTAAGAGANTTTCTAATCAGCGTGAAGAAAAGGTGTTTTCTNANANAAGAATTGNAGATAATNTAAGTCCNGAGNAATTTTTNTTAAAAGTTGGAAAAATATCAAAAAGTAAAGANGTCTTNTTTGAATCTGCNTANAACGATNTNTCAAAAAGNAATNCAATTGAAGAAAGAATTGGNGANNTTAATAAATTTGAAAANATCATNGANAGAAATCTANAAANAATGAATATTNATCTTGANTTTGAATANGCNNTNTTNNATCAGGANAGTATTACCAANATATCATCNGAAAAATTTGATTTATCAANCCAAAGTTANTCATCNCTTATTTTTAAAGANGAAAATGATNTGAGTAATTATTCNTTNAAGGTTNCATTTCCTGGAAGAACNCCNTTTTTATTNGGGTCNNTGGTTTCAGTTATTATTACNTCNATCATTTTNACNTCAATTATTATAATAGCNTATGTNACTACTATTCTTTTGTTATTNAGACAAAGACAAATTTCNCAGATNAAGACAGACTTTATAAANAANATGACTCATGAATTTAAAACNCCAATNGCAACTATAAANCTTGCTTTATCAGCTATNAAAAACCCTAAAACAATAGTNAATAAAGAAAANGTNAAAAANTANCTTCAGATGATTTATGATGAAAATAATAGAATGCANGATCAAGTTGAGAATGTTCTNATGATTAGCCATCTNGANAGAAACCAGCTTAATATNGAAAAAACNANGCAAGATATTAATNNNATTATAGATTTAGCTATNTCTCATGTCAGTTTGATAGTAGAAAATAACAANGGAAATATNATCACNGAAAAANATGCNGATAATTCTANNGTTATNGGAAATGAGACTCATTTAATAAATGTTATGGTTAANATTTTGGATAATGCAATAAAATACAANGATAATAGNCCTGAAATTNTCATCAAAACATTAAATATNGGNNGCAGAATCCTAATTGAGATCAAAGACAATGGAATTGGAATGAATAAAGCNGTNCAATCAAAAATATTTGAAAAATTTTACAGAAANCANACTGGNGANNTACATGATGTGAAGGGNCATGGNTTAGGATTAGCTTANGTTAAAAAAATTATNGCTTTTCATAACGGAAATATNANTGTTGANAGTNCNGTTGGTAAGGGAAGTAAATTTACAATACAATTAAANACATTAACCAAATAATTANACATGAATAACAAGAAAAGAATATTATTAGTTGAAGATGATCCTAATTTTGGAATCATATTAAGAGATTTTCTTAAAATGAANGAATATGATGTGATTTTGGCTAAAAACGGNATGGAGGGGTTTGAAAAATTTAAAAAATTTGAATTTAATCTATGTATTTTGGATGTTATGATGCCCTATAAAGATGGTTTTACTTTAGCAACTGAAATAAAAAGTNTTTCACCAGATATTCCNATAATTTTTTTGACAGCTAAGTCAATGAAGGAAGANGTATTAAAAGGTTATAANGTTGGAGCAGATGATTANCTTAAAAAACCATTTGACAGTGATGTTTTATTATTTAAAATAAAAGCAATATTAAAGCGAAATAAATTATCATCAGNTATAGACTCNGANGAGACTGAATTTAATTTTAGTTCATTTTATTTTAATTCAAAACTAAGACATCTAAAATACAAGGATGAATCTCCGGTTAAATTGTCTCCAAAGGAGAANATGTTNCTAAAATTATTATTAATACATATAAATGACCTAATGNCAAGAGAATTAGCTTTGACAAGAATTTGGCATGATGATAATTATTTTACNTCAAGAAGTATGGATGTTTACATTGCAAAACTCAGAAAACAGCTTCAAAAAGATTCCAAGGTTAGNATCAATAATATTCACGGAGAAGGCTTCAGGTTNATTGTTGAATAGATTGGAAAGATTTAATCATANTTAATATAACTTTTAAATNGTAATCATAACTGTACCAATTNACTTTTTTATTTGATTTAAACCATGTTANNTGCCTTTTAGCNTATCTTCTAGAGTTTGTCTTAATTTTATCAATTGCCTCCTCTAAATTTATCTTGTTTTCTAAATATTCAAATATCTCCTTGTANCCTATTGTATTTAAGGCATTNAATTTTTTATACTTAATTAGNGCATTAACCTCATCCANAAGCCCTTTTTTAATCATAATATCAACTCTAGAGTTAATAAGAGAATGAAGCTTTGGTCTATCACAATCTAANCCTATAATTATTTCATTATATTTTGATTGTTTNTNAGAGCTATTTAAAAAGGAAGAATATGGTTTNTTTGAAGATATTGATACTTCTAGNGCTCTTATTATTCTTCTNTGATTATTCAAATCAATTTTNTTGTAAGTTATTGGATCNAGTTTTTTAAGCTTTGTNATTAAATTTTTTAAACCNTTAATATTNAATTCTTCATTTAAATTTTCTCTTNTNGAGATGTCAACTTTTGGNATTTCATCAATTCCATACAAAACNCTATCAATATANAGACCAGAACCACCAACCATAATTGCNAAATCCTTCATTTTAAAAAGATTATTTATTTTTTCTCTGGCATCTGATTGAAATTGNGAAATATCATAGTCATCNGTTACTGAAATGTTATTTATNAGATGATGTTTTACNGANGATAGCTCTTCACTTGTTGGTTTAGCAGTACCAATATTTAATTCCTTGTAAAACTGTCTAGAATCGGCNGAGATNACTTCTGNTTTGTAATGCTTTGCTAATTTAATTGCAAGTGATGTTTTTCCTATAGCTGTTGGTCCAACAATCGTTATTAAAAATTTATTCATTTTCAAAACTTACAAGTTTATCGAGTTTATCTCTTTCAATATTTTTTGTTAGCANTACAAATAAATTAAGTGTTGCCTCTGCATCTCCATCAGCCCNATGTCTATTTTTGATTTCAATNCCTAGATTTGAAACTAATTTACCCAGACTGTATGATTTCATTTCAGGAAAAACAATTTTTGATAATTCAATCGTACATAGTAAATCACGTTGGAATTTCATNCCAATTCTTGAAAANTCNTTTTTTAAAACNCTGTAATCGAATTTAACATTATGAGCAACAAAAACACATCCCTTTGTAAAGGAATTAATTTCNTGAGAAATTTNACTAAAAACAGGTTTATTTTCTAACATTTTATTATTCAATCCTGTAAGTTTTTCTACAAATGGTTGTATTTTTTTTTCAGGATTAATNAATTTATGGTATTTGGNAATATTACCGTTNTTAGACAATTTAAAAATTGCAATTTCGGTTATTTTTTCCTCNTTGAATTTGCCTCCGGTTGTTTCTATGTCAATAATTGTATAAATAATATCAGTAGTNTCTTTCACCAAAAATTAAACTTCCCAATCTAATCATATTACTTCCNCATTCAATCGCAATTTTATAGTCATTACTCATACCCATTGATAAAATTTNGAAACTTTTATCNCTATTNTTAATTTCATCAAANATCTTCTTAGCATNAACAAATTCTGATCTAATAATTGATTTTTCGTTTGTNTTACTAGCCATGGCCATCAGTCCCTTNATCTTTACATTTTTNATCTCTTTGTACNCATCTGAATAAATTATTTCTTTAAATTGTTTTTCACCAAGNCCAAATTTTGATTCTTCTTTAGAAATTTTTAGCTGTAACAAGCAATTCAAAATNCGATTATNTTTAGCGCCTTCTTTGTTTAAAATTTTTATTGATTTTAAAGAGTCAATTCCGTGTATTAAATCTACATATGGCGCCATGTATTTTATTTTATTACTTTGTACATGACCAACCATATGCCATTTTATGTCTTTTGGTAAATCTTCGTATTTAGCAGACATTTCNTGAATTTTATTTTCTCCAAATACTCTTTGACCTGTTTCGTAAGCCATCNTAATATCTTCNGCAGATTTTGTTTTTGAAATGGCAACTAACNTGACATTTTCAGGNATATCTGAAATTATTCTAANAATATTTTTATTTACCATTAACTAAATCTTTTAGAAACAAATTCAGCTTTTTTTGAATCNGAATAGTCATAAAAGCCTTCACCAGACTTAATTCCTAANTTTCCATTATTAACCAATTCTATTAANAGCTTATTAGGTCTATATTTTGGATTTTTTAATCCATCAAGCATCACCTCTAAAATTGATTTACANACATCTAATCCAATCAGATCTGCAAGTTGTAACGGACCCATTGGATGNCCCATNCCTAACTTCATTATTCCGTCAATATTTTTGACGTCAGCNACNCCTTGATCTAAGGATTCTATTGCTTCATTTATCATAGGCATTAATATTCTATTTGAAATAAATCCAGGAAAATCATTTACCACTAGTGGAATTTTTTNTAGTTGTTCTGAAAGAGTTATAATCATATNAGTTGTTTCTTTACTTGTATATTTAGAATTAATAACCTCTACCAGCTTCATGATAGGAACGGGATTCATGAAATGCATACCAATTACTTTATCTTTTCTGNTTGTAGCTTCAGCTAATTTTGTTATGGAAATTGATGAAGTATTTGAGGCTATAATGGTATTCTTTGNACATTTCAAGTCAAGTTCTTTGAANATTGATTTTTTTAATTTGAAATTTTCGCTTACNACTTCAATTACNAAATCTGCGTTCAANATTGAATNAAANTCAGATGTNTATTNAATATTNCCNACNGTGTTTTCTGCCTCAGATTCAGTGATTTTTTCTTTATTAACCATTCTTTGAAGATTTTTCAAAATGGTTTGTTCACCTTTTTTNAGGTTTTCCGNGTTTATATCATATAATTTAACATTGAAATTGAATAAAGCAAATGTCTGGGCAATTCCATTTCCCATTGTTCCAGATCCAATTACAGAAATATTTTTCATATTTATTTGAAGTTTTTAATTATTTTNATNGCNANATCTANTGCATTATGACCGTCAGAAATATCAACTCTNGGCTTTTCATTATTTTTTATTGATANTGCAAAGCTGTTTAATTCATCNAANATGGCGTTATTTTCNGANATCTNAGGTTTACTAAAATAAATCTTCTTCTTTTTTCCGTTTTCTGCCTCAAGTATCATAATTGGTAATTNAGATTTTTTTTCATCAATTTCTATAACTTCTGCTTCTCGATTTAGGAAATCAACAGATATATATTTACCTGATTGAAAAAACCTGGTTTTTCTCAAATTCTTTAGTGAAACTCTACTAGCGGTTAAATTAGCTACGCAACCGTTTTTAAATTCTATTCTGGCATTTGCAATATCAGGACTGTCACTAATAACCGAAATTCCGTTAGACGAAATTGTTTTAACTGGTGATTTAACAGAATTTAATATTATATCAATGTCATGAATCATTAAATCAAGTACGACTGAAACATCAGTTCCTCTTGGGTTAAACTTAGCTAATCTATGAGACTCGATAAACATAGGTTTGCTAATGTTTTTTTCAACCGTAATGTAAGCAGGATTAAATCTCTCAACATGTCCAACTTGTATCTTAATATTATTAGATTCCGAAAGCCTGAGTAACTCTGTGGATTCTTCAGTATTTGAGCAAACAGGTTTTTCTATAAATAAATGTATTCCCTTGATAATAGCTTTTTTAGCATAATTGAAATGAAAAGGTGTGGGGGTAACAATATCTAACACTTCGATATCATTTAACATAGCTTCAAAACTAGTATATGCTTTACATCCGTATTCCTTTGCTATTTCATTAGAAAATTGTGTATTAATATCATAAACTCCCATTAGTTTATAATTTTCAGATTGGAATAGCAGCTTTGTGTGAATTTTTCCCAAATGACCACATCCTACAACACCGGCTTTAAGCATACATATTTTTTTACAAATTTAATATTTTGAGACTAATATGTTTTAAATTTAAATAATTTAATGGTTGATTCATTTAAACATAAAGGACTAAGGAATAAGCTTGTTGAAGAATTATCTAAAAAAGGAATAAAGGATTCTAAAGTTTTAGATGCTGTTTCAAAGGTTCCAAGGCATTTGTTTATGGATTCGAGTTTTATTGATCATGCCTATCAAGATAAAGCATTTCCTATTGGTTCAGGGCAAACAATTTCCCAACCTTTTACAGTTGCTTTTCAAACTCAACTGCTTGAAATAAATAAAGGAGATAAAATTCTTGAAATAGGTACTGGAAGTGGCTATCAAGCCGCTGTTTTATGCGAAATGGGGGCAAAGGTATTTACAATCGAAAGAATAAGAGAGCTTTACAGGAAAACATCAGCTTTTTTACCCTTAATCAAATATTTTCCAAAGAAAATGATATACGGAGATGGTTATCAGGGATATGAAAAAGAAGAACCATTTGATGGTATAATAGTTACTGCCGGAGCTTTAAAAATACCTGAGAAGTTACTTTTACAATTGAAAATTGGAGGTAGAATGGTAATACCTGTTGGTGAAAATACACAAAAAATGGTCCTTTATTTAAAAAAATCTGCATCAGAATTTGATATTGAAAATTTTGGTGATTTTCAGTTTGTTCCAATGCTGAAAAATAAAATTTAATTTTTCTTTTTATTAACTCTGTCGAGACTTCTTTTATTTTCCTTCTCTTTTATTGAAGCTCTTTTGTCGTAAAGTTTTTTACCTGTGGCTGTGAAAATTTCTAATTTAGCTAATCCTTTTTCATTTATAAAAATTTTATAAGGAATTATCGATGATCCTTTTTGCTGAATTGACTTCTTTAGCTTACTTAGTTCTTTTTTGTTTAAGAGTAATTTACGAGGTTTTTTTGCATTATATGTTTCGTCATTTGAAAACCCGTATTTTTCAATATTCATATTAATAATAAAAAGTTCATCATTTGTAAATTTGCAAAAACTTTCCCTGATAGAAACTTTGCTATTTCTGATTGATTTTATCTCTGATCCAGTTAACACAATACCAGAAATATATGAATCATTCAGAATGTATTCATATTTTGCTTTCTTGTTAATTATTTTAACCTTTTTTTTCATTTATTTTTTACAACTTTTAGAATTAAATTTAGGAATAAATTTGTGTTAATTAATTATTTAATAAGTATTCCATTAATATTACTAATTCTGATATTTTTTTTTTGCAATTGTTTAATTTTGTTTTATAAATATATTCTACAAATATGCAAAAAGATAAGGAGATTTTTGATTTAATTGATGTTGAAAAAAAACGTCAAGTTGAGGGTATCGAGCTCATTGCATCTGAAAATTTCACTAGTGATCAGGTTATGTCAGCTACAGGATCTATACTAACCAATAAGTATGCTGAAGGTTATCCCGGAAAAAGATATTATGGTGGTTGTCAAGTTGTTGATGAGATTGAGACCCTAGCTATCTCTAGGGCAAAAGAACTATTCGGTGCTTGTTGGGCAAACGTTCAACCTCACTCTGGAAGTCAAGCTAATTCAGCTGTGTTTTTTGCCTGTTTGAAACCTGGTGATACTATACTTGGTTTTGATTTAGCGCACGGAGGTCATTTGACCCATGGCTCTAGCGTAAACTTTTCAGGTAGACTTTATAACCCTGTTTTTTACGGAGTAGATGAAACCACAGGAATGTTAGATTATGACGAGATAGAAAGAATCGCAAAAAAAGAATTACCAAGGATGATTATTGCTGGCGCCTCTGCATATTCTAGGGATATTGATTTCAAAAGATTTAGAGAAATTGCAGATTCTATCAATGCATTATTGCTTGCAGATATATCTCATCCATCTGGATTAATAGCCAAAGGAATATTAAATGATCCTGTTCCTCACTGTCATATCATTACAACAACCACACATAAGACCTTAAGAGGACCTAGGGGAGGCTTAATTTTAATGGGCAATGATTTCGACAATCCATTTGGAATTAAACTTAAAAACGGTTCTTTAAGAAGAATGTCGTCTTTACTCGATTCAGCTATTTTTCCAGGAAATCAGGGTGGACCACTTGAACATGTAATTGCTGCAAAAGCTGTTGCTTTTGGTGAGGCATTATATGAAGATTTTCTATTTTATATACTTCAGGTTAAGAAAAATGCTAAAGTTATGGCTGATGAATTTATGAAACGAAATTATAAGATTATTTCAGGTGGTACTGATAATCACATGATGCTAATTGATTTAAGAAATAAAAATATTACAGGCAAAGATGCTGAAGCAGTTTTAGGTAAAGCTGAAATAACCGTTAATAAAAATATGGTTCCATTTGATGATAAATCTCCTTTTGTGACATCAGGAATCCGTATTGGAACTGCAGCGGTGACAACAAGAGGTTTAAAAGAGGATGATATGCTTAAAATTGTAGATTTCATTGATAAAGCAATTATCAATAATGATGATGAAGCCGTATTGAATGAGATTGCCTTCGAAGTAAAAGCCTTCATGAGTCACAGGCCTCTATTTGATGGTTAATCTTCAATAATAACATGTTGATATGCCCCTAAATCTGGACTTTCGGTTCTATTATTGTTTAGAATATCAAAAGGTGTTTGAGTAGCAAATTCAAGAGAGCCAAGCCCAATAATTTCAGCATTTTGATTAATTCTCAAGTCATTATCTACAGCATTTATGAAACTAGGAGATAAGTTTTGAAATAAGTTCTCATAATGTAGATTATTTGAAAAATCATAAATAGGGTTATTGTCAAAATAATCATTTATATCATTAAATTTTATTAAGCTGTTATTAAGTTTATAATCAAGGTTTGTATCGCCTAACTTTTCAATAAGGAATTCTATGTTTTGATTACCGTCAATTATAGAATTTGTAATGTCAACGTCAAATAAATTATTGATGAACTCATTATCGTTAGAATCAATATAAAAATTATTCAAAAGCAAAGACGGAAATTGTCTAATTCCAGAATTCCAAAAATTGGATATTGTAGAGTGATTTAGTCTGTATTTACCTCCATAAGTACCAGCAAATGATGACTGACCAGACTTATTTATTACAAGATTTTCTGCATCGATTGATGATGAAACCGAAAGAACCCCAAAATTGCTACTGTTATATATTTCAACACTATAGAGATTAAGTTTATAATTATCAAAATTTGCACCACCTGTAGTATATATTCCAACAGACGCATTTTTTATTGTACAATAACTGAATTCATTATCAAAACTACCGTCAAGAAGCCATATAGTACCCCATTGTCCTGGAATATTTTCAAAGAATGGCTCTAATCTATCACCCTCAAAAATTATCTGATTTTCTAATTCATCCTGATTTTGACTAAACTCTCCATTAGCTTTAATACTAGCACCATTAGTTATAATTATTCCAGAGTTATCATGGAAATGGATTCTGGAACCTTTTTCAATTATTAGTTCATGTCCTTGTTCAACAGCAGCATAACCATATATAACATAGGGTTTATCATTTGTAAAAGTTAATTCTTCATCATTCAAATACCTTCCTCTTATTTCGGTTTGTTCATTTATTCCATCTCCGTCAAAATCTATCTCAAGAGTTTCATAAATGAATTGTTGATTGTTTTCATATCTGTTTGGGTAAATAAAAACCGCATCTTTGACAAGAGACACCAAATTTACTTCTTGAGTATTATTTGAGTTTAAAAATTCTATTTTATCATCATATAAGAACGATGTTTGATCCGTATCAATATCATTTATATCAATTGTTGTTTCAATAAATATATAAAGACTGTCATTGGCTAAAAGTTCAATATTTTCAAATCTTTTTCCCTGATCATTATCTTGATTATAAATACCATCTACATTAAGTCTATAAAAAGAGTTTTCTCCGTTTGAAAGTTTGATTTCGGGAATTAATATATTTTTACTTGAATTATTATAAACCTTCAGGTTGTAGGTGCTAGATCCTATGTTAGTAAAAACAGTATCTAAATAAACTGTATCCTTTGAAAATGTCAATAGTGTGTCATTAATTTCAAAATCTATCTCATTGTCACATGAATTCCAAAGAAAAATAACAGAAACAATTAATAATACTTTTAAAAAAAAATTATACATGATTATTTTTTAATTCTTATTTCAAATATTTTATCCCACATCTTTCCGGTTACAAAAATTGAATTCCTCTTCTCATTATATGCGATTCCGTTAATTACATCAAGTTTTTCGTGTTTGGTAACCATATTTTTAAGAGGTGATAAATTAATGACAGCTTCTATACCACCATTATTTGGATTAATGATGGCAATACCATCGAATAGGTATCTGTTTGCGAAAATTTTCCCATTAACCCATTCAAGTTCGTTAAGACCGACAACTTTATTTTTATTTGTATAGATTTCAATAAATCCATTTTCTTTTTGGTTTTTAGGGTCTAATAACCAAATTTTTTCAGTTCCATCACTTTTATACAATTTACTACCATCGTTGCAGATTCCCCATCCCTCTAAACTCTTGTTGTATTCAAACGAATTAATTTGGTCAAAAGTATTTACATCATAAACAAAACCGATTTTCTCTTTCCATGTTAGCTGATAAATTTTATTATTTAAAACAGTAATACCTTCGGCAAAGAAATTTGATTTAAGTTTATATTCTTTTAGTACGTTTCCATTTCTGAAGTCAACCTTAACAAGCTTCGATTTTCTATACTGACCCAGGCTTTCATAAAGAGTGTCATTATAAAATTCTAGTCCCTGAGTGTAAGAGTTGTTAGGTCTTTCAAATACGTTTAAAATTTCATAGTCTAATACAGTGGGTGTGGCATGATTTAATAAGGTAAAGCTTATCTTTTTGGTGGTATTTTCAACTTTAATAAATAACTCTTTTTTACCAAGTGTTATATTATTTAATAAGAATTGATATTCACTATTTATATCTGAGTTTAGATTAATTGGTTTTATTTCCCTAACCTTATTGTTAGACTTTATTTCAAATAAAATACCGGTTAAATTTTTATTAATACTATTAACTGTTATTGTAAGAGTATCATCAGTTTGGATTTTACTATTTATGATATTGTTATAAACGGTAAAATCTGGCTTTTGCTTATTTTCTCCACATGAAATCAAAAGAAAAATGATAACGCAAAAACCGCTTAGAAAAAATATCTTATTTAGTTTCATAATTACTTCAAATTTAAGGTATATTTTTAAACATATTCAAAAATTATTCTTCTGCATTTCTAATTAATTGTATATTTGAAATGGCAAGTCCTACACAACTAGCTCCTGATTAATCCTCCAGGGTGGGAACACAGCAAAGGTATTCGGTTGTAGCAGTGTGAT
>PABM01000029.1 GCA_002702745.1 Flavobacteriaceae bacterium | reverse complement strand
TCAACAATAAAAAACATCCAAAAACAAATTCAAAAAAAGGAAAGAATATGTATTTTTCCAGAAGGCACAGTAAAGGGAGAAGGTTTAAAACAGGGCAAACGAGGAGTAGCATATTTTGCTATTAAAAATCAAATCCCCATAATACCAACCGCCGTTATAGGCACTAAAGGAATTTTAGACAAGGTTAAAGCCGCAAAAAGAGAAAGCGTGAAGGTTGTTTTTGGAAGTCCTATATTTACTAATAGCGGAGACAATATTGATAAAATAACCGCAAAAACAATGGAAGAAATTAAAAAACTACTACCTGAAGATTATTAAAAGGGAGAAAAAATGAGCATAGAAATGATTACAACGGTAATTAAAACTGTTATTTCAACAACCTTGTTTTTTGTTTGGGTTGTTAGATATAAAAATATAATTACAGAATTCAGAAGAGATTACAACTATCCGGACTGGCTGAGAGATGTTACAGGGATTACAAAGCTTTCGTGTGCGGTGATGCTTGTCAGCTCAAACCCAGAGCTGAACAACTTAGGACTAAAGGGTATTATCTTTTTAATGTGTTTTGCTATACTTACACACATTAGAGTAAAAAGCGCTTTTGGAAAGGTCTTGCCTTCTATAGCCCTGCTGTCGCTTTGTTTGACACTGCTTTTTTTGGCTTAGTCGTTTACAAAAACCACCTTGCCAACAACACCTCGATTAGCAATGCGTTCAATTGCACCAACCGACTCCGACATGGGTATGGTTTCGGAAATGAAAGGGGCTAGCTTGCCAGAGCCAAGGAGCTCACCAATTTCTTTCAAATTTTGAGCATTTTGTTGAGGGTCTTCTTGCTGAAACCTTCCAATAAAAACACCAGAAACAGCACAACCCTTTAAAAGCATTAGGTTTGTCGGAAAGGACGGGATCTTTCCCGCAGCAAAACCAACCACAAGATAAGTTCCTCCCCAACCAATAGACCTAAGTGCCGGCTCAGCAAAACAGTCACCTATTGGATCATAAATGATAGAAAAACCCCCACGAACACTTTTAGACTTTAGTTCTTTTGTAAGCGCTTTCTGCCCACCCTTATCAAGCTTTTCTTCACCGTATATAACAACATCATCCACTCCGTAATTTTTACACACCTCAGCTTTTTCTTTGGTAGAGACGGCGGCCACAACCCTTGCACCAAAAGACTTTGCAATGTCTACGGCAGCTAAACCAACACCGCCAGCAGCACCCAAAACCAACACCTCGTCTTCCTTGTTGATTTTTGCTCTTTGAACAAGACCATGATAGCTTGTGCCATAAACCATAAAAACGCCGGCTGCTATCTTGTGAGGAAAATTTTTAGGAACAGGAAAAGCCATTCTTTCAGACACTACAATTTTTTCTGCAAAAGCACCGAAGCCCTTAAAAAATGCAACGCTGTCTCCAACGCTATGCATTTTAACACCAGCCCCAACCGAGGAAACAACACCAGAGCCCTCATGTCCAGGCGAAAAGGGTCTTTCTGGTTGAAACTGATATAAGCCTTGAACAATAAGGTTGTCTGGATAGTTTAGCCCGGCTGCTTTTATATTAATGACAATTTCTCCCGGACCCGCAACAGGATCAGCAACCTCTTCCCAAACCAGCTCTGAAACAGGAGCAAATTTTTTACAAATAATAGCTTTCATAAAATCTCCTAGTGTTTAAAAACTCTAAAGCCAGTAAAGGCCATAGCAATTTTATTTTTGTTACACGACTCAACAACCTCACCATCTCTTATAGATCCGCCAGGCTGGATTATGGCAGCAATTTTGTATCGTGCCATTTTTTCTATTGAGTCTTTAAAGGGAAAAAAAGCGTCAGAAGCAACAACACACCCTTTGGGTATTTTTGTTTTTTCAAAAGCTATTTTCGTGGCATCGACCCTGCTTGTCTGACCGCCAGATATACTTATAATTTTATTGTTTTTGGCCACAACAATGGCATTTGACTTTGTATGTTTGACCACCTTCCAAGCAAACAAGCCCGTAGAAAGCTGATTTGGAGTCAACTTCTTCTTTGTTGGAACAACAAGGTGTTTTTTGAGCAGGTTTGAATCGTCTCGTTCTTGGCCCAAACTTCCACCGCCAATTGTTTTTATAGAAAATTCTGGAGACAGATATTTTTTGAGACTTAAAACGCGCAGATTTTTTTTCCTTGAAAATATTTTTAATGAACCAGCGTCAAAAGAAGGAGCAACTATAATTTCAAAGAATATTTTATCTATTTTTTTTGCCAGACCAACAGTGCACCTTCTGTTCATTGCAACCACCCCGCCAAAAGCAGACAGACTATCAACGTTGAGCGCTCTAGAAAAAGCCTCGCCCACATTTTTTCCTACTCCTACACCACAGGGAGAGTTGTGTTTTACAATAACACAGGCAGGAGACTTTTTAAACTCTGATAGGCACTGTAAAGCAGCGTCCCCATCTAAAAAATTATTATATGAGAGGGCTTTACCCTGGTGTTGCTTGGCCTGCGGAACACCAAGAGATGAGGGTGTGTCGCCTTTCACAACAAAAGCTTGTTGGTGGGGATTTTCACCATAACGCAAAGAATCATGTTCGGGTGTTTTTTCTGACAGTGTTTCAAAGATGGTTTGATCATATTCAGCACAATGGTTAAAGGCCTTTTTAGCAAGGCTAAAACGCCTTTTTTCCGTAAGACCTCCATTAGAAATAGCTGTGCCAACAGAGCGGTAGTCTTTTGGGCTTACAACAACACCAACCCATTTAAAGTTCTTTGCTGCCGCCCTAATCATGGTTGGTCCACCAATGTCAATATTTTCTATTTTTTCATCCATTGTGGAGTTGGTGTTTTTAGCAACGTCGGAAAATGGATATAGGTTGCAGACAACGAGATCAACCCAGGTGATATTGTTTTTTTTTGCTTCAGCTTTATCTTTATCTCTTTGCCCAAGAATCCCGCCAGAAATATATGGACTAAGAGTTTTAACCCTTCCCCCAAAAATTTCAGGAAAGCGAGAAATTGAAGACACTTTTGACACCCTTATTCCAGCGCCCTTTAACGCCGAGGCCGTACCCCCAGTTGCAAATATTTTTACACCATTTTTTTGAAGCAACTTAGCAAACGTTAAAACACCAGACTTATTAGAAACCGATATTAGCGCAGTTTTAGGTAAGGCCTTGTTTGTCATTCGTTCTCTGGAAGCCCTGGAACGCTTTTGTTCATTATTTTGCTTCTATACGCCAAACCAACAAGAGCCAAAGACAATAACGCCACAGAAGCAGAAAGATATAAAGATTCAATACCTTTTATGTCTTCAAAGGATATATGTCTTGCCAAAGCAAACATACCAATATATAAAGGATACCTTATTGGAATTTTTCCAGTGGAAAAAAATATGTTTACCATTTGCATGATTTCTAGATAAATAAACAGCATTAAAACGCTCTCTACCCTNANNCCTCCACCGNTTACAGCAGACATAACCTCTTCAAANCAAAGGAATATCACCATACCCAGTATGATTAAGTGCAGAACTTTTTCAACAANAGAAATAAAGTCAAAAAACAGTTTNTTNTTCATAACNCCTCCAGTTATTNATTACCTCTATAAAAGACTCCCCCTCNAGCTTTTGAACTCTTTCTCGAAGAGATTCAACAGAGTCGTNTNNNTAAACAGGACACGATTTTTGTAATAAAATAGGACCACAATCAACATCTTTGGTTACAAGATGAATTGTACACCCGCTTTCTTTATCNCCCGCAGCCAAGACGCTTTCATGAACANCGNTGTTCATCCCGCCAGCATATTTTGGCAGCAGAGAAGGGTGGACNTTAATTATTTTTCCACGCCACCTTTCTACAAACTCTGATGAAAGAATTCTCATAAANCCAATAAGCAAAATTAAATCAATTTTTTTGCTTTCTAAAATTTGTGACATTTCTAANTCAAAAACATCACGTTTTTTATTTTTATGACAAATAAAANGACCCTCTATACCATAAGNNCTAGCNTTTTTTANAATCCCAGANAGCTCGTTGTTTGAAATTATAACCTCNACGCTGGCCAAAAGCTCCCCNGAGTTTATAGCNNNAACAANAGGAACAAGGTCTGTGCCNTTGGTTGANCCAATAACAGCCAACNTCATTGCAACAACTCTTTCATTCTTTTAATTCTAGAGTCAATCAACTTCTTTGTGCCAATGTCTTTTCTGTGAAANAGGTTTCCAGATATGTTTGCTNTGCCGGNTTCANCAAANNNCTCAGCCTGAAAAACATCTTTGTTTTTACCAACCACCGCAGCGGTTCTTGANCCACAGGCTANTAGCTTTTGATCTTTTANCATAACAGATGCGAGAAAAAGAGAGNGGTCNTTTTNATNNCAAAANACNTCAAAGTTTTTTGTNGGNTTGTCTGGGTAGCCCACCGGAACAACATATTTACAAACAGTAGCAAGCCTTTCAAAAGAGACATCTTGGTTTTTTAGGTTTCCATCAACCATNGAAATACAAANTGACAAGAAGTCTGNCTCTAATATAGACAANACATTCATTGCTTCNGGGTCACCGAAACGAGCGTTGTATTCAATGACCTTAACNCCNCCNCTTGTTAACATAAAGCCGCCATATAGTATNCCAACATAGGGGGTNCCTGTTTCTTCAAAAAGNTGNTTGGCTACAAGTTCNTTGGTTTTTTGAGCNTCNTTAATNTCTTTTTCGCTTAAAAAGGGNAGAGAATGATTTCCAAAAGAGTAGGTGCCCATCCCCCCNGTGTTAGGACCNGNGTCGCCNTCATATGCTCTTTTGTGATCCTGAACAACAGGCATATGTTTGCAAACNTTNCCATCTACAAAACTCATTAAAGAAAANTCTTCTCCAACCANCNTTTCTTCNATTAAAAANTTTCCGCCNATGTTAANAATTTCGTTAGCNTANGCAACGCCCTCATCNATNTTTTTTAGGTGNTCACCAGAAACACGAACCCCCTTTCCCCCCATAAGACCNTCAAANTTTATTACGTACTCCCCACCCAGTTGNTTGATAAAGCTTTCAACCCCCTCTATTGANCCAAACTCTTTTCTTTGTGGGTTTTTTTCTGGANAGCAAAGGTCAANTATTTTTCTTGCAAAAGNCTTNCTGGTTTCAATTAATGCAACTTCTTTTTTNGGCCCAACGCACCTAACCCCAACATTTTCAAGCTCATTNACAATGCCGTTAGCAAGCGGGTTTTCTGGACCAATTATTGCAAANTCGANCTTANTTTTTNTGCTATATGNNACAATATCAGATATGTTCGCAAGATCAGTAACAAANTAGTCCTTACAAAGATCNAAGATCTGCGGNTTTATATCTTTTGATACNCAAAAAAGAGAATTTTTTATTGAGCTNTGTGAAATACATCTAGCAATTGCAACCTCTCTNGCCCCAGACCCCACCACNAAAACANTTTTCATTCTTTGGAAGATCGGTTGTTTTCAAGTNGTGATAAATATNCTTCAGAAATTTTNCCGGCACGATACTTGCCCGTAAAAACCGAGTCTTCAAAGCTTGTAATNTTTGTATTTCCAATGTGNGCGGCCATTCTTAAATCNTCAATGTCTTGNTAAANNAGTTCGTCTGCTCCNATNAANAGNCTTATTTCTTCAACTGTTCTTCCGTGGGCAACNAGNTCTTTGGTTGCNGGCATATCAATACCATAAACGTTTTGATAGCGTACCGGAGGAGCGGCAGAAGCAAAGTANACATTTTTTGCTCCCTGNTTTCTAACCATTTCAACAATTTTTTTTTGAAGTATTTCCTCGCACAATTGAGTCATCAACCANCAAAACNTTTTTATTTTTAAACTCAATTTCTATTGGNCTTANNTTGTGAGCAACAGACCTTTTTCTNATACTTTGCCCCGGCATAATAAANGTTCTNCCTATATATCTGTTTTTAATAAANCCNTCTCTNTATTTAACNCCAAGTNTGTANGCNACNTGCATNGCAGATGTTCTGCTTGTGTCTGGAACGGGTATTACNGCNTCTATTTCTAGATGAGAATAATCNCTAAGAATTTTATCTCCCAAAAAATCCCCCATTCTAAGNCGAGATTTATGAACNGATATAGAATCNATAACAGAGTCNGGNCGCGAAAAGTATACAAACTCAAAAAGACAAGGAGAGTGTGATATAGATTCAGCACAAATGCTTTTTTCTANAACACCGCTTTCAGATATAATGACNGCTGCTCCNGGATCAATGTCGTATTCAAANNCATANCCNAGAGCGCTAAGNGCAGAGCTTTCTGAAGCAANCATAAAAGANNCANCATCTTTTTTACCCACAACAAGCGGTCGAATNCCATTTGCATCTCTAAAGGCAACNAANCCAACNCCCCCAACNATCATTGTCACAGCAAAGCCGCCCTCACATCTTTTCATATACTCTTTTTAGNGCCTCAAAAACATGCNNATTTTGCAAAACATCAAAGTTTGTTTTAGACAGTTCATATGCAAAAAGATTTAATAATANNTCAGAATCAGACNGNGTGTTAAANTGACAGAAGTGGGTGTCNAGAAGAAANTTTTTCATNTCATCNCTNTTAGTCAGNGTNCCGTTGTGTGCAAGGCANANATTCANAGGNTTAGANGANTGAAATGGTTGNGCCTCTGAAACGTCAGAACANCCAGCGGTGGGATAACGNACATGACCTATTCCTACATTACCCTCCAAACNTAGAGACTCGTTTGTTTTAAAAACCTCNGTAACAACNCCAAGCTCTTTATGAAGAGAAAGTTTTTTGTTGTCCCAGGTTGCGATTCCAGCGGCATCTTGACCTCTGTGCTGAACTTGAATCAGAGCATCATAAATTTCACCAGAAACATTTTCTGTTGGGTGGTATAAACCAATTATTCCGCACACTTTATAGGTTCTCCAAAACTTTATTTATTTCACCCAGATATGTATGAGGGGTTAACACAAGAAGCGACACCCTGTCTTTTTCAGCAACATCAAGGCTGTTAACCAGTTGCAAATAAGACTCTTTTGTTAGCGGCTTTCCTCTAGTTAGCTTTTTAATTTTATCATAAGCGGAAGCGTCTCCAGATTTTCGTAAAACCGTTTGTATGGCCTCTGCAAGAATGCTCCAATTTTCATCCAACTCTTTTTTCATTTGTGCTTTGTTTGGAGACACCCTCAAAACACCTTTAATTAGATTTTTATATGAAACGAGCGAGTGAGCAAAACCAACACCGATGTTTCTAAAAACAGTGCTACCGCTTAGATCCCTTTGAAGTCTAGACCTTGTAATTCTGGATGCCAAGAAAGAGAAGTTGTTGTTTGCGATGTCTAGGTTTCCTTCAGCGTTTTCGAAAAAGATTGGATTAATTTTATGGGGCATAGTGCTTGAGCCAACCTCACCAACTATATTTTTTTGAACAAAAATATTTCTACTTATATACAACCACATATCTAAAGAAAAATCAGAAAATATATTATTAATTCTAATAAAAGAGTGTAGTAGCTCCGCAAGAGAATCTCCCGGTTCAACCTGTGTAGAAATCGGGGATTGCTCAAGGCCTAGTTTTTTAATAAACCTCTTTGTGAACAAAGGCCAGTTAAAATCTGGGAAGGCAACCTTGTGAGCCGCATAAGACCCTGTTGCCCCCGAAAGCTTTGCCAACAACTTCATTTTTTTAATCAAAGCAATTTCTCTTTCTACCCTAGAAATAAAAACAGCAAGCTCTTTTCCAAGGGTTGTTGTGGTGGCAGGCTGTCCGTGGGTTAAAGACAACAAAGACAAAGATTTTGTTTTTTTTGAAAGAGCCTTTAGCTCTTTTAGAACACGCTTTACTGAGGGGATCATTACATCTTCAACAGCACCCTGTGTCATTAAAGAGTACGAAATATTGTTAATGTCCTCGGATGTAAGCCCAAAGTGAACAAACGGCACCAAATCTCCTCGACCGAGTTTTTTTAACTTTTCAGACACAAACACAACAACCGCGTTTACATCATGATTTGTTTTTTTCTCAATTTTTTTTATTTGTTTAAAATGAGCTGCTGAAAACTCAACGTACAAACCTTTCAATGAGTTTAGAGTTTTTTTGCTTAAGGCGCGGGTTTTTTGAAAAGACCTATGTTCAATTAGGGCTAGCAGATACTCGACCTCAACCATTACTCGATGGCGCATTAGTGCCTGCTCTGAAAAAAATGCTTCTAGTTCAGAGACGTTTTTCTTATATCTCCCGTCTATTGGAGAAATATTGCTCACATAGATCCGATGTTTAATATTCTGTGAACAGCAATAGCACAGTTACCAGGGTCTAGCACTGTAAGTACAGGCGTTTTGCTTGGCATCTGAAGAGTTGAGTGAATGTTAATGCTCATATCTACCTTATCTTTGAAAGGAGGACAAGCTATGGTTGGTTTGTTGCAGTTTGCACCTACAAAACCAGAAAGAGCGTTTGACCTTCCGGCTATTGTAACAAAAACAACAGCATCTTTTTCTCCAAAAGACCTTATAATTTCTAATACCCTTTCAGGATTTTTGTGGGCTGAAGCAGCATGAACCTCGTGTTCAATTCCAAGCGTATCAAGAGTAGCAGTAATTTTGTCTGCATGTGGCTGATCTGAGGTTGAACCCATAATTAATACAGCTTTCATAATAGCTCCTTTATGTTTTCAGTAATTCGTTTGTTTATATTGTTAAGGATTGGAAAAACAAATTTTTCTCCAGTAATTAATTCATATAATAAAATGTATCTAGCAGAAAGCTCTGCAACGAGATCGTCTGGAGCGTCTGGTAAAACTTCATCATTATAGGGATCACAGTTTTTTGCAAACCAAAGTCTTAAAAATTCTTTATCGATGTTTTCAGGCTCCTGGCCTGCGTCAATTCTTTCTTTATATGAATCACTTATCCAAAATCTACTACTATCAGGAGTGTGTATTTCATCGACAAACTTAATTTTTCCTGAAGAGTCTGTACCAATTTCGTATTTTGTGTCTACCAGAATTAGGCCATTTTTCTTTGCTGTTTCTTGTCCAAAAGCAAAAAGGTCTAAGCTCATTTTGGCAGCTATGTCATAATCTTCTGCAGACATTAAACCAAGATCAATTATTTCTTCTCTAGAAACAGGCCTATCATGAACTTTATCTTTGGTTGTTGGTGTTAGCATGGGAGCGTCAAGTTTATCGTTTTTCTTTAGCCCTTCAGGAAGGGTGTTTCCACAATACTCTCGATCCCCATTATTATAAACGGTCCACAAGGAGGTGTCCGTTGTTCCTGTGATATAGCCCCTCACAACAAACTCAACCGGAAAGACAGTGCATTTTTCCACCATAGAAACATTTGGATCTGGTGTAGAAATAAGGTGGTTGGGAAATAAGTGTTCAGTTTTTTTAAACCACCACGCACTGACAGAATTTAAAACAGCGCCCTTGTATGGAATGGCAGCTAAAACGCGATCAAAAGCACTTTGCCTGTCTGTAGAAATCATTACAACCCTATCGTCTAAAAAATAAGCATCCCTAACCTTACCAACCTTTTTATTAGGGGCGTCAATATTGGTATCCTGAATAGTATTGGTCAGGTTGCTGTTGATTTCCTGATAATATTTTTTGTCAATATTCATGACATTCCTGTGAAATTGGATTAGAAAAAATATGACTATTTAATATTAAATCCACGTCTTTTTTTGTCGAACCCGAATTAATTTTAACCTCCCAAACAACACCCCTTTTTATTGATTTTAAGCCAGAGAGATCAAAGCGGCCTTGCAGGATTTGTGAAAGGCTTTGTCCAACAATGTCGTCTTTGCTTCGCACCAAAAACCTGCGAACCCCAGAGCCATGCCTTAGCTTGGCAATATATTCTTTGCTTGGATTAAACAATACGTCCGTGGAGATAATTGAATTAATATCAAGGCTGTCAATAGAATCGATTTCAAAATGAATGTATTTTTTTACTTTGGCTTTTACGCCCAAACTGTTAATACACTTTTCAACCGAAGCAGCCTCATTGTCGGCGATAATTGTAGAAACTAGAAGTTCTTTTGTTTTCGGAGGTTTGTTAAATTTTTTTAATCTTATTTTTTTTGACTCAAAGTTTAAAGCCTTGTAGCTGAACTTCGAATTGGAATCAATATAGTTTTTCATGCTTTCAAAAATATCGTCAGCTTCATTTTGTAGGGTGCGCTCTGGGTGCGGCATTATTGCCATTACATTTCCTGCAACATTGCTTAGCGCAGCAGCACTATGAAGAGATCCGTTGGGGTTGATTGGAAAATCATTGGAAAGATTTCCTTCTGCGTCACAATATTTATAAGCTATTAAACTATTTTGCAATATCTCGCTTTCAAGGTCTTTGTTAAATAAAAAACGGCCTTCGGCATGTGCAACAGGAACTCGCATTGGCTTCCCATTTTTTTTAATAAAAGCTGATTTTGTATTTTCGCTTGGCTTTATATAGCACCACTTGTTAAAATATCCCGTCCCAACAATACGGCTGCCCACCACCCTCTTGTTGTCGGTTAAAGAAATGAGAGTTTCAAACTTTTCATTCCCAGGAACTAAGCCAGACTCAACCAATATTTGAGCACCATTACATATTCCTAAAACAGGCTTGCCAAGCAAGGCTTGGTTTTTAAGCTCATTAATAACCGGCTCAAGAGACGCGATAATTCCAGACCTAGACCTGTCTTCAAAAGAAAATCCGCCAAGAATTATAAAGCCATCATAGCTTTTTAATGTTTCGGTGGAATCATTCCAAAAGTGCCCACATGGCGACATGCCGTGTTTGCGTAAAATATTTTTTGTTTCATTTTCCGTATTAGAACCGGGAAATTGAAGATAAGCAATTTTTTTCTTAGCCATTTAGATGTACCGCATTAAGGCCGTCATCAACAATAACACCAATTTTACTACAACTGTTTTTACCCACAAAAGAAATTAACCTATCTTTTTCTGATTCTTCAACTATGAAAACAAGGCCAATTCCCATGTTAAAAGTTTGATATAGGTCTCTTTTATCAATGCTTAAGTTTCTTTGCAAGAAGTCAAATATTGGTATTTTTTTCCAAGAACTAATATCTACCTCCAAAGAAACATTTTTAGGAACAACTCGAGGAATATTATCAACCAAACCGCCGCCGGTTATATGAGAAATACTTTTAATATTAATACCCTCTTTCAGAGTTTGCTTAATTAAAGAACTATAATTCATGTGCGGAGCCAACAAACAGTCACCAATCGATATGTTGTGTCCCGGTAAGATGTCAGATGTTGAAAGCCCTAAGGTTTCAAAAATAAGCTTTCTAGCCAAAGAATAACCGTTAGTATGAAGGCCATTGGAAAAAACTCCAACTGCAACATCTCCCGCTTTTACACTAGACCCATCAACAATATTTTTTCTTTCAACAACTCCGGTGGCTACCCCAACTAAATCATATTCATCCTTGTGGTATGTTCCGGGCATTTCAGCAGTTTCGCCGCCAACCAAACAAACACCGTGTTCTTTGCATTCATGTGCAACGCTTTTAATTACATCTGAAACAATGTTTTTATTAAGACTGCTACCTGCCACGTAATCTAAAAAAGTTAATGGTTCAGCCCCAGTTGCCGCCACATCATTACAGCACGCATTTACCAGGTCATGGCCAATGAATTGAAAGTTCTTTGCTGCCATAGCAACAGACATTTTTGTTCCAACGCCATCAATGCTTTGAACCAAAACCGGATCCTCAAAACTGTTTAAGATGTCTTTCAGAGAATACATAGAGCCAAAGCCACCAATCGAAGACAAAACATTTTTGTTAAACGTGCTACTAATTTCCTTTTTTGACATTTCAATTGCTTCGTCAGCTTTTTTAATATCAACACCCGCATCTTTGTAAGTAATTTTTTTATTCATTATTGAAGCTTCTTTCTAAGAGCGCTATCCCATGTTTTTTTTGCTTGAGCTATATCCAAGTCTATGAAATTTTTTACAACAATCTTATTGGAATCGTTGGTTTTGCCAATTTGTTTATATCTACACCTTTTTTCATTAAGCAGGGCTTCAAAAGAAGAAGAATTTTTTTCAGGAACCTCAACAATGAACGAAAGGTTTTCGCTGAAAAGCAGGTTTTTATCTTTTTGATCTTCAATATCACAACCGATATCATTTATAAAGCTCATTTTAAATAGAGCTGCTGCAAGACCGCCAAGACCAACATAACTACAGGAACTTAATAAAGACGCTGCGTTCGCTTCTAAAACACAGTTCAACATGTTGCTATATTTCTGTACATCAAACTTTTCAACCTGTGTGTTTTTTATGTTCAAAACATTTACAGCAACGCTTCCACCAACGAATAATAGATTTTCTCCTAACAGGTAAAGATTTGAACCGCTAGTAACAAAACCGTTTGTTAAAATTTTTTCTTTAGAAACTTTTCCAAAACACCCTATCATGGGGCTTGCTGGTATAGACCGATCTCCGCTTTGATTATAAAAGCTTACATTTCCCGCCACAATTGGTAAGTTGTCTGTCCCATTAAAGCGTAGAAGGTCGCATGCCTCCCTAATAGCAATACAGCTTTGTGAAAATTGCCACATTTGTTCGGGTTTTTCAGGATTTCCAAAACACAAACAATCGGTGAGAGCAAGCGGGGCGGACCCAACCGAAACAGTTTTTGCACATGCCTCTAGAACTGCATGTTGGGCTACAATATAAGGGTCAACTTTTCCAATCGAGGGATTGTGAGCAAGAGCAGCAGAGAAACAATCATTTTTAATTTCCTTGGGAAATTTTTTAGAATCAAAAGGGGCGACTACACCGGCATTCGTTTTACCTCTTTCATTAACAACCCTTCCTTGAACATTTTTATCATAAGACTCATAAATAGCAGCACGCGAAGCCACGTTTTCATGAGATAAAATTTTCAACATTAAATCGTTGTAGTCCATATTTTCAGGCAGAGCCTCGCTTAATTGTTTAGATTCCTTTTCTAACATAGGTCGATCATAAACAAACCCTTCATTAATTTTTTCAATTGGTCCATCGACTAGTTTTTTACCTTTATAAAAAACAGTATAATGCCTTTCACCAACAATTTTTCCTACGACACTTGCCTGTGCCCCCATTGAAACGCTTGGAAAATCAAACACCTTATTATAGTGATCTAAAATGGTTTGAGTTAAATCTTTTGGACAGGCCCACATAAATCTTTCTTGGGTTTCTGAGCAAAGTATAATATGACCATCAATCTCTGGCATGCTAGTATGAATTTTATCAACCCAAACCTCAGCACCCATTCCGGCAGCATCTGCTAGCTCTATGCTTGCACACGCAACACCGCCGGCACCCAAGTCTTTAAAACCAACCTTATTAATTAAATCTTTTTCTTCTAAAAAATCAAAAAGCGCGTAAGTTGATTTAAGAATGTGCCTTTCAAGAAAAGCATTTGGTTCTTGAACAGCGCCCTTATTCTGTTGTTCTTTTTCTTCTTCCAGCTCAAGAGAGGCAAAGCTGGCTCCACCAAACCCACTGTTGTCTGTAGGCTTTCCTACCAATATTAAATCATAACCTTCAGAGTTTTTAGGCGCCCTGGATCGTATTACATTTTTTTCTTTAACAACCCCAGCTGTCAAAACTGTGACCAAACAATTCTCGTTATACTCTTTGTCAAAATAAACGTCGCCACATATATTTGGTATGCCCAAAGGGTTTCCGTAGCCAGCTATTCCAGAAACAACCCCATCGCTAATCCACTTAGTTTTGTTTCTATTAATATCTCCAAAGCGCAAGCTGTCGCCAATAGACACTACCTCTGCTCCCATACAACAAACATCTCTAACGTTTCCGCCTACGCCTGTTGCTGCACCTTCATATGGAACAATTTGGCTAGGATGGTTGTGCGACTCATGACTTACAACAAGTCCATATTTTTCTCCATCATTATCAGTAGACAAAGACACAACACCAGCATCGTCTTTAGCGCCTAAAATCACATGCTTGCCATGTGTTATAAAGTGTTTAATGTGATTTTTGCTACTCTTATATGAGCTGTGCTCCGAACCCTGAATTGAAAAAAGAACAAGCTCTGTTAAAGTGGCTGGTCTCTCAAGAAAAGAAAACTGAATTTTTTTTGCTTCATCAACGCTTAGCGGGATGTTTAAGTTTTGCAGCCTTTGTTTTATATCAGCGTCTGAGCTAGATGAAAAATCAACTGTATCCCAACTAGCAAGACCCTTCATTTTTATATTTTGAAGGTTTGGTTTCTATCAGGGCCATATGAAATCAAAGAGACGCTTACTTCAGCAACCTCCTCAACCCGAGATATGAAATTTTTTAATTCAGATGGACATTCTTCAATACTTTCAATGCGGCTAGGTAAAGAGCTCCAACCGGGGAGAGTTTCGTAAATAGGTTCAATATTACTAAAATTATAAATATCCGAAGGAACCCCGGAAAAGTTATTGCCATCAACTTTATATCCAACACAAAGCTTTATATTTTCTAGGCCAGATAAAACATCAACCTTGGTTAATATAATTTCAGAAAAATCATTAAGTTGATTAGCAAACTTAAGCTGCACAAGATCAATCCACCCAACTCTTCTTGCACGACCAGTTGTAGTTCCATATTCTTGACCAATATCGCGAATTTTTTCTTCTAATTGTCCTTTAATTTCTGTTGGGAATGGTCCACGCCCAACATATGTTAAATATGCTTTAGCTATACCAACTATTTTTTTTGAAGTGTTAAGACCTATGCCACCACCAGCTTCAACTTGACCGGCTATGGTGTTGCTGCTTGTTGTGTATGGATATAGTCCGTGGTCAACATCAAGACATGCCCCCTGCGCTCCTTCAAACATAATTTGCTCGTTTTTTTCAACAGCGCTAGACAAAACCTCTGTAACGTTAGCAACATACTGTTTAATCATAGAGCCGTAATTGAGAAACTCTTTTAATATGTCTTCATAGTTGTGCTCAAACGCTTCATTAAAGACCTTTTCAACAAGAGCCTTATTAAAATCAAATGATTTTTTCAGGCGAGTTTCAAACAGGTCTTTATTCAAAAGGTCAGCCACTCTTAGGCCGTGCCTATACAGCTTATCTGCGTAAACGGGTGCAATACCAGAACGAGTACTTCCTGCTGCCAGTTCATTTTGATAATTGGTTAAGTGATAATCTATGTCGACGTGGTATGGCATAATAAGATGAGCCCTGTCACTAATCATTAAATTAGTTGAAAGGCCTTCTTTCTTTAGCATATTTAATTCTTTTATTAAAACACGCGGATCAATTACCACCCCATTTCCAATAACAAGCTT
>PABM01000028.1 GCA_002702745.1 Flavobacteriaceae bacterium | reverse complement strand
TTATAAAGATTAAGCCTACGAGTTTTTCTAAATTCATTTTGATATTTTATCTAAAATCCCGATTATTTTACTTCTTATTTCTGATCTATGAACAATCATATCTATGGCTCCGTGTTCAAGTAAGAATTCTGACTTTTGAAAGTCTTCAGGTAGCTCAACTCTTACAGTTTGTTCAATTACTCTTCGGCCTGCAAAACCAACAAAAGCCTTTGGCTCTGCTATGTTTATATCACCTAACATAGCTAAGCTTGCTGATACTCCTCCAAATATTGGATCAACCATAACAGAAATGTAAGGTAGTCTATTTGATTTAAATTTCTGTATTACGGCAGATGTTTTTGCCATTTGCATAAGAGAAACCATTGATTCCTGCATTCTTGCACCACCACTTGTTGAGAAACAAATAAATGGAGTATTACTATCTATTGCATGCTGAACACCTTGGACAAATTTCTCTCCAACTACACTTCCCATCGAGCCACCCATGAACTTAAATTCAAATGCTGCAGCAGTAACTAACCGTCCGTTAAGCTTGCCAAATCCAACCAACAAAGCTTCACTTTCTCCAGTATTCTTCTTAGCTTCTTTAATTCTCGCAGGATATGCTTTTACATCCTTAAAACCAAGAGGATCATTTGTCTCAACATTTGACGCAATTTCTGTAAAGTTACCGTTATCAAAAAAAATATTAAATCTAGTTCTGGCACCGATCCTTATGTGGTGGTCACATTTTGGACATACATATAAGGTTTTTTGTAACTCGGGCTGATAAAGGGCTGATTCGCATGATGGACAGGACGTCCAAACACCATCAGGAATCTTACTTTTTTTTGATTTTGAGGAGCTTTTTCCTATTGACGGAATTAATCTTGTAAGCCAATTCATTATCTAATTGCATTTTTCATATTACTAATATAATCACTTACTTCATGAAAGTCTTTATTTTCTGAATTTTTATGAATAAGCTCAACTATTGAAGATCCAATGACAATGCCATCAGAAAAAGATGAAAGAAGCTTAGCGTCATCTTTTGTTTTAATGCCGAAACCTGCCATTACTGGAGTCGTTGAAATAGATTTTATGTATTGAATATTTTGTTCAATTTCATTTCCATCAAGATTAGACGATCCTGTGACACCTCTTAAAGTTACGTAGTAAATAAAACCCGAACTATTTGCAGCGATTCGTTGAATTCTTTCTTTTGAAGTAGTTGGTGAAACAAGTGAAATGATATCTAAATCTTTATTATTTATTCCATAATCTTTAAGTGAAAGTTCGCCAGGGATATCAACCACCAAAATTCCGTCCACACCTAATTCATCCGATCTGTTAATCAGATCTTTGTACATTAAAAAATTATTAATGTAGCCCATTAAAATAATTGGTGTATCAGTATCTTTTTCTCTAAATCTGCCAACAAGATCTAAAATTTTTTGGATACTAGTACCGTTCTCTAGGCTCCTATCGTGAGCTTGTTGTATTGTCGGACCTTCAGCTATTGGATCAGTAAAAGGAACACCAATTTCTAATATGTCTGCACCAGATTTAACACTCAGATGCATTAAATCAAGAGAAGTTTCTAGATCAGGATCTCCTGCGACTATGTAAACAACAAAAGCTTTACGATTATCTTTGGAAAGCTCTTTTAGCCTTCTCTCAATTCTTTTCAAAGCTTGATATCCTCTATTTCGACAACGCTATTTAAATCCTTATCACCTCTTCCTGAGACATTAATAACAATATGCTGATCTTTATTCATTTTTGGCATTAGCTCATCAAGATAAGCAAATGCATGGGCTGTTTCGAGAGCTGGCAATATTCCTTCCATTCTATTAACCATATGAAAAGCTTTCATAACTTCATCGTCAGAAACTGCAACATATTTAGCTCTTTTAATATCTTTTAGCCATGAATGTTCAGGCCCTACTCCTGGATAATCTAAACCTGCTGAGATTGAAGCCGTTCCCTTAATTTGCCCATTTTCATCTTGCATCAAATAACTTTTTGCACCATGAAGCACCCCAGGTGTTCCATCATTTAATGGAGCAGCATGCTCACCTGTTTCTATTCCTTTACCCGCTGCTTCAACACCAATGAGCTCTACATCATTCATCTTAATAAAAGGATAAAAAATACCCATAGCATTTGATCCACCTCCAACACAGGCAATTATTGAGTCAGGCATTCTTCCAAATAATTTTTGCGATTGATCAATTAACTCGTATCCAACGACCGCATTAAAATCTCTCACAATCATTGGGTAAGGATGTGGACCTGTAACACTTCCTATGATGTAGTATGTATCTTCAATGTTAGTCACCCAGTCTCTTAAGGCCTCGTTAAGTGCATCTTTAAGAGTTGCTGAACCTGAATTTACTTCATGGACTTCAGCACCTAAAAGCTTCATTCTATAAACATTAAGTGATTGTCTCCTAACGTCCTCAGAACCCATGTATATATGACAATCCAATCCTAGTCTTGCTGCAACTGTTGCGGTTGCAACACCGTGTTGACCAGCACCAGTTTCAGCTATTATTCTTTTTTTACCCATATATTTTGCTAAGAGGATTTGTCCAACTGTATTATTTATTTTGTGTGCACCNGTGTGATTTAAATCTTCCCTTTTTAACCAAATAGANGCAGTGCTGTAATGCTCAGTAAGCCTTTTTGCAAAGTATAAAGGNGATGGCCTACCCACAAACTCTGCAAGATCTNTGTGAAACTCTNCATTAAAATCATTANTATCTTTTAAAGTTTTATAAGTCTGNTCTAACTCATTGAGAGCATACATAAGAGTNTCTGGAACAAATTTCCCTCCGTATTCGCCGAAGAATCCATCTTTGTNTGGTAAGTTATCTTTCATTTATNTNTNNAGCTTAGTATTTCCNTAATTTTTAAGTGATCTTTTAAGCCAGGAGCAGATTCTACCCCAGAATTAAAGTCTAAACACCATGGATTTATTTTTAAGGCATTTTCAAGATTTTCAATAGCTAATCCTCCTGAAAGAATTATCTTTTTCTCATGCAATAAATCAGAGTTTAGTATCCTCCAATCAAAACTACTACCAGTTCCTCCAAACATACCTTCTTTAAAAGTATCAAATAAAATGGCTTCTGCGTTAATGAAATGTTCCATGTCTCCAAGAGATTTTGAGTTTTTTATTCTTAATGCCTTCCAAAATTCACGGCCAAATGATTTGCAAAAATCTTCTGATTCATCACCATGAAATTGGATAATCGGATTTCCAAAGCACTTGATTGAGGAGCTAACGAAAGACTTCTCAGCATTAACAAATACACAGACGGGTCTAGTTTTTTTAAAATCTATATCTTTTATATCATCAATAAACTCACGGGTAACATTTCTAGGGCTATTTTCATGAAAAATAAAGCCGGCATAGTCAACTTCATTTTCTATTAGAAAATTTAGTGTTTCTCTTTCTGTAATTCCACAAATTTTTATTTTCATATTCTAATTAAAGGGCTCTTTTCTGGATTTAGTTTTGTAATATTTTCATAGTTTGGGCCAAGAAAAATTAATCCTCTTGGATTTATAGTAATTCCAGCATTATTCCTATCTCTGCTCTCAAGTATCTGTTTCAATGAGATTTTAATTTGATCTTTACCAATTTCTAATAAAGTCCCTACAATTATTCTAACCATATTTTGTAAAAATGCGTTTGCAGTTATTTTAATTTCAATGATATTTCCTAATTTATTAATTTCAATTTTTTTTATATTTCTTTCAGGGTTATTTGATCCACAACTTAAGCTTCTAAATGATGTGAAATTATGTTTTCCAAATAGGCATTGAGACTCCTCATTCATTTTATCTACATCAAGATCTGACTGCTCCCAATAATAAAAGTCTTCAAGCAAAACATTCCTTGATGGACTATTAAAAATTAGATAGGAGTATGTTCTATCAATTGCGTCAAATCTAGAATGAAATGTGTCTTCTACTCTGTCTACCTCAACTACAGATATATCATTTGGAAGATTTGAATTTAGGCCGTTAATCCATTGCATATCTGATCTATCCTGACTAACAACTACATCGAAAACCTGGCCAAGAGCATGAACGCCTTTATCAGTTCTCCCTGAGTAATTCATTTGCAAATTATCAATAGAAATTTGCTTGAAAGCTCTTATGAGCTCATCTTGAATAGAATTAGCATTTTTTTGAGACTGAAAACCAGAATAATTAGTCCCTTTATATTGAATTTTGAAGGCCAGTTTCAATTTTAAAACCCTATATCTTTGATCTAAGATCAACCGCCTGTTGAATAAGTTTTTGGTTTTTTGCTTTGTCTATTATTTCATCTAACAAAGTTTTAGATTTTTCATAATCCTTCATTTCATACAAAGATATAGCTAAATCAAACTGCTGGATGAAAGGATCATTTTTAATGCTAAGTCCCTTAGGCATTGATGATACAGCATCATCTATTTTTAATTCATTTTGAGCAGTAACTGAATTCCTTCTAATTAAATAAATTGCTATTAGAAATCCTGCTATTAGGCTAAGTAAACTAACTATTAATAGTTGCAGAATGCTTGCTCCAGTATTAATTTCTTCATTTGAAAGGTCTATTTCCTCATTTCTTTCAATTTCAATTATTCTTGTTTGAGATTCAATTATAGCTTGAGGATCTAAAGTAGCTTGTTCTTGATTTTGGATATCAAAATCTTGGATTTTGTCCTCCGGGATTAATTCAATTTCCTTTTCAAAAACTTCTACTGGCTCAGGAGCTATTAATGTAAGCATTTGTTCAGTCTCAAAAGTATTAGTATCTATCATCTCCCTTACACTAAACTTTGCAAAAGACTTATCAATTTCACTAATTGACTGTAATTCAGGAACAAGTATATCCATATCATTTCTTATTAAGTTAATATTGTCGTCAATAAACGCAGCTCTATTATTTTCAAAAATACTCCACATTACTTGATAAATACTTAAATCGTCAAAATTTAGAGATGAAGCCATAGACCATACTGTGGTAATTTCATCAGCTAGAATAATAAGCTCGTTTGAAGTTTCTTCTTCCTCAATAATTTGAATTCTAGAATCCTCGACAGTTTCATCTTGAAGTTCAGAGGTGTATGAATCACCTGAAAGAAAAATAAAAAAGTCCCTTCTGTTTTCTTTTATCTCAATTGTGAATAGAACATAAGGACTATCATTATCTTTTAATTTCTCGAAACTTAAATTGTATTGAGAAATATTTTCTTTGTTAAGACTAAAATTAAAAAGCAAATCTTTTATCGAAGATGATGTTTGATACTCATAAATGCTGATATCGTTTTTATTAATCTCCTCTAGAGAATTAAATGATATAACTATCTGAATAGCTTTTTCATCTTGGAGGGTTTTTGATGATATAAAGCTTATTTCAGATGATAAAAATGATGAGAAAGAAATAAAAAAAAGAAAAAGGCTTATCTCTCTAATTTTCATCAGTTTTTTTCATTAATTCTAAGATTTGGATCGCATTTAAAGCAGCACCTTTTCCAAATACATTATCGGCTACAATCCAGCATGATATCCAATCTTCATTATTAATTTTACTTGTACGAATTCTTCCAACATAAACATCGTTTGTTTTATTAGCATTTTCAAGAGCCGTTGGAAAAGACTCTTTTGATGGATCATCAATTACCTTTATGCCCTCTTTGTCTTCAAGCAATTTTATTATGCATGTTCTTGAAGCTTCATTCCTTACTTTTATAAATACTGACTCAGAGTGTCCATTTGTTACCGGGACTCTTACACAGGTCGAAGTTACATGTATTTTTTCATCTAATATCTTTTTTGTTTCCCAGTCGAGCTTCATTTCTTCTTTTGTAAAACCATTTTCTAAAAATCTATCACATTGAGGTATTACATTACCTGCTATGTTTTTAGAAAATACATTAGCTGCAGCAGATATAGACTGAGACTGTTCTTCAAGCTCTTTTATACCCTGCTCACCTGCACCTGACACTGCTTGAAAAGTAGTTATCATTACATTCTCGATACTAAATTCTTTGTGGATATGATCGAGGACCATCAAGAGCTGCGCTGTTGAGCAGTTAGGATTAGCAATAAGATTAGTTTTCTTACTAATTATATTCCCATTAATTTCTGGAATTATAAGAGGTACATCATCTTCATATCTAAAGTAGGAAGACATATCTAATACCTTACAGTCGGCTTCTATAAACTTATTCGCATAATCTCTGGCTACATCAGAACCAGCAGATAATATTGCATAGTCAGGTTTATTAAAATCAAAATTATCAATATCTTCAATAATACAATCTTTGTCTAAAAAACTTATTGAAGAGCCAGCAGATTTTTTGCCTAATAAGAAAATCTCATCTATTTTAAATTCTCTTTTTTGAAGTTGTTCTAATAAATTCCTTCCAACTAATCCAGATGCTCCAACTATAGCTAACTTAGACATCAGATTTTTCCTTGATTATTGGAATAAGTTTAGATGCAACCTCGCCAGTCTTCAAAAAAGATGTATCTTCTATCAAATCTTTTGTTCTAAAACCTCTTGAGATAAATTCTTTTACAGAGTCTTCGATTATATTTGCCACTTTATGATTTTCAAGAGAGTACCTAAAAGCCATGGCTAGGGAGAGGACCATTGCTAAAGGGTTTGCTAAATCCTTACCAGCTATATCAGGTGCGCTACCATGACATGGTTCATACATTCCCTGAGATGAGCTATTCAGAGATGCGGAAGGTAGCATCCCAATAGAGCCGGTTAACGTTGCGGCAATATCAGATAAGATATCACCAAATAAATTACTAGAAACAATTACATCGAACTGATTGGGCTCAAGTACTAATTGCATTGCAGTATTATCAGCTAGCTGATGTGTCAGTTCGACGTCAGGGTACTCATTTGATAGATTTGTAATAATTTCTCTCCAAAACTTTGAAACTTCAAGAACATTTGCTTTTTCCACTGAGCAAAGTTTCTTATTTCTTTTTTGAGCTGATTCAAATGCCACTCGACCAATTCTTTCAATCTCTTTTTCATCATAAATCATGGTATTAAAAGCATGTGGGGGATTTGAAGAAGTATCAATTCCTCTTGGCTCTCCAAAATAAATACCGCCTGTTAACTCTCTCACTATTAAGATATCTAAATTACTTATAATTTCTTCTTTTATTGGTGAAGATGAAGCAAGCTCATTAAAAAGAAAAGCGGGTCTAAGGTTAGCAAATAATCCAAGCTCTTTTCTTAATCCTAACAATGCTTGTTCTGGTCTTTTATCCCAATCTAAATCCTCCCATTCTGGACCACCAACAGCTCCAAAGAGGATAGCATCAGATCTTTTAGCTGCCTCCAAAGTCTCATCAGGAAGAGGATAACCGGTCTTATCATAAGCTGCTCCGCCAACATCATGAATTTCAATATCAAGATCAAGTGAGTATAAATCTTTAATAAATCTTAATATCTCCATTGCAGAGCTTGTTACTTCGGGACCAATGCCATCACCTGGCAAAATTAGGATTTTTTTATTCATTCAAAAATCCATGGATTATTTTCTTTTCTTTGTTCTTCAAATTTCTTAATTAGCTCTGCATCTTTTAGAGTAATATCAATCTCATCAAAGCCATAAATGATTCTTTCAGCTAAATTATCATCAAGATCAAAATTAATAGAGAGCCTATCTTTAAAAAGTATAACTTTATCTTTTATATTTACTGAAATAGTTATGGGACTATCCATAGATAGTGAAAAAAGTTCTTCGATCTTAGTTTTTTTGAGCGTTAATGGTAAAACACCATTTTTAAAACAATTATTAAAGAAAATATCCCCAAATGAGCTAGCTATAACAACTTCAATGCCAAAATCTCTGAGAGCCCAAACTGCATGCTCTCTGCTTGAGCCGCATCCAAAATTATCTCTTGTAAGCAAAACTTTTGATTCACTGTAAGGTGAATTGTTAAGAATAAATTCATGGTTTATTTCTCTTTCAGCACTTTTCATTCCAAGACGACCCTGATCTTTATATCTCCAGCCATCAAAAAGATAATCCTCATATCCAAATTTTTTTATAGATTTTAAATATTCTGTTGGGATAATTTGGTCAGTATCTATATTATCTCTATCAATTGGAGCTACTATGCCTTCAATATAGTCTTTCATATTAAATCTCTTTTACAATCCTTCCGTTTATTGCTGTAAGAGCAGCCATTTTTGGACTCATTAAATGTGTTCTTCCTAAATTACCTTGCCGACCCTCAAAATTTCTATTTGAAGTTGAGGCACATCTTTCATATGGATTTAGCTGATCTGGATTCATGCCTAAACACATAGAGCAACCAGGAGCCCTCCACTGAAATCCGGCATCAATGAATATTTTATGAATTCCCTCTTTTTCAGCTTGCTCTTTAACCATTCCAGACCCTGGAACAACAATTGCTTCTTGGATATTTTCAGAAACCTTTTGCCCTTCTAAAACTTCTGCTGCTTCTCTAAGATCTTCAATTCTAGAGTTAGTACATGATCCAATAAATACTTTATCGAAATCTAAATCACTTAGTTCCTGATTATCTGACAGTCCCATGTAATCCTTAGCTAGATCTAAGCTTTTTCTTTTTTCAGCACTCATAATTTCGCTTGATGGAATCTTTTCATTAAAATCAATTACCATTTCTGGTGATGTACCCCAAGTAACTTGAGGATTAATTTTTGACACATCAATATCAATTTCCTTATCAAATACTGCTTCATTATCAGTTCTTAAAATTTCCCACTTTTTTATGGCATCATTTATTAAATTAGCTTTAAGATTTGAATGTTTTTTAACATAATCAATGGTTATATTATCGACAGACACTAATCCTACTTTTGCTCCTGCTTCAATGGACATATTACATATTGTCATTCTAGCCTCCATA
>PABM01000027.1 GCA_002702745.1 Flavobacteriaceae bacterium | reverse complement strand
TAACTTATTCCTTCTATGAAGAATATTGTATCTCTACTTTTTATTTTTCTTGTTATTTACTCTTGTAATAATCCTCGTCTTACAAATTTAAAAGGTCTTGTTTACGGAACAACATATAACATTCAATTTTACAGCTCCACAAATGAAAATTTCTCAAAAGAAATTGATAGTATTTTGAATGAAATAGACAACTCAATGTCAACATATAAACCAAATTCTATAATTTCTAAAATAAATAAAAATCAGGAATCTAAAATTGACTATCATTTTAAAAATGTTTTTAATTCTTCAAAAAAAATATATAAAGAAACTAACGGTAGATTTGATCCATCGATTGGGTTGTTAGTCAATTATTGGGGTTTTGGTCCTGAAAAATTTAATATTGAATCTGAAATTAAAGATGATAATATGCCCTACTTGCTCCAAAAAGTAGGATTTGACAAATTTGAAATTATTGATGATAATGTCAAAAGACCGTTTGATTCATTTCTTGATTTTAACGCCATAGCCAAGGGATATGCTGTCGATCAAATTGGGAATTTTTTAATAAAACAAAAAATAGAAAATTATCTAATTGAAATCGGCGGAGAAATCATTGCTTCAGGGTTAAATATTAATAAAAATAAGCCTTGGGTCGTAGCCATAGATATGCCAAGATTTGACGGGGAAAGAAGTATTTACAGCACTCTTGAGATAAATAACACTTCACTAGCATCTTCAGGAACCTATAGAAAATTTAAAATTGATTCTATAGGTAATCGTTATGCTCACATAATTAACCCTTTCTCAGGTTATCCAAGTAGAACTAATATTTTAAGTGTTACAGTCAAAGCAGCCTCATGTATTGATGCAGACGCCTATGCTACTGCACTTCACACAATGACTTTAAACGAAATAAAAGATTTTTTTAATAATAATTCTAATATTTCATCTCTAGTAATTTTTGAGAATGATAATAATGAGCTTGAAGAATTGGATTTAAATAGTTTTTATTAAAAAATTACTTTCTACAGACAGGGATTATTTCCTTTTTTGGCAAACAGTATTTAATTTTCTCTTCTTCACTAAGTTTTAATGTGTATTCATTTTTTTCGACTTTAAACCCTACATTTTCAAGCCTTTCAAAAAAATCCATTCCGTAAATTCTTACATGATCGTATTGTCCAAAAGCTTTGTTTCTTTCTTTAGGATCAGTTATTGTAAAATCTTCATATGTTTTTTTATTAGAGATATTTATCGGTACTTGGAAAATTCCAATACCGTCTTTTTTTAATACGCGGTATAATTCCTGAATAGCTTTTTTGTCGTCGATTATATGCTCTAAAACATGATTACATAAAATGAAGTCATAGGACTCATCATCCAGTGGTAAATCACAAATATCAGCTTTTATATTTGCTAGGGGGGAATCTAAATCGATCGTGTCATATGAAATATTTTCAAGTTTTTTAAATTTTTCAAGAAATGCTGCTTCAGGTGCAAAATGAAGAACTTTAAGCTCCTTTTTAAAAAAATCTGTTTCATTTTCTAAGTACAACCACAATAGCCTGTGTCTTTCCAACGAAAAGGTAGATGGAGATAGTGCATTTTCCCTTACATTATTGTATCCATAGGGAAGAAATTTTCTAAAACTTGACCCGTCAATAGGATCAACATACTTGTTACCGCTTAAATATATTCTAATCGCTGGTTTCAAAAGAAAACTTAATCTTGTCAGAATACTTCTTGGGATTATATTAAGAATGATTTTAACTAAACTATTCATCTAAGAAAAGTGGTTATGAAATTCATCTTCTTCGGAGGAAAAAATATTAAGTGAATCATAAATATATTTAAAAGTTGAAAGTATTTCGGGTTGACCATTAATTATTGCAATATTATGTTCAAAGTGAACACTCGGTAGATTATCCTTTGTTGTTATGGTCCAACCATCATTGTGCTGAATTATCTTATGAGATTTCATATTTACCATTGGCTCTATTGCAACCACCATACCTTCTTGAAATTTTTTTCCTGTTCCTTTTCTTCCATAGTTTGGCATTTCTGGCTTTTCATGCATTATTGTTCCTATTCCGTGGCCAACCAATTCTCTTACAACACCATATCCGTTTTTCTCACAATGATTTTGAATAGCATAACCAACGTCACCCACACGATTTCCAGACTTAAATTCTTTTATGCCCAAATAAAGAGATTCTTTTGTAATTTTTAATAATCTATCGATTTCATCTGAAACTTCCCCAACTGAAAATGTATATGCGTGATCTCCATAAAAATTATGTTTTAAAACTCCACAATCTATTGAAATTATATCCCCATTCTTTAAAGGTTCATCATTTGGAATACCATGAACAACTTGGGAATTTGGACTTGTACAAAGAGTGTTTGGGAAGTCATATAATCCCAAAAAACCAGGAACAGCGTTGTTGTCCCTTATAAATTCTTCTGCAATTTTATCGAGCATTAAAGTTGTAACACCCTCTTTAATTTCATTTGCTAACAAACCTAAAGTTTTTGAAACTAAAAGTGCACTTTCTCTGATTAATTCAATCTCCTCTAGTGATTTTTGCATACTCATAATTTAAACAAGTGGCTTTTCAGTCATCTCGGATGGAATCTCAATATCCATAATCTTAAGTATTGTGGGCGCAATATTTGATAAAATACCATCAGAGATTGATTTATATTCTGAATTAATTAAAATTAACGGAACCAAGTTTTTAGTGTGTGCAGTATTTGGTGTCCCATCCTCATTGATCATCATATCACAATTTCCGTGATCTGAAATTAATAATACATTATAATGATTTTTGACACAAGAATCAATAACTTTCTCAACACATTCATCAATTGTCTCACAGGCCTTTATTGCTGCTTCAAAAATCCCAGTATGTCCAACCATATCGCCATTTGCATAATTAACACAAATAAAATCATTCGTTTGATTTTCTATTTCAGTAATTAATTCATCGGTTATTTCATAAGCACTCATTTCTGGTTTAAGATCATAGGTTGCTACTTTAGGTGAATTTTTTAAAATTCTTTTTTCATTTTGAAAGGGTTCTTCTCGACCCCCAGAAAAGAAAAAGGTAACATGGGGGTATTTTTCAGTTTCAGCAATTCTAAGTTGGGTTTTTTTATTTTTTTCTAAAACTTCACCAATAGTATTTATCAAATCCTTATTCTTAAAAATTACATTAACATTTTTGAATGAATTATCATATTTAGTCATCGTAACAAAATGGTAATTCTCTTTTTTAGTTTTAAATTCATTAAAATTCGACTGAGTCATCGCTTTTGTAAGTTGTCTGCCTCTATCAGTTCTAAAATTGAAAAAAATAACAACATCATCACTAGAAATTATACCAAACGGATTATTATTTTCATCAATTTTAATCATTGGCATTAAAAATTCGTCAGTACATTTTTTAATATATGAATTTTCGATTTCTTCAATAAAATTTAAAACCTGTTTTCCTTTACCGTGGCAAACTAAATCATACGCAAGCTTTGTTCTTTCCCATCGGTTGTCTCTATCCATTGAATAATATCTACCAATGATTGAGGCTAATTTGCAATTTTTACCGATCAAATTTTTTTCTAGGTTTTTTATATCAGTTATAGACGATTTAGGGTCAACATCTCTTCCGTCAGTAAAACCATGAATATAAACCTCAGTATTATATTTTTCAGAAATATTAATAAGCTCATATAAATGATCTTGGTGGGAGTGGACACCACCACTGCTAATAAGCCCCATTAAATGAACTCTTTTTTGATTTTTATCAGCATATTCAAATGCATTTGATAATACATTGTTTCTTTGAAAACTACCGTCTTTTAATGCAATGTTTATTCTTGATAATTCTTGATACACAATTCTTCCAGCACCTAAATTCAAATGACCCACCTCGCTATTTCCCATTTGCCCCTTAGGTAGTCCAACTTCAACACCATCAGTTTTTAGATTGGCATTTGGATATTTTTCATATAAAGAATCAATGAATTGTGTATTGGCATTATCAATAGCAGAGGTATTTGGATTTTTTGATTTACCCCAACCATCTAATATCATTAATAAGACCTTACTTTCTTTCATAATTCAAAGATATAATAATGAATTTTTTATATTAAATTTTTAAGATTAAAACCTGTCTTAATTTCAAACAGTTCATTTCCTTTTTTAAAAATAACAGCTTTTTTGGCACCCTTCAAAATAATATCATCACCTACAATGTTAAGTATAGATCCTTCTCTCAATCCAACAACTAATTGATTATTAAGATTGTGAAACTCGTTTATACGAGTTTCTCTTGATTCTCCCATGTGTTCAATTCCATCAATTTGATCGATATAGTGTGGGTTGATATTGAGGTCAATAATTCCAAGTGCTTCAAAACTTTCCACATTAATTATAGGCATATCATTCGTTGTTCCTATGGAAAGACCACATATATTAGTTCCAGCACTTGTCCCTAAATATGGAATACCAGAATTTATTTTATCTCTTAAATCCTCGATTAAGTTAAATTCATATAGCTTATTTAAAAGTAAAAATGTGTTTCCTCCACCTGTAAAAATACCATCACAAATTTCAAGTTGTTCTTTTATATTATCCTTTGTGTAGTTTAATATTTTTAAATTTAAAGATTCAAATATTTTTTTTACCTTTTCTGTATATTCAAGATGGGTAATACCTGAAGGCCGAGCATATGGAATAAAAATAATTTTCTTACAACCAGAAAAAAGCATTTTTATATCTTCAAGTAAATATTCAAGGTACTTCTGTCCATAGATTATAGAAGTACTAGCTAGTAACATTTTTTTCATAAAATTTATGAGTTACTTTAGTTAAATAAACTTACTCATTATATTTGTATAAATGTTAACTAAATTATGATTTTATTTATTAGTGGATCTGAGATTGGTATTATAATTTTTATAGTTGTTTTATTTTTTGGAGCAGATAAGATTCCAGATTTTGCTAGAAACCTAGGTAAAGGAATTAATAGCATTAAACATGCTACTAATGAAATAAAACAAGAGATCAATAATTCTGCGAATAGTATTGATAAAAATACTGATATTACTAAGCAGATCAAATCCGAAATTGAAAAAGTTAAATCTGAAATTGAATCTGTATCAGGCTCAATTAAAAGAGATTTATAATTTTAATGTTAAACTTATTCCGTCCCTGATGGGAAGCATCACAGTTTTTAAGCTTTTATCTTCAAGAATTTTTTTATTGAAATCATCAATTAATCTGCTTATTCTATCTTGATTTTCATAGCTTTCTATTATTTTTCCATGCCATAGGACATTATCAGTTAATAAAACCCCGCCCGACTTCAGTATCGGTGAGATAAGTTCTAAATACCTAACATAATTTTCTTTATCAGCATCTAGAAATATCATATCAAAATCAATTTTTAGTTTGGGAACTATAGCTAAAGCATCTCCAGTATATTGTCTTATTTGATTCCTTAAGCCTGATTTCTCAAAATATTTATTTTGTATTTGTAAAAGCTCTTCATTCTTGTCAATTGTATGAATCATACCGTCTGGATTTATACCTTCAGCAATACACAATGTTGAATAGCCTGTATAAGTTCCAATTTCAAGAACATTTATAGGTTTTATTAACTTTGAAATGATTGCCAAAAAGTTACCCTGAATTTTTCCGCTAAGCATTATCGGATTCAAACATTTTAATTCAGTCTCTCTTCTTAATTCGTAAAGAATAGTATTTTCGTTAGAAGAATGTTTATCAATGTAATTGTAAATCTTTTTTTTTGAAAAATCCATTTTGATTAATCTTTAATCAAATTCTCAAACCTAAATTTGAAATTTTTAAATCTTGGGTTAGAGACATTTTTTATGTATGGATGGTTGGGATTGTTTTTTTTAAAGTTTTGATGATAATTTTCAGCAACCCAAAACTTTCTAAATGGATATACCTCTGCTGCGACCTTAAGATTTTTTTCAGATTCAATCTTAACTATCTTTCCTTCAATTATTGTTTTTTGATTATTGTCTTGATAAAAAATGATTGATCTATACTGTGGTCCCATATCTGGTCCTTGACCATTAATTTGATCAATATTTTGTGAGCCAAAGTAAACATCAAGTAAATTTGAAAAAGAAATCTCACTTGGATCATAAACAACTTCGATTGTTTCTGCATGACCCGTTAGTTTAGTGTTTACTAAACCATATGTCGGATTATTTGTGTCACCACCTGAGTAACCACTAGTTACTTCTTTCACACCGATTAAACTTTCATAAATGGCTTCAACACACCAAAAACAACCACTTGCGAAGTATGCTTTGTGCACATCTTTCTGGTTAATATAAATAGGTTGTAAATCTAGCTGAAGACTACTTCTTTTTTCTTGCGCACACGAGCTGTAAAATACGCAAGCAAGAAAAAAAGAAACTATAAGTTTTTTCACCTTATTTAAATACTGGAAAAAAGTTTTTCCATTTTTTCCTTTTGTTCACTAGCTAATAATTCATCAACTAAAATTCTACCGCTGTGTTCATCAGTGATGATTTTTTTTCTAAGTGCAATTTCCATTTGAACTTGAGGAGGTATTGTAAAGAATGATCCTCCAGCCGCACCTCTTTCGATAGCTACAATTGCAAGTCCATTTTTTACATTTTTTCTTATTTTGCTGTATGAATATAATAGCCTTTCTTCAATAAGTTTTTTGTAATCCTCAGATTTATTTAGTAGCATGTTTTCTTCTTTTTCAGTTTCTTTGAGAATCTTGTCAAGCTCATCTTTTTTATGCTTCAAATGATCGGTTTTTTCTGAAAGAGTAGATTTTACAGATTCTACAGATTCGTTTTTTAATTCAATTTGAGCTTTAAACTCTTTTATATTTTTTTCAGCAAGTTGGATTTCAAGTTCCTGATATTCAGTTTCTTTGGTTAATGAATCAAACTCACGATTATTTCTAACATTTTTTTGTTGCTCGGTATATTTTTTCATCAAAACTTTAGATTCTTCTATTAAATTCTTCTTTTCAGAAATTTGATAGTCTAATTCATTAAGGCTTACATCTAACTTTTCAATTCTCTTGTTCAATCCTTCAATTTCATCTTCTAAATCTCTAACTTCTAGAGGTAGCTCACCTCTAATATCTCTAATTTTATCAATTCTTGAATCAATTAGCTGCAAATCGTATAAAGCTCTTAATTTATCCTCGACTGTAGGTTCTTTCTTCTTGGCCATTTTTATCTGTATTTTACAGGGTTTGTATTTGTTTTCGCTAAAGCGATTGCAAAATTAGGAAATTTTTTTGTAAGAATATCAAACAATAAATTTTTTGTATACTGTTCACTTTCATAATGCCCTACATCAACTAATAAAATTAAATTTTCTGCCTTAAAATAATCATGATACTTTAAATCAGATGTTAGATATGCATCAGCCTTAGCTGATATCGCTTTTTCGATTCCAAAACTTCCAGAACCACCTAAAACTGCTATTTTTTTGATTGGTTTTTTAAGGAGCTTAGAATGTCTTAAAAATTTTGATCCTAATTTAGTTTCAATTAATTCAAAAAGTTCTTTTTCTGAAATTGCTTTCTTCAATTCTCCAACCATTCCCATTCCAATATTTTCATTAACATTTTCAAGCGTTTTTAACTCATATGCAATTTCTTCATATGGATGAGTTTCTTTTAGGCTTAATAGTACGATTTTTTCCAAATGTTTTAAAAATGTTATATTAACACACACCTCTTCTGCATCGGTATTTTTTTGTTTTACCCCAACAGTGGGGTTTGAATTATCATTACCCTTAAACGTACCAACTCCTTCAAACGAAAAACTACAATTTTCGTATTTACCTATTGTACCTGCACCAACCCCAAATAATTTTTTTCTAAGATTCTTAGCATCTTTTTTAGGAATATATGTTGTAAGTTTTTTTATTGTTTTAGGTTTAGGTATTAATATTTCAGGATTATTGATTCCTAATACTCCACACAATTTCATATTTACACCCTTAATTGAATTGTCTAAAGCAGTATGAACTGAAAAGATTGAAATATCATTTTTAACAGCCAATAAAATCGAGTCAATAACATAATTTCCTGGTGAAAGTTTTTTTAATCCGTTGAAAATAATTGGATGAAAGCTAATTATAAGATTTTTATTTGAGTCAATTGCTTCTTGAATAACTTCCTTTGTTGAATCAAGACAAATAATTATGCCATTAACTTTATCATTTTTATCTCCAACTATAAGTCCAGTATTATCAAAATCCTCAGCATAATCTAATGGAGCATAATTATTTAAAAAATCAATCACATCTTTAACTAACATCACTTAATTATTTATTTCAAAGATAAATAATTACTTTAGTTACTATGAAATTGATAAAAAAAATAATTTATTGGAAACTTAGTCTTCAGTTTTATTTAATTACTTTTTTAAGGAATAAGTTTTATGATTTTGATTTACTTAAATCTTTTTCATTTGAAATCCCTGTGATTAGTGTGGGGAACTTAGCCGTGGGTGGAACTGGGAAAACTCCAATGGTCGAATTTCTCATAAAAAAATTTTCCAATAAATATAAAATAGCTGTATTAAGTAGAGGTTACAAAAGAAAAACAAAAGGTTTTATTATAGCATCTGAAAAAGATGATGCAAGTACAATAGGGGATGAGCCTTTTCAATATTATTTGAAATTTAAAAATATAAAGGTTGCAGTTGATAAAAAAAGGAAACATGCTATAAAAGAATTAATAAATACTGGTATTAATATGATTATATTAGATGATGCTTTTCAACATAGAAAAGTAATCCCAACATATTCAATTTTATTATCAGATTATTCAAATTTATACTTCAATGATTATTTATTACCAAGAGGTAATTTAAGAGAATCAAAAAGTGGATACAAAAGAGCTGACTCGATTATTATTACAAAATGTCCAGAAAATTTATCAGAAAATAACAAGCAATACTTAATCAAAAGAATTAATCCAAAATATAATCAGCATATTTTTTTCAGTAAAATCAAATACTCAGATGAGCTCTTTTCAGCTAATAATTCAATAAATATTTCTAAACTTTCAAACCAAAAGGTTGATGTCATAACAGGAATTGTAAATTCTGAAAATTTGATTAAACACCTTGAAGAAAAGGGTTTATTAATCAATCATTTTAAATACCCTGACCATTATAATTATAAGCTAAAAGACTTATCAAAAATTAAAGAAGATTTCATAATAACAACAGAAAAAGATTATACGAAGCTAAGGAAATTTAATATAGAAAATTTATATTATTTACCCATAAGTATGGTGGTTTCATCTGAAAAAAATTTAATGGAAAAAATTGAGAAAAAAATCGGCTAATTTACTGAATGTGTTTCCTAGCACGATATGAAGATCTAACTAAGGCACTGCTTTCAAAGTGTCTAAACCCTAATTTTTCACCTATTTCTTTATATTCTAAAAACTCATCAGGAGTAACAAATCTTTGCACTTGCAGATGTTTTTTACTAGGCTGTAAATATTGACCAATAGTAACTATATCTACCTTTGCATTTTTCAGGTCATAAATAGTTTCTATTACTTCTTCTTTAGTTTCACCTAAACCTAACATGATACCAGATTTTGTTCTCCTTTGTCCCGTTTCTTTCATATATTTCAGGACTTCCATGCTTCTATCATATTTTGCCTGTACTCTAACCTCTTTTGTGAGCCTTCTTGTTGTTTCGATATTATGAGAAATGACCTCAGGTTTTACATTTACCAATCTATCTATGTGCTCGTGAATTCCCTGAAAATCAGGGATTAAAGTCTCAAGGGTAATGTCAGGGCTATATTCTCTGATTTTATTGATAGTTTCAACCCAAAATTTACTTCCCATATCATCTTTGAGGTCATCGCGATCCACGCTTGTTATAACAGCATGTTTAATTTGCATGATCTTAATACTATTAGCAACCTTTTCAGCTTCTTTCCAGTCAACTGGGTGAGGTTTACCTGTTTTTACTCCACAAAATTTACATGATCTAGTACAGATATTTCCAAGTATCATGAATGTTGCAGTTCCTTCACCCCAACATTCCCCCATATTTGGACAGCTACCTGAAGTACAAATTGTGTGTAAATTATTTTCGTCAACTAACTTTCTGAGTTTCGCGTATTTTGGTCCAATCGGCAATTTAACTCTTAACCAATCGGGCTTCTTCTTATGTTCAATTATTCTTTTAGGTAAGTCAACTTTAAACCACTCAGATTTTTCCTTCAAAACATACTCAGTTTCAGGAATTTCCATTGTGTAGAAAGCAGTTTCTAAATTATCTATTTTTTGAGACAAAACTTTAAATTTATATCAGATTGTAAATATAAAAACTAAAATACAAATCCTATAAACCTTTTATCAAAAAGAATACCGAAAATCCTAACAAATAAATAATTCCTAGAATACTCAAAATATGCATTTTTTTTGACGGTCTATTTTTCTTTGGCGTGTGTTTGGAAGAAATCAATAAGTAGTTCATTATCGCATAAAATGGTGCTGTCAGAAAGGATAAAATAGTTGCAATTTTTATGAGCATACCCATCTGAGATGAAAAGACAAAAAATATTATAATTGTTCCTATTGCTAATATTGTCAACCACATCAAGTAACCGTAATTATTTTTTTTATTTAAAATAAGCTCAGTAGTTTCTGACATAGCCCTTGGAGATGCATCTAAAGTTGTAATTGTAGTACTTAACATTGTTGAGAATGCTGCAATACCAATTATATAGTATGACCAATTTCCAAGACTTTTTGTGTACATTTCAATCAATTGACTAGAAAATGCCCCAGCAGATTCGCTAAATGTCTCATTAGTTCCATACATTACAAAATATCCAAGAAAAATAAAACAAATACCAAGAATGGCTGTTCCTACATAACCAACATTAAAATCAAACATTGAGTTTTTTAATGAATAGTTTTTAATTGTTTTCTTTTTTTCCAATGCCCATATTGAATGCCAAACCGACACATCTAATGGTGCCGGCATCCAACCCATAAATGCAATCAAAAATATAATTCCAGTTGTATCAATTGGAAATGTTTGATTAAAATTTATATTTATTTCAAATTCATACCCTGCAATCAGAGTTGCAGTTAATGTACTCAGAGCAAGAATTATAATTATGAATTTAATTATTCTATCTAGAGTTTTGTATTTTCCAATTACTAAAAGTAATGAGCAAAAAATAGTGATTAGGACTGTCCAGACCTCAATTGAAAATAATCCACCGCTAATTGATTTTGCTATTCCTGCCGTCACAATAGTTACTGCAGTCTGAATTGAAAACATTGTGGCAATTGTAAGAACAAAATAGATTATAAGGATATTACGACTTAGTTTTTTATATCCGTGAAGTACACTCTCTCCTGTTGATAGTGCATATTTAGGTCCGTACTGAAAAAATGGATATTTAAATATGTTTGCTATAATTAAAGCCCAAATCAAGCCTAAGCCAAAGTCAGCACCTGCCTTTGTCGATTGGACTAAGTGAGATACCCCGATAGCAGCACCGGCAAATAACAAGCCTGGCCCAAGTTTTTTTAGGATTTCGTTAGCTTTTTTCATGACAGTCCTTAAATTGCTCAGGACTTTTACCACAGAAACCACAGTTCTCCCCATCCTGATTTAAATATGGGTTTTGACTAGCACAAGTTCCTGAGAACTCTCCATCTTCTTTTAACCAAATTTTGATGCTTATTCCCAAAACACATAATCCTAGTACTATGATTGTAACTATTGTAGGTGCCATATCAATTCAAAGTTATTAAATAATGTTAACTTCAGTTTCAAGTTCTATCTTAAAAATTTTTTTTATTATTTCTTTTATTGAAAGTGAAAGTTTGTAAATATCTCCTCCTTTAGCTCCACCATAATTTACAAGAACAAGTGGTTGCGATTTATGAATCCCAAATTTACCAAACTCTTTTCCCTTTAAACCTGCTGTTTCGATTAACCAAGCTGCTGGAATTTTATAATATTTTTTATTAATCTTGTATGACGGAACATTTTTATGATGTTTCTCAATCCAGTTTAGCTTGTCTTTACTTACTATTGGATTTTTAAAAAAACTTCCCGCATTGCCAATTTGCTCTGGATCAGGAAGTTTTCTTCTCCTTATGTTACAAACAACTCTTGAAATGTCTTTTATTGTAGGATTATTAATATTCAATTTTTTCAATTCATCATTAATACCACCATAAGATGTGTTGATATCATGATTGTTATTTTTAAGCTTTAGTCTAACCGAAATTATAATTAGATTTTTATTCTTTTTAAAAATAGAATTTCGATATTCAAATTTACAATCAGGCAAACTGAAATCTTTTAAAGAAAAATCATCAAAATTAAAAACTTCACATGATAAAAAAACATCTTTAAGCTCAACTCCATAAGCTCCTATGTTTTGAACAGGTGCAGAACCAACATTTCCTGGAATAAGTGATAGATTTTCTACACCACCTAAATTATTATTCAAGCAAAACTGAATAAAATCGCTCCAATTTTCACCAGCATTAGCTTTTACCACAGAGAAGTCTGAATTCTCTTTTTCGATATTTATTCCTTTGAAGTTTAAGTGGATCACAGTTCCATCATAATCTTTTGTAAATAAGATATTACTTCCACCTCCCAGAAAAAGTATTTTTTCATTTTTTAATAACCCGTTAAGCCCTATCAACTCTTCCTTAGAGTTTATTTCAATAAATTCTTTGGCATTTACATCAATATTAAATGAGTTATAGTTTTTTAATGAAAAATTTTTTTTGTAATCATTGTTTTAAATATTCCATTAAACCATTTTTGAGAATATTAATACAAGATTCTAAATCATTTTGATTGAGTACATATGCAATTCGAACCTGATTCTGTCCGATATTAGGGGTAGAATAGAAACCTGCTGCTGGTGCAACCATTATCGTTTCGTTATTTAAAGAATATTCTTGTAACAGCCATTTAGCAAAAAGTTCAGAGTTATCTACTGGAAGTTCAACAACACAATAAAAGGCTCCCTTTGGTTCAGACACTTTTACCCCAGGTATTTTATTTAACCCTTCCACTAATGTTTTTCTTCTATTGTTATATTCATTAATTACCTTATCAAAGTAATCATCGCCTGTGTCCATGGCAGCTGTACTGGCTATTTGAGCTAGAGTGGGCGGAGATAGTCTAGCCTGAGCAAATTTCATTGCCGTAGAAATAAATTCACTATTTTTTGAAATAATACATCCAATCCTTGCGCCACACATACTATACCTTTTTGAAACTGAATCAATAACAATTGCATGTTGTTTAATATCGTCAAATTGCATAATAGATGTATGAGATACATTATCATAAGTAAATTCACGATATACCTCATCTGCAATCAGAAATAGATCATGTTTTTTTACAATTTCAACCAATGTTTTGATTTCATCATATGAATAAACATAGCCTGTTGGATTATTTGGATTACAAATTAAAATTGCTTTTGTGTTTGAAGAAATAAGTTTTTCAAACTCTTGAATTTTTGGTAATTCAAAATTATTATCAATACTAGAAGATATAGGTATAATATTTACTCCGTTTGCAACAGAAAATCCGTTATAATTTGCATAAAAGGGTTCTGGGATTATGATTTCATCACTAGGATCCATAACACTTCCAATTGTAAATAACAAAGCCTCGCTTGCTCCACTGGTAACGATTAACTGCGATTCATTAATATTTATATTAATTTTAGAGTAATAATCACAAATTTTATTTCGAAGTTCAAAATCTCCTTCAGATTTTGAATAAGCTAAAACCTTAATATTGGAATTTTTAACAGCTTCTATTGCAGAGTGGGGGGTTTCAATATCTGGCTGACCAATATTTAAATGAAAAACCTTTACACCATTCTTCTTTGCTTTTTCAGCATAAGGAACCAGCTTTCTTATAGGGGACTCTGGCATTAATCTCCCTTTATTTGAAATTGTAAGCATCGTCAAAGTGTATTTTAGTAGTCTTCTACTATACTTTTCTTTTTGTTTTCTAATCCAGTTTTATTGTTGTCAGCAATAACTTGCCCAGTTATTTTTAAAATAACATTTGGATTTGAAGCATTTGAAGTAACACTAATTGACTTTCTAATAAAACCAACTCTTTTAGTATCATATTTTACCTGAATTTTATCTGATTCACCAGGTAATATTGGTTTTTCAGGTTTTTTGGGAATTGTACATCCGCATGTAGACTTTACATTGGAAATAATTAATGGAGCATCTCCAGTATTTGTGAATACAAAATCTCTAACTCCGTTAGCCCCTTTATCAACGGTACCATAATCAATAACGGTTTTTTCAAAAGTAATAACCGCTTTTTTGTTCTGTGAAAAACCTAAAAAGCTGATCGTAAAAATTATTACAAGTGCACAAAATTTTTTCATAATTTTTTTAATAAATTTTAGTCATATAAATATAATTATAATTAGTCAGATTAAGAAATATCAGTATTTTCGTATAGAGAAATTTATTTATGGCTAATCTTGCTAAATATGATCATCAAAAAATTGAGAATAAATGGTATTCTTACTGGATGGAAAATAATTATTTTTCTTCAAAACCCGACAGTCGTGAGCCATATACAATAGTAATTCCTCCTCCGAATATTACGGGTGTTTTACATATGGGTCATATGCTTAATAACACCATACAAGATATTTTAGTTAGACGAGCAAGGCTGATGGGTAAAAACTCCTGCTGGGTTCCTGGTACTGATCATGCTTCTATTGCTACTGAGGCAAAAGTGGTTGAGAAATTAAAATTAAAGGGTGTTGAAAAAAGTGATATTTCAAGAGAAGATTTTTTAAATCATGCATGGGAATGGAAAAATGAATTTGGAAATATAATTTTAGATCAACTAAAAAAAATTGGTTGTTCCTGTGACTGGGAAAGAACAAAATTTACCCTTGATGAAAACATGAATAAGTCGGTGATCAAAGTATTTATCGATTTATATAAAAAAGGTTTGATTTACAGAGGTTATAGAATGGTTAATTGGGATCCTCAGGCAAAGACAACACTTTCAGATGAAGAGGTAAACTTTATTGAAAAAAATGATAAACTTTACTATGTTAAATATAAAATAGTTGATTCAAACAAATATGTTACTATTGCAACTACTAGACCTGAAACAATTTTAGGTGATTCAGCCATTTGTGTAAATCCAAATGACGAAAGATTTAAAGATTTAATCGGAAAGAAAGCTATAGTACCTATCGTTGAGAGGCATGTGCCAATTATTTCTGATGAATATGTGGATATTGACTATGGAACTGGCTGTTTGAAAGTAACCCCGGCGCATGATCATAATGATAAGGTTTTAGGGGAAAAACATAATTTAGAGTTTATCGATATTCTAAATGAAGATGCTTCTTTAAATGATATTTGTCTTCATTATTCAGGAATGGATAGATTTTTAGCAAGAAAAAAGATTATTCAAGAGCTGGATTCGTTTAAACTTTTTGTAAAAGATGAGAATATTACTCATAATGTAGGTGTTAGTGAGAGAACTGGTGCAGTGATTGAACCAAAATTTAGTCACCAGTGGTTTTTGAAAATGGAGGGATTAGTTAAGCCCGCAATTCAATCGGTTTTAAATTCTGATGAGATTAAATTTTACCCTAAAAAATTTGATAATACTTTTCGAAATTGGATGGAAAATATAAGGGATTGGAATATTTCCCGGCAATTATATTGGGGACATCAAATTCCGGTATACTATTATGGAAAAGGAGAAAAAGATTTTGTTGTTGCTGCCAATGTTGACTCAGCTTTAGATCTAGTCAGAGAAAAAACAGGTGATAATAAAATTACAGAGGATGATTTAAATCAAGATACAGATGTTTTAGACACTTGGTTTTCTTCATGGTTATGGCCAATTAGCGTTTTTGATGGGATTAATAATCCTGAAAATGATGAAATAAATTATTATTATCCAACTAATGATTTAGTTACAGGTCCTGATATTATCTTTTTTTGGGTTTCAAGAATGATAATGGCCGGTTATGAATTTAGAGATGATAAACCCTTTAAGAATGTCTATTTCACAGGAATTGTTAGGGATAAGAAAAGAAGGAAAATGAGTAAATCATTGGGCAATTCACCAGATGCATTAAAATTAATAGATGATTATGGTGCTGATGGTGTACGAGTTGGACTAATGCTCAGCTCAGCTGCAGGAAATGATTTACTTTTTGATGTCAATCTTTGTGATCAGGGAAAATCATTTTCAAATAAAATATGGAATTCATTTAGATTGATAAATGGTTGGGAAATTTGCGAATATGATCAACCCGAGTATTGTTCAAATGCTATAAATTGGTATAATCACAAATTCAATCATGTTCTAAATCATATTAATGATCATTTCAGTAAATTTAGAATTAGTGATGCTTTGATGAGTACTTACAAGTTAATATGGGATGACTTTTGTTCTGTTTTACTAGAAATTATTAAACCTGAGTATGGTAAACCTATTGATTCAAAGACTCATAAAGAAATTATTAAGATTTTTGAAAACAACCTAAAAATATTACATCCTTTTATGCCATTTATATCTGAAGAAATATGGCATTTAATTGCTAAAAGAGCTTCTGATGAAGCTTTAGTTATTTCAAAATGGCCAAAATCTATCAATAATATAAATAATGAAATAATAAATGATTTTGAAACTATTCAAAATATAATTTCAGCAATCAGAAATATTAGAAAAAAACATAAAATTTCGTTTAAAGAAAGTCTAAATCTTAGTGTTGTTAATAATGATAATTTTGCAAAAAATTATGATTCTATAATTTCAAAGCTTTGTAATATATCAAACATTAAATATAGTGACTCAGAAATCCAAAATGCTTTAATCTTCAGGGTAAAATCTAATATTTACTCTATTCCATTTGAAGAAGACATTAATGTTAGTGAAGAAATTATTAAAATTAAAGCAGATTTAGAATATCAGAAAGGATTTTTAAAATCTGTAAATGCAAAATTGGAGAATAAAAGATTTACCAAAAATGCGCCTGAAATGGTTATACAAAATGAAATTAAGAAAAAAGATGATGCAATATCAAAAATTTCTGTTTTAACTGCTAGACTTCAAAAGCTTAAAAATTAATCTTTTGAAGCTATTATATTTATTCCTCCTTTAACTTTCTGATTTAATTTTACATTTACTTTTGTGCCAATAGGTAAAAACAAGTCGACTCTAGATCCAAATTTTATAAAACCTGCGTCTTTTCCTTGTTCAGCCGTTTCTCCAACTTTAGCATAATTAACAATCCTTTTGGCAAGTGCTCCTGCTATCTGTCTGTATAACACCAATCCAAAATTATTATTCTCAAGTACAATTGTGGTTCTTTCGTTTTTTGTGCTTGATTTTGGATGCCATGCTACCAAATAAGCTCCTTGGTGATATTTAGAGAATATAATATTACCACTCATTGGATACCTAGTAACATGTACATTAATTGGAGACATAAAAATACTAACTTGTAGCCTTTTGTCTTTAAAAAATTCAGGCTCGTAAACTTCTTCAATAATTACTACTTTTCCGTCAACTGGTGATAAAATGTAATTTTTGTTAGTGTTAATATTTACTTTTGGATTTCTAAAGAACTGTAAGATTAAAATCAACATAACAATCAAAAAAACTTTGATTGATAATGCATATTTTACTTCGAAATAGTCAACAGAAATTATTAATAGGGATACGATTATAAATGCGCTTAAAATAATATTGAATCCTTCTTTATGAAACATGTTAGATTAATTTTAAAAATAGATATATGTATGGGCTTGCAAATATAATACTATCTAGCCTATCTAAAATACCACCATGACCAGGCATAATTTTACCACTGTCCTTTACATTTGATTCTCTTTTAAATTTAGATTCAATTAAATCGCCTAGTGTACCAAAAACACTTACAATAATGGCCATTGTTAGCCATTGTGAAGTACTTATACTATTATCAATATACCTAGAGACGATAGATGCAGAAATACAGCAAAAAAATAAACCACCCAAAAACCCTTCAACAGTTTTGTGAGGTGAAATACTGTAAAATAGTTTTTGTTTACCGAATTTTTTACCAACTATATATGCAAAGCTATCATTCACCCAAATTAGAATAAAACAACCCAATATTATTGAGGAGTCATAAAATCCATTAAAGTTAGCTATCAAATAAATGAATATGAAAGAAGAGGATATATAAAATATAAAACGAAAATATTTTTTAACCAGAACACTTGTTAAATTTTTAGTTGAAAATAAATCTCTCAACAAGAATAGTGAAACAAATATGCTAAAAATTAACAAGGTGTCTTTTAAGTCGTTAAACCAGGAATTTGTCTGATTATTGATATTTAAAAAATACTCAGTTACAGAAAAATATATATAAATTATAGAAAAAGCTATATAATAGCCAACACCCTTTTGATTTGTAAGTTTATTAAATTCATTTGTTGAAATAATTCCAAAAATAAATGTCAAGATAGCAAAAGAAATATGTGTATAAAGTGATGATATAAATATTCCACCAAAAACTAACCCACTAATTATTCTTTTATTTGATTCTTTCAAAACTATTCAAATCCTTTTTCTAAAAGGATCAAATATAGGTTTTTTGATGAAGATCCATAATTTAAAAAATCTTTATTCTCTCTTAACATAATAAAATTTTTAATTGTAGTTATATTAGTTGGTATACTTTTACTTTTAGATTTTATCTCTGAAAGACCTTCACTGATTGTATTTTTCAGCTTCATTGTATCTGATAATATAATTAGGTTGTTAGGAAATTCTTTTAGTTTTTTCTCATGAATTTGATTTGAAGAAATTAAAATTGACCCGTCATTTGCTATTAGGTTTTCACAATCTGTTACAAAGCACTTGGTTTCATCTAAACTTGAGCTAAAATTATTATTTAAATTAAATTGTATTTTAAGTTTAGAGTTAATCATTAATACATCTTGATTCGTCCATTCATTTTCAGCCAAAATTAAATCAAAATTTTCCTTAACTTCATTTAGACTCTCACAATAAAGAAATTTACCTCCATTTTCAATAAATTTCAATATAAACCTTTCTTCAATGACTGCTTTTTTTTTGGGAAGAAATTTGCTTTCGGGACTTTTAGAATCTTCTTTTGAAGAGGATTTGTTAAAAAACTTACTAAAAAAATTCAATTTTTATAAAATTTATCTTGTAAAGGAATTTATTATATAAAGTTAATTAAACGCAATTAATTTTCACTAACTAAAACTGTAAATAATATTTATTTAGATTTAGTTACTTTTGGTTTTTCTTTATCGAAAGGTCTTTTACCAAAAATTTCCTCAAGATTGTCCTTAAAAATAACCTCTTTTGTGAGTAAAACTTCAGCTAATTCAATCAGTTTTTTCTTGTTCTTTTTTAGAATAGAAATTGCTCTCTGATACTGCTTTTCGATTATTGTCGAAATCTCTTTATCTATTGTCTCTGCAGTCTGTTCGCTGTATGGCTTTGTAAATCCGTATTCATTTCCGTTTGATGAGTCATAGTAGGTTAAATTACCAACTTTATCATTTAAACCATAAACCGTAACCATGGCTCTTGCTTGTTTTGTAACTTTTTCTAAATCACTTAATGCTCCTGTAGAAACTTTATTAAAGATGACTTTCTCAGCTGCTCTACCGCCTAATGCAGCACACATCTCATCTAACATTTGTTCAGGTCTTACAATTAGTCTTTCTTCAGGAAGATACCATGCAGCTCCTAATGACCTACCCCTTGGAACAATTGTGACCTTAACCAATGGGGCAGCATGTTCTAGCATCCAACTTACTGTAGCATGACCTGCTTCATGATAAGCAACTGCTTTTTTTTCATCCTCTGTAATAATTTTATTTTTTTTCTCAAGTCCTCCTACAATTCTATCTACGGCGTCTAAAAAGTCTTGTTTTCCAACCGATTTTTTATTTTTTCTTGCTGCAATCAAGGCAGCCTCATTACAAACATTTGCAATATCAGCTCCAGAAAACCCTGGCGTTTGTTTTGACAAGAAATCAACATCAACTGATGAAGATTTTTTTAAAGGTCTTAAATGAACTTCAAAAATTTTCTTTCTCTCTCTTACATCAGGTAAATCAACATAGATTTGTCTATCAAATCTTCCTGCCCTCATTAAAGCTTTATCTAAAACATCTGCACGATTTGTTGCAGCTATAACTATTACATTGGTATTTGTGCCAAAACCATCCATTTCGGTTAATAGCTGATTTAATGTATTTTCTCTTTCATCATTTGATCCGGTAAAGTTACTCTTCCCTCTAGCTCGACCAATTGCATCAATTTCATCAATAAATATTATTGAAGGAGATTTTTCTTTGGCCTGTTTAAATAAATCTCTAACCCTTGAAGCACCTACCCCAACAAACATTTCAACAAAATCCGAACCTGAAAGTGAGTAAAAAGGAACCTTAGCCTCACCAGCAACTGCCTTCGCAAGAAGAGTTTTTCCAGTACCGGGAGAACCAATTAACAAAGCACCTTTTGGAATTTTTCCTCCAAGTGCTGTATATTTTTTCGGGTTTTTAAGGAAATCAACAATTTCTTGCACCTCTTCTTTTGCACCTTCTAGACCAGCTACATCCTTGAAAGTTACTTTTACCTGAGAGTTTGCGTCAAACAACCTAGCTTTAGATTTACCAATATTAAATATTTGACCTCCAGCACCACCCCCTCCAGCAGACATTCTTCTCATTATAAAAATCCATATTGCTATTATTACAATAAAAGGCAGCATTGAAATAATTATATCTCCCCAAATATTTTGCTCGGTCACGTAGTTTACCTCAATATTTTGATTGTTTTCATCATTAACTTTTGAAAGCTTGTTTTCAAAGTTTTGCAGATCACCAAATTCAAATCTGTAGTTTGGATTTTTGGATGCGATTGTTAGTAAGGAATTTTTTGAAGAATTTCTGTGATCATCCTTTAATCTTGCATCACGTGTTAAATACACATAAACTTCACGCTTGTTAATTATCTCAATTCTTTCAACATCACCTTTTGAGGCAAATTCAAAAAATTTAGATGGTGTTGTTGTAGCTGAATTCTGCGATCCAATACCAGAAAATATGTTAAGTAATAAAAAAATAAGTACAATTGAACCAAAAATCCAATATTGATTAAACTGAGGTTGTTTTTGTTGTTTTTTTTGATTTTTCATTAATCTAATTTAATTCTATTTTTTTTGCATCCCCCCACAATCCCTCAAGGTCGTAAAATTCTCTCTTTTCTTTTTGAAATACATGAACTACTACGTCTATATAATCTAATAGTACCCATTCAGCATTTTCTGTTCCTTCAACACCCCATGGTTTATCACGTAACTTTTTACTTACATTTTTAATAATAGAGCCGATAATTGCATTAACTTGAGTATTAGAGTTTCCATCACAAATAATAAAATAATCACTAACTCTATTATCAAGTTTTCTCAAATCTAATAAACTAATTTCATTTCCTTTTACATTTTCAATTGCATCGATTATCAATCTGATTAGTTTTTTAAATTTATACCTACCTGTCATTAAGAGTTTTTTTACTTGTGCAAATTTATTATTTTTTTTACTTTATATGGATGAAAATAATCAAACTTGATGCCATAGATTCAACAAATTCGTATTTAAAAAAACTTTTAAATAAAGAAAGTTTAGATGACCTAACAGTGGTTGTATCAAAACATCAAACTCAAGGAAAGGGTAGAAACGGAAAAGTATGGGTAAATAAACATTCTTTAAACCTTGCATTTAGCATTTACAAAAGATTTAGCAATTTTGATATTGACAAAAAATTTATGCTAAATGTAATAAGCTCAATATCCGTAAGTGAAACACTAAAAAAATACAATTTATGTGACCTGACAGTTAAATGGCCTAATGACATTATGGCGGGAAATAAAAAAATCTCTGGAATTCTAATTGAAAACAATATTATAGGAAATAGGATAAAATACTCAGTAATAGGGATAGGAATAAATATTAATCAAAGCGAATTTAAAAATTTGCCTAACGCAACTTCAATTTTTATTGAAACAGGAAAATTAAATTCTGTTGAAAGATTAACCAATGAATTACAAAAGACATTAGAAAAAAACTTCGATAAATTCAAAACTAATGAAGATGAACTATTAAATATTTATAATAGCTTACTTTATGGAAAAAATGAAATATCAAATTTTTTAACTAATAACACAAGTAAACTCCAAGGGGAAATAATTAAAGTAACTAAAAACGGTAAAATAACAATAAAAGAATTAAATCAACAATTCTCAAAATATGCTGATAGTGAAATTAAATTGATAATTTAATTCCAGTTTTCAGGATCTATATTCCATGTTTTTAGTGTTTCAAGATTATCTTCAGAAATGTATTCGGTTTCTACTGCTTTTTTTAATAATATAGAATAGTTGCAAAGTATATCTAAATTGATCTTAGCGTTTGTAAAATTTGTTTTTGAAATTTCAAAACCGTAACTGAATATTGCAATCATACCTAACACGTTTAATTTAGAATTCTTTAGAGCTTTTACTGCATTTAATGAACTCATTCCAGTACTTATCAAATCTTCAACAACAATAACTTTCTGGTTTTGCAAAAACTTTCCTTCTATCTGATTTTTTCTTCCATGTTTTTTTGCTTCAGGTCTTACATAAATAAAAGGTAGATCAAGTTTTTGTGCAACTAATATTCCAATTCCAATTGCCCCTGTTGCAACACCAGCAATCAATTCAGTATCTTTGTACTTATCCTTGATGATTTTGACGAAGTTATTAGCAATAGTGTTTCTTGAATTAGAATCAGAAAGTATGATTCTATTATCACAATAAATAGGGGATTTCCATCCTGATGCCCATGTATAAGGGTTGTTTGGGCTAAGTTTTATGGCCTCAAGTTTTAATAAAATTTCAGCCGTTTGTTCCCTGAAATTATTTTGGTCTAGTTTATCCATAATTCTACACACAAAAGTATTAATTTAGATTTGTATTTATTTTAAATGTTACAAATTTTTTACAAAGAGAAACCTATTATCATTTCAGACAATAAAACTGAATTAAAAAATAGCTTAATAATTGATTTGGAGTTGTTAGATAACATTGATATTATCAAGCTTTTGAATAAAAAGAATATAAGTTCTATTGGAATTTTTGCTGAAAATGAAATATCTGTTATATCAGCTTTTAAAAAAAAATTTCCAGAAATCACTGCTGCCGGAGGAAAAGTAATTAATCAGAATTCAGAAACTCTATTCATATTTAGAAATAAAAAATGGGACTTACCTAAGGGTAAGGCCAAAAAAAATGAAAAAATTACTGAAACAGCACTAAGGGAAGTTATTGAAGAAACCGGAATTAAAAACATATCTATTATTAAACCCTTAGGAAAAACTTATCATATATTTAAGAAGAGTGGTAATCATTATTTAAAATCAACATATTGGTTTGAAATGTATTCAGATTATAATGGAGAATTCAAACCACAAAAAAAGGAAGGAATTACTAGGGTTGAGTGGATAGGCGTTGAAAATTTGCAGTCTGTATTACCTAAAAGTTATGCAAATATCAGACTGCTATTGGGTTAAGCTGAAACAGAATCTGGAACAAATTTTTTGTAGTCCCCTCCGTTTTGGATTATTTCTCTTACCATTGATGAAGATATAAATGTATTATTAGGTGATGTTAAGAAAAAAATAGTTTCAATGTCTTCTAAACTATTATTAAATAGGGCAATTTTTTTTTCAAATTCAAAGTCCCCTGGATTTCTAAGTCCTCTAACTATATGTTTAATATTTTTATTTTTACAAAATTCTGCTGTTAAACCATCGTATTTTTCCACTAAAACTAGAGAGTTATTTTTAAATTCAGAAGAGATGAAATTTAATCTTTGATCTAAAGAAAACATATACTTTTTTTCAGAATTGTTTCCCACTGAAACAATAACTTGATCAAAAACTTGTGTTGCTTTTTTGATAATTTCACAATGACCCAGTGTCAAAGGGTCAAATGACCCGGGAAAAATAGCTCTTTTCATAATTCAAATTTAATTAATTACTTCCTCTATGGCGTTTGTAAATAAATCTTTTAAATCAATATTTGCACATTTTACTTGTTGTGGTAAAATACTTTCAGATGTTAGACCAGGAACTGTATTGGTTTCTAAATAGTATATTCCATCACTGTTGACAATAAATTCACTTCTTGAAAATCCTTTCAATTCTAATAATTTGTAAATATCTTTTGATAGTAAGTTTAGCCTTGATTCTAATTTATCTGATATTCTAGCAGGTGTAATTTCTTGAGCTTTTCCTTCATATTTAGCTTCGTAATCAAAAAAATCATTTGAGGTTATTATTTCTGTGATTGGTAACACCTTGTTTTTTCCTCTAAAACTTATTACACCAACAGAAAATTCTCTTCCGTCTATGTAAGACTCAACTAAGACTTTATCATCAACTTCAAATGCTGAATCTAAACAATTTTTCATTTCATATTTATTGTAAACCTTGTATACTCCAAAACTACTTCCGGAATTACTAGCCTTTACAAAACAAGGAAAACCAACTTTTGCTTCGATTTCTGTCAAGTTAGCCTTATTGGATTTTAATATTGATATAGACGACGCAACTTTGATTCCTTTTGAAGAGAGAAAATTTAAACATTTTACCTTATCAAAAGTTAATTCTGATTGATATGAATTACATCCAGTTATAGGGATTTTTTTATCATTAAAATATTTTTGCATTTCACCATCCTCGCCCGGGGTTCCGTGAATTGCATTAAAAATACAATAAAATCTTAGATTTGGATAATCTATTACTTGGAATGTCTCTTTATCAATTGCAGTTAAATTGTTGTTTTCGTCAATTAAACTCCAGCTATTTTTTTTGATCAGAATCCTATAACAGTTGTAATTTTCTTTGAGGGTTTTGTAAACAACCATTCCGCTTTTTAATGAAATTTCGTGTTCATGAGAATAACCTCCCATTATTATTCCAATATTTTTCAACTTATTATTATTCATCAATTCAAAAGTAGCTAATTAAAGTTATTTTAAATTAATTAAGTTTGTATTTCAATTTTTGATATGTCTGTGCTTAAATATTTATTTAGTAAATCATTCTTAAAAACTTCGTTTCGAATAATAATAACGGCGCTCTTATTTTTTTTGATATTGGTGCTATTTCTGAGATTAAACACCCGTCATGGAGATTTTATTGTTGTACCAGATCTAATTGGAAAAAACATTCAAGAATTTGAATCACAACTAAACGAACTAGACTTAGAATTCATTATTTCTGATTCAGGCAACTACAATCCTGAGTTTAAAATTAATTCGGTGTTAGACCAACTTCCCAAAGTAAATTCAAAGGTAAAGCAAGGAAGAAAAATATATCTTACACTAAACGCTTCTGATTTTGAGATTGTAGAAATTCCTAAAATTACAAGAATAACAGTTCGTCAAGCTAGGAAAACTATTGAATCACTAGGATTTGTTTTTGGAGAAATTGAATACGTTGATGATATAGCCAGAGATGAGGTTATCTCAATTTCTCATGAAGGAAATGATTTGAAAGAAGGTGATTTTCTTAAAAGAACTTCGGTTATAGATTTTAAATTAGGTAATGGAAAACAATAATTCATTATTTGAGCATTTTTCATTTCAGGTAGATAAAGGTCAGACTCCATTAAGAATAGATAAATACTTAATGAATTTTGTTGAAAATGTTACAAGAACTAAAATTCAAGCTGCTGCAAAAAACGGTAGCATCAAGGTAAATGGAGTTGTGGTTAAATCTAATTATAAGGTCAAACCCCAAGATGATATTAGAGTTCTATTTGAATATCCCCCGCACGAAAATTTATTAATCGCTGAAAATATTAACTTAGATATAGTTTATGAAGATGATGATTTAGTTGTGGTTAATAAACCTGCTGGAATGGTTGTTCATCCTGGTCATGGTAACTACTCAGGAACATTAATTAATGCCCTAATTTATCATTTTGAAAATCTTCCAAAAAATTCTTCAAATAGGCCTGGATTAGTACACAGATTAGATAAAGATACAAGTGGATTACTTGTAATTGCTAAAAATGACGAATCAATGGTTCATTTATCAAATCAATTTGCGGAAAAGATATCTAAAAGAGAATATATCGCTATGGTATGGGGCGATGTAAAAGATGATAGTGGTAAAATTGATAATTACATAGGTAGAAACCCAAAAAATAGATTGCAGAATATAGTTTTAGATGATGATAAAATTGAAAACGGAAAAAGAGCCATTACTAACTATCAAGTACTAAGTCGTTTAAATTATGTTAGCTTAGTGAAGTGCACTCTTGAGACAGGAAGGACTCACCAAATTAGGGTTCATATGAAGCATATAGGTCATACTTTATTCAACGATGAAAGATACGGAGGTGATTCAATACTTAAAGGAACCACTTTCACCAAGTATAAGCAATTTGTTGAAAATTGTTTTAAGTTACTTCCTCGACAAGCGTTGCATGCGAAGACTTTAGGTTTTACCCACCCAAAAAGTGGTAAATTCATGCGATTTGATTCAGAACTACCTAAAGATTTTCAAAGTTGTATTGAAAAATGGGAAAATTATGTAGCCAACTAAATTGGTATATTCCTTGATTTTCTTGATTTAATAAATTTTGTTATTTATTTTTAATAAAAATAATTTTTGAAATGAAAGTATTATTATCTCCAGCCAAGTCTTTAGATTTTAGATCTCAGATTCCAACTGAAAAAAACTCTTCTATATGTTTTGAAAAAGAGTCAGAATATCTGAATTCTATTTTAAAGAGCAAAAGCCCAAAAGACCTTTCTAATTTAATGGGTATTTCTAGTAATATTGCTGATTTAAATTATGAAAGAAATCATAATTGGTCGTTACCATTTACCCTAAAAAATGCAAGACAAGCAGCATATGCATTTAGCGGAGATGTTTACAGAGGTTTAGATGCCTATTCTATCGATGATACTAAGATTGATTTTATGCAAAGTACTGTTAGAATTATCTCTGGACTCTACGGCCTTATCAAGCCATTAGATTTAATACAGCCTTACAGATTGGAAATGGGTACAAAAATTTCTTTTGATGATAACAAAAATTTGTACGATTACTGGAAAGAAAAGATTACATATCAACTTAACTCCGAGCTTTCTGAAAATGAACCTGTTCTTAATCTTGCAAGTAATGAATATTTCAAGGCAATAGATTCAAAAGTGATCAAATCTGATGTTTATTCTGCTAATTTCAAACAGTTTAGGGACGGAACCTACAAAACTATAGCCATCTTTTCAAAAAAGGCTAGGGGTATGATGACAAGATATATAATAGAAAATAATATTACTGATATAAGTTTCTTAAAATCATTTGATTATGATGGATATATTTATCATGAAGATTTATCATCAGAAAAAGAACTAATTTTTACCAGATAGTATAAAATTATTTGTTCAATATTAAATCTCCACAAAATTTTTTATTAATAATTATTATATCAATTGCCTTGGGTTTTTTGTTTTCTGGCATATCATTTGATTAATTTGGTGTATGAAAACCACTTATGGCAAACTTCTAATAATATTATTAATAACGCTTTCTTGTACGGGTTCCAAAAAAAATTCCATAGAAGTAGTCGATTTTGAAACTTTTTTCAGTAAAATAGATTTATCATCTGAAAAAACATATGTTGTTAACTTTTGGGCAACATGGTGTTCGCCTTGTATTAAAGAACTGCCTTATTTTGAGGACGTTAATAATGAATTTAAAGAAAAAAATATAGAAGTGATTCTTGTGAGTTTAGATTTTCCATCTCAGATTGAATCAAGATTAATTCCGTATTTAAAAAAAAATAAAATTAAGTCTAGAGTAATTCTGCTTAATGATTCTAAAATAAATACATGGGTTCCAAAACTTTCAGAAACTTGGGATGGCGGAATTCCCGCTACACTCATAGTAAATCCAAAAAACTATAATTTTTATGCAAAAGCCTTTGAAAAAGAAGAACTATTTTCTGAGATAAATAAAATTATAAAATAATTAGATTTAATATATTTGCAGTATATGGATTTAAATCAATCTCGATGGAAAAATCAATTGTTTTCAGAAAAAAATGCTGTAATTATTGATGTAAGAACCCCTGAAGAATTTCAAACTTCAAAAATCCCAAATTCAATAAATATTGATTTCTACAACCCTCAAAATTTCATGCAAGAGATTGAAAAACTTGATAGAGATATCCAATATTATGTTTATTGTAGAACCGGAGTTAGAAGTGCTAATTCCTGTCAATTAATGAATGAATTAGGTTTTAAAAAAGTATATAACCTAATCGGTGGTATTGTAAAATGGAAGGGAGAAATTGATTATTAATTTATTATGTATAGACTATTTGTTTTTTGTTTAATAATTTTTAATTCTTGTGATTTCTTCAACCCTAATGAGATCAAACTAATTTCTAATGCTCAATTTATTGATATTGAAGGCCATGATTATACACTTGTTGATGTTAGAACTACAAAGGAGTATGAATCAGGTCATATACCTAATGCAATAAGCATCGATTTTAATTCTAAAGCATTCGAGAATAAAATTCTTAAATTAGATAAAAGATCTTCAATTGTACTTTATTGTAGAACTCAGAACAGAAGTGCCAAAGCTGCAAATTTTCTCAAAGAAAATAATTACGAAGATATTAGTATAATCCTTGGAGGAATTAATTCTTGGGTAAAAAATGGTAATGAAATTGATTATAACTGAATTTAAAATCTTACCATAATGGAGATGGGTATAAAGATTTTTTCGTATAATTTCTCAGTTTTTCTATACTTTTGTCCTTGTCCTGCTTGTAGGTAACTCCAAACCATTCTGATTCTGAGTCTACTACATTTATCGAAATGATATCTTGACTAAGTAATTCTTGTGCGGCAAAGGGTAAATAAATTTCCCCTTTTTTAATATCGGTTAGTTCATTAATCTTTTTCTCTATGTATTGTCCAAGATATTCAAAGAAATTTTCTCTACAAAGCCAAAAATTCATTGATACAAATTCATTTTTATTAAGTTCTGTATTGCTGTCGTGATCAACAACTTTATTTTTAACCTTTTCAATTTTTAGAAATTCATTAATTTGGGTAAGTTTTTTATTATAAACTTTACAAACTCCTCTTGAAACTGATCCATGATCTGATAATGTATCATTGAGTTTATACACTACTAATCCGTAGTTGTTTATATCTTTTTGATTTTGAAAAAACAATCTAGCATTTTCAAAAGATTTTTTTCCATAATAATCGTCTGCATTAATAACAGCGAAATCCCCTGAAATATATTTTCTTGCACACCAAACTGCATGAGCAGTTCCCCACGGTTTCTCTCTGCAAAGAGCGGCAAGTTTACTACTTGGTAAATTTGTTGTTTCTTGCGAAACGACACAAATATCAATAGATTTATGAATTCTATGTCTCAGATAATTGTATAAGAATTCCTGGTTTTTTTTCTTAGTTACAAGCACTATTTTGGTAAAATCATTTCTTATAGCATCATATATACTATACTCCATTAAAAATTCACCATTCGGCCCTAACTCGTCAAATTGTTTTAAGCTTCCATACCTGCTACCACTTCCTGCAGCCATTATTAACAATACCATAAATTATATTTTAAAAAAAAACCCTCACATGGAGGGTTTTTTCAATAAAATTAAAAAATGTATTACTTCCCTTTAAGGAATGGAAGTCCAGTTTTTGTATTTTCTACAACAGTCTTACCAGCAGGAAGATCGCAAGCACCAGCTTTAGCTTCTTTTGCAAAGTAATAAATAGTTTGATTTCTTCCTCCTTTTAATACTACATCTTTTGAGTGTAGGAAGTAAGTTTTTCCTTTACTGTTTTGGTGTGAATAACCCATATCTTTTTAGTTTTTAATTATTAATAATAGTTAAATATAGGATTTTTTTTTCAAAAAAAAGAGATTTTAACCATATAAATCTCAATTTTAATAAAAAATTTGGATTAAGCTACACTATTTTTCTTCCCTGTTAGTGATTTATTACAATTTATGAATTCAATTTTTTAATAAATTGTAAAAACTATCAACTCGAATTTTAGCATTTTCTGAAATATCTTTCCAGAATATGTTTATATCCCCAAAATGATAATTTCTTATTAATTTAAGCAGATAATTTCCTTTTATACCTTTTGGAACAGATGACCAAAGAAGTCCATCATAAATCTCTATAAATACTGAATTTGGGTATATTTCTCCATCATAAAACAATAAACCTTTGTGGTCTTGAATAGTTGCACTTCTTGATTCATCCCAATTAATGGGATTTGTTACATACTGACCCTTTTTCCAGGAAAAATGTGCTGGGTGTTTTCCTTTTTTAGGTTGTTTGTTCAATCGAAATGTATTCCAAGATAAGTAACCTTTTATATCATGTGGGCTTTTCAATGCATGAATTGTTTTAAATTCTTTTATGTCTACCCTGGTTCCAGGTATATATGCGGCGACTAATTGATTCTGAAGCTCCTTCCCGTCAAAAAATTCTTTTAAAAGAGTTTTACAATGATATGCACCTTGACTATGTCCAGCAATAATTATTGGTTTGCCGTTATTAAAATTCTTTAAATAATATATAAAAGCTCTTCTAATATCATTGTATGCAATTTCTCCAGCTTTTCTACCTCCGTTTGAGGTATATGGTTCATAAAATGATCTGTAGTGAACTTGTCTATATAATGGACTATATATTCTGCCAGCATTGGCCCACGCAGATGCCTGAAATTTAATGGCTATATTTTTTACTTTATTATTTTGTTTGAAATCATAAACGTCAGAGTTCCATGCATCATTTTTTTTGTTGGTAAGAAGAGTTGGATATATATAAAAAATATCTGCCTTTAAATTTTCCTTATCAGTATTATAAAAAATATCTATTATCGAATCATTTTTATCTGGGTGAGCAGCCCAGCTATCTAAATTATCGTAATTGGGGCTTGCAGGAATTTGAGAATTTTTAAATTCCTTAGTAGCGTATTTTGTTTTACAAGCTGTAAATATTGTGAAAAATAAAAATAAAATTAACCTAAATCTAATCATATCTGATTTGCTAAAAATAATAATTAGTATACTCTATCAATAATTTATATATAATTATATTTGTTTTGACAATTATTATACCATGATTAAAATAAGGCTTTTACTAATTTTCATCTTAGTATTCAATTCATTTTTTTCACAATCAATAAGAATTAACGAGGTTTCAGCTTCAAACTCAATATTTTTGGATGAGGATGGAGATACCCCAGACTGGATTGAATTATATAATTATGGGGCAAGTGAAATATCTCTTAATAATTGGAGCTTGACTGATATTCTTGATGATAGTAATCCTTGGACATTTCCTAATATTACAATTGATGCTGATGAATATCTTCTTATTTGGGCATCAGACAAAGACAGATCTGGAATTACTTATGCTAGAACATTGGTTAATGAAGGTGACGCTTATAGATATCAAATTCCAAATGCAGATACAGATTTGAGTTGGATTTATCCAGATTTTGATGATAATGAATGGAGTATAGGAAATTCTGGTTTTGGTTATGCAGATGGGGATGATAATACATTTGTTACACCAGGTACAGTTTCAGTATTTTTAAGAAAACCATTTAATATACAGAATATTAATGAAATTAATTCTTTGATTTTAGATGTTGATTATGATGACGGATTTGTAGCATATATTAATGGTATCGAAGTTGCTAGGGCCAATATAAATGGAACCCCTCCCTTATATAACACAACTACCCAAATTGATCATGAGGCTCAAATGTACAGTGGTGGAAATCCAGATAGATTTTTGATAAATGACCACCAAGATATTTTAATCAATGGAGAAAATATTTTTAGTATTCAGGTTCATAATATTTCTGATACTTCTTCCGATATGACTATAATCCCGTTTCTTTCGGCAATTTATAACACTGACACAGATGAGGGAGTAGCGCCGCCTGATATTTTGGGACTACAAAGTGAATCATTTCTTCATACAGATTTTAAGTTGTCTTCGTCTGGAGAAACGGTTTTCTTAAATGATGCATTAGGAAATTTAGTGGACTCGATAACTTTTGGAGCATTGCCTTCCAATATTTCATACGGAGTTTCCTTCGAAAACGAAGTTTATGTAGCTTATCAAGACCCTTCGCCTGGTGATGAAAATAATTCTGATGAATACTCTGGGGTTCTTGGCGTACCGCTAACATTTTCACATGATGGAGGGAATATTACTGGTTCGATAGATCTTGAAATTTTTGGTGATGGAACCGAGGATATCATTACATATACAACTGATTTCACTGAACCCAATGAAAATTCAATCTTATATAACGGTCCAATATCGATTGAAGAAACAACTGTGGTCAGAGCAAAAGCTTTCAAAGAGAATTATATTTCATTGCATTCTAACACTAGAAATTACTTTTTCAACACCTATACAAATACTAACCATCCTATTATTCATCTAGTCACGGACGAATATAATTTATTTGATTATAATTATGGTATTTATTCTTATGGACCAGAGGATTATGGTGGATATCCGTTTTTTGGAGCAAACTTTTGGGAAGACTGGGAAAGACCAGTACATATTTCATATTACATTGATAACACACTTGAATTTAGCGCTAATGCTGGGATTAAAATAGCTGGCGCATATAGCCGTGGGTGGGATCAAAAATCTTTAGCGCTTTTTGCCAGAGGTCAGTACGGAGTTGGAAAATTTGAATATCCGTTTTTTGACAATCTAGATTATGAGTCATTTGAATCATTAGTTCTGAGAAATTCAGGAAATGATTGGATGAGAACTAATATGAGAGATGCTGCAATTACTAGTTTAATGGAAGGTTCTCATATTGATTTTCAAAGTTTTAAAACAGTTTCTTCTTATATTAATGAAACATATTGGGGGCTATATAATCTAAGAGAAAAGGTAAGTGAAAATATGATTGCATCTAAGCATGATGTTAACCCAAATGATATAACCATGTTGGAATTTGACGGTGAGATCGTAGACGGCGATAATTCGGAATATCTAGAACTAAGATCCTATATTCAACAGAACGATTTGTCTGTAGATGAAAATTATAACTATGTAATTAATCAAATCGATATTGATAATTATATGGAATACCATATCGCCCAAATTTATATGGATAACAGAGATTATCCAGGGAATAATGTAAAGTATTGGAAGATTCCAGGCGGAAAATGGAGATGGGTTTTATATGATACCGATTTTGGTTTTGCGGGCCAATGGTGGTCTGAATGGGATCAGAACTATGCACATTTTTTTGATACCCTTGACTTTGTACTTTCTGGAAACCAAACTACCTGGGCAAATCCACAATGGGCAACTCTTTTTATAAGAAAACTTATAGAAAATACTGGTTTTAGAAATAAGTTTATAAATCGATATGCCGACGAAATGAACACTCGATACCTGCCAACTAATGTTACTTCGCATTTTATTGATATTTATGAAAATATGTACGATGAAATGTCAAATCATATTCAAAGATGGAATGAAAGCGAGCCATGGGTTTCAGAAGAATCAGTTTACCAGTTTGTTGACAATATGAATAATTTTGCTACTAATAGACAGCCAGAGGCTAAGTTTCATATCCTAAATCAATTTGATCTTGATTCATATCACGAGTTAGTTCTTTTTAACGAAACTCCTCAGCTTGGCTATATATTTCTTAATAATAATTTAACAATCCAAGATGATGAATGGAGTGGAGATTATTTTGAAGATGTTCCGATCACTTTAAAAGCTATTGCTGAGTCTGCAAGTGAGTTTTCTCATTGGAGTGGTGATATAAATTCAACCGAATCTGAAATTGAGGTAAATGTTACAGGGAATTTCGAAATTGAAGCTCATTTTATAAATAGTTCAGAATTAAACTTAGTTATTAATGAAATAAATTATAAATCATCTGATAATTTTGATACAGGTGATTGGGTTGAGCTATACAATCCAAATGAAGATGATATAGATATCTCTGGGTGGGTGTTAAAAGATAATAATGATTCAAATGAATTTATTTTCCCTGCTAATACTATTATTGCTGGAAATGATTATCTCGTTATTTTACGAAATATCGAAAATTTTACCCAATTTCATCCTGAAATAAATCCCTATGTTGGTGAATTTAACTTTGGATTATCTTCTTCAGGTGATGCGGTAAGATTATTTAATTCTGATTTAATTTTACACGATGAAGTTTATTATGGGTCATCATCTCCTTGGCCACCTTTATCAGATGGTGATGGATACACATTAGAATTAATTGACCCTTCACTTGATAATTCATTGCCGTCAAGCTGGAGTAACATAAATTATCATGGCAGCCCTAATGCAATTAATTCTGTAACAGCTTCAATTAATGATGAGGATTTACTTTACACAAGAGTTTATCCTAATCCATTTATTCAAACTTTAAACATTTTATTAGAATTGGAAATTGGTGAGTTTGTTAATATTGATATTTTTGATTTGCAAGGAATGTTAGTTAATAATATTCACTCTGGGATACTGAATCCCGGCATGCAAAAAATCAATAAAGATCTAGGGAAATTGAATACAGGTCTATATATTCTTAAAATAAGTACAGCTTCTGGTTTTAATCAGACGAAAAAAATAATAAAATTTTAACCACTTTTTTTATAATTTGGTTTAGGTCTTTTTGAATAATTAATATTTAATAGATGCGGTCTTTCTACTTGTATTTTAATTATTAATTCACCAAATAATGTATTAGCCCATGCAAACCATGATCTGTAGTATTCTTTGGGATTATCTTTATCAAATGCCTCATGCATAAAACCGGTATCTGCGTGTGTATTTACTAACATTTTAACACATTTTACTATTTCTTTATCGCTATCACTTGTTAACGCTCTTAATATAATTCCCATAGGCCATATTTTATTTTTTCCAGTGTGCGGGCTTGCTTGGCCTTCAGCAGCTGAACCTTTTAAAAAATACGGGTTGTTGTCACTTAATAAAAACTTCCTTGTATTTAAGTAGGTCTTGTCCTTTTCAAAAATAGGATCTAGATATGCTAGTGACATTAAAGATGGGACATTAGCATCATCCATATACAAATGATTGCCAAAACCATCGATTTCATAAGAATAGATTTTTCCATAATCAAGATGTTCCTTAATTGCATATTTATTTACAGCTTCGTCTATTTCAATAGACATTGATAAGCATTTTTCTGCAAAATTAATATCAATTTGCTCTGACTCATAAATTTCCGAAAGTTGCTTCATTGAAATTGATGCAAAAATATTTGACGGAATTAAAAAAGGGTACATTGTTGCATCATCAGATGGTCTGAACATTGAGCAAATCATTCCGGTTGGCTTAAAGGGCCTCCCTGTTCCAGAAAATATAGGTGCATCAACCATTGCTGTTCCATTTCTTATGAAAGTATAGGGAGATTTACCATCCTTTCTCTGTTCTGTTAAAAATGTATCATAAATAATCTTTGATGATTTTATCCAAGTTTTATCAAAAATTGAATTATCACCAGTTAATTTGTAATAATTATAGCTTAACCTTATTACGTAGCACAACGAATCAACTTCCCATTTTTGTTCATGTACACCAGCAATTGGAGGGGGTATATCCTTGTTATGAGAAGAAACTCTTGATAAATCTTTGTAAAAAGAGTTGGCATAAGGGTCAAGAATTACACACTTTGCTTGTCTATTGATTAGACCTCTTATAAGATTTTTAATTTTTTTATCCTTGTTGACCAGTGGTAAGTATGGCCATACTTGTGCTGTAGAATCCCTAAGCCACATTGCATCAATGTCACCAGTTATTATGAATGTATCAGGTTTTCCGTCTATAATTTCATAGTCTACAGTTGTATCAATTGTATTGGGATAACAGTTTTCAAATATCCATGACAATTCTTCATCTTTTATTTGATTTTTTATCAAATTTATTAAATCTTCAACTGCTTCACTTGTAAAAGTTCTTTTATCAATTGGAGGTCTATTAGTTATGTAATTCTTACCGGTATTTAAATTTGCTGCTGTCATTTCAATTAACGACAACCCGACACTAGCCATTGCAGTAGTCTTTATAAAATTTCTTCTCTTCATTTTTTAATATTTAACTATATTTGTAATCAAACCTAACAAATTAAAATGAATAATATTGCATTACTAATATTAAGAATAGTTTTTGCTGGCTCTATGATTTATGGTCATGGCCTGAGTAAATTTAATAAATTAATCGAAGGTGATTTAAGTTTTGCTAATCCTATTGGTATCGGTGAAGCTCCAACTTTGATTCTTGCAGTAATTTCTGAGTTTTTAGCTCCAATTTTTATATTAATTGGTTACAAAACTAAGTTTTTTAGCTTTTTCCCAGCAGCTACTATGTTTGTAGCAGCTTTCATAGTACATATGGGAGATCCTTTTGGAAGGGTTGAAAAGGCTTTATTGTTTTTGGCAGTTTTTGTAATTCTGATGTTAACTGGCCCAGGAAAATATTCAATTGATAGAAAGTTTTCTTAACAAGATTAAACATTTCTTAATTTTCTAATTTATTCTTTACTAAATTTTCAAATTTTTACAAGTATTTTATATATACATTAAAATTGGATACACATTATTGTCAAGACCTAAAATAGTCTTATTTTTGTTCAAAATTAAAATAAATCGATTCATAAAATGAATTTTAGGAACATAATACTAGTATTAATGTTGTTGCTTTCGACTTCTTTATATTCCCAATCAATTATTGTTAGCGGAATTGTTTTGGATGAAGGTGGTAATCCCTTGCCAGGAGTAACTGTATTGATTGAGGGTACTAATAGAGGTGCTTCAACAACCTTTGAGGGAACGTATGCCATTAAAGCTGATAATGAAAATCAAAATATCCAGTTTTCCTATATAAGTTTTGAAACTCAATCAATTTTGATCGGAAATCAAACAAAAATTGATGTGATAATGGTTGAAAGCCTTGAATCTCTTGAGGAAGTTCAAGTTGTAGCTTTTCAAAAACAGAAAAAAAACAGTGTTATTGGTTCAATTAATACAATCAATCCATCTGAGTTAAAAATCCCAACATCAAATATTACCAATGCCATGGCAGGAAAACTTGCTGGTATGATTTCGTATCAAAGATCAGGTGAGCCAGGTGCAGATAATGCTGAATTTTTTATTAGAGGGGTAACCAGTTTTGGATATGCTAATAACCCACTAATTTTAATAGACGGTTTAGAAGTGACTACCGATGATTTAGCTAGAATTGAACCAGATAATATTGCTAGTTTTTCAATTATGAAAGATGCGACTGCCACATCATTATATGGAGCAAGGGGTGCTAATGGTGTTATTTTGGTCACGACTAAAGAGGGTAAAAAAGGAAAGGCAAAAGTGTCTTTTAGATATGAAAACTCAATTTCAGCTCCCTCACAAACCAATGAATTTTTAGGTGGAGTTGATTATATGAACCTGTATAACAGGGCTACGAGAACCAGAGATGCTTCTGCTCCGCTGACTTACAGCATTTCAAAAATTTATGGCACTCTTAACGGTGGGGACCCTAACATTTATCCAAATGTAAATTGGTACAATGAGCTTTTTAAAGATTACACCCTAAACAGAAAGGCAAATTTAAATGTAAATGGAGGAGGTGATATAGCACAATATTATCTTTCGGTTTCTCACAACAACGATACCGGATTGCTAAAAGTTGACCCTTTAAATAATTTCAATAATAATATAGATATCAAGAGATCTAACCTAAGGGCTAACATTAATATTGATTTGACGAATGCAACAAAAATTGCCGTTAAATTTTATTCTTTATTTGAAAGATATAATGGTCCATCAGTTTCAGCAAACTCTATATTTGGTTCAGTAATGCAAGCAAATCCTGCTAACTTTCCAAAGTATTTTGCTTATGAGGATAACTTAGGCTATAATCATACATTGTTCGGAAATAAAGGAAACGGTGGCTTTCCAAATCCATATGCAGATATGGTAAAAGGTTATAAAGACAGATTCACAAACACAATATTTTCTCAAGTTCAAATTGAGCAGGATTTGAAATTTATTACAGAAGGACTAAAGTTTCGAGGTATGGCATCTGTTCGAACATACACAATGAATGAGAATTCAAGAGAATATACTCCATTCTATTATGGGATGGCTGAAGTAGAATCAGAGTTAGGGGTTTTAAATTATCTGTACAGAATTCAAGAGGGAACTGAATTTTTAAATAACCCTTCAGTAAACAATTTAGGTACTAGTAGATTTTATTATGAATTTGTAACAGAGTATAACCGTAAATTCAATGACCTTCATGATATTGGCGGTCTTCTAGTATTTAATTTTAGTGAATCTTTAAATACAATTGGCGGTAATAGCGCATTTGCCACATTACCCTCAAGGAATATGGGTCTCTCTGGAAGATTCTCATATAACTATGATTCAAGGTATTTTACTGAATTTAATTTTGGTTATAATGGATCTGAAAAGTTTGCTAAGAATAACAGATTCGGATTTTTCCCATCTATAGGGCTCGGTTGGATTTTATCAAATGAAGAATGGTTTTCTGAAAAATTACCTGACGTAAATATGTTTAAATTAAAGCTTACTCACGGATTAGTTGGTAATGATGGAATTTCAAGTGCAGATGATAGATTTTTCTATTTATCTGAGGTTAACCTTCAGAGTCCTAGTTATGGTTTTACTTGGGGTTCTGATTTTAATAATTATTATCAGGGATATGTTATTGACAGGTATTCAAACCAAAATGTAACCTGGGAAGTTGCAGAAAAAACTAATTATGGTTTAGAGTTGGGCTTGTTTAATTCACTAAACTTTCAGATAGATTATTTCACCGAACATAGATCCAAGATATATATGTCTAGAGACTACATTCCTTCAACTATGGGATTAACGACTACCATAAGTAGTAATCTTGGTGAAGTAAACTCTAGAGGAGTTGATTTTTCATTGGATTATAATAAAGCCTATGACTCTGGATTAATCCTTTCAGGAAGAGGAAATTTCACTTATTCTACCAATGAAGTTTTAGTTAATGGTGAACCAGATTATACATATGATTACCTAAGTAGAATTGGATATCCAGTTAATCAAGCTTGGGGCCTGATTGCCGAACGTTTATTTATTGATGAAGCAGACATTGACAATTCTCCAGAACAATTTAACGGCTTCTCTTCAGCAGCAAACTCTTATATGCCTGGTGATATAAAATATACTGACATTAATAATGATGGTGTTGTAAACGAATTGGATAGAGTACCAATAGGAAAACCTACTGTTCCAGAGATTGTTTATGGGTTTGGTATTTCCGCTTCGTATGAGGGTTATGATTTTTCAATTTTCATGCAGGGTGTAGCAAGAACCTCTTTCTTTATCAATCCAAATGATATTTCTCCTTTTGTAAATGAAAGAAATGCATTAAATGTTATAGCGGATAATCATTGGTCAATAAATAATCCAGATCCAAATGCATTTTGGCCTAGACTTTCAACATATTCAATTGCAAATAATGAGCAACAATCAACATGGTGGCAAAGAGATGGGGATTTTATAAGATTAAAAAATATAGAAATAGGATATACTTTTGCTGATAGAGAATCTGGCTTATTATCTGGATTAAATACTAGAGTATATTTTACAGGATTGAATCTCTTGACATTTTCAAAATTTGATCTGTGGGATACTGAAATGGGAGGTAATGGCTTAGGCTATCCTCCACAAAAAGTTTACAATATTGGTTTACAAGTTAATTTTTAATAAAAAATTATGAATAAAAAAATTATAATTATCGGTTTATTATTTGCAATATTTGGTTGTGATGAATATTTAGATATTGTTCCTGATCAAACGCAACAAATAGATTTATTATTTGATAGAAAAGAGGTTGCATATACCGCTTTAGCGACCTGTTATGCGTACTTACCCAAGAATGATGGTGTATATACATCATTCATGATGATGAGTGATGAAGTTACAACTCCAATAGCTAAAGAAACAGATGGTATAAGAATTATGAAGGGCCAACAGTCCGCATCTAGTCCTAAATTTGGATTGTGGTCAGGATGGTCTGATCAAGGTTCATTATGGGAAGGAATTAGACATTGTAATATTCTTATTGAAAATATTTATAATGTTGTTGATATGACAGAAGAAGAAATGAATACATGGGCCGCAGAGGCTAAATTCCTAAAGGCCTATTATCATTTTTTATTATTCACTTATTATGGCCCAATTCCGATCGTGGATGAAAATCTACCCATTTCTGCTAGTGATATAGAGGTCAGAGTCAAAAGAAGAACAGTCGATGAGTCAGTTGCTTATATAGTAGAAACAATAGATGAAGCACTTGTTCATTTATCACCTAGAGTTCTTAGCTCAAATGATTTAGGTAGAATTGATCAGGTTATAGCAAAAGCTATAAAATCAAGGGTGTTAACATATGCCGCTAGCCCACTTTTTAACGGAAATTCAGAAATGTATTCCGGTTTTGTAAATGAGCAAGGAGAACACTTTTTTAACCAATCTTATGACCAGACAAAATGGGATTTAGCAAGAGAAGCTTCATTAGATGCAATTACTGCTTCTATTGAAAATGGAGTAAGTCTTTATGATTTTTCTTCAACACCACCTAATTATGAAGATGATTATGAAGGGACTGAGTTTTTGCAAACCCTTTATGATTTAAAATATTTAATTGTAGACAAATGGAATTCAGAATTAATTTGGGGTAATTCAAACCCTGTTCGTGACAATGATTGGTGGCAAATGCAAGCAGCATGTATGATGAAAGACCCTAATGCATCATCTGTTGAAGCAGCTTGGCAATGGATTGCACCTACATTGAGAATGGCTGAGTTATTTTACACAGAAAATGGCTTACCAATCGAAGAAGATTTAACATTTGATTTTCATAACAGATTTGAAGTTTCATCTGTGAATTTAGATCAGTATCTACAAGCTCAGTACGGAGCTAGTATCGCTAAATTAAATTTAGATAGGGAGCCAAGATTCTACTCAAGTTTAGGTTTTGACAGAGGTTTTAACAGAACATGGGGAAATTTATGGGATTTAAGAATGAAAAAAGGTGAAAGTCATGGAAGAATTGCTAATTCTGATGATTATTTAATCACTGGATATGCATTAAAAAAACTTGTTCATCCTGATTCTGAAGGCGATGGTTATTCAAAGATTGTAACATACGCATGGCCTATGATTAGACTCTCTGAACTATATCTAAACTATGCTGAGGCAGTTAACGAGTCAAGTGGGCCTAGTGCAGATGTACATAATGCCCTAAATGTTATAAGACAAAGAGCTGGAATTCCTAATGTTGAAGATTCTTGGAGTAACCCATCGATTTCACCCAATTTGAATAAACACACAACTCAGGAGGGTCTAAGAGAAATAATTAGACAAGAAAGACTAATAGAGCTATCATTTGAAGGAAATAGATATAATGATTTGAGAAGATGGAAACTTGCTGAAGAATATTTTAATTCTCCAGTATTTGGTTGGTCAGTAAACGAAACAACGGTAAGCGGTTATTATAATATAACGCAAGTTGGAATTAGATCATTTAATTATCCGAGGGATTACTTTCATCCTATAAGTATAAACGAAATAACAATTAATCCAAACCTGATTCAAAATCCAGGCTGGTAATAATTTAAAAATATGAAAAAAACCAAGATATTATCAATTTTATTTATATCTATAATCATTTTATTTGGTTGTAAGGACGATGAAAACCAGGATTCAACACCTCCTGGAAGTTTAACAATTGAAAATATAACTCCAACTAATGGTGGGGGAATTATTTCATATCAATTGCCTGATGATTCAGACATCTTATTTGTAAGAGCTGAATATACTAATTCTTTAGGTGTAGGTGTATACAGAGTTTCAAGCTCACATAATAATTCAATTGAAATTGATGGTTTGAATCAAAATACAGCAATTACAGTAAGGCTATTCGTTGTTGATGAAAATGAAAATATTTCACAACCAGTTGAAGTTGATTTTACTCCACTTCCATCTTTTATATATTTAGTTCAGGAGAGCATTTCTATATCACCTGACTTAGGTGGTGTTAAGCTTGAATGGGAAAATGTTGAAGAAAAAACTGTTTATGTTCATTTACATATAGTTGATGGTGATGAAGAGGAGATAAGAATATTGTCCTCTAATACTCCGACTGAGGAAATTTTTGTCCGTGGATTAGAGTCAAATGAAATGATTTTTTTAACAAAGGTTGAAGATTTTGATGGCAACATTACAGATTTGGAAGAAAAAGCTATTATTACTCCATTATTTGAAGAAATGATTGATAAATCAACTTGGGCATTAATTAGCCAATTATCAGTTAATGGAAATGCTTGGGAAGGAGAAACTATAGCTTTTTGGGATGATATCGTTGATACCGCAGAGACAAACTCTGATAACAGTTATTTTATTATTTGGAGAGATCAAAACGGAGGAACCTTAAACTGGCCATTAGACATAGTTATAAATCTTAATAAAAATGTTAGAGTTCATAGATTCAAGGTCTGGCAAAGAGCATTTTGGTATAACGGTCCGACTGGTATTCCTTACTATTTTCAAGAAGAAAATATGAGATCTTTTGATCTTTATGCTAGTAACAATACTATTGATTGGACTTTACTAGGACAATTTGATATAGGAGATCCAAGTAATGAAAATGGTAATATTCCTCAAGATTTTATAGATGCTGCTGCTAATGGTCATGATTTTGATCTTGATGGAGTTTCAGAACCTTTTAGATACTTAAAAATTTCTTTAACGTCAAACTATGGAAGTGATACTTATGTTCACGGATCCGAGATTACCCTCTGGGGATTAGATAATATAGATTAGTCTATGAAGAAATTAATTTTCATTTTTTCATTTTTTCATGCAAGTATATTTTATTCGCAAAATTTAACTACAGAGGGGCAAAATTTAATAGATGATCAGAATAATAATGTAATTCTCAGGGGAATTAACCTTGGAGGATGGATGCTTCAGGAACCATATTTATTACAATTTACTGGAGCGGCTAACTCTCAAAACGAATTCAAAGAAAAATTAATTGAATTTATTGGACAAGAAAATACCGAGAACTTTTATTATTCATGGTATGAAAATTTTATTACTCAAGCAGATGTTGATTCGATAGCAAGTTTTGGATTTAATAGCATAAGACTTCCAATCCACTATAATCTTTTTACACTCCCAATTCAAGATGAACCTGTTTTGGGGGAACATACATGGCTGGATCTGGGTTTTTCAATGGTTGATAATTTGCTTGATTGGTGTGAAGCCAATAGCATTTACTTAATATTGGATTTACATGCAGCTCCAGGAGGTCAGGGGTCTGGATCTGACATAAATGACTATAATCCTTCTTTACCATCCTTATGGGAAAGCTCAGAAAATAAAAATAAAACCATAGCCCTATGGGGAAAAATAGCTGAAAGATACAAGGATGAACCTTGGATTGGAGGCTATGATTTATTAAACGAAACACATTGGAGTTTACAAGAATACGAGTTAAGAAATTTATATATAGATATTACAGATGAAATTAGAATTTACGATAATAATCACATAATTTTTATTGAGGGTAATTGGTATGCAAATGATTTTTCTGGGTTGACTCCACCTTGGGATGATAATTTGGTATATAGCTTTCATAAGTACTGGAGTTATAATGATTCACTGGATTGGGTTACTTGGATAAGATCTCAATTTAATATTCCTTTATGGATGGGTGAGGCTGGAGAAAATTCTAATCAATGGTTTACAGAATCAATTAAAGTCTTCGAGGAAAATAATATTGGATGGGCCTTTTGGCCATGGAAAAAATTAGAATCTATATCTGCACCCTTTTCATTTGATTCCAATCTAAACTATGATAATTTAGTAAATTATTTTAGGGATGAGGTTAGCGCCCCTTCCATACAAAGTGCAGTAGACGGCTTAATGGAATTGGCAGAAGATTCACATATTTCAAATAATAAATACCAAAAAGATGTTACTGATGCAATGTTAAGACAGCCAAATTCATCAGAATTAATTCCTTTTTCTCAAAATTCAATTCCTGGAATTATTAATGCCAGCGATTATGATTTGGGGACTCAAGGTATTTCATATTATGATAAAGATTTTGCTACATACCATGTAAGTACTAATGAATTTCAGGCATGGAATCAGGGCTGGCAATATAGAAATGATGGGGTAGATATTCAAAACAACAGTGACGCTGATGGTAATGGTTTTCATATTGCGTTTACGGATAGCGATGAATGGCTGATTTATACTGTAGATGTAGAAAATACAGGTTACTATAATTTAATAACCAGATATTCTGGTGAATACTCTGGTAATATGTCATTATTATTTAATGATCAACCTATTGCAGAAAATATTTATTTATACAGCACTGGAAACTGGAATAACTTTATAAATAAGTTAACACCAAATATTTATCTCACAGAAGGTAATTATAAATTTAAAGTATATATGAATCAAGGAGGTTATAATTTATATAATTTTAATTTTTTAAAGAGTCAAAATATTCCAGATTTTGCGATAAGTCAAGCATACACGATCGACAATTATAATATTGGTGTTTTATTAAACCAACCAATCTTGTCAGGACAAGATTTTAACAATTCTATTTTTGGTATTAAGATTGACGATAATTTCGTTGATATTTCATCAATCAATATTGATCAACAAAATAACAGAATCTTGCTTATAGAATCGACAGAACAATTTTCATTTGCAAGTGAAATCAAGTTAACAAACTATACGTCTGATCAAATATTATCAGGTTTTGATGAATATCTCCCTGAATTTAATGATTTTCCTGTTTTTAATAATTTAGAGGACAGGCATTTAATCCCTGGAATAATTCAAGTTGAGGACTTTATTGATCAAGATGGTTATGTTATCGAGGATTGTTATGACGTAGGAGGTGGATTTAATTTTGGGTATACTGATGTTGGTGACTACGCAAAGTATCAAGTTCTAGTTGAGGAAACAGGACAGTATGAGATAAATTTTAGAGTTGCATCTGAATGGCAGGGTGGTATTATTTCTTTAAAATTAGAAGATGGAATTGAAGAGTATAATTTAACAAATATTTCAGTGCCAATAACCGGAGGATGGCAAAATTGGCAAACAACTACTTCAATTGTTAATATCAACGAAGGTGCATACACCCTAACCATGACAGTAAATCAGCCAGGTTTTAATATTAATTGGATTGAGTTTGATTACTTAGGGAATTCAATGGGTTTAGAAGAGTCAACACACAACAAACTAAAAATCTATCCAAATCCAACATCTAGAATTTTAAACATACGTACATTACTTCAAAATTACAAAGTCGAAGTATTTGATCTTATGGGTAAAAAAATATACGAATCATTTGATGATAAATTTATAAATATTGATCGATATGAAAATGGTATTTATTTGTTAAAAATATCCTCTAGTCATCAAACTCAATCAAAATTATTCATAAAAAATTAATTGTTTTTTAGTCTATTTACAATTTTGTAATTTTAAAGAAACAAACTAAATATGCCTAGATATCACAAACTAGGAGATATACCTGGTAAAAGACATACTATTTTTAAAAATAAAAATGGTAAATTTTATTATGAAGAACTTTTTGGTACGATTGGTTTTGATGGAATGTCCTCATTAATGTATCACACGCAGAGACCTACTCAGGTTAAAGAAATATTAAATACCTACTCTATATCTCCCAAAGCTTCAATTGAAAATAACTTAAAGTCCATGATGTTAGTGGGTTTTAACATTGAAAAAGAACATGATTTTTTAAAAAGCAGAAAAATAATATTATTTAATAATACCTGTCAAATTTCTTTGGCATCTCCTACTAAATCCCTCAGTGATTATTTTTACAAAAACACCGACTCTGATGAAGTTATTTTTATACACAAGGGATCTGGAAAGCTTAGAACTTTTTTAGGAAATATAGATTTTAAGTATGGTGATTATTTAGTGATTCCACGCGGAGTCATATATCAAATCGATTTTAACGAAGAGAATAATAGGCTATTTATAGTTGAATCAAAATCTCCGGTCTATACACCAAAGAGATATAGAAATTGGTTTGGTCAACATTTAGAAAGTTCTCCCTATTGCGAGAGAGATTTGCACCCCCCAAGTAAATTAGAAACCTTTGATGAAACTGGAGATTTTCTTTTAAAAATTAAAAAGAATGATTCTATTCATGAATGTCTTTATGCAGCTCATCCGTTTAGTATTGTTGGGTGGGATGGTTATAATTATCCTTACAAGTTTTCAATTCATGATTTCGAACCAATCACCGGAAGAATCCACCAACCACCACCGGTTCATCAGACTTTTGAAACCAGTAATTTTGTTATTTGTTCTTTTGTTCCTAGACTCTATGATTACCATCCAAATGCTATTCCCGCCCCTTATAATCATAGTAATATAGATTCAGATGAAGTTATTTATTATGTTGACGGTGATTTTATGAGTAGGAAAAATGTTGATGAAGGCTATATTAGTCTTCATCCAGCTGGAATTCCGCACGGTCCTCATCCTGGATTAATGGAAAAAAGTATTGGAAAAAAAGAAACAAAAGAACTTGCGGTAATGGTTGATACATTTCAACCACTGAAAGTTACCGATTATGCTGTCAAAATCGATGACGGAAATTATTACCAGTCTTGGTTAGAAAAAAATAAATAATTATAAATGAAGATTGATAAAATTTTTAATGATGCAAAAGATTTTTTGCCAATTTTAGGTGTTGACTATATTGAATTTTATGTTGGAAATGCAAAACAATCAGCTTATTTCTATAATAACGCTTTAGGATTTGAATCAGAAGCATATTCAGGTCTCGAAACTGGTGATAACTCTAAAGTTTCATATGTTATAAAACAGGATAAAATTAGATTTGTTTTAACCTCATCTTATGTCGAAAAATCTGAAATTAATGATCATTATACAAAGCATGGTGACGGAGTAAAAGTTATTGCTTTTCTTGTAGAAGACTCCCTTAAATCATACGAAGAGACGATTAAAAGAGGTGCAAAATCATTTATCGAGCCTATCGAAATTTCTGATGAAAATGGTATTATTGTTAAATCTGGTATATACACTTATGGTGAAACAGTGCACTTATTTATTGAAAGAAAGAATTATAACGGAGTATTTCTTCCTGGATATAAAGAATGGAAGAATAATAATTTGTCTGGACAAATAGGATTAAAATATGTTGATCATATCGTTGGTAATGTAGGGTGGAATGAAATGAATAAATGGTGTAATTTTTACAGAGACGTCTTGGGCTTCACACAAATTGTTTCATTTGACGATAATGATATTTCAACGGAATATACAGCTTTAATGAGTAAAGTGATGAGTAACGGAAACGGTAGGGTAAAATTTCCAATTAACGAACCTGCTGAGGGACTAAACAAATCACAAATAGAGGAGTATCTTGACTTTTATAACGGCGCTGGTGTTCAACATTTGGCTTTGGCTACTGATGATATTATAGCAACAGTTAGCGAAATGAAAAATAGAGGAATAGAATTCTTATATGTTCCTGAAACCTACTATGATGATTTAATCGATAGGGTAGGGCATATTCAGGAGGATGTCGAGTTATTAAGGGAAAACGGGATATTAATTGATCGTGATGACGATGGATATCTACTACAGATTTTTACAAAACCACTAGTTGACAGACCAACAATATTTTTTGAAATTATTCAAAGAAGAGGCGCTAATTCGTTTGGAAAAGGAAATTTTAAAGCTTTATTCTTAGCAATTGAAAGTGAGCAAAGGAATAGGGGAACACTTTAAACTGTATGACAAAAAAAGGAGATTTAGAAATTGAGTTTAATGAAGTAACTTCAAAATTACCAAAAAGTTTACATCCCTACATTATTAAACAACCATACAGTGAATACACATATCAAAATCAGTCAGTTTGGAGATATGTTATGAGATTAAATTTAAATTATTTAAGAAAATATGCTCATGATTCCTATATAGATGGTTTAAAACTAACGGGAATTTCAATAGATAAAATCCCCAGAATGGAGGGGATGAATAGAATTTTAAAGGACATAGGTTGGGCAGCCGTAGCTGTGGATGGTTTTATTCCTCCCAATGCGTTTATGGCTTTTCAAGCTCACAATGTACTTGTTATTTCATCTGAAATAAGAACAATAGATCATATTGGATATACTCCTGCACCTGATATCATACATGAAGCTGCCGGTCATGCTCCGATTATTGCAAATCCTGAGTATGCTGAGTATTTGAGGAGATTTGGACAACTTGGTAGTAAAGCTATTTCTTCTCAAGAAGATGATAAAATATTTGATGCTATTAGAGAACTTTCTATTCTAAAAGAAAATCCAAATTCAAAAGAAGAAGATATCGCAATCGCTACAAAAAAAGTTGAAAAAATTCAAAGTGAATTAAGCGAGCTTTCAGAGATGGCTAAAATAAGAAATCTACATTGGTGGAGTGTAGAATATGGTTTAATCGGCGACATTAATAATCCAAAAATATATGGAGCTGGATTATTATCGTCAATTGAAGAAAGTAAAGATTGTCTGTCAGAGGATATTAAAAAAATTCCATATTCAATAGAAGCAGCTGAAACGAACTTTGATATCACCTCTGCTCAACCTCATCTTTTTGTTACTCCGACATTTTCTCATCTAAGTTATGTATTAGAAAAATTTGCTAATAAAATGTGTGTAAGAATTGGAGGTTTAAGTTCAGTTGAGAAAGTCATTAATTCAAAAAAAATGGGTACAATTCAATTATCAACCGGAATTCAGATTTCTTCAATTTTCACAAGGGTTATTTCATTTGATGACAAACCTATATACATTCAATCTTCCTCTTCAACAGCCTTAGCAAATAATAATAAAGAATTAATCGGCCATGGAATTAATTATCACAAAGATGGTTTTGGTTCGCCTGTAGGAAAATTAGAAGGAATAAATTTAGCAATTGAAGATATGTCTCCAAAAGATTTGGAAGCATATGGGATTATAGAAGGAGAATATTCACAGTTGAAATTTGAAGGAGGTATCTTAGTAAAAGGAATTATAATTACCGGAAAGCGGGATATTAAGGGAAAAATTCAGTTAATCAGTTTTAAAGACTGTAGTGTAACTTATAATGATGAGTTTTTATTCAAACCCGAGTGGGGTGTCTTTGATATGGCTGTTGGAAAAAAGGTTGTATCAGTTTTTGCAGGACCTGCAGACGATAATTCATTCTTAAACAATTATAAACTACCAAAATCAACATTAGAGCAAATCGTTTATAATAACAAAAATCTACAATTACACAAATTATATGGAGAGGTTAAAAATATTAGGCAGTCTGGACACATTGAATTGAAAAAAATCTCCAGTATTTATAATAATATTATTAGCAATTATAATCATGAGTGGTTAATATTACTTGAAATTTATGAGATTTTATTTGAAACAAAATCTGATCTTCGAGATAAGGTTAAAAAATCTTTAACAGAACTAAGAAAAAATGATAAATTCACTGATTTAATTGATAACGGATTAAAACTTATAAAATGAACACTTGGATAGAAATACCAAAAAATTCAGATTTTTCAATATATAACTTACCATTTGGGATTTTCTCTACAAATAAGAATTCAAAAAGAGTTGGTATTGCTATTGGAAATAATATAATTGATCTTTTAGCGTGTAATGAATTAGATATTTTTAAAGATTTAAATATTAATAATAATGTGTTTGAAAATAATTTTTTAAATGATTTTATTAATCTCGGAAAAAATAAAACAAATAAGGTCAGAGAAATTATACAACAGCAGCTTACAGATGAGAGTTCTAAGATTAAAATGAGTTCTATTGTAATAATTCCAATGAATGAAACTGAAATGCATTTACCTGTTAAAGTAGGTGACTACACTGATTTTTATTCTAGTATTGAGCATGCTACTAATATTGGGTCAATGTTTAGAGATCCTTCAAATCCATTACTTCCAAACTGGAGGCATTTACCCGTAGGTTATCATGGTAGAGCATCATCCATAATTGTAAGTGGTATTGACATTTTTAGACCTCAAGGTCAGGTAATGCCTGTAGACTCTGATAAGCCTGTTTTCACTTCTTCAAAAAGAATAGACTTTGAACTTGAAATGGGGTATATTATAGGTAAGAAATCATCTTTAGGATCATCCATAAAAACTGATGATGCTGATAATTATATTTTTGGAAAAGTTTTATTTAATGATTGGTCAGCTAGAGATATTCAAAAATGGGAGTATGTTCCGCTTGGCCCATTTTTAGGTAAAAGTTTTGCTTCTTCAATTTCTCCTTGGGTAGTTACTATTGAGGCACTTGATAATTTTAGAGTTGCGGGTCCAATTCAAAATCCCGAAGTACTTGACTATTTAAAATTCAATGGTTTAAAGAACTATGATATAAATCTATCTGTTTCTATTTTACCAGAAGAAACAAATATTGAAACAATTGTTTGTAAATCAAATTTTAAGTATATGTATTGGAATATGAGTCAGCAAATTGCCCATCATACTATTAATGGATGTAATTTAAATGTTGGAGATATGATGGCCTCTGGAACAATAAGCGGAAAATCTAAGGATTCGTACGGTTCAATGCTTGAATTATCCTGGGGAGGTAAAAAAAATATTGAATTAAATGATGGTTCATCAAGAACATTCATTGAAGATTATGATTCAGTGATCATACGAGGATATTGTGAAAAAGATAATATTAGAGTTGGTTTTGGAGAAGTTAAATCAAAATTATTACCTTCAATTTGATATGAAAAATTTTAAGACAATTGACCCTAAAGATCTCAATACTGGCGAGGTACACAAAATTCTTTTGAATACTGTAACCCCACGACCTATAGCTCTCGCAAGTACAATTGACTCTAATGGAAATGTTAATTTAAGTCCATTTAGTTATTTTAATGTGTTCAGTGCAGCTCCCCCCGTTTTGGTCTTTTCCCCTGCTAATAGGGTTACCGATAATTCCAAAAAAGATACACTGGCAAATATTCAAGAAAATAAGGAGGTTGTAATTAATCTTATAGATAAAAATATTGTTGAACCAACCTCGCTATCAAGTGTATATTTTGAAAGAGGAGTAGACGAGTTTGTAAAATCTGGTTTAACAAAAATTTCATCGATAAAAGTATCACCACCAAGGGTCTTTGAGTCGCCAATTTCTTTTGAATGCAAGGTAAATGATGTAATAAGCCTTGGGGCTGATGGCGGAGCTGGAAACTTGATTATATGTGAGATTCTTATGATTCACATAAATAAAGAATTTTTAGACTCTAAAGGAGACATAGATCCACTAAAGCTAAATTTAGTGGCAAGGATGGGAGGTAATTATTATTTAGATATAAAGCCTGATAATTTATTTGAAATCAAAAAACCAGTTGGTGTAAATGCTATTGGAGTTGACAATCTACCAAATCATATTAATGATTCTGATGTTTTATCTAAAAACGACATTGCAAGATTAGGTAATATCGAAATGATTCCCAATGTAATAGAAATCCATAAATTCATTGAGTCTAACGGATTGGAAAAAATCATTAGTTTAGCTGACGAAAAAGAAAAAATTATTTTAATACACAGAAAGGTCAGAGAATTCCTTCAAAAAAATGATTTAGAATCTGCAATATTAATGTTGTTTTCAGTTTAAATTTATGAGAAAAGTTTTATTTCTATTATTTTTTATTTTCATCAGTCAATTAAATGCTCAATCTGTATATGTAGAGGACAGAAAAATTTATGTTGATGGTCAAGAATACAGGGTAAACGGTATATGTTATGCAAGAGGAGAAGGCAATGGTGAAAATTCTGGTTATTCATTTAACGATGATATTCCACTATTAGTTGATGCAAATATTAATACCATAAGAACATATGCAGCAATTACAAACGCTGCTGAACTTAATGCTTTCGCCAACGCAGGAATCAAAGTAATTATGATGCTAAATGAAAATAGTTACACTTGGTATGTTAATCAATTTAAAGATCATCCTGCAATACTTATGTGGGAATTTGGCAATGAATTTAATTATCACCCTGAGTGGTTTGGAAATAATATTCAAAATTGGTATAACATTCTTGAAGATCGTGCTTCAACAGTTAAAGCATTAGA
>PABM01000026.1 GCA_002702745.1 Flavobacteriaceae bacterium | reverse complement strand
TGACATAAAAACAAATAAAAATACAAATAAGGAAAGTAGTCTAATTCTCATATAGTAAAACGTTATATTTATCGAATACTAACTTAGAAAAAATAAATGAATTGTAATTTTTTTATTCGTTTAAATTTCATTTATTTATGACAACAATCCATCACGATCAAATGAAATTAATTTTAAAAAACTTTCTTTTATTTTTTACAGTTTTTATAATATCCTGTAGCCCAGCTGGCTCTAACTTTACCCCAAGCCCAGCCCCTGTAATTCCAGCTGAAATTAATGTAGGAACGGGAATTTTCATTTTTTCAATGAATGAGATTGATTTCGAAGTTTTTTATCATGTGCCAGCGACATATAGTGCTTCGTCTAAAGTTGTTTTTGCATTACATGGAGGCAGTAGAGATGCCGAGGGAGTTAGAAACAATATGATTCAAAAATCAATTGAGTATAATTTTGTTTTAATAGCTCCTAAATTTTCTTCACAGAATTTTTCTCTAGGTGATGGATATAATCTTGGAAATGTTTACGAAGATGGAGATAATCCAAGTACCTCAACATTAAATGACGAAGAGGAATGGTCATTTTCTATAATTGAACCTTTATTTGATTCTGTTGTCAGCTCTTTATCACTGACAGTAGAAAAATATAATTTATTTGGATTTTCAGCAGGGGCTCAATTTGTTCATAGATTTATCCAATTTAAACCAAATGCTAGATTTAACAAAGTAGTTGCTGGTGCAGCTGGATGGTACACTGTTCCTGAAAACAACATACCTTTTCCGTATGGATTGGATAATAGTATTTTATCGAATAGCAACTTAGATAACCTTCTATCAAGTGATTTATATATACAAGTTGGGGCTTTGGACAACGACCCAAATTCTGTCGGTTTAAGACATAATGAATATGCTGATGCACAAGGGCTAAATAGAGTAACAAGAGCAATTCATTTTTTTGAAACTGGTCAAAATATTGCAGAGTCTAGTGATTATAATTTTAATTGGTCATTACATATAATACAAGGAGCTGGACACAACCTTATCCCAAATGCAGACAATGCATGCGACCTAATGTTTAATTAAATGAAGCTATCTAAAAACATAATTGGATTAATTTTAGGCCCACTGGTCTTTTCATTAATATTACTGTTTTTTGAAGCAGATGGATTAAGTTTTGAAGCAAAATGTATACTTGCTTCTACAGCATGGATGGCTATCTGGTGGGTAACAGAATGTGTACCAATTTCTGTAACAGCATTACTTCCAATTGTTCTTTTCCCTATTACTGGTGGCATGGATTTATCTACAACTACCGCTGCTTATGGCCACAAACTAGTATTCCTTTTTGTTGGTGGTTTTTTGATAGCACTTTCGATAGAAAAATGGAATCTTCATAAAAGACTTGCACTTAATATAATAAGATTTACAGGAAGTAATAAATCTCGGGTTATACTTGGGTTCATGTTGGCTACTGCTTTTCTATCTATGTGGATTTCTAACACAGCAACCTCGATTATGATTTTGCCAGTTGGTCTTGCTATTATATCTCAACTGAAAGATGACCCACAAACATCAGAAAATGAAAATGAAACTTTTGGTAAATCTCTAATGATTGCTATTGCCTACAGTGCTTCAATTGGAGGAATGGCCACCTTAATTGGAACTCCTCCTAATATGGTTTTAGCTGGAGTGGTTGAAGAAAGCTATGGAATAAAATTAAATATGTTTGATTGGATGAAGTTTGGTGTTCCTCTATCTTCATTTTTATTATTTATATGTTGGATTTATTTAACAAAAATTGCTTTTAAATTTAAAAATGAAGAATTCCCGGCAGGAAGGGATGAAATAATTAGACAGATAAAAAAACTGGGGGATTTTTCAGACGAAGAAATAAAGGTTCTAATTGTTTTTACCCTAACCGCCCTCGGATGGATTTTCCGTGGACAAATCGAAACAGTTTTTCCGATGGTTGATGATACTATCATAGCTATTTTCTTTGCTGTTACTTTGTTTATAATTCCCACAAAAAATCAAAAAGTTAAAAGTAAATTATTGGTCTGGGAAGATACTGTAAAATTACCCTGGGGAATACTAATTTTATTTGGGGGTGGAATGGCTATAGCTAGTGCCTTTGGGAAAAGTGGTTTAGCTTTATGGATTGCTGACTTACTTCAAAACCTTGATAATCTGTCATTATTTTTAATTATACTAATCATTGTAACATCCATAAATTTATTAACTGAGGTTACTTCAAACATGGCAACAACGGCTATGCTTCTACCTGTGCTTGTAACTATTGCATTAGCAATCGAAGTACACCCTTACTTTTTACTAGTTAGTGCAACATTAGCAGCCTCATGTGCATTCATGCTTCCTATATCAACACCACCTAATGCTGTTGTTTTTGGATCTGGATTTTTGAAAATTGAGGACATGTTTAAAAAGGGAATTTGGATGAATTTAATTTCAATAATAACTATAACATTAGTAGTATACTTTACACTTCCCTACGTTTTTGAAATGACAGAGCTAATCCCAATTAGTTAATTTTAGAAATCGGTAGATAAGTGATTTTGTTCAAGCATTTCCCTAAAAAGTTTTTCCAATTTTTCGTGTTTTGAATTATCTTGAAAGTGTTCATGATATATTTTTAGTCCAAATTCAATTGCTATTTGAGAATTTTCTGAAAAACTGGCTACCCAATCATTAATTGATTTTTCAAGCTCATCATATTCACATATTTGGTCTACAAGACCCCAATCAAAAGCTTTATTAGTATCAATTTTATATCCTCTAATACACCAATCTATAGTTTTCTTTAACCCGATGATATGAGAAAGAGATTCCATTACCTGAAGTGGGAAAATACCTCTTTTTACTTCAGGTAAAGAATATGAAAGATTATCACATGAAATTACATAATTACACCCAGCGACTATTAAACAACCACCGGCATACACATTTCCCTGAACTACAGCTAACTTTGGTTTGTATAGACTATTGAATAAATTACCAATTATTATTTTTTTAGATGGCTCAGGAATCGAAGACTTGTGAGGTTCAACATTGTTTTTTAGAGCCTTTAAATCAGCTCCTGCAGAAAAAGTATCACCACTAGACTTTACAATCACTAGTCTTACGTTATTATTTTTTGAAATATAATTAAAGCAAAATGCGATTTCATTTATCATTTGAGGATGTAAAGCATTTTTTTTATTTGGTCTATTCAATGTTAGAAAAAAAACACCTTCATTCTCCTCAATATTTAAAAAATGAAAATTATTTTCCCAGAAATTTGATAATTGACCTTCACTAAAATAGTTCATACTGTAAAATTTACATTCTAAAGACCCCAAATGAGTCCGCACCTTTAATTGTGTTGTTATATACAGCTGAAAGAGCCATTGATAAATATTTTCTGGTATCTCTTGGATCAATGACTCCATCATCCCAAACTTCAGATGTAGTATGCCATACACTAGCTTTTTTTTCTGCTTGTTCAGCTAAATTGTGTTTTTCCTCCATTAACAACTTCTCATCTATAACTTTGTTTAATGATTCGGCAGATTTTCTTTTTACAATTTCCATTACACCTGCTAACTGATCAGCACCCATCACTCCTGATTTTGAATTTGGGTATGAAAAAAGAAATCTAGGGTTAAATGATCTTCCACACATAGCATAATTTCCAGCTCCGTATGAATTACCAACTTGTATGCTAATGTGAGGGACGGTACTACCTGCAACTGCATGAACCAGTTGTGAGCCGGCATTTATCATTCCACTCTGCTCATGTTTTTTTCCAACCATGAAACCAGTAGTGTTATGAATAAATAGTAAGGGTGTATTAGATTTATTTGCAAGCTGAATAAAATGAGTTGCCTTACGTGCAGACTCGATAAAAATAACTCCATTATTTGCTATAATCCCTACTGGATATCCGTTTATTTTAGCCCAACAGCATAGCATTGTTTTCCCATAATTTTCTTTGAATTCAGTATACTCTGAACTATCAATAAAACGCATAATGAATTCACAGCTATCTAAAGGTTTTTTTAAATTAGAAGGTATTATTCCTAATATTTCATCTTCATTAAATCTTGGTAATAAAGCTTGTTTTTCGTAATCATTGATCTTAAACTTATTTTCATGGATCTTAGAAACCAAATCTCTTGTGATCTCTAATGCATGTTTTTCATTGTCAGCTAAAAAATCTGAAACACCAGAAATACTACTATGCATTAATGCTCCGCCTAATTCCTCATCATTAGCATCCTCATTAGTTGCCATTTTTACCAAGGGTGGTCCAGCAAGAAACACTTTTGCGTTATTTTTTTGCATAATTGTATAATCTGACATCCCTGGCACATATGCTCCACCTGCTGTAGCATTTCCAAAAACCACAGATATCGATGGAATCCCTTTTTTTGATCTTTGAGACATTTCCATGAAAAATTTACCATAATTATTAAATACCCTATCTTGATCAGGGAGATTAGCTCCCCCACTTTCGACCAAGTTTATTGTTAATAATTTATTTTCTGAAGCAATTTGTGAAAGTCTTAGATTTTTTAAACTTGTAGCATAATCAATAGCTCCAGCTTTTCTGGTAGAAACATTAGCATTAATTAAACATAATATTCCAGAAACATATCCAAGGACAACTACTGTGGTACCACCTGCTCCAAACCCGTTTTTATGCTTTAAACCTGCTAAGGACATAAGCTCTACATGAGGTTTATTTTTATCAAGAAGAAGATCAATTTTTTCCCTGGCCAATAATTTATTTCTTTTTCTAGCTCTCTTAATTTTTTCTTTACTCCCTTCGTTTCTTGAAAGTTCAAAGTAGGATTCTAACTCCAAAATAATTTTTTTCATTGAAGCATAATTTTCAATGTACTTTGAACTCAACACATCTATCTTAGAATTTATTTCTTGCATATTAGGCTGGGAATTAAATCTTGAATAAACAATTTAACAAATTTAATTTTAAGTCTAATCAATAATTTTATCAAAAATTTAAAAAATAAAGTCTTTATTTATCAAAATATTTTTTCAGTAAATTATAATTGAATAATTCGCAAAAAAATAAGACAATTTTGTAATTTGTTAATCCATTTCAAAATAAAAAAAGGACATGTCAAGCAATAAAAAATATCATTTTAAATTTTATGATTGGGAAGAAAAGCTTAGAGATAAACCATTTCTAAGACAACCCTTTGGAAATAATTGGGAGGTTTATACATGGGGAGAAGCAGGTCTAATGGCTAGGAAATTAGCAACAGGCCTTAAGAGTCTTGGATTACCTAAAGGAAGTCATATAGGTTTGATGTCGAAAAATTGTTGTGAGTGGATTATAGCTGATTTAGCGATTATTATGGCTGGNTATGTTTCAGTACCATTTTTTCCAAGTCTTAAATCTCATGAAATCAAAAACCTGCTTGAGTTTGGTGATGTGAAAGCTTTATTCATGGGTAAAGTTGAGAATTGGGATGAAATTAAAAATGGTGTTGACAATGAAATGCCTGTTATTGCATTTCCACATTATGAGGGAAATTCTAAAATAGACAGAGGATATCAATGGAATGATTTTATAAACCAATTTGAAGCTCAAAAAGAAAATTATCATCCAAACATAGATGATATATGGACAATTATATTTACATCGGGAACAACAGGAAATCCAAAAGGTGTAGTTCTAAGTTTTGATATAAATCAAAATACAGATGTGATGTACACAGAAAGTTATAATCCATTATGTGTTGATTTTGAAGGAAATAATTCATTCTTTTCATATCTACCAATGAATCATATTGCAGAAAGAATTGCTATTGAATTTACTACATTCAAACATGGAGGTGTAATATCCTTTACTGAATCCATCGATACATTTGTAAAAAATCTCTCAGAAGTTCAACCCTCTGTATTTTTTGGTGTCCCAAGAATTTATACAAAATTTCAGTTGGGTATATTATCTAAATTCAGTCAGAAAAAACTAGATTTCTTATTGTCAATTCCTTTACTTTCTTCTATTATCAAAAAGAAAATCCAAAAAGGCCTCGGGCTATCCAAGGCAAAAGTTATTATTTCTGGTGCAGCTGCAATGCAAGTTGCTCAAAGAAATTGGTTTAGGAAAATTGGGGTTAATATCACAATTGGTTATGGTATGACCGAAAATTGTGCAATTACAACTCAACTACCAGGATCAAATTTTAGTAAACCTGGATCAGTTGGTAAAGTTCAACCAAATGTTGAAATTAAAATTGATGAAGGATCTGAAGAAGTATTGATGAGAGGGCCATACGTAATGTTAGGTTATTATAATGATTCCGAAACCACAAACAATACTATAAAAAACGGTTGGCTTCATACCGGAGACAAAGGAAAAATTGATGATGATGGGCATTTATATATAACCGGAAGAGTTAAGGATACATTTAAAACAAGTAAGGGTGAATTTATTGATCCTGCTAAAATCGAAGCTCTTTATGGTGAAGTTGAATATTTTGGGCAAATGTGTGTTGTTGGCTTAGGAATTCCTCAGCCTATTATGCTCGTAAATATTTCAGATATAGGCAAAAAACTTACAAAAAATGAACTTATCGATAAGTTAGAAAATAAATTATCATCAGTTAATTCAAAGGCTTTTAATTATCTCAGAGTTTCAACTATTGTGATATGTAAAGATGAATGGACTCCTCAAAATGAAATTTTGACCCCAACAATGAAAATAAAAAGAGGTAATGTTGATAAAATGTTTATGGGTAAATATGATGAATGGCATCATTCTGACAAAAAAATAATTTGGGAATAAAATAATCAATGATTAAAAATTTAAATATTATAATTTTTATTTTTTTAATCTCTACGTGTGCATATCCAAACAGAATAGTAAGTGGTACAGTGATAGATTGTAAAACAAATCTTCCAATACCTGGTGCTGAAATAATAATTAATAAAAAACAATTGAATCAAAAACCAAAATTGACAGATTTTGATGGATATTTTGAATTAGATATCTCAGATGATACCAAAGAGATTTTTATTCGTTATGCCAAATACAAAGAAATAAAAATCGCTGTAAGTGATTCAAAAAATTTAGGTGAAATCATTCTCTTCAAAAGAGGTTGTAAAAATAGATAAGCATGAATTATTTTACTAAGGAGCATGAAATGTTTAGAGAGAGTCTTAGAGATTTTTTAAATAAAGAAGTTAAAGGAAATATTGATAAATGGGAATCAGATCATAAAATCCCAAGAGATATTTGGAAAAAAATGGGCGATCAAGGTTTTCTTGGTCTTACCTACCCTGAAAAATATGGAGGTTTTGATCTTGATTTCTTTTTTGAAGTAATTCTATTTGAAGAAATGTCAAAAATGAATTCTGGTGGATTCGTCATTACACAACAAGTGGTTCAATGTATGTCATCTCCATATATCCTTAAATATGGAAGTGAAGAATTAAAAGGAAAATATTTGCCTGGTATAATTTCGGGTGATTTAATTGGATGTATAGGAATTACGGAACCTGATGCTGGCTCTGATGTAAAAAGTATTAAAACAAAGGCAGAAGATAAAGTTGACCATTATTTATTAAACGGCTCAAAAACATTTATTACAAATGGTGTGTACGGCGACTTTGTAGTAACAGTTGCCAAAACTGATTCAAAAGTAGGAGCCAAAGGTATAAGTCTTATTGTGGTTGATTTAAATTCAAAAGGAATAAACAGAACAAAAATCGATAAACTTGGTTGGCATGCATCAGATACCGCTGAAATTAGCTTTGATAACGTAAAAGTACCCAAGGAAAATTTGATAGGCGAAGAAGGGAAAGGTTTTTACTATTTAATGAATGGGTTACAGTTAGAAAGATTAATTTTTGTGCCAAGTTGTGTTGGTGCAATGGAATTTGCAATCTCTGAATCTATTAAGTACATGAAGCAGAGAAAATCATTCGGTCAAACGATTGATAAATTTCAAGCCCTCAGACATAAAATTGCAAGTCTTTCATCCGAAATTGAATCTGCTAAAGTATTTGGTTATTATTGTTGTGAATTATACAATAAGAATATTTATGATGTAAAACTTTGTTCAATGGCTAAACTTCTAGTAACAGAGCTTCATGAAAAAGTTTCAACTGAATGCCTACAGTTTTTTGGTGGAAATGGGTTTAGTGAAGAATATCCTTTAGCTAGAATGTACAGAGATTGTAGAGTTGGAACTATAGGGGCAGGAACATCTGAAATAATGAGAGAAATTATTGCTAAAGCAGTAATAGATGACACAGAATTTAAAGAGGTAAAATCTTAATTGCTTTTGTGTAATTTGTCAATTTGTAATTGAATTTCAGAATCCTCAATTCTGTTAAAGAGTAATTCTGGTTCGTTGATTTTATGATTCTCATTTATCAGAAAATCTTTATCTTTTAAATCTTTCCATGTCCAATTAATTTTGTCTTTAAAGTTTAAAATATTTTTAATTTTATTAGAAGTAAAAGGAATAAATGGCTCTGAAACAATAGCTAAAACTGATGAAATATGTAGGGAAATAAATATCACAGTTTTTACCCGCTCTGGATTTTCTTTTATTATTTTCCATGGTTCCTCATCAGCTAGGTATTTATTTCCTATTCTTGCGATATTCATGAACTCTGAGCATGCATCTCTAAATTTAAAATTAATTAGCGATTCTTCTACTTTGTTAATTGATTTATTAACTAAATCCAAGACATTCTTGTCTTTGTCAAGTAATTCATTATTAGCCGGAATGTAAGACTCATAATATTTTTTTGTTAGGACAACTACACGATTAATAAAATTTCCTAATATTGCTACTAACTCACCGTTATTTCGATTCTGGAAATCTTTCCACGTAAAGTCATTATCTTTATTTTCAGGGGCGTTAATGGTTAAAACATATCTAAGAACATCCTGTTTTCCAGGAAAATCATTTAAAAATTCTGGTAACCAGACAGCCCAATTTTTTGAGGTTGAAATTTTAGAACCTTCAAGATTTAAAAATTCGTTTGCTGGAACATTCTTTGGAATAATAAAATCCCCGTGTGCTTTTAACATGGCAGGAAAAATAATACAATGGAAAACTATATTGTCTTTTCCTATAAAATGGATAAGTTCAGTGTAATCATCCTTCCAATATTTCTCCCAATTCTGTTTATTGTCAATAGCCCATTCCTTAGTTGAAGAAATATATCCAATTGGGGCATCGAACCAAACGTATAAGACCTTTCCGTTAGAATCTTTAACAGGAACAGGAACCCCCCAGTCTAAATCTCTAGTAACAGCTCTTGGTTTTAGACCATCATCTAACCATGATTTACATTGCCCATAAACGTTAGATTTCCACACTCCCTTATTATCCTCTAAAATCCATTTTTCTAAAAACCCCTGAAATTTATCAAGCTTCAAATACCAATGTTTAGTTGTTCTGAGAGATGGCTTATTTCCGGTGATTGAAGATCTTGGATTAATTAAATCTCTAGGGTTATGACTAGTACCACATTTTTCACACTGATCTCCATAGGATTCTTCAAATCCGCATTTAGGGCATGTCCCTATTAAAAATCTATCAGGAAGAAATTGTTCCTCCTCTTCATCATAAAATTGTTCTGAAGTTAACTCTTCAAAAGAATTATTTTCAAGCAACTTTAAAAAGAATTCAGATGCAGTATCATGATGAATTTTTGCTGAGGTTCTTGAATAGTTGTCAAAAGAAATTCCAAATTCAGAAAAAGAATTCTTTATATTTTGATGATATCTATCTACAATTTCCTGGGGAGTTTTATTTTCTTTTTTTGCTTTGATTGTTATTGGCACACCATGCTCATCACTACCACAAATATAGACAACATCATTCCCCATGATTCTTAAATATCTAGCATAGATATCTGCAGGCACATAAACACCAGCTAAATGACCAATATGAATTGGACCATTTGTATAGGGTAATGCTGCTGTAATTGTGTAAGTTTTACTCAAGAATATTTTTTATATTAGTAAAAGTAATCAATTATGATTATAAATATGAAGTAAAATATAACTTCTTGTTAAGATATAAACAGTATTATGAAGTTGAAATCTAGTATCATTTTTTTAATACTATTAACTATTTTTTCTTTTGAATTATCATCTCAAATAACCTCAAATAATAAATTGATAAAACCTAAATATTTAACACCGGGAGATACTGTAGCTATTGTTGCTCCGTCTGGAGTTTTAAAAAACTATAACAATTACATTAGTAAAGCAAAAGAATTATTGAAAGATTGGGATTTAAATGTAGTTGTAGGTGATAACGTGTATAATGATAATGGTCATTTTGCTGGAAGCGACTCGGAAAGAACATTAGATTTCCAAACAGCATTGGATGACAATTCAATAAGTGCAATTTGGTGTGCAAGAGGTGGCTATGGGGCAATGAGGGTTATCGATAATTTAAATTTTGAAAAGTATAAAGAAAATCCAAAATGGATTATTGGATATTCTGATATTACAGCCATTCATAATGACTTACATGTTCAAAAAAGTGAGTCAATACACGGTTTAATGTGTAAGAGCTTAGAAAAATTAGATATTAATAAAGATGAGTCTGTAAAATTACTTAAGAAAACATTATTTGGAAATAGTCTTTCATATCAAATTGCAGGAAACAGCTATAACGCTGAAGGAAAAGCAAGCGGTCAACTAGTTGGTGGCAATTTAACTCTTCTACATTGTCTGCTTGGTTCAAAATCTTCAATAGACACTAAAGGAAAAATTTTATTTATAGAAGATCTTGGAGAATATCTATATCACATTGATAGAATGTTATATTCACTTAAAAGAGCAGGCTATTTTGATAATCTTAACGGATTGATTGTTGGAGATTTTACGGACCTAAGAAAAAATACCACACCATATGGCAGAAACCTAAAAGAATTAATTCTTGACATTGTAAATGAATATAAAATTCCAGTTGTCTTTGGTTTTCCAGCAGGCCATGGAGAAAAAAATTTTCCTATGATTCTTGGTAGAGAAATAGAATTGATAGTATCAAAAGAACGTGCGGATATAAAATTTTATGACTAATCCTTAATTTCACTTAGTACTTGTATAGCTTTTGATATTGAATTTATCTTTTGAATTTTTACTATAAATTTTTCGCCATCATTCAATTTCTTTTGAGAAAAAGAAATTGAATTTTGATTATTTCTAGAATATTTAAATAACCTATCCAAATTTATCTTTTGTTCCTCTGAATTAAAATTCTTTATATATCCGATCAATATGTTTTTTTTCAATACAACTTTATCAAACCCTAATTCAGCAGAAAACCATCTTAATTCTATAGTTTTAAGTAATTCATCTACAATATTTGGTAAAGTACCAAACCTGTCAATTAGCTCAGATTTAAACGAATCTAATTCATCCTGAGAAATAATTTTGTTTAGTTTGGTGTAAAGATTTAGTCTTTCCTTACTGGAATTAATAAAATCATTTGGGAACATGAGTTCAAGATCAGTTTCAAATATCATGTTTAACTTTTTGGGAAATTGATTTTTTTCTAAATCAAGATTCTTAAAATCATTCTCCTTTAACTCATTAATAGCTTCATCTAGAATTTTTTGATAAGTTTCAAAACCCATCTCATTAATAAATCCACTTTGCTCACCACCTAGTAAATCTCCAGCGCCTCTAATTTCTAAATCTTTCATAGCAATATTGAAACCACTTCCAAGCTCAGAATAATAATCTAAAGCAGTAATTCTTTTTTTTGCTTCATCAGTCATTTTTGAATATTCAGGCGTTATTAAATAGCAAAATGCTTTTTTATTACTTCTTCCAACTCTACCTCTCATTTGATGTAAATCACTAAGTCCAAAATGATTAGCATTGTTTATAAAAATAGTATTAGCATTAGGAACGTCTAAGCCGCTTTCTATAATCGTTGTACTTACTAGGACATCATATTCCTTATTGATGAATTTAATCATCAAAGATTCTAGTGTTTTCCCGTTTAATCTACCATGAGCTACAGCAATACGTGATTCTGGAACCAAATTTTGAATCAAATTTGAGATATCTTCTATATTTTGAATTTTATTATTGACAAAAAAAACTTGCCCTCCACGATCCATTTCATATCTAATTGATTGTGAGATTATATTTGAATCAAATCTGATAACAGATGTTTCAATTGGGTGCCTATTTGGCGGAGGATTTGTGATTAGAGATAAATCTCTAGCAGCCATTAAACTGAATTGTAAAGTTCGTGGAATTGGTGTAGCTGATAAGGTTAGGACATCAACATTTTTTCTTATTGATTTCAATTTGTCTTTGACTGCAACACCAAATTTTTGTTCCTCATCAATAATTAACAAGCCTAAATCTTTATAATTAATCTTGTCATTTACAAGTTGATGAGTTCCAATAATTATATCAATTTTTCCGCTATTTAGTTTTTCAATTATTGACGATTTCTCCTTATTACTTTTAAACCTATTTAGATAATCGACTGTTACAGGTAAATGGTTTAGTCTAGATGAAAAGGTTTTATAATGTTGAAAAGCTAAAATCGTTGTTGGAACCAAAACAGCAACTTGTTTATTGTTGTCAACAGCTTTAAATGCAGCTCTGATGGCTAATTCAGTTTTCCCAAAACCAACATCTCCACATATTAATCTATCCATTGGCTGCTCACCTTCCATGTCATTTTTGATCTCTCTGGTTACTTTTAATTGATCATCAGTATCTTCATAAATAAATGATGCTTCTAACTCATTTTGTAGATAACTATCCCTTTCGTACTTAAATCCTTTTTTTTGTTTTCTCTCAGCATATAGCTTGATTAGATCATATGCTATTTTTTTAACATTTTTCTTGGTTTTTTGTTTTAATAATGCCCATGCTTTACTTCCAAGTTTATATAATTTGGGAGTCTTTCCATCCTTACCAGTATATTTTGAAATTTTATGGATTGCATGAATACTTAAAAATAAAACATCTCTTTCTCCATAAATTATTTTCATTGATTCTTGCATTTTTCCGTCAACTTCAATCTTTTGTAATCCTGCATATTTTCCTATCCCGTGATCTATGTGTGTGACGTAATCTCCTTTGCTCAAACCATTAATTTGTTTTAATGCAATAGATAATTTGTTTTTATATGTTTTACGAAATTTAAACTTGTGGTATCTTTCAAAAATCTGATGATCAGTGTAAAAAACTATTTTTTCATCGATATCAATAAAACCAGATGAAAGCGGTAATATAGCAGGATCCATTGCCTCTTCGTAATTTAAGTCTTCAAAAATCTGTGATAATCTTTTTTTCTGTTGATTATTTGTACAACATAGGCTTAAATTATACCCAGATAAACTTTTATCTTTTAAATCATCAATAAGAAGATTAAAGCTTTTGTTAAATGATGGTTGGGGCTGAATATTTAATTTGAAGTCAATTTTTGAGCTCATTGAATCAAATTCAACCAGCTTGAATTTTTTAAGTTGTTTTTTTAACGAATGTATATTAACAAATAAATTTTCTGGATTAACTAAATCCTCTTTGTTAGGGGAATTATCAAATTTTAATTTTGCGTTTTCAACAATTTTTTGAAGTTCAGAATTAAATAAATTTACGCATTGGAGGTATATTACAGTTTTATCGTTTATTACATCAAAAATATTTTGAATATTTCTTGATTTTTTTGACACTTGGATATTTGAAATAATTTTAATGCTTTGATGATTTTTTTCAGACCTCTGACTTTCAATATCAAATGAGCGAATTCTTGTTATTTCATCTCCAAAAAATTCAATTCTGTATGGTGTCTGACTTGAATAAGGAAATATATCTAAAATACCTCCTCTGACAGCAAATTCTCCTGGTTCAACCACAAAATCTTCTCTTCGAAAGTTTAACTCAAACAACTGTTCATTTAGTTTGTCGAATGAAATATTTTGATCTACTTTCAATTTGATTGAACTTTTTTTAAGTTCATTCTTATTTACTTGATTTTCTGAAATTGCATGTAAATGGGTTATTACAATAATTGAATTTTTATTTTTTGAAAAATTTAAATGCTCTATTAGTTCAGTTCGCTGTAACAAATTATAGTTGTTTGGTTCTTTGTCAGAATATGGCTCTTTTTTTGTTTCGGGAAAATAAAAAATTTGTTTGTCTGAATTTAAAGTTTCAATATCATTCAAAAAGTATAGAGAATCCTCCTTTGAATTGAAAATGAATAAATTTGGTTTTGACTGCCTGTTTACAATGGCTGAGAAATAGAAAGAAAGAGAAGATCCAGTGAAACCTTTAATTTTTGTAGATTGATTTTGGGAAATAAAATCCTCAAGTCTTTTTACAAATAAAGACCCTTCATAGTGTGAATAAAAGCTTTTATTTGTCACCAAATAAATTTTTCACAAATATATCAGAAAAACTAAAAATTAAAGAAAAGCTTAAATAAATTTTTTTAATTGTTGTACCATTTTTTTACTACCACAATAAAATGGTGTTCTAGTGTGGAGTTCTGTAGGAATAATATCTAAAATATTTTCTTTTCCATTTGTTGCTAATCCTCCTGCTTGTTCACAAATAAATGCAATAGGATTACATTCATATAATAATCTCAGTTTGCCATTTTGATTTTTTGAAGTCTGAGGATATAAAAATATACCTCCCTTAATCATATTTCTGTGAAAGTCTGAAACAAGTGAACCAATATATCTGGATGTGTAAGGTCTATCTTCTTTTTCTTCTTGACAAAATTTAATATATTTTTTTACGAATTCAGGAAACTGAAGATAATTTCCTTCATTTATGGAATATATGTTTCCATCTTTTGGAATTTTTATACTGGAATTAGAATGATAAAAAGTCCCAATAGCAGGGTTTAATGTAAATCCGTTCACACCACTTCCCGTTGTATAAACTAACATAGTAGAAGTTCCATAAATTATATATCCAGCTGCTACTTGATTTCTTCCCTTTTGAAGAAAATCATCAATTGACACCTCTGTACCAATCTTACTTTTTCTTCTATATACTGAAAAAATTGTTCCTACTGAAACATTAACATCTATATTAGATGACCCATCCAAAGGATCGATTAAAATAACATATTTATTTTGATTATTTCTGTCGTTACTATTAATGCTTATGAAATTTTCTTCTTCCTCGCTAGCTATACCACATACAATATTTCTGTTAATAAGAGTGCTTATAAATTTTTCATTAGCATATATGTCTAATTTTTGCTGTTTTTCTGACTGAATATTTTCATTTCCTGTAAATCCGATAATATCAACTAATCCTGCTTTATTTACTTCATGATTAACAACCTTAGCAGCTAAACGAATAGAATTTATCAAACTTGATAATTCACCAGAAGAATACTTAAACGATGCTTGATTCTTAATTATGAATTCACCTAAAGTCTGATTTTTGTTCAACATATTTGTGATAATATTTTTTCTTAGAAAGAAAATAATTACATTAAAGTTATGAAAATTAAAATAAGAGATGCTGTTAAAAAAGACATGCTTCAAGTACATAAATTGATTGTTGAACTTGCTGTTTTTGAAAAGGAACCTGATGAAGTTGATATTAATTCTAAGGATTTGGAAACAATGGGCTTTAAAAATAAAACTCCTATTTTCAAGTGTTTTGTCGCAGAATTTGAAAACAAAATAGTTGGAGCAGCAATAATCTATAATAGATTTTCAACATGGAAAGGAAAGACATTACACTTAGAGGATTTAATCGTAACAAAAAAAATGCGTGGTAAAGGAATCGGAAGTAAACTTTTTGATAAGGTGATTTTATATGGGAAAAAATTAGGTGCAAAAAGAATTTCTTGGAACGTCATAGATTGGAACAAAAATGCAATAAATTTTTATGAAAATCGAGGTGCTAAAATTGTTGATGGGTGGAGTATTGTTCACCTTTCAGGGGATAATCTTAAAAATTATAAGTGATAAATTCAATACAGAAATCCTTAATCTGATTCCTACAAAAAACATATTTCTCTATTTTTTCGTTTTCATTAGTAATTTTCAATTTTGACGGATCTTCAAAATTTTTATGTATTCTTAATGTAGAATCAGCTGGCATATAGGGGCAAGCCTCATTTGCGTGATCACAAACTGTAATGATAAAATCAAATTTGATGTGCATATAATCATCTATCAAATTAGAAGTATTATTAGAGATATCAATATCATCCATCTTCATTACTAAAACCGCGTTCTGATTAAGACCGTGGGTTTCAACACCAGCGCTATAAACTTTTGCTTTTCCGTATAATTTTTTAGACAAATACCCATGCGCCATTTGGCTTCTGCATGAATTACCAGTACATAACACTAAGATCTTTTTCACTTTTAAAAATTTAAAGAATTAATTTGGCAACCAGAAAGTAAATTAAGATTCCAAATATATCATTGCTAGTAGTGATAAAAGGACCTGTAGCTATAGCAGGATCTATACCTCTTTTATTCAAAAATAAAGGTATAAAAGTTCCGATAATTCCAGCAACAATTACCACTGCGACTAAAGCTACAGAAAGAGCAAGCGCAATATCTGTGTCACCTTTCCAAAAATAAATGAATAAAAATAATAAAATTGCCAAAATTACACCATTAAGAATAGATAGTAAAGTTTCTTTTAAAAGTCTATTATTAATACTTCCTCTTATATCATCGTTTGCTAATCCCTGTACTATTATTGCACTGGACTGAACACCAACATTACCTGCCATAGCAGCAATTAGAGGGGTGAAATAAAACAATATCTCATTCTGAATTAAAATTTCATCAAACCCTACCATTACAAAAGCTGCGCCTATACCCCCGATTAGGCCAACAATAAGCCAAGGCAGTCTTGCTTTGGTTAACTCAAAAATTGTGTCATCAACATCAACATCCTGTAAAATACCAGCTGCAAGTTGATAATCCTCCTCTGCCTCCTCTTTTATTAAATCAACAATATCATCAATAGTAATTCTCCCAAGTAACTTCTTTTTTTTATTTACAACTGGAATAGCTCCCAAATCATATTTTTGCATAGTACTAGCTACCGACTCTGCAGAATCTGTATCATAAACATGATCAACATTTTTTTTGTAGATAGATCTAATTTTAGATTTTGGATTTGAAACCAACAAGTCCTTCAAGGATAATCTTCCCAGAAGAATATCATCATTATCAACTACGTAAACAGAGTGAACACGAGTAACTTCGAAAGCCTGAGATCTCATTTCTTTAACACATCCTTTTACTGTCCAATTTTCATTTACCTTTATTAATTCCTTAGCCATAAGACCTCCAGCCGAATCTTCATCATATTTAAGTAATTCCTTAATATCTGCTTTGTGCTCAGCATCGATAATTTTAGAAATAACTTTCTTTTGCTTTTCTTCAGGCAGCTCAGAAATGATGTCGGTTGCATCATCGGAATCCAACTCTTCAACTTCCTCAGCAATTTCTTTAATTGAAAGATTTTTTAAAATTTTTTCTCTGTAATCATCGTCTAATTCCATTAAAACATCAGAGGTTTTTTCAGAGTCTAGTATTTTGATTATATATGTAGCTTCATCAGAATTTAACTCTTCAATAATCTCAGCAATATCAGCGTGATGGAAGTTTGAAAAAGTTTCTAAAATTGATTTATCGTCTGAAGAGTTGATAAAGTCTAAAATTTTAGAAATCAATTCATCTGTAAGAACAAATTTTATATGTTTTTCGTTTTTTTTCAATTCTAATTATTTAAATCATGACTAACCAAATTGGTTAAATCAATAAATTCATTCACAGATAATTGCTCGGGTCTTTTATCAAAGATAATATCTTCTCTTAAATTATCACTTAAATTAATTTGTTTTAAACTATTTCTTATAGTTTTTCTTCTTTGTTGAAAAGAAAGTTTGACTATTTTTAAAAATAATTTTTCATCACAATTTAATTTTAAATTTTCTTTCCTTTTCAAAGAGATTACAGCAGAGTTTACCTTAGGTGGAGGTATAAATAAATTATTTGGCACTTCAAAAAGTAAACTGGTGTTGTAATAAGCCTGGGTTATGACTGAAATTATACCATATTTTTTTGAGCCCTGATGCTCACAAATTCTTTCAGCAACTTCGTATTGAAACATACCACACATTTCTGGAATATATTTTCTATAGTCTATAATTTTAAACACAATCTGTGAGGATATATTATAAGGGAAATTTCCAATTATTGAGAAATTGTTTTTATTAAATACTTCAGCCAAATTCATCATCAAAAAATCCTGATTAAAAATTAGACTATCATTTATCTCGAGCTCATTGATTAGAAAATNAACTGACTCTTTATCAATTTCTACCAGCTTAAGGTCAATTTTTTTTTTAATTAAAATTTTAGTTAGGATTCCTGTTCCCGGACCGATTTCTAAAACATTTTGTGATGGTGATAAAGACTCAACAATTCTCTCCGCAACACTTATGTCATTTAAAAAATGTTGTCCTAGTCCTTTTTTTGGTTTTACAAATCGCAAAATAATTTTATTTGATCACAGAAAATCCTGTATATGTTTGTAATACTTTGGGTATTTTAATTCCATCTTCTGTTTGAAAATTTTCAATTATTGTCGCAAGGACCCTTGGTAATGCAAGAGAACTACCGTTTAATGTGTGAGCAAGATTAGTTTTTCCTTCTGAATTTCTGTATCTGATTTTCAAACGATTAGATTGAAATGTTTCAAAATTGGATACAGAAGAAACCTCAAGCCATTTGTCTTGAGCAGGTGAATATACTTCGAAATCGTATGTTAGTGCAGCTGTAAATCCCAAGTCCCCTCCACACAGGGTAATAATCCTAAAGGGCAACTCTAATTTTTTAATTATAGTCTTAATTTGATCTTTCATAATGTTTAGAGAATCATATGATTTTTCAGGATGTTCTACCCTAACTATTTCAACTTTATCAAATTGATGAAGCCTGTTTAAACCTCTTACATGAGCTCCATAGCTTCCAGCTTCTCTTCTAAAGCATGGACTATAACCAGTTTTCATAATAGGTAAATTAGATTCTTCAATTATTTCATCTCTAAATATATTTGTTATCGGTACCTCAGCGGTAGGGATAAGAAATAGATTATCTTGAGGGACTGAATACATCTGGCCCTCTTTATCTGGTAATTGGCCAGTCCCAAATGCTGAATCTTCATTTACCAAGTACGGCACTTGGACTTCATTATATCCAAAATCGATATTAGAATCCAAGAAAAAAGAAATAAGAGCTCTTTGAAGCTTTGCTCCTTTACCTTTATACACAGGAAAACCTGATCCGGTGATTTTAGTTCCAAGTTCAAAATCGATTAAGTCATATTTTTTTGCAAGAACCCAGTGAGGGGTTTTGGCATTTTCATTAATCTTAATTTTTGACTCAAAAATTACCACATTATCATTCTCTGAGTTACCTGCTGGTACACTTTTGTGAGGAATGTTTGGAATTTGATATAGAATATCAATTATTTCATTTTTTACATAGCTTAAATCATCTGATAAAACTTTTGTTGATTTTTTTATTTCAGAACTTCTTTGTTTAAGTTTAGGAATTACGTCTATATTTCCGCTTTTAAATAATTGACCTATTTCTTTTGAAATAGAATTTGATTCAGCAAGCATATTTTCATACTCAGTCTGAATTAATTTTCTTTTTTCATCAATGGATATTAGTCTTTCTATTAATTCATCAGAATTAAAATTTCTTTTACTTAAAGATTTTATTACTTCTTCTTTATTCTCGATTATGTAAGATGTTTTCAGCATTTTTAATATTATCTAAATTTAAATCGTTTTTTTAATAGTTCTGATCAAATGAAAACATTTTTTTTTGTCAGCCTCTAATTGCAATGAAAGCAATTCAGGTGTATCAAATTTAATTTCATCTCTTATTTTTTTAATTACTTTAATTGTTAATCGCTTTTCATATAAATTATTTTCAAAATAAAAAAAATTAACTTCAATCGAAAAGTCTTTATCAGTAAAAGTTGGGTTCTGTCCAATATTCATCATTCCGAAAAAAAATTCTCCATTTATTTCTGAATTTATAAAATATACACCATTTGCAGGTTTTATTTTATCAAAATCAACTACAATATTAGCAGTTGGAAAACCTAAATTTTTTCCTCTACCTAGTCCTTTAATTACTTTTCCCGTTAAAATAAACTCATATCCGAGTAGAGCATTTGCTTCTCTGATTCTTCCTTCAAAAACTAAATTTCTAACTTTTGTTGAACTAACTGAAATATTATCTTTTGTTAAAACATCAACTTCAGTCACCTTAAAATCGAATAAATCTGAAAATTCGTGTAATTTTTCAGAATTAGCTTTTCTATTCTTTCCAAAACGGTGATCATAACCTATCACAACATGTTTAGCATTAAGTTTTTCAACTAAAATTGTTTTTACATACTCTAGAGGAGTTAAACTTGAAAACTCTTTACTAAATTCTTGTATAATCAGATAATCTAAATTAATTGATTCTAAAAGACTGTTTTTTTCTTCTAGTGTTGTCAATAGAGAAATATTATTGTCATTATTCAATACGACTCTTGGGTGTGGATCAAAGGTTAGAACAATTGATCTCAGATTTTCACTTTTGGAAATATCTAATACTTTTTCAATTAATTTTCTGTGTCCAAGATGAATACCATCAAAAGTTCCGACGGTAATTACCGAGGGGACATTATCATTATAATCTTGAATGTTTAATGAAATCAAATTATAAACTTTTAATTATTAAAATTGTTCATAGTCTCACCAATTCCAGAAAATACAAATGACTTGACGGACTCATTTATCAAATCAAAATTTGAAAACATAATATCAAATTCTTCAGTTTCAAATAGTCCCAAAACAAAATCAACCTGATTAATCTTGTTTTGAGGATTTGAAATTCCAACCCTAAGACGTGAATATTTATTGGTATTTAGCCAATATTCAATATTCTCTAAGCCATTATGACCTCCACTACTTCCTTTAGCCCTAAATCTAATCTTTCCTAAAGGTAAATTAAGGTCATCACTAATAATTAATAGTCTATTAGTAATTATATTCTCTTGTTTCATCCAATACAGAACAGACTTACCGCTCAGATTCATGTAAGTATTTGGCTTAAGCAATAAAACTTTTCTTCCTTTGATAGAAATTTTTGCAATTTGTCCTAATCTTTCAGTTTCAAACTTAGACTCATATTTTTCACAAATAAAATCAAGAATTTCAAATCCGATATTGTGTCTCGTATTTCTGTATTTTTCATCTGGGTTTCCTAAACCTACGATTAAAAACTTATCCATAAAGTAGTATTGTTTTAGCAAAAATAAAAAAAGCATTCTGACTATTTACAGAATGCTTTTTTTACTTATTAAGTATAAATTAACTTAAGACTCTGCAGGAGCTTCTCCATCAGAGGAATTGTCATTTTTCTTAGCTTCTCCTCCACCTTCATTAGTTTCACCTTCTTCAGATGATTCTTCTCCTTCTTCATCATCTCCTTCTGCAGATTCAAGTTCCATAGCAGCTCTTGCTCTTCTTACTTGACAAACAACTGTGTTGTCTGGATGAAGGAATTCATATTTTTCATTTAACAACTCTGAAACATATACTCTATTTCCGATATTCAATTCTGAAATATCAATTTCTATGTAGTCAGGAAGATTTGTAGGTAAAGCTTTAACCCTAAGTTTTCTTTTATTTCTTTGTAGATTACCTCCAAGCTTTACGCCAATTGCATTTCCTACTAGTCTAACAGGAATGTCCATGGCTATTTTCTTGTCTTCAAATAATTGGTAAAAGTCTACATGTATAATTTTATCAGAGACAGGATGAAACTGAATATCCTGTAATACTGCTGAATAAGATTCATTATCGCTTAAGGCAATCACAACAGTGTATGCGTTTGCTGTATATACTAATTTTGAGAATGCCAATTCTGGTGCTGAGAAATGTATTGGGCCATCCCCTCCGTATAAAACGCAAGGAACCTGTCCAGCATTACGTAGTGCTTTTGAAGATGACTTACCTACGCTTTCTCTTTTAGATCCGTTGATTGTAATTGATTTCATTTAATTAAAAGTTTACATTATAAAATTCGAACTTATTGACTTATTGTTATGAACTTTGTGCATAACATCTGAAAATAAATCGGCGCAAGATAACACTTTTATTTTAGAATGAGGCTTAACATCAGGAACAGAATCAGTAACAATTAATTCTTCAAGTTTTGAGTTCTCAATTTTACTGTAAGCATCACCTGAAAGAATTGCGTGAGTACAGATAGCACGAACGCTTACAGCGCCTCTTTCGATTAATAAATCTGCAGCTTTAGAAAGGGTTCCAGCAGTATCAACCATGTCATCAACTAAAATTACATTTTTGCCTTCGACATTTCCGATAAGCTCCATATGGGATATAACATTAGCTTTAGATCTCTGTTTATAACAAACAACAACATCACAATTTAGATTTTTAGAATATGCATATGCTCTTTTTGAACCACCCATGTCAGGTGATGCAATACATAAATTATCTAATTTTAGATTTAGTACATGAGGAATAAAAATAGATGATGCATAAAGGTGATCTACGGGAATTTGAAAAAAGCCTTGAATTTGATCAGCATGCAAATCCATAGTAATTAATCTGGTTGCACCAGCAGATTCGATCATCTTTGCTATCATCTTTGCAGCGATTGGTACTCTTGGCTTGTCTTTTCTGTCCTGTCTGGCCCATCCAAAATATGGAATGACAGCAGTAATATGTCTTGCAGATGCCCTTTTTGCAGCGTCAATCATTAATAACATTTCCATTAGATTCTCTGGGCTTGGATTTGTAGAACCAATTATAAAGATTCTTGTTCCACGAATTGATTCTTCGTAGGATGGTTGAAATTCACCATCAGAAAATCTTGAGATAATTACATTTCCAAGATTTTCACCAAACGAATCAGATATTTTTTTTGCTAATTCAAGACTGTTGGTACAGTTAAAAATTTTTGCTTTTGTATTTACTACTGCCACTGTATTTAGTTGGTATTTAGTTGTTTATAAATAATTTTATAAGGGAGAACAAAAATAGAGATTTTAAATTAAGGAAAGTGTTTAATAATGATTATTTTTTACTTTTGTAAGAATGCTCAAGTGGCGGAATTGGTAGACGCGCTGGATTCAAAATCCAGTTCTTTTCAGAGTGTGGGTTCGATTCCCACCTTGAGTACAAAGTTAAATTTCTAATAAAATAATTGAAAATACGCCGAGCCCAATTATTAGTCTTAGTATATTATGCAATTCTAAATAATCAGATACTTTCTTAGATTTATATAATTTAACCGTAAAAATTAGTAATAGCATCAATGAGAATACATAATATATATTCATATAACCATTAGAAAAATTTATGAATAGATTAATTATCAAAATGACATTTATGAATGTGATTAGTGAAATTATAATTCGTGCAAAATCTTCACCAAAAGCAACAGGAATTGTTTGATAATTTTCTGTAAAATCGCCAACAAGATTTTTTAAGTCCTTTGTTATATCTTTCAGCAGAAGAATAAAGAAAAGAAATAAGGCATATACTGCTATTATTAGATCAATATTTTTATAATATAATAGAATTGCAAAAAAGGGTGTAATAGTAAGCAGGGAATAAAATAAATTGCCTAAAAATAAAAGACGCTTTAATTTATGTGAATAAAACCACAAAAAGAAAATATAAACTGAAAAGAAAATTATAGCTCTAAGAGAAATAATTGAAGCGAAAAATATCACCACAAAATTTAAAAAGAAGTAAAAATATAATTTTGTTGAGTTTTTTACAACATCATCAATTTTAGACTTAATTGGTTTATTAATTACATCTTTTTTTTGATCGTAAAAATTATTAATAATATATCCCGATGCAATGGAAAGTGAAGAGCAGATAATTAAGAGAAAAAGATTAAAATCAAAAATAACATCAAAGAGTTTTTTATCACTTAATATAAAAATTGAAGTTAAATACTGAGCTAAAACAATAATTAAGATATTATAAATCCTAACAAGCGAGAAAATACTCAAAAACTTAAATAAAATTGATTTTTGTTTATAGATTGGTGACATATTTAAAAGTGATAAACAACCTCTAAATCATAATCTTTTAAATCATTTTTAGCTTGTTCAATGTTCGGAGCAAAACCAAGTATATATCCTCCACCACCAGAACCACATAACTTCAAAAAGTATGACCCACTGTCAATACCTTTTTTCCAGAGATCGTGAAACTCGTCTGGAATCATTGGCTTAAAGTTATCCAAAACTATTTTTGACAACTTTTTTGTATTATCAAATAAGTTTTTGATATCTCCGTTTAAAAAACTGTCTACACATAAATTTGTGTGTTTGATGAATTGGGTTGAAATCATTTTTCTAAATCCTTCGGATTTCATCTTTTCCATAAAAATACTTACCATTGGTGCGGTAGAACCTGTTTTTCCACTATCGATAAGAAAAACTGCACCTGTTCCATTTAACTTCTGGGATGGTATTCCCGTTACATTAATATCATCTTTAGATTTTATTAAAATTGGAATACTTAGGTAACTGTTAAGTGGATCCAATCCGGATGATTTTCCGTGAAAGAAAGACTCCATTTTTGAAAAAATAGATTTTAAAACAAGTAATTTTTCCCTTGTTAGATTTTCCAAAACTGTTATCTTATTATTTGAATACTTGTCATAAATAGCAGCAACCAAAGCACCACTACTTCCAACTCCATAACCTTTTGGAATAGAAGAATCAAAATATAATCCTTTCTTAATATGTTTTTCAAATGAAATTACGTCTAAATCTAGTTCGTCAAGCTTCTTTAAATAGGAACAAAAATCAGCAAGAATATTATTTGATTTTTTAGATTCTAAAGTTGGCTTTTCAGCAAGTTTTAAAGCACCGTTGAAAAAATTATAAGGAATTGAAAGACCTTTTGAATCTTCTATAATTCCATATTCTCCAAATAATAATATCTTGGAATAAAATAAAGGTCCTTTCATATCTCAAATATACAAATTTAGAATTGCTTAGGACCTTCACCAATAGAATCAGTAATGAATTTCCCACCTTTACATTGGGGAGCCAATTCTTTTTCTATAAATGTCATAACCTCTTTAGAGAAATTTTCTGGAAATAGTACATGAACATTTGCACCTGCATCTAAAGTAAAACAAACAGGTATTTCTGAATTTTCTCTAAAATCTTGTATTCTTTCGATTACTTCTAATGTTTCAGGTTTCATCAAAATATATGATGGATTACTATTCATCATGAGAGAGTGTAACATTAGAGCTTCACTTTCAACCAATTCACAAAAATCATTCAAATTCCCAGAATCCAAAATTTGAAGCAGCTTTGTAATATTATTATTTGCAGCATTAAATCTAACTTTTGAAAATGGGTTATCGTTCATAAGTCCATGACCCACAGAACTAGATACTTCTTTCTCTTTATCATCAATTATTAAAATAACATCTCTATAATTATTAAATTTTGGAGAAATATTTTTACTAAGCTTTACAGAATATAAGTCAGAACTATTGTTTAATTCTTTGTGTTTACCCCAAAAATTTACCCCACCGTAAACACTCCTAGAAGCACTTCCAGATCCAATTCTAGAAATAAACGAAGCTTTTTTAAAGAAATAATTATCATCAATTAAAGTGAGTTTTTTTTCTAAACTCATTAAACAAAGAGATAACGCACTCATACTACTTGCTGAGGATGCGATTCCACTACTATGTGGAAAACTGTTGCTGCTTGAAATCAATAAATGGTAATCCTTAAGGTATGGACAATATTCTTGAATTATCGAAAAAAACTTTACAATTTTAGGTCTGAAAGATGTATTTTTTTTACCATCAAAAATCAAATCAAAGTGAATATTTTCAGAAGTTTTATCAATTTTCTTAAACAAAACAGATGTTTTTGTAGTACAATACGAAAGCGTAAAGCTGATGGAGGGGTTTTTAGGTGTTTGATCAGGATTTTTACCCCAATACTTGACCAATGCTATGTTACTTGGAGATTCCCATGAAAAAGAAATCTCATCAATTTTATTTATTATTTCATTCGCTTTAAAATCTTGAATAATCATTAAATGAAAGTGAATTTGTGCGGGCGGAGAGACTCGAACTCTCACACCTTGCGGCACTAGATCCTAAGTCTAGCGTGTCTACCAATTCCACCACGCCCGCAAAATTGAAAGGCAAATATAAACAATAGTTTGAGAATTGGAAGATATATGTTGTTTTTAAAAACGTTAATTGGTAATTTACTTACAAATAGATTACTATTTAAAATGAAAAATAAATTTGAATTAGCCTTTATAGAAAAACTTATTTTTTCTAATTATAAAATTAGATCAAAAGCAATTCAAATAAATGGTGAAATTGATGACAACTTTAAATTAATTTCAAGAAACGATACTTATTTTTTTAAAATCTATCCCGTAAATACAGAAAAAGAATTTGTTAAGTTTCAAGTTGACATACTTAGTTCACTAAAAAAAAATAAAAAAACTTCTAACAATAAGCCTGCAGTAAATGGTAGTCTATTTGGATCCTTTACTGATAAAAATAATAATCTCAGATTTTATAGAATGAATAGTTGGATTGAAGGAAGATTATGGTCGAAAGTAAATCCAATTAATAAATCACTAAGATTTGAATTAGGAGAAGTTTCTGCTAAAATTTCAAAAGAATTAAAAATCATAAAAAAAAGTTATGAGAGGAAAAACTTTCATTGGGATTTACAAAATTTTTTATGGATTGAAAATTATGTTAATGAATTTAAAGACCTACAAATAAATAGGGTAAAGAAACTCATAAAGAGCTTCAAAAAAGAAGAGGGTAAATATAAAAAATTTAGAAAATCTATCATTCACAATGATATTAATGACAATAATATTATAGTTTCTAAAGATTTAAAAGATCCTGAAATTTCTGGAATAATCGATTTTGGTGATTGTGTATATACTCAATTAATCAATGAAGTTGCAATAGTATGTACATATGCAATTATTGGAAGTAAAAATCCGTTGATATCAGCCTGTGAAGTTTTAGAAGGATTCAATAATATTTTAAAAATAAAAGAGGAAGAAATTGATTTATTATATAATTTAATTTTAATGAGAATTTCAATTTCATTGTTGAAATCTAACCTCAATAGTAAATTAAATAGAAAAAATAAATACCTACTTATTAGCCAAAATGATATGGAGGTTCTGTTTGAAGACTGGTCTAAAATTAACAAACAACTAGCTACTTGTTTTTTCAGAAAATATTGTGGTTATATACCTCACAAAAATGAAAAACAATTTTACAAATTAATCAAAAAAAATAATTCTTCATTAAGTATACTATTTAAAGGTTTAAATAAAAAAAATATTCAACCAATTGATTTAAGCGTGTCTAGTAATTGGTTAGATAATGAAATGATTTTAGATGACAAGGTATTTGATCAAAAATTAAAATTAATAGAAAGTAATAAATTACCCTGTGGTGGATATTTAGAAGTAAGACCTGTTTACGATTCGTTAGATTATGAAAAAATTACAGACTATGGTGCGGAAAATAGATCAACACATCTAGGTATTGATTTTTGGGTCAAAGAAAAAACATCAGTTTATTCCATTAAAGATGGCTTAGTAAAAATTATAACTAATGATAAGACAAAAAAAGGTTATGGAGGATTAATTATACTTGAACATTTAATAAATGACATTAAATATTATTCTTTATATGGACATCTATCAGATCAAGAAAAATCAAAAATTAAGAAAGGTCAAAAAATTAAGAAAGGTCAAAAAATTGGAGAAATAGGAAATAAAAAAGAAAATGGAGGATGGGCTCCCCATTTACATTTTCAAATATTACTTACATTATTAGGTTTCAAAAATGATTTTCCTGGTGTTTGTTTTTTTAATGAAAAAGAGGTTTGGGCAAGCATATGTCCTAATCCAGAAAAAATCCTAGATATTAAACTTCCAGCTGCTAAAATTAAAAATAATGATAAATTAATATTAAAAAGAAATGAATATTTAGGTGCAAATCTTAAGCTAAGCTACAAATCCCCATTACATATTGTAAGAGGTTTGAATCAATTTCTGTTTGATAATCACGGACGTAAATTTCTAGATACTGTTAATAACATTGCACACGTTGGACACCAAAATATAAATGTTACAAAAGCAGCAAAAAAACAATTAGGAATTCTAAATACTAATACAAGGTACCTACATGAAGAAATATTAATTTTAAGTGAAAAATTATTACAAAAGTTTCCAAATAAATTATCAAAAATATATTATGTCAACTCAGGTAGTGAAGCTAATGAACTGGCAATACGAATGAGTGAAATTTATACAAATAGCAATAATCATATCGTTTCAAAAGGAGGATATCATGGAAACACAAACTATGCAATCAATCTTAGTAATTACAAGTATTCGAAAAAAGGAGGAGGAGGTAAACCAAAAAATATTTATGAAATCCCTTTACCAGATATGTTTCGCGGGAAACACCGTGGAAAAAACTCTTCAAAAAATTATTTTTCTTACGTTGAAAAAATAGTAAAACATTCAAAAAGGAAAAAAGAAAAAATTAGTTCTATGATGATTGAACCTATTATAAGCTGTGGTGGTCAAATCGAACTTCCAAAAACATTTTTAAAAAAATGTCAAAATTTATTTAAAAAAAATAACATTCTTTTAATATGTGATGAAGTTCAAACTGGCTTTGGAAGGGTGGGAGAAAAATATTGGGGATTTGAATTGTATGATGTAATTCCTGATTTGGTTACACTTGGGAAACCTATGGGAAATGGGCATCCAATTGGAGCTGTTGTATGTACCAAAGAAATTTCGGATAAGTTTAATAATGGTATAGAATTCTTTAGTTCATTTGGTGGAAATCCAGTTTCGTGTAAAATCTCCAACGAAGTAATTAATGAAGTAGAATCAAAAAAATTACAACAAAATGCTCTTTTCGTCGGTAACTATTTAAAAAGTGGCTTAAATAAATTAGCTAAAAAACATTCAATTATCGGGGATGTAAGAGGTAAGGGGTTATTTATTGGCTTTGAATTAGTAGACCAAAAATTAAATCCATTAGAAGAAAAGGCTAAATATTTAAAAAATAGAATGAAAGATCTTGGATTTTTAACGAGTAATGACGGAATTGATCATAATGTTATAAAAATTAAACCACCGATGATTTTCGATAAAAAAAATGCTGATAATTTATTATTTTATCTTGATTTAGTTTTAAAAGAGGATTATATAAAGTATGGTTAAAATTTTCTATTTGGATTAAATCGATCAATATTGATAGAAGTATTTTTTTCAGAAATTAACTCGGAAATAATCTT
>PABM01000025.1 GCA_002702745.1 Flavobacteriaceae bacterium | reverse complement strand
ATCTTTTTTTTGAAACAACCAATATTGTTCCTTTCTCTCATTGGATAACTCCAGATATAGAAACAAAGAGATTTGATACAAGATTCTTTGCTGCGGAAATGCCAAAAGATCAGACAACTTTACATGACGGGAATGAGCTTACAAATAGCTTATGGATTACTCCAAAAGAGGCAATTAAAAAAGCATGGAATGGCGAGATAAAGATGATCTTGCCAACCTCAAAGAATTTAGAGCAAACCTTTGATTTTGATTCCATAAATGAATTAATATCTTTCTATAAAAATAAGGGTTCTTCAGAGATAAAATCAATCTTGCCTAAATTTAAGAAAGTTGATGGTAGGTGGGAGGGTCGATTGCCGGATGACGAAGGATATGAAGATTTTTAATCATGGAAAGAGATAATTTATTAAAGAAAATAACTTCGCCAAATGGAGGAATTTTTACTGGTGCTGGGACAAATTCCTATCTCATAGGAAGAAAGGATATAACCTTAGTAGATCCTGGTCCAAACATATCGAAGCATTTAGATAAGCTTGTTGAGATAGCAGACAACAACATTAAAAGGATTCTTGTAACTCATACTCACATGGATCACTCGCCAGGAGCAAAACCTCTTGCTGAAAGGCTATCCATTCCTTGCTATGGAAAATTGGTTGAGAATGATTTCTCAATTCAGGATGAGTCTTTCAATCCAGATTTTATATTATCAGAAGACGATTATATTAAAACTGAAGAGTATACGATTAAGCCAATCCACACACCTGGCCATGCATCTAACCATTATTGTTTTTTAATTGATGAAATTAAATGCTTATTGAGTGGTGACCATATCATGGACGGATCTACTGTTGTTATTGCTCCAAAAGACGGCAACATGAATGAGTATATATCCTCTCTAAAAAAACTAAATGATTTTTCATTTGACTCAATTGCACCTGGTCACGGTAATTATATTGAAAATCCTTATGAAATTATCGAGTGGACTATTGAGCACAGGCTAGATAGAGAAGAAAAAGTTTATGCAAAGCTTTCTCAGCTTGGAGCCACTGGAATTAATCGTTTGTTGATTTCAGTTTATAACGACGTCAACCCAAAACTACTTCCCATTGCAAAATGGAGTCTTGAAGCACATTTAATAAAGCTCATTGAGGATGAAAGAGTTGTTCTTGAAAAAGGAAAATATAAATCTTTAGGAGACTAAGAGCATTTGTAATATCTTCCTGAGTCTCCTCCAATATCAGGCTCGCATTTAATTTTTAACTCATCATCCTCTTCTTCAAATTTAATTTTTTCTTCTTTTGGTAATAATTTGAGCTCATTTTCTTTATTTAATATTTTTTCTTCACTCTGAGCTTCAATAGATGCACTTGTTCTATCGACACAATCAAAGTAATCATCTCTGTTGAGGTATTCATACTTGTCCTGTCTTGAAATCATCCTTGGCCCATTATCTGGATTCTGCATACAAGATGTTTGCACATAACCAATTTTGTTTTCACCAACAATATCTGCGAGTGGATTATTATTGGGATTAGAAGAACAAGAAAAAAGAAATATTATCGATGAAGAAAAAATAATAGCTAATTTACTCATAGGCTTTTTTTATATTTAATGAGATCAGATACTACAGCAGGTTCAGCAAGAGTTGAAGTGTCACCCAAGCTTTCAAAGTCACCTTCAGCAACTTTTCTTAAAATTCTTCTCATAATCTTTCCTGATCTAGTTTTCGGGAGTCCAGGAGCATTCTGAATTAAATCAGGTTTTGCAATAGGGCCAATTTCCTTGCCAACAAAGTTCCTTAATTCTATTGATAATTCGTCTGAAAACTCCTCTCCTACCATTAAAGTAACAAAAGCATATATGCCTTGTCCTTTTATTGGATGCTCAAAACCCACAACAGCAGCCTCAGCTACAGCTGGATGAAGAACAAGTGCACTTTCAACCTCAGCAGTCCCAAGTCTATGACCAGAAACATTAAGAACATCATCAACTCTTCCAGTAATCCAAAAGTAGCCATCTTCGTCTCTTTTTGCACCATCACCAGTAAAGTAAATATTGCTATACGTTGAAAAATAAGTATCAATCATTCTCTGATGATCGTTATAAACACTTCTGATTTGACTTGGCCATGAGGATTCAATTACAAGATTCCCTGATGACTCACCTGACTGCTTAACACCATTATCATCATATAGTTCAGGTTTTACACCAAAAAATGGCAGTGTTGCTGAACCCGGCTTTGTGGGAGTAATGCCTGCAATAGGAGAGATGAGAACTGAACCAGTTTCTGTTTGCCACCATGTATCAATAACTTCACAAGATTTGTTCCCTATAACCGAGTAATACCAATCCCATGCTTCAGGATTTATTGGCTCACCAACAGTGCCTAAGACTCTAATTGACTCCCTAGAGGTATGTTCTACAAATTCGTCCCCTAATGACATTAAAGCTCTTATAGCAGTTGGAGCCGTATAAAAAATATTTATTTTATGTTCATCGCATATTTCCCAACACCTAGATGCAGTTGGATATGTAGGAATACCCTCAAACATGAGTGAGGTAGCCCCATTAGATAAGGGACCATAAAGAATATAAGTATGTCCAGTAATCCAGCCAACATCAGCTGTACACCAATATTTATCATCTTTATTAAATCCAAACAAATATTTAAAAGAGATATGTGCTCCCAAAAGATATCCAGCTGTTGTATGCAAAACTCCTTTTGGTTTTCCCGTTGATCCAGATGTATACAGAATAAAAAGCGTATCTTCAGAGTCCATTGGCTCAGGATCACAAACATCATCGACTTCATCTTTCAGCTCATGAAACCAAAGGTCTCTACCCTCAATCCAATTAATTTCCCCACCAGTTCGGTTAACAACAATAACATTTTTAACATCGGGACAATCTATTAAGGCTTCATCAACATTATTTTTTAAAGGCACTCTTTTACCACCTCTTACTCCCTCGTCAGCAGTTATTATGATCCTGCAATCTGCATCCAAAATTCTATCTTTTAAGGATTCTGGAGAAAACCCACCAAAAACAACTGAATGGATCGCACCAATTCTTGCGCACGCAAACATTGCAAATGCAGCCTCAGGAATCATTGGCATATAAATACAAACTCTTGAACCTTTTTTAATTTGAAGTGTTTTAAGAACGTTTGCAAACTTGCAAACCTCAGAGTGTAATTCTTTAAAAGTTATCTCTTTAGAGTTTCCCGGTTCATCTCCTTCCCAAATCAAGGCAACCTTATTGCCATTATCCTCAAGATGTCTGTCAATACAGTTAAGCGTTATATTTGTTTTTCCTCCATCAAACCATTTAGCTTCCTGAAACTCAGAATTATGCACCTCTTTAAAATCCTCAATCCACGAAATATTCTCCTTTGCTAGCTCACCAAAGAATTTTTTAGGATTATCGATTGATTCTTTATATAGATTTAAATACTCATCAAAGTCTTTTATGTGTGGATTGGAAAATCCAGAATTTGGATTATAAATTTCTTGAGTCATCTTAAAGAATAGATGGCTGGGGATTTATAAAAGTCTTTCCTTTTGGATTAGACATGATTTTCNCAACCAGCATCTCATAATCTTCTTCATTCTCTTCGAAGTTTGTATCAGCAGCATTAACAATAAGAACTGGTGCTTTTTGATAGTCTAAAAAGAATCTGGAATAAGCTTCATTAATCTTTGTTAAGTATTCATCGGTAAGATATTGTTCATATTCATTACCTCTTTTATCAATTCTCCCCATCAATACTTCCACAGGCGCTTGAAGATAAATGACCAGATCTGGTGTTGGTGAGTCAAGGGTTAAATGTTCATAGACTTTATCATAGAGCCTCATTTCTTCTGCTGACAAAACTACCTCGGCGAACAATCTATCTTTCTCTAAAATGAAATCCGCAACTCTAACTGGTTCGAATAAGCTTCTTTGTTTCAACTCTTCCATCTGCTGAACTCTTTGAAATAGAAAAAATAGTTGAGCAGCAAGAGCAGACTGGGTTGGATTTTTGTAAGATGCTTCTAAGAAGGGATTTTCAGCTGGCATTTCAAGCAAAATGTCATAGTTAAAAGATTTTGCAAGCTTACTTGCAAGAGTAGTTTTACCAACTCCAATNGGCCCTTCAACAGCAATATATTTAGGTAAAGGCTCTTCTTTGTATGCTAATTTCATAAAATATATAAAAATTAGATTATCTTAATTCGTCGGAAAATCCAAATTCTTTTCCTTCACCCTTTCTGGGATTGAAATTTCCATCAATTTCTATGGTTTTTCTAACTTTTTCAATCATTTTTTGTTTTGATTTTGTATCAGCGTGTTGAAAGCTGGTCCACCACTTCCCAAGATCTGATTTGTCTTTTGAAGCATTTTCCCTAATTAAAAGAAAATCATATCCAGCTCTAAATCTTGGATGCTTAATTATCTTATTTGGATTATTTTTTAACCTATCATTTAATTTTAATTGAAGATACCAAATATCTTTTATATAGCTAGTAAATTTTCTTGGTATAGCAGTAATTCTTTGCTGCTCAGCAATAATAGAATCCATAGACCTAAAAAATTTTCTTACATTTATTCCTTTATCAAAAGAGCATCTTTCAATTAATTTAGGCCATAAGATTGCTGCAAGTAGAAATCCTGGAGTAATAGATTTACCATCTTTGTACCTTTTATCAGTATTTTTGAATGATTCCGTATAGACTTTATTTTCAGAATATTTTTTTTCTAGATTAAGTAGATATTTTGCAACCCCATAAGACTCAAGCTTTTTAAAATTTTCATAACCATAGCCATTCAGAAAGATTTTGCAGAACTCATCAAACAATCTTGCATTAGAAATACCATCCAAAAGATCTCCTTTCTTATAAATAGCTTTTTTTACCTTACTATCTATTTTGAAGTTAAGTTTGGTGGCAAACCTCATAGCTCTCAAGCTTCTTACAGGATCTTCTTCAAACCTATATAAAGGATCACCTATAGAAATAACTTTCTTTTCTTTGACATGCTGGATGCCATCATGAAAGTCTTTAAAAGTCTTGTTTATTGGGCAAAAATAGATGGCATTTATTGTGAAATCTCTTCTATTACAATCATCTTCAATGCTACCCCAAATATTATCTCTAATAATTTTTCCAGCATCATCTTTGATGAGATCATTTTCTATATTTGTATTATTTTTGTTAAGACCAGCTCTAAAAGTTGCAACTTCTATTATCTGCCTTCCTTTATATACATGAACCAGTTGAAACCTTTTTCCAATGATTCTTGAAGCTTTAAAAATCTTCCTGATCTCTTTTGGCTCAGCGTTGGTTGCGATATCAAAATCCTTAGGTTCGATATTAGCTAATAAATCTCTAACGCAACCTCCAACAAGATAAGCTTCATAATTATGATCTTGAAGTTTCTTGATTATATCTACAGCAAAAGGACTTATACGCTTGTTCCAATCCTTGGAGCTAATAGGCGATTTATTATTTTGGGTTTTTTTTAAGAAATTTTTAATTATCAAGTTTATAAATTTTTTGAGAGATTTAGATATTCCTCTTTTTTAAGACGTGGGCCAAATGTCTGGACTATTTTTGAGGCTGCTAAATTAGCAAAGGAACCGCACTCGCGAAGCTCCTTACCTCTTAACATTGCATGCATAAACGCACCTGCAAACATGTCACCAGCTCCATTTGTATCTACTGCCTTAACTTCTAACCCATTATTCTTGATAACATTTTCACCGGTTATAATTAAGCTCCCATCTGGTCCATCAGTTATCACTGTAGTGAAATCTTTTTCTTTTAAAGCTTCAATTGCATCGCCTATGTTTTCAGCTCCAGTTATAGCTAAAGCCTCATCACGATTACCAAAAACAAAATCAATTCCATACGTAAGTATTTCTTCAAACCTATCTCGGAAACCATGAACAATACCATCATTAGAGAGAGATAAAGCCTTTTTAGTACCAAAACCCTTAAGAGAATCTAGAGATTTAATTACAGAGTTAAAGTTGGAATCACTTGTCACCATATAGCCCTCTATATAAAAGACCTTAGACTTTTGGATATACTCAAGATTTACATCCTCCTCACTTAAATACTCGCTAATTCCAAGGGTGCTGCACATAGTTCTTGCCGCATCAGGGGTAACAAGAACTAAACATTTTCCTGTTGGAGTACTTTGGTCATTTGAGCTTATGCCTATGTGATCAATTCCAGCTTCCGATAGACTTTTTAAGTATTTATTACCATCCTCGTCATCATTCAATTTACAAACATGGTGGCAGGAAGAGCCAAAATAAGATGCAGCAACTAATGAATTGGTAGCAGACCCTCCGCAGTCAACAACTGATTCAAGGTCTAAACCTAAAAGCTTATCTAATATTGCATTTTGTTCATCTCTTGATTGAATTACCATTTCGTCTGGTTTCATACCAATTTCATCAAGAAAGCCTTGTTCAACTTTAAACTGAGTATCTACTAACGCATTTCCAATTGCCGCTATATCATGCCCCATATATTATCCTTACCTTATTAATTACTTCGTCAAGAATCTTTTTAGTGTGCTTGGTTGAGATGAATCCTGCTTCATACTTTGATGGTGCAAAGTATATACCCTGATTGAGACAGTCTTTAAAAAAACTTTCAAAATACTTATCATTTGATGCGCTTACATCATCAAAGTTATTTGGAAATTCTTTAGTAAAGAAAAATCCAAACATCCCTCCAATTTGGTTAAAAGAAAAGGGTATTTCTTTCTTTAACATTTCATTTTTGATATTTTTTAGTAGATAACTAGCATTTTCCTCGAGCTCGTCATAAGGATTTATTTTTATAAGCTCATTTATAAGGCACTTCCCAGCAGCAACAGCAAGTGGGTTCCCAGATAAGGTCCCTGCTTGATAAACAGGCCCTTCTGGAGCAAGAAAGTTCATTATTTCAGCCTTACCGCCGAACGCTCCTACAGGCAGTCCTCCGCCTATTACTTTCCCTAAGGCGGTTAGGTCAGGTGTTATGCCATATAATTCCTGAGCTCCTCCTAGAGATACCCGAAAGCCTGTCATTACCTCATCAAAGATTAATATTGACCCATTTTCATGTGTTTTAGTTCTTAGTGTTTCTAAAAAATCTTTGTCCCCAGGAATAAAACCCATATTCCCAGCAATTGGCTCAACAATAACGGTTGCTAGCTCATTTTTAATAGACTCAAAGACTTCTAAAAAAGCATTGATGTCATTGAATGGAACACTAATTGTATGCCTCGCAAGCTCTTCGGGTATACCTGGAGAGTCAGGAAGCCCAAAAGTGGATACTCCTGAACCAGCTTTTATGAGTAGGGAGTCAACATGTCCATGATAACAACCAGTAAATTTAATAATTTTATTACGACCTGTATATCCTCTAGCTAATCTAATACAACTCATAGTTGCTTCTGTTCCAGAATTTACCATTCTTATTTTTTCAATAGAGGGCATTACTGTTGTAATCAATTCACCTATTGATGTTTCCGCCTCTGTTGGCGCTCCATAACTTGTTCCCAAATCAGCCTGGTCCTTAATAGCTTTAATTATTTTTGGATTACTGTGACCTAAAATCATTGGACCCCAAGACCCAATAAAGTCGACATAATCATTCCCGTCAACGTCATGCAAAAATGCTCCAGAAGCGCTCTTTATAAAAATAGGAGTGCTATTCACATTACCAAACGCTCTTACAGGCGAATTTACACCTCCAGGCATAACTAACTTTGCTTTATTAAAAAGAGATTTAGATTTAGTCGTTTTATTCAAAATTAAAATTGTCTACAAAAGCTTGCTGATTTAGCAATATATTGTGAATTAAAAATAGCATTACTCAAAGCAATCATATCAAAATTTAGCTCCGCAACCCCGTGAAAGTTTTCTTTACTTATTCCATCAATAATTGCTTTCAAATGAACATTAAACTTATTTATTAGGTCTAAGTCACTTTTTTCAATTGGAATTACTTCCTTCTTTCTCCTTAATTCGTTTAACAAGGGCTGAGAAAAAATCTTTAAGTTCTCTTGTTATTTCCTCTTTGTACCAGATCTGGAATATCTTTACTCCACAATCAAGACATATATTGATATCATTCAACAGTTTTGTTTCATCGAATTTTGGGGGAGCTATTGCTTAAATACCCTTTAATTTATCTTTAGCATCAATCACGATATAAAATAGAATACAAATGGATAAAATATTAATTCTTTTTTCAACAACTGATGGTCATACTGTTTCGATATGCAATCGAATTGCAGAAGTCTTATCAATTAGTGGATCAGTCACAATTACTAGCCTTGAGGATTGTTCGGAGCTTGAGATAAAGAGTGCTGATAAAGTCTTAGTTGGTGCAAGCATCCGCTATGGAAAGCATAATAAAAATCTTTTTGGTTTTTCTAAGAAATATAAAAGTATTTTAGATTCTAAAGAGAATGCTTTTTTTAGTGTTAATGCTGTAGCAAGAAAGTCAGAAAAAAGCGATCCAGAAACAAATCCATACTTAATTAAATTTATGAAACAATCAGCTTGGCAACCAAAAAAACTAGGCGTTTTCGCTGGAAAAATTGATTATCCAAAGTATAAGTTTTTTGATAAATATATGATC
>PABM01000024.1 GCA_002702745.1 Flavobacteriaceae bacterium | reverse complement strand
GCTATTATGTTGATGTAATATTACCGATACCTGTAAATCAAAAATTTACTTACATAATAAGTAAGGATGAATATGATTTTATTAAACCTGGAATGAGAATTATTGTTCCTTTTAGAAAATCGAAATTATATACATCTATTTCATATAAAACTTATGATCATTATGAAAGTGATTATGAATTAAAATCTATTATTCAAATTATTGACCATCTGCCGGTTGTAAATAAATATCAATTGAAATTTTGGGATTGGGTGTCCAGATATTATTTCACTTCAATCGGAGAGGTAATGCGAGCTTCTATCCCTAGTAATTTGATTCTTCAGAGCGAAACAGTCTTAACCCTTAATCACGACAAAGAAATTGAAATGGGTGACTTAAATGATTCTGAATACTTAATTGTTGAAGCACTAAATATTAACAATCAGCTTTCTATTAAAGATGTTTCTGAAATTTTAGAGAAAAAGAATATTTTTTCAATTATAAATTCAATGAATGAAAAGGAATTTATTAGGGTTGATGAAAAAATATATTCAAAATATAAGCCTAAGCTTATAAGATGCGTTAGTCTGTATAAGGATTTTGATTATAACTCTGATATATCAAAATTAAAGAATGCCAAAGTTCAAATGCAATTTTTAGATTTTTACAATAAGCTCAAAAATGATTTAGTTAAAGACATAAAAGCTTCAGAGTTTAAAAAAATTAAAAATGGCTATTCTGCTATTTTGAACAGTATGGTTAAGAAAAAGATATTTGAATTCTACGAAATTGAAATAAAAAGAAATACGTTAGAAGAAAATATTGATTACAATAACTTCATATTATCCCCAAAACAACAAATAGCATATGAGAAAATTAAAGATGAGTTAAGTATTAAGAATAATATACTCTTAAAAGGAATAACATCCTCGGGTAAAACAGAGATATATATCAAACTGATAAGAAATTTATTAATCTTTAAAAATCAGATTTTATTTTTAGTTCCCGAAATCGCTTTAACAACTCAATTAGTAGAGAGACTAAAGGTTTTTTTTCCAAAAAACTTACTTGTTTATCATTCAGCTCTTAATATTAACCAAAGGGCTGAGCTTTGGAATGAAATAAATAATAATGATCAACCTCAGCTTATAATTGGTGCTAGATCAGCAATTTTTTTACCTTATAACGAGCTAAAATTAATAATTGTTGATGAAGAACATGAACAATCATATAAACAACATGAGCCTTCACCTAGATATCATGCTAGGGATTCGGCTTTAGTGCTTGGAAATATACATGACTCAAGGGTTTTGTTAGGGTCAGCAACTCCGTCAATTGAAAGTTATTATAATTCAAAAATATCCAAAAAATTATCCTTGGTTGAACTCAATGAAAGATTTGGTAATATACCTCTTCCAAAAATTAAATTAATAAACCTTTCTGAAAAAATAAAAGAAGGAAATATGTTTGGCCTTTTCTCTGATCTTTTATTAAAAAAAATCAAGGAAGTTGTTGAAAATAAAAAACAGGTTATTTTATTTCAAAATAGAAGGGGGTATTCACCCGTATTAGAGTGTAATTCTTGTGGACACTCAGCAAAATGTATTAACTGTGATGTTACATTAACCTATCATTATTCAAAAAAACTACTGAAATGTCATTATTGTGGGTTCTCCGAGAAGGCAAATAATAATTGTATAAAATGTAATAGTGATGACTTACTATCCAAAGGATTTGGAACTGAACAGGTTGAGCTCGAACTAGGTGAAATTTTTCCAGATTTTAAGATAGCTAGGTTGGATCATGATACAACAAGAGCTAAAAATAATTTTAAGAAAATAATTAATGCATTTGATAATAACGAATACGATGTATTAATTGGAACACAAATGATAACTAAAGGATTAGATTTTAAAAACGTCCAATTGGTAGGTGTGTTAAATCTTGATAGTTCGATGAATTTTCCCGATTTCAGGTCTCATGAGAGGAGTTATCAATTAATCCAGCAAGTCTCAGGAAGGGCTGGTAGATCAAAAGAGCGAGGAGAGGTTTTAATTCAAACTTACAGTTCAAATAGCAATGTTATTAACCAAATTATTAAAGGTAATTATGAATTTTTTTACAGGGACCAAATTGAAGATAGAAAAAAATTTAATTATCCACCATATGTAAAACTTATCAAAATTACAATTAAACATAAAGATATAAATAGGGTAAATAATTCATCAAACTGGTTCCACAAAAGGATATTTCCTTATTTTAAAGACAACATCCTTGGTCCTGAATTTCCGTACATTTCAAGAATTAGAAATAAATATCAAAAAAATATTCTTATAAAGATAACTAATGAACAATCTTTGTCTGGGGTTAAAAACATATTGAAAAAATCAATTTTATCATTCCAATCAATATCCGATTTTAGATCAGTGCAAATAGTTGTTGACGTTGATCCATATTAGTGCATTTTTTCTAATTTTAATCTGAATTTTAACTCTTTAAGTAAATAAAAAGCATTAAATATTAAATATTTGACACTAAAAATTGTCAAAACATTATAAAATTATCTATTTTTGCACGCATTAAATTTAAAANTAATAAAATGAATCATTACGAAACTGTTTTCATTCTTAATCCCGTTTTGTCTGAAGAACAGACAAAGGAAACAGTCCTAAAATATGAGAAATTTTTAACATCGAAAGGTGCAAAAATGGTATCTAAAGAGGATTGGGGACTTAAGAAGTTAGCTTACCCAATTCAGAAGAAAAAGAGCGGGTTTTACCACCTCTTTGAGTACACTGTAGATCCAACTGTAATTTCTGATCTTGAGTTAGAATTTAGAAGAGATGAAAGGTTTATGAGATATCTCACTGTAAAGCTTAATAATCATGCTGTCGAGTGGGCTGAAAAAAGAAGAACAAAAATTAACAACAAAGAATCATAATTATGGCAAGTATTCAAGACGAAGCATCAGGAAAAAAAAGCGGTGAAATAAGATATTTGACACCGCTGAATATTGACAACGGTACGGTTAAAAAGTATTGTAGATTTAAAAAATATGGAATAAAGTATGTGGATTATAAAGATTCAGATTTTTTATTAAAATTTATAAATGAGCAAGGTAAGTTATTGCCAAGAAGATTAACAGGAACTTCATTGAAGTATCAGAGAAAGGTTTCAGTTGCAGTAAAAAGAGCAAGACATTTAGCTCTTCTGCCATATGTTGCTGATTTATTAAAATAAAATTTACGATATGGAAATAATATTAAAAAAAGATGTTGAGGGAGTCGGATTCAAGGATGATATATTATCCGTTAAGAACGGTTTTGGAAGAAACTTTCTTATTCCTAACGGATCTGCAATTCTTGCAACACCTTCAGCAAAAAAAGTATTAGCAGAAAATATTAAACAACAGGTTGTTAAAGACAAAAAGATAATTGATGACGCTAATAAACTTGCTAAAAAGATAAATAGTCTTGAAATAAAAATCAAGGCTAAAGTAGGTGAGGGAGTAAAGTTGTTTGGTTCTGTTAATAATATAAATGTTCAAAAAGAACTTGCAGAAAGCGGAGTTGAAATTGATAAAAAATCTATAATTATTTCTGGAAATAATATAAAGCAAACAGGAAAATATACTGCAAAAATTAGATTACATCGTGAAGTGATTTTTGATTTTCCTTTTGAAGTAGTTCCAGAAAAAAAATAGAGATATATAATTTTCGAAAAAAAAACACCTACTTCAGTAGGTGTTTTTTTTTTAATTTAACTTAAATTTAATCGAGAAATGCAAAAGCCAATTTTACCTAAAGGTACAAGAGACTTTAATTCTGAGGAATTATATAAAAGAAATTATATAATTAATATAATTAAAGATAATTTTTTAAAATTTGGATTCAACCCAATTGAAACTCCAAGTTTTGAAAGATCAGAAACCTTATTGGGTAAATATGGCCAAGAAGGGGAAAGATTAATTTTTAAAATACTTAAATCTGGAGATTTTCTAAAAGAGACTAACATTGATGAAAAAAAAGAGTTAAAATACTATGATTTATCTCCTAAGATAATAGATAAGGCACTACGCTATGACTTGACAGTACCTTTTGCTAGGTATGTGGTTCAAAACCAAAATAATATTACTATTCCATTTAAAAGGTATCAAATTCAAAATGTTTGGAGAGCAGATAGACCTCAAAAAGGAAGATTTAGAGAATTTTTACAATGTGATGCGGATGTTATTGGTTCAAAATCACTAATGCAAGAAATAGATTTTATTTCTTTGTTTGACAGTGTATTTTTTGATTTAAACTTAAGTGGTTGCCAGATTAAAGTTAATACAAGAAAATTATTGATAGCAATCTGTGATATATTTGATTGCCAAGACAAGTTTACAGCTTTAACAAATCAATTGGATAAGTTGGATAAGTTGGATGAAGAAGTTGTTAAGGACAATCTTATAAAAGCAGATTTTAAACCAAATGTTGTAAATTCTATTTTTAATGTAATTGAATTATCCAAAAATTTTACTGATAATTTAGATTTACTCAAATCTTATTTTCAATCATCAGAAATAGGTACAGAGGGAATTTATGATATAGAGTATATTTTTAAATATTTTTTAAAAAATAATTTAATCAAATCAGAGCTTATTTTTGATATTGGATTGGCTAGAGGTATTGACTATTATACTGGAGTAATATTTGAAGTGACACCCCCTCCAAATATAAAGATGGGTTCACTTGCAGGCGGAGGTCGTTATGATGATTTAACCAAAATTTTTGGATTAAAAAACATGAGTGGTATTGGGATAAGTTTTGGACTAGATAGATTGTTTCTTATTATTGAAGAATTAAATTTATTTCCAGAGATCCCCATTAACTCGGTTAAGGTTCTGATTTTAAATTTTGGAAATAGCTTCTCTTATGATCTGATAGAAATTGCTAATTTATTAAGAACCAGTAATGTAAATACTGAATTTTACCCTGATGCAATATCATTGAAAAAGCAGCTAAATTATGCAAATAAAAACATGATACCGTACGTTCTCTTTTATGGAGAAGAGGAGAAGAAGAACCTTTATTATAATTTAAAGGATATGAATTCAGGAAATCAACAAAAGCTTAGCAAAGACCAACTTTTAAAAGTTTTAGTTGAAAATTAATTGGTATAGTTCATTCCTTCAACAAATTATACTTATTCAAAAATAAAAAACGGTTAGACTAAATCATTTAGTAATCGTTTATCGTTTAGTAGCGAGACCGAGATTTGAACTCGGGACCTCCGGGTTATGAATCCGACGCTCTGACCAACTGAGCTATCTCGCCATTTTCAGAGGCAGCAAATATAAAATTTAAATTTTTTAGATTCAAAATATGTTTGATAAATTATTTAAATAAATCTTGCTGTAAAATAGAATAAATGTATATATTACATCACTAATTATTCAATATGAGCGACAGAATTAAATTTGAAATGGAGTTTCCAATAAAGGTTTCCCAAAAACTTTTGTTTCAGTATATTTCTACACCATCGGGGCTTTCTGAATGGTTTGCAGACAATGTTAATTCAAGAGGTGAAATTTTTATTTTTATTTGGGATGATTCTGAAGAAAGTGCTAAGCTTTTAAGAAAAAATAATAACGAAAAAATTCAATTTCAATGGCTTGATGATGAAGATTCTGATTATTATTTTGAGCTCAGAATTCAATTTGATGAAATCACTAAGGATGTATCATTAATAGTTACAGATTTTGCTGATGACGAAGAAGAAGTAGAAGAGTCAAAATTATTATGGACTAATCAGATTTCAGATTTAAAAAAGGTATTAGGCTCAACTTAGTTATTTTGTGGATCTTCTGGTGCATTTGACCATATTTTAAATTTCTCATCCATCTGTTTCATATTTTCTCCCCACATTTTTTTTGAATCATTACAAAACATATCATTTGTTTCATTTTTTTTAATAATCCAAGACCCATTTTTTATTTCGTCTATTAATTGATCATGAGTCCATCCTGAGTAACCAGAAAAGAACTTTATTGATGGATTAATTACTTTCCTTTCATTAATCATTTTAATACACTCTTTAAATTCCCCTCCCCAAAATAATTTATTATAAAAATTAATTCCATTATTAATTAATTCTGGATGTGCATGAATAAAATACAAATTATCCTGATTAACTGGGCCTCCACGAAAAATTTTTATTTCTTTATCCAAGACCGAATTGTCTAAATCATTTAGTGTATAATCCAGCTCTTTATTGACTATAAATCCAACAATCTCATCTTTATTTACCTCTGTTAGTATAACAATTGATCTGTTAAAATAATAATCGCCTAAACTTTCAGGAGTAGAAATTAAAAAATCCCCTTTATTTATCATTTTACCATTTCGTATTTTTCAATCTTAAATCCATTCAATAATGATTCTGTATCCATTCTTCTTTTACCTTCAATTTTCAGATTTTTTATTACTAAATAGCCGTTTTTACAAGTAATTTTTATTTTTCCTTTTTCGTGTATTATTTTTCCATTGTTATGATTATGTTTTTCGAAAAAATACTCCGATTCATAAAAAATTGTATTTACAGTTTCACCAGATTTAGAAACTAAAGAAGTTTTAGCCCCTGGATATGGACTTAATCCTCTTATTTTATTATAAATTTCTAAACAATTTTGATTCCAATCGATTTTAAGATTTTTTTTATCAAACTTATATGCAGTATTAAATTTATTTTTGTGTGATTGCTTAATACGTTGAAGAGAATTTTCAATTATGCCTTTCAAAGTTTTTTCAACTATCGATGCACCCATTAATTTTAACTTATCGTGAAGTTCACCAGCATTAATTTTTTTATCAATTTTAATTCCTTCTTGAATTAGTATATCTCCTGTATCAATTTTATCATCTATAAAAAATGTTGTTACCCCGGTAATTTTTTCATTATTCATTATAACCCAATTAATCGGGGCTGAACCTCTGTAATCGGGGAGTAGTGAAGCATGTAGGTTTATTGTGCCATATTTAGGAATCTTCCATACAATTTTGGGTATCATTCTAAAAGCAACAACTACAATAAAGTCTGGATTAATTTTTTGTATTTTTTTTACAAACCCTTCGTCTTTCAAATTTTTTGGCTGTAATAAATTAATATTATTTGTTATTGCATATTCTTTAACGGCTGAAAATCTAATTTTTTGTCCTCTGCCTGAGGGCTTATCATAATTTGTAACAATAGTATCCAGATTAAATATATTATTTAAAATTTTTAAAGTAGGTATTCCAAACTCGGCTGTACCCATAAAAACTATTTTTATATTTTTAAATTTCATTTTATAGTATTGATTATAAAATTAACTCTTTGCTCTATAGAGTCTTCAGGGAGTATAAAATAATTGTAGCCATTTTCAGAATATGTTGTTTTTATATGCTTATTAATAATTTTCAGCTCTTCAAAACTTTCATACCTTTCTTCATCATTCTTAAAAATTTCTTCCCAGGGCTCAGCGATAAAAACATAATCATATCTTAAATTATTTGAAGGATTACCAAAGTTCTTTCCAGAAGACACATTTTTATAGCTTAGATATGCTAAAATATCTGGAATTCCTCTGTCAAAAAAAATATTCTTAAAATTTAATTTATCTGCATCTTCAAATTGCTGAATTCTGTTTTCAAGAAGTATTTCAGAGAATTTAATTGGATCAGACAAAAATAATTGATCATAACCTAATTTTTTATATTTCTGTATAATTTCCCTAGAGCTTTCGTGAAATACTGTGTGGCCAATATTTTCTAACTTATTAATTATTGAAGTTTTTCCTGTTCCTGGGCCTCCAGTTATTACAACTTTCATCAGAATATTTTTTATAAAATTCGACAATAATGTTTAAAACGAAAAAATAATTAGCAATATATTTGTTGTTAATTATGAATAAAGAAAACAAAGACTTTTACAAAAACTTAAAAAATCTTCTTGATGAAACTAGTAGTTGGCCATCGGAATATATTTATAAGTTTATTTATAAGTCCAATGAAAAAAATATTGAAATTTTAAAAGATATTTTTAAAGATTTAAGTCCTAATTTTAATATTAAAAAATCAAAGAACAATAAATACACTTCGGTTTCTGTTAAAATTGTTGCAAAAGATCCCGATTTAATAATTAATAATTATAAGAAGGTAGCAAAGCAGATTGAAAATGTTATTTTATTATAATTTCTGCCCATATTTTTCGTATTTTGCTCAGTATTAACCTACCAAACATAAAAAATTGATTGAAAATTTACAATATAATACGTTAAGAGAAGATTTAATTATTCCTGAGTATGGAAGGCATATTCAGAAAATGATAAACTATGCTTCCTCAAGAGAAACAAAAGAAGAGAGAAATAAATTTGCTAATGCAATCATATCAGTGATGGGTAACTTACAGCCACATCTTAGAGATGTAGCTGATTTTCAGCATAAATTATGGGATCAGTTATTTATTATGTCCGATTTCAAACTTGATGCAGATTCTCCATTTGAAAAACCATCAAAAGAAATTTTAAACGCTAAACCTGAACCACTGAGTTATCCTCAAAATTTTCCAAAGTATAGATTTTACGGAAATAATATCAAAATAATGATTGATGAAGCTGTAAAATGGGATTCTGGTGAAATGAAAGATGCTTTAGTGTTAACTATAGCAAATCATATGAAAAAGTGTTTTTTAAATTGGAATAAAGATAGTGTTAAGGATCAGGTCATTTTTCATCATCTTTATGAACTTTCAGAAACTAAAATTGATATCAGAGACNCNAAAGANGAATTATTAGATTCNGCATTATTNCTTAGATCNAAGAAAAAGTTTTCAAATAAGAAGTTTNCAAAGAANNANAATAAAAANAGAAAANGGTATTAGTTGATTTAAGAATGCAAGCTTTTANAATAAAAGGTGGAAAAAAATTAAAAGGGGANGTTAGACCCCANGGNGCTAAGAATGANGCCCTTCAAATCATTTGTGCAACNCTNTTAACNNCTGAGAAAGTAATCATCAACAATATTCCTGATATTATNGATATAAATAANCTCATTTCATTATTAATATCNCTTGGNGTNAAAGTCGAAAAATTAAANTCAAATAAATATTCATTTAAAGCTGATAATATTGATCTTGATTATTTAAAGTCAGAACAGTTTAAAATTGATGGTAAAAGTTTAAGAGGCTCAATAATGATTGTNGGTCCNCTTCTTNCCAGATTTGGNAAAGCATATATTCCTCGACCAGGTGGTGATAAAATTGGAAGAAGGAGATTGGATACTCATTTCGAGGGTCTTATTAAGCTTGGTGCTAAATTTTCNTATAATAAAGAAGATTATTTCTATGGAGTTGAATCAAAGAAGTTAAAAGGCGCATACATTTTANTAGATGAAGCATCNGTAACNGGAACAGCTAATGTTTTAATGGCNTCTGTNCTTGCNGAGGGTAAAACAACAATATATAATGCNGCNTGTGAGCCNTANATTCAACAACTTTGTAAGCTNTTAAGTTCAATGGGTGCAAAAATTAGTGGTGANGGATCAAATCTNTTAACCATNGAGGGNGTAAGTTCGTTAGGNGGTGCAGAACACTCAGTCCTTCCAGATATGATTGAAATNGGAAGTTGGATTGGATTGGCTGCTATGACTAAAAGTAATATTAGGATAAAGGANGTAAGTTGGGAAAATCTCGGAGTNATNCCNAATGTTTTTAGATCTTTAGGAATATCNCTTATAAAAGAAGGAGATGATATTGTAATTCCAGAGCATGACAAGGGTTATGAAATAAGTAATTACATTGACGGATCTATTTTATCTATATCTGATGCTCCTTGGCCTGGATTTAGTCCAGATTTATTAAGTATAATTTTAGTGATTGCAACTCAGGCAAGAGGTAGTGTTCTTATTCATCAGAAAATGTTTGAAAGTAGACTCTTTTTTGTAGACAAACTAATTGATATGGGTGCNAAAATAATNCTNTGCGACCCTCATCGAGCNACCGTTATTGGTCATGATTTCAAATCCTCGTTAAAAGCTACCTCNATGAGCTCACCAGACATAAGAGCNGGGATTTCACTTCTTATNGCCGCACTTTCTGCTAAAGGTGTNTCTGTTATNCAAAATATTGAGCAAATTGACAGAGGTTATGAAAATATTGATGAAAGGCTAAAAGCACTGGGGGCATCAATAGAAAGAATCTAATTTTGATTTATTGGNGGAGGACCATCAATCATTGGTTTATATACATGATTACCTTTTCTCATNAGAAACTCATCTTTAANTTCCTTGATTAATTTATCGCTTTTAAATAAATCTGACATTGTNAAAGCCATTGCTTTTGANGCNTAGATTGCGCCTTTGTGTCCAATACTCATACCACCGCATGCTACNACTGCCCATGAGTGCCATGGNGTTTCGTAAGGNGCTGTTGTNACAGATAAATTAATATTAGGAACATTCCAGCTNACATCACCAACATCGGTTGANCCACCACCACCATTAATTATNGTTTCTCTTAATGGATATATCTTACCATTTAAACCANCTTGTGGTTTATCAAGNGTTAANTGTAATTCTTTNGCAAATTCAATCTCGTCTTTATCATATTGAATTGGACCTAANAGTTCTAAATTATCCTGCATTATTTCACCTCCTCGTCTGTTTACTAAAACCTCATATATTCCAGANATTAATGTCACTTTATANTCAACATTTGCNAGAATTGCAGCTCCTTCTGCCATTTCCATAACTCTTTCATACACAGGTGTCATTCCAGCTCTATTGGAATCACGNACACGAACCCATANTTTTGAATAATCAGGNACAACATTAACCACCTTNCCAGCATCNTGAATGTGATAATGCATTCTAACAGTAGGTTGAACATGTTCACGATAATAGTTTATTGCTGANGTATACAATTCTAGTGCATCTGAGGAACTTCTTCCATTCCAAGGATCCATTGANGCATGNGCTGCTTGACCAAAAAACTCAACCTGAAAATCTATTAATGATAAAGTCGATTGAACATCNGCTTCNGTGTANTANCCAGGNTGCCAGCTTATATTTACATCCACATCATCCCACAATCCAGCATCTACCATCCAAATTTTACCAAAGAATTTTTCCTCAGAAGGNGTCCCAAAAAACTTTATAGTACCCTTNAGATCTCCTTTCTCNATTTGTTCTTTTATNGCAATNGCAGAAGCAAGACTTGCAGCTCCAAATAAATTATGACCACATCCGTGTCCATTTCCACCATCAATTAAGGGTTTTTTTGNTGGGGTAGTATCCTGAGATAANCCTGGNAGAGCATCAAACTCACCNAAAACACTAATAACTGGTTTNCCTTCTCCNTANGTTGCAACAAATGCTGTTGGCATNCCAGCCACACCTCTTTCAANNNTAAAACCATTAGNCTCTGCATAATCTGAAAGNAGTTTAGATGATTCATGTTCATTGAAAGCAGTTTCNGCTAATTCCCATATTTTNTCACTTATCTTTATGATTTCTTCTTCATGATTTTCGANAGATTTAANAATATTTTTTTTTGTNTGATTGTAATCTTGAGAATAAANAGTNATNCTAAATAANAATAAGAATGANAAANTTAATTTTNTGTATTTCATAAAATATGCATTTAACTAAATATAATAATTTTAGTCTAAATATCTCTTATACGTATNAAGACANCTNTCTCTGGCNCTTTTATGATCAATTATCTCATCTGGATAATNAGATGAATCGNAATCTACCCATNTNTTTATATANACNCGTTTTTTATCAAANNTGGTTATTTGAGTATGTGGATTAAAGATTCTAAAATAAGGAGCAGCATCAACCCCAGAGCCACTTGCCCACTGCCAATTACCAATATTACTAGACATTTCATAATCGTTCAGTTTAAGAGCAAAATATTTTTCTCCTATCCTCCAGTCAACAAGAAGGTGTTTACATAAAAAACTAGCGGTAATCATTCTAACTCTATTATGCATAAATCCAGTATTATTAAGTTCTTTCATTCCAGCATCAACTAAAGGAAATCCAGTTTCACCTTTTTTCCATGCTTCTAAAGAATTAGGCTCGTTTAACCAGACAATTTTGTCATATTTAGTTTTAAAACTATTCGTCGCAGTATGTGGAAAATGATATAAAATCTGCATAAAAAATTCTCTCCATATCAATTCATTCAAAAAAGTTTCATCATTAAAGCTTAGCAGTCCAGAAACAACCTTTCTGATACTTATGGTGCCAAATCTTAGATAAGGCCCAATCTTTGAGGTTGAATTTAGGTGAGGAAAATTTCTTGTTTCGGCATATTGTTCAACAATTTTACTATTTAATTTAAAAGGCTCGATTTTATTTTTGTTTTCATAAAAACCATAGTTTTTCAGATCTAAAAGGTTGGAAATAGATTTATCATAAAAGTTGCTAGTAACCATTTTTTCGTCAATGCAGGTTAAATCTTCATAGAAAATACTTTTCCATTTTCTCATATATGGAGTATAAACAACATATGGTTTTCCGTCGTCTTTAACAACTTCATTTTTTTCAAAGATTACCTGATCCTTAAATGACTTAAACTCAACATTTTTATCTGATAAAATTTTCTTTATCGAATTATCTCTTGATAATGCATAAGGTTCATAGTCATTATTGGAATAAACAGTATTTATTTTATATTCTGAAGTTATTTTGTTGAATATTTCTGTTGGATTGCCCATGTAAACAGTGATAGAAGAATTAAAATATTTTTTTAAATCTTCATCCATTTTTTTTAGATTATCATAAATAAAATTTATCCGTCTATCGTCATTTGGAAGCTTATCAGTTATAGAGGTGTCAAAAATAAATAATGGGATAACTTTAAGTTTTCCGTTTGTTGCTTCACATAATCCAGAGTTATCATATAGCCTAAGATCTCTTCGAAACCAAAAAATATTTACCTCTTCCATTATAATTTTCCGAAGATTTCAATTAATTTTTTTTCTCTGTATCTAAAAATTTCATCAAGTTTTGGTTTTACCAAAAACGGATGAAAAAATAAACCAATAAATCCAAAAGGCAGAGAATAATCCAGGATATCTATTATTTTAACACCCCCATCAATAATTTCAAATTTGTGCTTATGATGCCAAAATTTATATGGTCCAAATCTTTGTTCATCGACAAATAAACTATTTTTCTTGACGTGAGAAATCTCAGTAACCCATCTGATATTAATTCCAAGCAAAGGGGTTATATTATATTTAATTATTTGACCTGAATACATTTTTGTATCTTCCAAGTCAATGATATCGAAACCCATGTAATTTGGGGTGATAATTTTGAGATTCTTAGGACTGCTAAAAAACTCCCAGCATTCTTCTATTGTAATTGGTAAATTGATAGATTTTTCTAGTCTAAAAATCTTCATTTGATATAGTTCGTAATTTTAGAACTCATAGGGCTTGTTAAGGAGTACCAATAATCTATTAGATTTCCTTCTTTATCAACCAAATACTTTTGAAAGTTCCATTTTACACTTGAGGATTTTCTGCCGTTAAAATCCTTTGAAGTAAGCCATTTATAGAGTTGGTGTTGATTAGAGCCCCTAACAGATATTTTTTCTGTCATTGGAAATGTTACATCGTATTTTTCTGAACAAAAAATTGATATCTGTTCTTCAGATCTAGGTTCTTGGGCTCCAAATTGATTACATGGAATCCCAATTACTACAAGATTGTCAGAATTTTCATTGTATAACTGTTGTAAATCTTTGTATTGTCTTGTAAAGCCACAATTTGAGGCAACGTTCACAAACAAAATGAATTTTCCTTTGTATTCATTTAAATCCAAACCATTTCCATCAATACTATTGATTGATATATCATATAGAGACATAGGGGTGTTTTTTAATTTTTTAGAGTCAAAATCTCTGTTAATTAGCGAAAGTCCAACTAATAATATTATTTTAAGTGTTTTTAACATATCGACTAGCTTTTAAAAGATACTATTCCAGCATCCATGTTAAATATTTGTCCAGAAATAGAAGAGGCATCTTCAGAAATTAGAAAAGAAGCCATTTTTGCAACTTCATCAGGTGAAAGGATTTTTTTGAGCGGATGTCTCTCAACCATATTTTCAATTACTTTATCATTTCTAAGTATTTTTGAAGCAAGTTCAGTATTAGTTATGGTTGGAGCAATGGCGTTAATCCTAACTTTTGGTGCAAGCTCTGATCCTAGAGTTTTGACAAGACCGTCTATACCAGATTTAGCAACTGAAACAGAGGCGTGATAGGGCATACCAAGTTTTGTAGCTACGGTACTAAATAAAAGTATGGAGGCTGATTCTGATTTTTTTAACAAGTTTAGATACTTTTTTATTGCTCTCACAGCTCCGATAACATTTAGCTCAAAATCATTTCTAAAATCGTCAAGACTTAATGTGGATATCGGCTTTAAGTTGATTGAGCCAGGACAATAAATTAAACAATCAGCCTTTTCAAAATCAGGGTAATCGTCAACTAATGCATCAAATTTTAAAAATGAGTAATTATCATGATTAAAATCTGTCTGGTTTCTACTTAGACAAACCACTTTGTTGTTTTCTACAACTTCATTTACGATTGCTTTACCAATTCCTTTGGTTCCGCCAATGACAACAATATTCTTCATTATGAGTTTGGTCTTCCTTTTAGTCTCTTTTCAACCTTTCTTTTGATTAGAGTAAGTCTTTTCATCATTTCCATAATTTCAGGATCTTTATTTTCTTTGTAGACTTCATTTAAATCAAGGATTAAGCTTTTTACCTCCCTTGATGCAACTATCTTTTCATTAGTACTTTTATATACGTGCTTTCTGTTTTCAAATTCGGCTGCCTTTTCTAAAATTTCAGTTTCTTTTACTTGCATTTCTTTTACTTATTTTATTTTGGTTTATATTCCTTTGTCTGGAACATTTAAATCTACCAAGCTGAAAATTTCTTTTCGCCTGATGTTTAGTTTTTCTTCCACTAACTCTTTTTCTCCAGAGTTTAAAGCTGGAAGATTTGAGATTTTTTCTCATTAGTGAGATCACCTCAGATTCGTTTAAACCAAATGTTTCAAAAATAACATCGAAAGTTGTTCTGTCTTCCCAAGCCATTTCTATGATTCTATCAATATCTATGCCATTTAAATTTTTCAATTTATATGTAATTATTATGTTTGTTAAAGTTGTGTTTGTGGTCCAAAACTTTTTTAAAAAAAGTTAAATTTTGCTTGTGGTTTAATTTGTTGCTATATCTGATAAAATTACCATCAGAGTGGATAGAAAATGAAGGAGATTTATATATTACTAGCTTATAAAATGGAATTACCCATGTAAATCTCTTTTGTCCCTCAACTACATACACAATTACACCTTTGTTTCTCAATTCAATATTAGAGTAGATTAAATCATTTTTTTTTTGAATCATTTTTTTAAAATTTACACTCAAGTCTTCAACAATTAATCTTTTGGACCCAATACCCCTGAGTCTGATTGATTTAATTAAGTTGTACTTTTTTCCAACTAGATTATTTGTTTCAATCTCTTTTTCAATATCATTATATGTCGAGTTATAAATCATACTAACTTTGATAAGTATTCTTCTGCAACTTTGAGATGAGATTCAAGCTTTGGCTTATCCATTTTGTTTAATGTTATAACCATCATTGATAATCTTGGATTTGATTTAAAAAAAGACTGATTTTTATAAATAAATCTCCAGTAAAGTCCATCCCAAATTCTCTGCCAACCTCCCTTTTTATAATCACTCATTTTCATTATATAATTGCTACTGCTTATATATGGTTTTGTAGACATTAGTCCTCCGTCGGCAAATTGACTCATACCATAAACATTTGGAACCATAACCCAGTCATATGAATCAATAAAAAACTCCATAAACCATTTATATACATCATCTGGGTGAATCTCACATAAAAACATAAAATTTCCTATTACCATTAATCTTTCAATGTGATGTAAATAAGCATTTTCATTAACTTTCTTTATGCAGTCATCAATCGGTTTAATACCTGTTGTAGCATTATAAAAGGCTTTAGGCATATTCTTATCGAAATTCCAATAATTTCTTGTCCTTTCAATGCTTCCTTTTGCTTTATAAATACCTCTAATGAATTCCCTCCATCCGATTATTTGTCGTACTATTCCTTCAAATGAATTAATCGGTATATTTTTTTTAATACCATATTTATTTAATTCATCTATTACATATTTAGGGGTTAATAATCCAGAATTAATAAGGGGAGACAGTAAGCTGTGATTGAGAATTGCTTCTTTCTCAACAATTGCATCTTCGTAATCACCAAATTCAGCAAACCTTTCATTTAAAAAATCATTAAACCAATTTTTAGCTGATGTAAAATCAGTTGGGTAGGATATTGCACCATTTAAAACACCGTAGTTTTCTCTGAAATGTGTATTCACATAATTTATGCCTTCTTCACAAAATTCTTTATTTTCTATTGGATATGTGATACTTGGAGGAGTTTTAGACTTGGGGTATTTTTTTTGGTTCTCGTCATCATAAGTCCATTTGTCACCTTTAGGATCTTTGCCAACCATTAAAATATTCATCTTCTTCCTTTGTAATTTGTAAAAACTAGTTTGGAAATATTTCTTTTTTGAAGGATTGAAGAAAATTTGATTCTCTGCTTCGGTGTTTAAAAATTGTAACGATTCGATTCGATTTAGTTTTATAGAATTAACATTATTGATTCTTTTCTCAAGCCAATTGTCACAGGGATCTATATAATTTATTTTTTTTATGTTACTTTTTGAAAGCTTGTCTAAAAGAACCGTGATATCTGAATGTTTATCAGTTGAGTTAATATATTCTACTTCATCAAAATGTTTTAAACAGTAATCGTAGTATTTTTTCATACTTACCCTATGAAAAAAAATCTTTTTTTTGTGAAATTTATATTGTTTGAAAAAAAGAAACTCCTCAATTAAGTATGTTTTGAACTTATAATCGAATAGGGGAGATTTTTCAAAAAGTTGATTAGGAAATATGATGTTTACTTCTTCCAATTTTACTGCATTTTTTACTACAATAAATCACGTTATCCCAGTCTCTCTTCCATTTTTTTCTCCATTTAAAAGTAAAGTTACATACGGGACATATCTTTTCGGGTAGATAAGTTTTTTTCAACTTTTATCAGGTTTCTGGTATCCCTTTCTGAAATTTCTTTTTGGGAATGAATATCCATCGCAACCACTAATTGTTGCAACCTTTGCTGTGTTTAGATTTATAAACCCGTCCATAGAAATAAGACCATCATCCACATTTAATTCAACAATTTTACCCACAATTAATCTTGATTTATTATAATTGATTTTTATCTCTTCTACAAACTTCATTCCAATTTTTATTGAAGAGGAACTAACAAAAGGAGTAGGAAAACCATTGATATACTCTGAGGAAATTTTTGTGATATCAAATTCAGAAATATCTCTGTCATATTTGGCTGAGGTATGATGGGCCTGATCAGCAAATTCTTCTTGTACAGAATTAATGGTGTAATATGAGTTTTGCTTGATATTTAAATAAGTGTGTCTAGGAACAATTTCCGTTGGCCTTAAAAAAAAACCTAATAAGGGTGGGTTTGAACCTAGATGTGTTATCGAACTAAATACAGCTAAATTCTTTACTCCTTTATCCGAAATTGTTCCAATTAAATTTGCTGACTTGTATCCTGAGCATGAATTAATTAAATTAATTCTGAATATTTTATCAAGATTTTCAATTTGCTCTTCGTCAAAATGCATTTATTTAAAAACTTTTTTGTACAAGTAAGATGCAAGAACTGAACCAATTATTCCAGCTATCAAAAAATATATAAAAAAGTCGCTTGATGATGCACTATTCCCAACAACCAGCGGGTCAATAAAACTCATTAGAGACGGTCCAAAGCTAACAGCAGGATTAAAGACAGCTCCCGAAATATCACCGACTGAAAAAGCTCCAGCAGTAACAGTAAGACCAATTGCTAACCCATAAAACTGATTACCTTTTAAACTCTCACTAAGTGCAACATTAAGTATTACAAAAACTAATAAAAAAGTGAATAAAATTTCAGCAACAAAAAAACTTTGTATGTCAGTGGTTTTAGAAACTACTGAAAATGAATTTTGTCCAAGTTTAGAAATTAAAAATACAGCAATAACTGATCCAGCTAATTGACTCACTATATATTTCCCTGATTCTTTGATGTCAATTTTATTGTTTATATACATCGCAAGGGTTACCGCAGGGTTATAATGTGCTCCTGAAATGTGAGCTCCCATATATACTAAAACTGCTAATCCAAGACCAATAGCTATAGGATTTTCTGTTAATCCAATAATTAATACAAGGAAAAAAGTTCCTAAAAATTCGATTATATAATTTTTCATAAAATAATTGTTTAAATTTGAAAATTAATTCTAATATAAAAATTATTTAACTACATGAGAGCATTTATTTTTACAATATTATTTTTTATTGGTATGTATGGTTTTTCACAAATTAATACACCAAGAGTAAGTCCTGCGTCAAAAATAGAACAGATGGTTGGGTTGACAGAAATTAATTTAGAGTATAGTAGACCTTCAATGAGGGGTAGAGAAGTATTTGGAGATTTAGTACCATTTGGCAAGATTTGGAGAACCGGTGCAGACAGCAGTACAAAGATTAGCTTTTCTACTGATGTTATAATTGACGGTAAAACAATAGATAAAGGTACCTACTCTGTTTTTTCTGTGCCAAACAAAAATGAATGGAAAATAATTTTTTATTCTGATATCGATGTATGGGGAGTTCCAAGAGACTGGTCAGACGACAAAGTTATTTTTTCGTCAACTTTTCCAACCAAAAATATCGAAAACAAAAATCCATTAGAAACCTTTACCATTTCATTTAATGAATTAACTAATAATGAAACAAACATGAATATTTCTTGGGAAAATACATCTGTTGATGTTAAAATAAATGTACCTACTCTAAGAATAGTTGAAAATCAAATTGATCAGGCTATAAATGGAAGAATTAATTCATCAGGAACAAGGATCAAGAGTTCTGCAGGGCCCTCAGCATCTGTTTATTATGCTGCAGCAGTTTACTACCGACAGGAAAATATAAAATTAAAAACAGCACTGGAATGGATTAATAAAGCAATTGAGATGACTGAATCACCTAAGTTTTGGCAATTTAGACAACAATCTTTAATTATGGCAGCTAACAAAAAATTCTCTGATGCTGTTGATGCTGCACAAAAATCTTTGGATTTAGCAACTGAGGCTGATAATTTGGATTACGTTAAAATGAATAGAGAATCAATTGCAGAATGGTCCAAAAAACTTTAATTTCTTTTGATTATTGTATTTATAATGTACGATATCAAAATAACTAAAGTACACCCAAAAACATTCAACCAAAGGAAAGGCATCCAATCATAAAACCATGCTATAATTATTATCACTTGCGTTATTATAGCTCCTACAAATACCGCATTTGATTTAATTTTATTCAAAAAGAAAGCAATTAAAAATATTCCAAGTACATTTCCATAGAATATGGATCCGATAATGTTTACAAGTTGAATCAGATTGTCTGCTAAGTAAGCAAAACATGCAATAGTTATTGCACATAAGCCCCAAAATAAAGTCATAAGTTTTGTGTAATAGACTATATTTTTATCATTTATTTGATTAAAATTCCTTTTTAAAATATCTATAGTAGTTGTTGTTGCAAGAGCGTTAATTTCACTTGAGGTTGATGACATTGCAGCACTGATAATAACCGCTAAAAGCAATCCAATAAGACCTTTAGGGAGATTTTCAAGAATAAAATGTATGAAAACATAATCCTTGTCATTGGATTCAATTTTCTGATTCTTTACTACTGCCGCTTTACCAATTAAAGTTTTGGCTCTGTCTCTTAAATTTTGTTCTTGCTCACTAAGACTGTTAATTTTTTCTTTAAGTTCTTGATTTTCGTTGATTAAAAACTGGTTAACAACTAATGTTTTTTCTTTAAAATTGTCTTCTAAACTTTCTTTCAGTTCGATGTATTCACTCTGGTAAACTGTATTAATAATAACTTCTTCACCTTGGGGATTAAAATTTAATGGAGAGGGGTTGAACTGATAAAATACAAATACCATTATCCCAATAAAAAGTATAAAAAATTGCATGGGAATCTTAAATATACCATTGAAAATCATCCCTAACTGCATCTCTTTTAGAGACTTTCCTGAAAGATATCTTTGAACTTGACTTTGATCAGTACCGAAGTATGACATCATTAAAAAGGTTCCTCCAATAATCCCACTCCAAACGGTATACCTATTTTCTAAGTCAAATGAGAAATTCAAAACTTCCATTTTTGAGTTAGCTGAGGCTAACTTAATTGCTTTGTCAAAGTTAATATCATTTGGAAGAAGGTTGAAAATTGTAAAAAGTACTATAACCAGTCCTATCAAAATTACACCCATTTGATATTTTTGTGTGAAGTTAACAGCTTTTGTCCCCCCAGAAACGGTGTAAATTATCACCAGTGAACCTATAATGATATTTGTTGTTATTAAGTCCCAACCTAGTACTGTAGATAGAATTATAGCAGGAGCAAAAATTGTTATTCCTGCAGAAAGACTTCTTTGAATTAAAAATAATACGGCAGTCAAAGACCTAGTTTTTAAGTCAAATCTACTTTCCAGAAATTCATACGCTGTATATACCTTTAATTTATGAAAAATAGGAATAAATATGGTACAAATGATAACAATTGCAATTGGCAAACCAAAATAAAACTGAACAAAGCCTAACCCATCATTATATGCTTGACCAGGTGTGGATAAGAAAGTAATTGCACTAGCTTGCGTAGCCATAACAGATAATCCAATTGTCCACCATTTAGCATCGTTACCAGCTTTTAAATAAGCATTTGCTGTTCTAGCACCACTTGTTTTTACGGTACCATAAATTACAATGAATAACAGAGTAAAAATTAACACAAACCAGTCTAAACTTTGCATTGCTAAAACTTATTGGTGATGTATAAAAAAATTAAAAAATAGAAAAAGTTTAGAAGTAAAAGAATTGTGTATTCTTTATTCCATTTGATTTTTTTTAAATCCATTTATTTTGAATCTTCATTACTTGTTCAATAACATCCCTGACACAACCATTACCTCCATTTTTTTGAGAAACGTAATTAGCTGCAGCTTTTACTTCCGGAACGGCATCTTGTGGGCAGCAACCTATACCCGCTGCTTTGATTATAGGTATATCAGGTATATCATCACCCATAACCAGAATTTCTTCATTACTTAATTCATATTTTTTTATAAAATTGTTGAAGTGAATTATTTTATCATGTGACCTTAAATGTATCTCTTCAATACCTAGGTTATTTAATCTTTTTTTGACTGCTTCATTAGTTCCCCCTGAGATAATTCCAATTTTATATCCATTGTCTATTGCAAACTTCATAGCAAAACCATCTTTAACATTCATTGTTCTTAATAGTTCACCTGTCTCACTTATCAATAAACTACCGTCTGTAAGAACTCCATCCACATCAAAAATGAAAGCTTTGATATTGATTAATTTTTGTTTGTAATTAATTTCCATATTTTTCTTTAATCATCTTACTTATGACCATATACAGTGACTTAATTTCTTCATTCTTTAGCATATTTTCATGCATCTTCATTATGTTTACATCATTTCTACGCGCTGGTCCTGTTTGAGCCTTTATGGGGTCTAATTTATGAATTTTATTAACCGTTTCGTTAATCAGAGGTTTCAAAATATTAAAATCTAAATTTTTTGAATCAATAATTTCTTTGGAGACACCAAATAAAAAGTTTGTAAAATTATTTGAAATTATAGCAGCAAGATGTAGAGTTTTTCTTTCCTCGAAGTTTATCTGATAATATTTACAATTAAGATCTAAAGATAAGTTTTTTAGTGTTTCTAAATCTTTGAAATTTTCTGCTTCAATACATATTGGAATTTTAGAGTAATTTAATTCTTGAAATTTAGAAAAGGTTTGAAGAGGGTAAAAAACTCCTCTTCTATTTTTTTTATTCATGACATTGTATGCTGTACTTCCAGATGTATGAACAACTAATTTTCCTTCATTTGAAATCTTATCACTAACTTCAGCGATTGAATCGTCATTAACACAAATAATATAAATATCCGATTCCGTTAAACTTGCAATCTCGTTAACAACTTTAACCCTAGGGTCAGACTCTAATGAACGTGAGTACCATTCGTGAAGCTTAATTTTTTTTGAATTGTAAAATAAATTAACCAAATGAAATCCAACATTTCCTGATCCTAATACTGAAACTTTTATCATGAGCCTATTACTTAGTCAAAATTTACAAAATAAATAATATAATTAGGTATAAAATAAACCAAAATGGTATTAAATTTGTAGCCCATAAAAATTCGAATGAATACACTAAAAAAAATATTATTTTCTAATAGACTCACGGGTGTGTTATTTGTCGTTTTTGCTGTTGCCATGGCAATTGGAACATTTATGGATGCCGGTCAAGAAACATCACCAACTCCACTAACAAGAAATTTAATTTACAATGCCTGGTGGTTTGAAACCATTATGCTTCTTTTTGTAATAAATTTTATAGGAAACATATTTAAATATAACCTCTTGAGCATTAGAAAATGGCCAGTTTTATTACTTCATTTGTCTTGGATTTTTATTTTACTTGGCGCTTTTATTACGAGATACATCAGCTATGAGGGAGTTATGAGTATCCGTGAAGGATCCACTGAAAGTTCATTTTTGTCTGAGAAAACATATTTATCAATCTACATTGACGGCGATTATGAAATTAATGGCCAAATAATGAGAAAAGTTGAAGAAGAAGAGGTTGACTTTTCCCCTAGAATGAGTAACAAATTCTTGATTAAAACTGATTATGGTGGTACACCAATTTTGGTTCAACTAAACGAATTCATAAATGGTGCAGAAGAAGATGTGGTTTTTGATGAAAATGGAGACTACTATTTAAAAATTGTTGAGTCAGCAGGAGGTATGCCTCACAACCATTTCCTTAAAGACGGATCCACAGAAAATATCCATGGAACCCTTTACACTCTAAATAATTATATTGAAGGTGCTGTCAATATTACTTTTGATGAGAATTATGATTTATTTATTAATTCCCCTTATGAAGGTGAATATATGGTTATGGCATCAATGACACAGGGTTTTCTTCCGAAAAACTCTGACGAATTATTAAATCTAAGGGCAAGATACATTATCAATGGGCAACAGCTAGTTTTTCCAAAACCCGTCATTAAAGGTGTTTTTGATATTGTAAAGAAATCGGAGCTCCTAAAATCTGATCAAGATGGTCTTGAATTACTTATTTCAACTCCAGTTGAGTCCAAGACTGTAAGGGTTATTGGTGGTAAAGGAACAAATAATGCATTTAAGACATTTTCTGTTGGTAATCAAGATTTTACAATCAGATATGGCTCAAAAGTATATGATTTGCCGTTTAGTATTAAGTTAAATGACTTTATAGCTGAAAAATATCCTGGAACGGACAGTAGCTATTCTTCTTTTGCGAGTGAGGTTACGGTTGTAGATGATGAGACATTTGATTATAGAATTTACATGAATAATATTCTTAATTATGAAGGATACAGATTTTTTCAGGCTTCATTTGACCCTGACGAACAAGGGACAATTTTATCTGTAAATAATGATTTTTGGGGCACATTATTCACATACATTGGTTACATTTTATTATACTTTGGTTTAGTTGTTATCCTTTTTGCAAGATTTACGAGATTTGATTCACTCAAGAGGCAACTAGAGATAGCAAGGAATAATAAAACAAAGCTTTTAACCTCATTATTAATTTTAATTTCTTTTACAATTAATGCCCAAGGATTTGGAGTTCATAGCTCATCATCATCTGATATTCAAAAGATTGATTCTATACTCAATGTAAATATAGCCTCAAAGGAACAAGCGGGAAAATTCGGTAGATTAGTAATGCAAGATGTTGGGGGGAGAATGATGCCAGTAAATACATACTCTTCCGAGTTACTTAGAAAATTAAGTAAGAAAGATCATTACAAAGATTTTGATTCCAATCAAGTTTATTTATCAATGCAGGAAAGCCCATTGCTATGGTATAGTGTTCCTCTAATATTTCTAAAAAGTAAAAAAGCGGACTCTATAAGAAGTATAATCGGTGTTGAAAAAGACTTAAAGCATGCTTCATTGGTGGATTTTTTCACTGAAAGGGGAGAGTATAAACTAGGTCCATATCTAGAAGAGGCTTATCGCGCAGCTGTTCCTAATGCTTTTCAAAAAGAATTTAGAGAGACTGATCAGCGTGTAAACCTATTATATAATGCGGTTCAGGGTACTACTTTGAAGATTTTTCCTGTTCCAGATGATCAAAACAATAAATGGATATCACCAAGTGAAAATAGATTTAGCGTAATGTTAACAGATTCTCTGTACTCTAATTTTATTAATACAGGTTTCAAAACATACTTATATTTCCTGAATGAAGGTAAAAAATCAGCTGACTTCTCTAATGCTGATGAAATTTTAGTAGCGATTACTAATACCCAGAACAGATATGGTTCGGAGGTTATGTTAACCGCAAATAAAGTAGATGCTGAAATTCTGTATAATAAATATGATATTTTTAAAAGTTTATTTAGTTGGTACTTGTATGCAAGTACTATTTTGTTCATAGCACTTATCTTTCAGATTTTTAACAGAAATCAGGTTGTTAACAGCATAATTAAATTATCAAAGTATGCTGTTTACCTGCTATTTATAATTCATGCTCTTGGTTTAATCTCCAGATGGTACATATCTGGTCATGCACCATGGAGTGATGGTTACGAATCGATGATATATGTTGCATGGGCTACTATGTTATTTGGTATTTACTTTGGGAAGAAAAGTGAATTAACTTTAGCTTCTACCACTTTTGTCACTTCAATGATTCTAATGATTGCTCACTGGAGTTGGATGGATCCAGCCATAGCCAATTTAGTTCCTGTATTGGATAGTTATTGGCTGATGATTCATGTAGCTGTTATTGTTGGAAGTTATGGTCCATTTACAATAAGTATGATATTAGGTGTTGTTTCTTTAATCCTAATGATTTTAGTAAACAAAGGAAATAGAGAATTACTTAATATTAATGTAAAAGAGCTTGTTTTAATTAATGAAATGTCAATGACAATTGGACTGGTAATGCTTACTATCGGAAACTTTTTGGGTGGAATGTGGGCAAATGAGAGTTGGGGTAGATATTGGGGATGGGATCCTAAGGAAACCTGGGCATTAATTAGTATAATGGTCTATGCATTTGTGATTCACATGAGATTAATTCCAGGATTAAAAAGTAATTTCGCTTTTACAGTAGCTTCAATACTGTCTTTCGGTTCTATTATAATGACTTATTTTGGTGTTAATTTCTATTTGGCTGGTTTACACTCATATGCAAAAGACGATCAGGAGATAAGTTTAGTATTTATTTCCATCACATTAGCTATTATTTTTATCCTTTCTCTTTTAGCTTATCCTAAGTATAAAAAATATCTAAAAAATAATCGCTAAATTACACACCCAATGTCTGATAAAAACATATATAAGGGATTAAATACAATATGTACCCACGTAGGTCGAGTCAAAGATGAACAGTATGGGGGTTCAGTTTCCCCGATATATCCAGGAACATCATATGAATATATTGATAAAGAAATAGACAGATATCCTAGATATAGCTCAACCCCAAATCAGGAATTTCTAGCAAAAAAAATAGCTGCTCTAGAAGAAACAGAAGATGCTATTATTTTAGGCTCTGGAATGGCTGCGATTAGTACTTCATTACTTGCTTTTCTAAGTTCAGGAGATCATATTGTAATTCAAAATGATATTTATGGAGGTACTAGAAATCTTGTTGAGGCTCAATTTAAAAGATATGGGATACAGTATTCTTTTACAGATGGATTAGATGTGCAATCATTTGAAAATGAAATAAAGCCTAACACAAAAGCTGTTTATATTGAAACACCATCAAACCCATTACTAAAAATTGTTGACATTAAAGAAATTGCTGATTTATCAAAGAGCAATGGATTAATTTCTTTTATCGACAATACTTTTGCAACTCCCTTAATTCAAAAGCCTCACAAGCTTGGAATNGATATAATATTGCATAGTGCAACTAAATACTTTGGTGGTCACAGTGATATATGTGCAGGTGCAGTAGCATCAACAGCTGAACACAGGGAAATAATATGGAATCTTTCAAAAAATATTGGCGGTAGTCTTAGTGATTATACAGCATGGCTTTTGGAAAGAAGTATGAAGACATTGTCTGTAAGGTTTTTTGCTCAGCAAAAGAATGCAATAGAACTTTCAAAATATTTGATTGATTGCAAACATATTGATAAAGTTTTTTACCCTGGTTTAGAAGACCATATTAATCATGATATTGCAAAAAAACAAATGGATGGTTTTGGAGCGGTAATTTCATTTGAATTGAATAAAAAAATGAATCCAAAAACTTTTTTAAAATCATTAAAAATGATTAATCCATCAATGAGTTTTGCAGGAGTAGAAAGTACTATGTTATCTCCAGCAGAAACTTCTCATTATTTGTTAACTCCTGAAGATAGATTAGCTCAAGGTATTACTGATAATTTAATTAGATTTTCAGTTGGCATTGAAGATGTACCCGACATTCAAAATGATATTGAGCAAGCATTTAACAATTGTAAATAAAAGTGTTATGAAAGTTGATATTTTAGCTATTGGATCACATCCAGATGATGTTGAATTGGGTTGTTCAGGAACAATTGCAAAAGAAATTGTAAAAGGAAAAAAGGTTGGTATTCTTGATTTAAGTAGGGGAGAACTAGGTACTAGGGGTACCGCTGAAATCAGAGGTTCAGAAGCAAAAAATGCAGCTGATATATTAGGGGTTTCATTCAGAGAAAATTTAAACTTCAAAGATGGTTTTTTTAAAAATGATGAAGAACATCAATTAAAGTTAATCCAAGTAATTAGAAAATTTAAACCTGATTTTATATTGTGTAATGCTCCAGATGACAGGCATATAGATCATCCAAAGGGTGCTAAATTAGTTATTGATGCTTGTTTTTTAAGTGGACTTAAAAAAATTGAATCTATTGAAGATGGTGTAGTTCAAGAGCCTTGGAGACCCGTTAATATTTATCATTATATACAATGGAAAAGTTTGAAGCCTGATTTTGTTGTTGATATTAGCAATCACTTTCAAACAAAGATTAAAGCTGTCAAGGCTTTTAAGTCTCAATTTTATGATGGAAATGAAACTGTACATAACACACCTATTTCAACAAAAAATTTCTTAGATAGTATTGAATACAGGGCTAAAGATTTAGGTCGATTAACTAATGTTGATTATGGTGAAGGTTTTATTGCAGCACGTTTGCCTCTAATTGAAAATATCAGCGACTTGAAATAATTTTTATTTCTTGTTTTGCAGAGAAACACAAAAAAATTACATTTGCACTCCTATTATGGTGGTTGTAGTTCAGTTGGTTAGAACGCCTGATTGTGGTTCAGGAGGTCGCCGGTTCGAATCCGGTCTTCCACCCAAAAGTAAGCCCTCGAGAAATTGAGGGTTTTTTTGTACAGCACTTTATAAAGAACGATATATAAATATACTAAAAGTTTGCACTCATTTGGCACTCTTTAACTTTGTCATTTAGTTAGGGATTACAGTTTGTGAATTTAGTTTACTCTCAATGCTTCAAAAGAAATACTTATTGGGACAGGAACAACAAGTTCAGTATTATTAAAGTTGCTCGTGTCGTTATAATACAATACCCCATTGTAAGAGCCTTTTACTGTCGCACCGTCGAATCCATCAAAAGAAGAAGGGGAAGTTCCTAAATCAGTAATATTAATATCAGTAATTAAATTTAGCAAACCATTTTGGGAAGCTTCAGAAGCATTCATAGGATTATTTTCAACATAAAATGATGCACTGCTTAAGTTGACATTATTTAAATTTTCATAATCTTGAAGATACGGAGTGTCCCCAAAAAAAATCCTACCTTGATTACCCCCAAGCTGTGGATTATCAATAATTAACCCTATGTGTAAATATTGCCCCGAAATATAAGTGTCGCAAGTAATATCCTCGATTCTAAAAGAAACATCTAAAGCCCCGTTGAAATAAGATGCTTGTGCACGATTCAAAAAGCAAGCACTCCCCACGTGTTCTATAATACTAATCGAATTTCCTTCAACTCTATGTGTTTCATCTCCAAAAATAATTTCGAAAAAAAAATCAACACTTCCATTCAAATTACTATCATCACTTGAGTCATCACTACAAGCAAAGAATAAGAAACATATAGTCAAGAATGCTAACCACTGCTTCCAATAAGTTCTGTAACATAGTTTGACTTTAAGAAAGTTGTATATAGATAACATAGCCTTTAAGTTGTTTAATATATCTATAAGTTAGTGAAAAAGTTGATTAGGGTTTTACTTATGGATTATAAGTTGTTAAAGTACTTGTAAATAGTAATTGAACATAAACTATAATTATTGTAATAAAAAATAATTCGTAATATAATAGGCCGAAATCAACTTATATTTTTTATTTATTTTTAACCGGTCTAATTATAAATTACTGTAAATCAATTATTTATAATTATTCTAAAGAAAAATTAGCATAAATTTAAATATCAAAAATATAAACATGGAAAATTTACAATTAAGTAATAGTTGTGTTAATTGTCAAAAACTATTGACTAATTCCTTGTGTGGTTTTCATAACATTGAAGTAAGTGAAATATACACCTGTGATAGTTTTTCTGAGAAATAGATCAGAAATTTTAACTCAATTTTTTTATTTTAGTTTAATTCTTGTATTTCTGTTTGCTAGTTCCCACGCAGTATGAAAAATCAACTTTACCCTTCTTTTATATGGTTCATACAAGATTTTCTCAGCTGTATCTGTTGGTTTATGATAATCTTCGTGGACTCCGCTAAAATAGAATATTGAAGGAATATCATTTTTTACAAAGTGATAATGGTCTGATCTGTAATAAAATTGATTTGGATCATTTATATCATTATATCTAAAATCAAGCTCTAAATTTGCAAAATTTTCATTTGCGTCTAAATTTATTTTGTGTAAATCATCTGAAAGTATATCAGATCCAATAACATATACATAATTTAGATTTTTAATTCCTCTGTTTGGATCAGCTCTTCCCATCATATCCATGTTTAAATTAGCAATAGTACTATTAATCGGTACTAGCGGATCATAATCAGCGTAATATTCAGACCCTAGCAAACCTCTTTCTTCAGCGGTTACATGTAAGAAAACAATTGACCTTTTTAGTGAATACCCCTGTTCCATGGCCAAAGCAAAAGCTTCAGCTATTTCAAGCATTGCTACAGTACCAGATCCATTGTCGTCAGCACCGTTATATATCTCACCATTTTGAATACCTACGTGATCTAGATGCGCGGTTAATATAACATATTCATCAGGAAATTCAGATCCTCTAATAATCGAAGCAACATTGTCAGCACTGAAGGTTTGAACATCCTTTTTGAAATTCATGTTAAACCTTAAATTATTTTCTGATAAAAAATCTTTATGTTTTTCTGAAAAAAGTAAAACTTGAAAATTATTAGATTCTTCATTCCCTAATTCCATTCTTTTTCCACCTTTCCCACTGTCACTGTATTTATATCTGTATGAATATCTTCTATGGAGATATTCGTCTACTATTATAAGAGCAAGTGCTCCTTTAGTTTTAGCTGTTTTAGACTTTAGGTTAATTTCTTGTCTAATATTTGACCATTTGGATTTTTCATTTCCGTTTATGAAATACTCATTGTTATTATTCTTGGGTTCACCACCACTGACAACTACTACTTTACCTTTTACATCAATATCTTTGTAATCACTGTATTTATCATCTTCAATCCCATATCCAACATAAAGTATGTCTTCGTCTTTATAGATCTTATCAGGTCCGTTTTTGTATGAAATATAATCATCATAATACATGAAGTCTTTTTCAGAGATATTTAAACTGATTTCAGGTTTACTTTCAAATTGCAGTGGAACTGGTTGAAAATAGCTGTTATTTTTGACCGGCGGTATATTTAATTTTTTGTAATGATTCGCCAAATATGCCACAGCCAATTCTTGACCTTTACTAGGGGTGTCTTTCCCTTCGAACTCATCAGAGGCATATTTGTACATTTTCTCCTTCAGTTCGTCAATTTTTATCGAATTAGAAGCTTTTAGTAAAACTTCACTCTGACTATAAATATGTATCGAGATAAATGAAAAGGTAATATGTAATAAAAATTTTAGTTTCATGATTATTTAGTTTGATGCTATCTTGATAATTGACTCAACAAAATAGTCTAGTTCTTCTTCATTTGTATAGATATTAGGAGTAATTCTACATCCTTTTACATTCGCATAATCTATTGGGACAGTAAATATACCATAATTTGTAAATAAAGTATTTGCTAAATCAGATGGTTTTATGTTCTTTACTCCAACGTTTGCTATACCACAACTTCTAAAAATTTCAGACGGAGTATTAATAATGATATTTTTCTTTTTTCTTATTTTATCTGACCAATATCTTTGAATATATCTTAATCTATTCTCCTTTTTTTTTAGGCTTACAGATTCTAAGTAGTCTATTGCGTCGTTTATTGCTAAATCTGAATGAACTGGGTGAGTTCCAATATGATTAAGCCTTAAAATGCTGTCAATTTCATGAGTATGACCAGCAAAAAGAGGTTGAATTTTAGAAATTTTATTTTTTTTCACAAAAAGTAGTCCAGTTCCCAGAGGCGCACTGAGCCACTTGTGTAAACTAGATCCGTAATAATCACAATCTAAATCTTTAATATTTACATCTATATGTCCAATACAATGAGCTCCATCAACGAGAACATCAATGTTATAAGAATGTGCCATCTCACATATTTTTTTCACTGGTAGAATTTGACCAGTAATATTAATCATATGCGAAACCATAATTAATTTGGTTTTTTTTGTAATCTGTTTCTCATAAAGTGAAACAATCTCATCATCATTTTTTGGATGATTGGGTATTGAAATTATTTTATTTATTATCCCCCTTCTCTTTGCGGTTAATTTAAACATCTCTTGCATTGAGCCGTAATCTTGCTTTGCAAATATTGCTTCGTCGTTTTTTTTCCATGCAAAACCACTAATAATCAAGTCTAAGGACTCTGTGGTATTTCGAGTAATAGCTAATTCATCTGCTTCACAATTTACAAGTTTTGATAATCTTTCAGCTGTTTTTCTATTGTCTTTATCTCGATGATTTCTCATATAAAATGAACCTTCTAAATTGATTCTTTTGATATGTTCAATATGTTTTTTTAGAGTAGGTTGCGGGATAAAGCAATAATAACCGTTTTCCAGATTTACATATTTTTTCTCTAGCAAATAATCTTTACGAATATTTTCCCATAGATCTTTATCACTTAAATATTTTCGTTTTGATATATCTATAGTTGATGATTCATCATAATCTTTATAACTCAAGAATGGCGATGACAATGCCATAACCCCAAGTGCTTTTATAAAATCTCTTTTGTTCAAAATTTTTTAGTGAATTATTAAGATAATAGTTTTTGTTAAAAAAAAGAAATTTATTAAACTTCTAAATCTTTTTATATACATCATCAAAGGGAACTCTAAATCTGTCGGAATACACACCGTTTTCTGCTCTTATTCCACATCCAATGATCATTGTAATTTCAGCTTTTCTTGGCAGATTAAGTATTTTTTTTACTCTGCTTGTATCTGAGCCCTCCATTGGACAAGTGTCGTAACCGATTTCAGCCATACTTAACATAAAATTTTCAGCGGCCAATGCTACACTTTTGTGAGTTACAACCCTTAAATCCGAAAACATGACTTCTCTGTAGATGGGTCTAAAAAGCCCAATAAAAAAAGATAATATTTTTTTATAAATCCCTATTAAACCAAAAAAGTCTGTATAAATTGTTGGCATTAATTTTTTATAGTATCTTCTAGAAACCTTGCGCCTTCTAGCAACATTTTTTCCCTGCCTTTCTTGCTCTTTAAACATGTTTTCTAAAAAGTCTAGGTTTTGATTTGCTCTTATTTTCCATTTATCACGTCTTGTGACAAATACAACCATATTAACAGCTGTTTTGGCTGCGTTTTGGTCAAAACATGCTTTAGATAACTTATTTAATACTTTTTTATCAGTTATATGATAAAACTCCCAAAGTTGCATGTTACTACTATTTGGCGCTAACGTAGCATTTCTGATACAGTTTTTTACCTTTTTTTCATCCAATTCAACGTTAAGATATTTTCTGACTGATCTCCTGTATTCAATTGCTTCACTAACTGTTTTTGACATAATTTCATTTAAATTAAACTCATTTGTATTCCTTGGTCCAAATTTGCGATAATTGGATTTAATTTATTTCTAAATTTAAAAAAATATTCTTTTTTTATCAGTTCAATAAATTCAACAATAAAACTATCCTTTATCAGGCTTAGAGTGCACCCCCCAAAACCACCTCCCATCATTCTTGAACCTAATATTTCATCGTAATTAATTGTATATTCTACCAAAAAATCTAATTCTTTACAGCTAACTTCATAATCATTTTTAAGTCCGAAATGTGATTCATACATAAGTTGTCCAAATTCCTTAAGTTTATTATTTTCTAAAAACTTTACTGAATCAATTACTCTTTTGTTTTCATTTAACACGTATGAGACTCTTTTATAAAGAGTTTTTCCTAATTTTTCTTTTGACAAGCTTAATTGAATTTTATTAACTTCTGATAAATTAGAATAGTTCTTTTTTGAAAATTTATTAATAATTTGAAGCGATTCTTTACATTCACTTACTCTTTGGTTATACTCTGTATTAGCTAAATTATGCTTTACATTTGTATCAAGTAAGAGTAGTTTATATTTCTGAAATCCTAGTTTTATAAATTCTGATTCTAAGTTTTCGCAATTAAGTAAAATTGCCATATTTTTTTTTGCGTTTAAAATTGTAAACTGATCCATAATTCCGCCTAAAACACCAATATATTTATGCTCTACATTCCTGCTTATATTTATGATTTTATAATTATCGAGATTTATTTCATTTAGGTTACTTAATCCCTTTATTAAGCCGCACACAAGGGCAGAGGATGAGCTAATTCCAGCACCAGCAGGAAGTGATGATTTAATTACGCATGAAAAGTTACTTAATTCAGATTTAATTTTTTTTAACTCATTAACAACACCTAAGACATAATTTTCCCAGTGATTATCACTTTTTTTATATGCAGTACTTACATCAAAAGTCATACAATACCCTAAATCTGTTTCAACGTACGATTCAATTGATTTTTTTTCAAAAAAAAGATCAATACTTAAATCTATGGCACAAGGAAGTACATATCCTCCATTGTAATCAGTGTGTTCTCCTATTAAATTTATCCTTCCTGGTGATTTGATATGAATTTTCAAAATAAACTAATTTATATCTCTTAATTTTTTTTCCCAATTCCACGCGGAAATAAGTGCTTCTTCCAAGGAATAAATTGATTTCCATCCCAATATTATTTCTGCTTTTTTATTGTCAGAATAAGCTGCAGCTATATCACCAGATCTTCTTGGTCCTATTTTATAATTAACTTTTAGTCCGGTTACTTTTTCAAATGACTTTATAATTTGTAAAACACTGGTTCCCATACCAGTTCCGATATTGAAAAATTCATTTTTTACAACTTTATTTTCCTTCAGGTAATTTAGTGCGCTAATATGTGCATTTGCTAAATCTTGAACATGAATATAATCTCTAATACAGGTGCCGTCATAAGTTTTATAATCACTTCCAAATACTATTAATTCTTTTCTGATTCCAGCCACAGTTTGTGTAATGTAAGGGACTAAATTTTGAGGGATTCCTATTGGTAACTCACCAATTTCAGATGATTTATGAGCTCCAATAGGATTAAAATATCTAAGTGAAATACAGTTAAAGTAATTATCATTTGATTTACAAAAATCACTTAAAATCTCCTCGCAAATTTGCTTGGTTTTTGCATATGGAGATGTGACTTTTTTAATTCTTTCAGTTTCTAAGATTGGTAGATTATCAGGTTCACCGTATACCGTAGCAGATGAACTAAATATTAAGTCAACAACCATCCTATTAGATTTTATTTCAGAAAGCAAATTAAATAGTGAAACAACATTATTATAAAAATAACTTGTTGGGTTAAGAATACTTTCTTTTACTGATTTTAGTGCTGCAAAATGAATAATACCTTTAATGTCTGAATGTTTTTTAAAAATTTTTTTAACAGTATTTAAATCTGTTAAATCCCCTTTTTCAAAGACTATCTTTGATGATGATATTTTATTAACACTGTCAATAACTGAAATATCACTATTGATAAGATTATCTACTATTACCGTTTCGTAATTTTTTGATAATTCAACTGCAGTGTGAGATCCAATATATCCTAATCCACCTGTAACTAAAATCTTCATTTTTTCGCTTTATTAGATTCTAGTCCTCCAAAATCATTTTTGGAAATATTCCTCATTTCATCTAATGTAAGCTTATTTCCATAATACTCCTTTAAATTATAAAGTTCAGCTTTTAAATTTTTTATCAGTTTTTGGTGATTTTTTGATGAAATTATATTATTTAATTCATTTGGGTCTGTTTTTAGGTCATATAATTCCCATACATCTATATCATAATAAAAATGTATCAATTTATATCTCTCATTCCTAATTCCATAGTGAGGTTGAACATGATGATAAAAAGGATATTCATAATAATGATAATACATGGACTGCCTCCAATCTTTAGTGGTTTTACTTTTAAGATTTTTATAAAAACTTTTTCCTTGAATACTGGTAGGAGAATTAGTCCCAGCTATCTCCAATATGGTAGGTGCAAAGTCAATATTAGTGATTATATCATTATTAACTGTTTTTGGTTTAATTTCCCCTGGATATTTAATTACAAATGGCATTCTAATTGATTCTTCATACATAAATCTTTTATCAAACCATCCGTGTTCACCAATAAAAAAACCTTGGTCAGATGCGTAAATTATTATGGTATTATCCTCAAGTTTAGAATCTTTTAAATAATCTAAAACTCTACCTATATTATCGTCAACAGATTTGATTGTTGATAAATAATCCTTTAAATATATTTGAAACTTAAGTTTTTTATTTTCTTCATTTGAGATATTTTTATCTAATATGACTATTTCATCTCTTTTAAAGCCATATGAAAACCATTTATTTTTCTCAGATTTACTCAAAGAATCAGGAGGTGTCATCTTCATATCTTCACGACAAAAATAATCGATTGTCATTTCTGTATTACCAGCTGTTAATTCACGAGTAGAATAATCATCGTTAAATGTAGCAGGGTAGGGGAGTTCTTCATTTTCCCAAAGATCTTTATATTTTTCATCTGGAGACCATTCACGATGTGGAGCTTTGTATTGAAGAAGTAAACAAAATGGTTTGTCTGAGTTTCTTTTTTTGAGCCAATCTAATGCAAAATCTGTGGTTAAGTTTGTTGCATAACCATTTTCCTTAATCTTTTTACCATTATCATTGTAAATTGGATTCCAATAAAAGCCTTGTTGTCCTCTGGATATGTGATATTTAAAATAATCAAATCCAACTGGCTTTGAAGCTAAATGCCATTTGCCAACTAATGCAGTGTTATATCCTGACTTTTGAAGTTCTTGAGGAAAGGTCCATAAACTGTTATCAAATTCCCCTCCCTTATAATTTTTATAGTAGCCGTTTATATGACTATATGTCCCTGTTAGGATTGAAGCTCTACTAGGGCCGCAAATTGAATTTGTCGCAAAAACATTTTTCAGTATTGCTCCTTCATTTGCAATTTTATCAATATTAGGCGTTGGTGCAATATCTTTATATAATCCACCATAAGCTGAGATTGCATTAGTTGTATGATCATCAGATAAAATAAAAATTATATTTGGTTTGTTTTCTTTTTTTTCCTCATTTAAATCACTAGAATTCAAGCTTATTACAGCTAAAAATGAAATTAAAAACTTTATAAACATATCCATCATTTGAAAATATTAAATACAATCACAATTTAGTTAAAAAAGAATGCCAGATAAATTTTTATCTGGCATTCTTTATTTATAAACTTAATAATTTATCTAACGATTAACTTAGATACCTTACTTTGTCCGTCTATTGTAACCTTGATCATATAGAATCCACTATTTAATGAACTAACATCTAAAGTGTTGTTATTAATAGTAGTGTCTAATAGTTTTCTACCAGTTACAGAATATACTTCGACATCTTTCAGTCCTTCAACCGGTGTAAGAATAGTAATATAATTACCGTTCACAGGGTTAGGGTATATTCTCATGTCTAATATCTCATTATCACTAGTAGATAGATAATCAGCATTGGTAAATTTACCATACCAAGAATTTGTATCTTGACCTACATTTCTAAGATACATATAACCTTCACCTGTTTCAAGAATTTGATATTCTTGACCAGCAGTTGCAGTGTAGAAACCAATTGCACCGTTACTTCCTAAAGTAATTGTATCATAATCTCCTAGTGTACTAACACTATAAGAGTCTGTATAAGTTGCCAAAGGATAGTTGAAATATTCTTGATTGTCTGCATTTCCAGTATCAGGATCTATATCTGCATCATAAGGAGTATTTTCAGGGAAAGCAGCATCAATAGCAGGCTTTTTACCAAAAATAGTACCATCATCACCAGTATCGTGTGTCATAAATCCTTCAGCGTCAAACATCCATCCGTCATCATATAGTCCGGTGTAAGCCTTCGCCCATGCATCAGCATTCCACCAAGCAGCACTAAATTGATCACCAGGACCTACACCCATATGACCATTTTCTTCTGCCATAACTCTCCAGTTTCCTCCATTTACTAAGAAGTCAACAACTTCTGAACTAGTATCACAAGAAATAAATGGATAAGGACAGTTTGATTCACAAGTGGTTGTTGAACCATCTGTACAGCTCTCTCCTCCATAAGTCCATATACCAAATGCATCTTTATAAGCCCAAGAATCTCTATAAACCCAATCCATTGTATAATCGCCACCTTGACTAGGATCACCTACATTTCCGGTAACTCCAAAAGTCTCAACAACAACTTCATTTCCATCGATAACTTCAAATAATTCATAAGCATCATTTCCGTTACCTTGTAAAGCAGAGCCTCCACCATTGATTATTAAATCAAAGGCTTCACTAGCGCCTAAGTATCCGTCTAGGAATACATCGTCACCAGTTGCATCAGCAGCAGAGTTAGTTACTAAGATATGTTGACCTGCAGAAACTGATCCTGAAAGAGCAAATTCTAAACCGTCAGTTCCTTGTTGATTATTTGCAGAACCTAAACCGTATAATGAAAGATCTGCAATATCGGATACAGCATATAAGTGAACTCCTTTACCGACACCACCTCCAACATCAATATCTAAGATACCTTTTAATTGAAGAGCTGAATTACAACCTTCAGCTGAACAAGAATTCCAGCAATAGGCTACATCCATAGATTCACCTTCAACAGTAATCTGTCTGTCAAAGTTTCCGTTGTTTTCAGCAGTACAACCTTCTGATTCACTAGAGAATGATTCTTGACCAGCCCATTGATCTATTGAGTATTTCCAGAAGTAAGTTCCGTGTGCTAATTCTTCGGTATGAGTATAAATACCATCACCGTCATCATCATTCATCACATATCCGTCCTCTGACCAACCGTTAAACTCACCTTTTACGTGAACTGTAGTAAATTCACCTGCGTAAGCATTCATATTAACATTAAATGTAACCATTGTAGTAGAAGGAGGAGCTGGACAAGTTCCGTCTGTCTCACAACTACCATAGCAATGCATTAATGTAGTGTCTTCAGTTACAGGACCAAAAAATCTATCATTCCATTCACCATAAGCACATTCTTGTCCTGAGATATCTTCTTTACCAGCATAATCATCCCCGTTAGCTGGACTGTTTACGAAAGTATAAGCACCTTCAGTTCCAGAATCTACTGTTACTGTAACTTCCCAAGTTCCATCACCATCATCATCCTGCATTGCATGAGCGTTGGCACCACCAAAGACGCCACCACCTAAATACATTCCGCCTTCACCAACACCACCAGCGACATTCGCAGCATTAACCGTGAATGTAACATCAACTGTTGAAGGGAGTAATGATTCTCCATTTGCGGACATATCATCAAATCTTATGTCTCCAGAACTAAATTGTAATTTAACTTCTCTATTAAATGTAACAGCATTAATTGTTTTGGTGTTTTTACCCAATGTAATTGTTTGAGCACTGCCAAAGTTAAGATTTCCGTTAGCAACAGACTTAACTACTCTATAGCTTGCTCCTTCAGCAGGAACACTTGTAATGTAAAACTCGACCATTTGCTCTAATTGACTGCTATCATCATCAGCAGAAGCAATCTGAACAACGTGAGGCCAATTTGCATTTCCAGTTGAAGTAAAAATATCTGATGTTCCAACAGTCAAAGCATTGTCTGAATCATTTAGAGAAATAGCATCGAAAGATATTTCTCCGCTATTAAATTGAAACTTTACAGCCCTATTAAAACTAACCGCTGTTACATTAATTGTGTTGGAGCCAATATTCAATGCTACTGGATTTCCAAAAAAATCTCCTCCATTAGCAGTGGTTTTATAAACCCGTACGTTTGCACCAGCATCGGGTAAACTTGTAATATTAATTACTAAGGTTTGTGCTGATTGACTATTCACATCATCATTTGTAGCAGCCTGTAATATATGCGGCCAATTTTCGTTTGCACCAGCCACAAAAAGATCAGAATTAGAGATTTGAGTCTGAGCAAAAATGCTACCAGTTATAAATGTAAATAGTAGTAATGTAATTTTTTTCATAAACATTTTTTTTAGTTTGATTAATTTAATTTTGCAAAATACTAATTTTTATAAATTATTCAAGGATATTATATTTTTTATTTTATAATTTTTTGAAATTATCAAAATAAGGGTGCTTATTATAAAAAAAACATAATTTTTAATGATAAGAATTGATAATTTCTAAAGATTTTTCTTTCCATGTTATACCGCGTTTCCATTTAGGAGCTTTGACTTTTTTAAGATATCTATGAAGAATTCTTTCTAATCTTTCACTTAATTTTTTGTTAATTAATTTTCCGTCAATATAAATTTTTGATAGATCAATACTTTCACTGATATCATTTTTAATATCATATAATTTTATTTCATTTTTATCATAAAACTTTATGAGTTTATAATTATCAACTATAATAGCAGAATGTGCTCTATCCAAAGCAATTTTATTTTGATAGGGAACATGAAATATCAACCCTTTTGTTTTTCTAAACACTTTATCATTTTTATTGAATAATAAATTTTTAAAACTACCACCGTCGAGGTTATTATTCTTGAGTACTTTATTGGCTGAAACATCTATTATTGTAGGCAATATATCTGAAAATGAAATTGGTGTATCTGAATACCTTTTCTTGTGAATTCCAGGTCCTTTAATAATAAAAGGAACTCTTATTCCGCCTTCCATTCCATCCCATTTCCCTCTTTGTAAAGGAAAATTATAACTCTGCTTATAATATTTACGGGGCGTTATAATTGGTACTGATCCGTTATCTGATGTGTAAATCACATACGTGTTTTCTGTTAGATTTAATTCGTCAAGTTTATCTAATATTAGACCTACACTTTCATCCAAGTCAAAAGTCATTGAAGCTAGACCTAAATTATTATGTATTTTTCCAGGGTTTTTATTTTTAAATTTCTCAAATGTTTCTTTTCGCGCAACTATATCAGAGTGTATTGCATAATGAGATATTTGAAGAAAAAAGGGTGTTCTATTCTCTTTATTTTCTTCAATAAAATTAATTGCTCTATCAGTTACACTAAATATTTTTTTAGGATCCGACGACTCGTTATTGCTCCATTGCAGTTTATTAGAATTATAATTGAAAACTCCATCTTTATTTTTTGTAGGTCCATCACTTTTGTCATAACCGACAGATTCAGGATTAGAATCCATACCCCATTTTCCAAAATGTGCAGCTCTGTATTCCGAATTAATTTTTTTTAATTGCTTTGGAATTGAAAGTTTTTTATTGTGATCAATATGGTCAGTGTTCATTCCAACTCTAATCATTTTTAATCTAGCTGGAGTTTGTCCAAACTGAATGCTATATCTAGAAGGAGCGCATACAGGGGCACTTGCATATGCGTTTGAGAATATGACACCTTTTTTAGCAATTCTTTCAATGCTAGGGGTCTCATAAAAGTCACTTTTAGATAAGTCGTTATCATTTAACATTTTTACAGACGTGCCATTCCATCCTTGGTCGTCTGCTAGAATGAGTATAAAATTAGGGTGACTGGTATTTGTTTGTAAATGTGTGAACTGATAAAATAGAAGAAATATCGAAAATAAAATCTGTTTTAACATTATATTTAATCAATTTCACTATTAGTTGAAGTTTCAATTATTGGTATGGGCCATGTGTAGTCTTCAGCCTGTCTTGCACCGTCAGTATCTCCGTAAACAAATCTACAATACTCATCATACACTCCAAATCTAGTCAAGTCAAAGAATCTATGACCCTCCATATAAAGCTCAACAGCTCTTTCTCTTAACAATTCTTCTCTAAAAGAATTCATATCGTATGCTGAATAATCAATTTCACTCATTTCTATTCGGTTTCTTAAAATATTTATATCATTGTTTGCCGCAGCAGGATCTGATGAAATTTCAGCATTGGCTTCGGCTCTCATAAGGTATACATCAGCTAATCTTATAATATGCCAATTTTGCCTACTTGTGTACTCAGTTGTAGCTTCTGTGTCTATGTATTTTGCTGTCCATATTTGCCAAAGGGTCCCCAGTGTATTACCGGTCTCTATGTTAGTTGGAATATAGCCTGTAAAAGCTGGATTTATATTAAAAATTCTCGTACTTGTTTCGTATTGAGTGATTATAGAGTTTTGGAATCTGTTGTCATACTTATCTATTCTGTTATTAATAAAAAGAGGTTTTAGTTTGTTTGTTCCGCCAAATCCAGTTCCTGATAAACCTGCATTTCTAGGACTGAATAAATTTGAAAGAGCAGTTCCTTGGCCAGTTAATGAGGATCCTTGAACATCAAAAATCATCTCTGGATTATTACCATTATCGGCATCAAAAATTGTAACCCATTCCTCCAAAGAACTAGAAAGGTTGAATCCTTGGCCATTTATTGCTGAATCGCACTCGTCTTTAGCATATTGATAATAATTAACATATGATTCTGTAAATTCGAGATACAATTCATTTCCTAAAACACCTTCACTTGCAGTTCTTTTACTTGAAGCAATTTGGGTATATACTTTTGCTAACATTGCATGCGCAGCTGTATTGGTAGATCTTCCTAAATCGTTTGTGTGATTTCCCCTTGTTTCATTTCTTCCCCAACAGTGATTTGCTGCAAAGTTAAGGTCGTCAATGATAACATCGTATATTTCTACAATTGAAGAGACTGGCAGCCCTTGATCATCACCAGCTTCAACAGGTTGGGTTCTTAAAGGAACTTCACCAAAGCAGCGAACTAAATTAAAATAATTTAAAGCTCTTAAAAATTTTGCTTCCCCTATGATTCTATTTTTTAATTCTTCATCCATTTCAATATCAGGAACATTAGCAATTACATTATTTGCATCCCTAATCCCTAAATAAAGCTCCTTCCATAAATTATTTAAATTTAAATTAGTCGAGGTAACCAGACCACGCTTAAACTCATTGTACAAATAGGTGGCAAGTCCTTGGTCAGAGGAAGCAAATAGTGTGGGTATAAATTGTTGCTTATAATATCCGTTTCCACTCTTTAATCTAGCATAAACTGAGGTCAAAGCCGATAATGCATCGGTTTGATTTTGATAGAAGTTTTCTGTGCTTGGTTGTGTAAAAGGATCTTCATCAAGAACATTGCAAGATGTTAATGAAGAAATAACTAATAAAATTGTGATGTAGTATTTTATATTTTTCATTGTTTAGTAATTAAATTTTAATCCAAATAGTACAGACTTAGTACCTGGATAAGTGCCGAAATCAACTCCTCTTTTTTGTGGGTTTTTGGTATAAGTTCTTACTTCTGGATCATAACCTGGATAGTCAGTCCATACAAATAAATTTTGCCCAGAAATATAAATCCTCATATTTCTTCCTTCAGAAAAATCAAAATTATATCCAATATTAATATTTTTCAGTCTAATAAATGACCCGTCAAATATATTTCTGTCTGAGGGTATTGCCCTTGACCCCGTATCAATTAGTGCTGCAGGATGGCTTACATTATTTAAACTACCAACTTGCGGATTATAAACATAATTACCCTCTTCATAAACAAGTGGAGCAATCCATGAATTTTCAAATGATGAGGTTAATACATTAGTGGTTTTTTGTAAACCACTCAACTGCCATGAGTCCACCCAAAACAAATCCCCTCCTTTTTGACCAGTGAAAAGGATACTTGCATCCCATTTTTTATATCTAAAATTATTTGAAATGGAATAGGTAAAATCAGGATTAGGATCACCTATTTTTACATAATCATCAAAATTTATTTCTTGTAAAGCTAATGGTTGACCGGAATCATCAAGATCAACAAAATTATTTACATATTTTATTTCCCCTGGAGCAGCACCAGCGATTCCACTGTTAATTGCTTCTTCCCAATCTGCATAAATACCATCTGTTTGCGCACCCCAGTATATACCTAGAGGCTGATCCACCATAAATAAAATGGGGAAGACCTGTGAAAACCCAATTGATGGACCTAATTGAAAATCTAAGTTTGAATTTAATTTATTAAGGTTGTTTTTATTTAGCCCAATGTTTGCGTTAATATCCCAACCAAAATTATCATTATCTAAAAGTATTGACTTTACATTAAATTCAATCCCTTTATTTTCAACTTCGCCAAAATTATCAACTCTACTAACATACCCGTTTGAAGGTGGGAGTTGTACATATTGAAGTAAATCACTGGTTACTTTGTGATACATATCAATAGTAAAATTTAATTTTGAATCAAATAAACCCAAATCAACTCCAAAATTTAATTGATTAGTTGTTTCCCATGTTAAATCATCATTTGCTAGATTAGATTCGTAAAATCCGGTGATTATTTCATCGTTGAAATTATAGCGAATAGGTGTCATTAATGCAAGAGACTGATAAGGGTTAATAGGATTACTACCTATTTTTCCATATGACAACCTAAATTTTAATTCATCTATGTTTTTATAATTATTAAATACTTTTTCTTTCGATGCAAACCAAGAAAAAGCTATTGAAGGAAACAAGGCACTTTTATTATTCGTAGAAAATTTTGATGAAGCATCTATTCTGGTATTTATATCGACAAAGTATTTTCTTTTGTAATTATAACCGACCCTAAACAAAGCAGATAATAATCCTACTTCTCTAAATTGAGTAATAGGAGTTAAAATTTCTTCTGCTGAAGCAAAATTGTAAAAAGAAGTTACATCTGTACCAAACCCTCTTGCTTTATTAAAAATTGATCTAATTTCATTTTTTTCATAGGTACCTACAAGAGTTGCGTCAATTCGATGATTTTTAATCCTGTTTCTGTATCTGAGATTAGCCTCTGCATAAATTTTGCTATTTTCTAAAAATGCCTGAGAAGCTTCACCATTAGTATTTCTTCCTCTAGTTGTATTGAGGGGATAATAATTATCTCTAGTACTTTTTTGAAAGTTATAAGATCCCTTCAGATTTACCGTTAGTTTTGGAGTAATCTTACTAACTAATTGTAAGGTTTGCCTAAAAGAGGAAGATTCTTTGATATCCATAACATATTTAGCTAACGAATATGGGTTCGAAACTACATTCCCTTCGTTTAATGCTGCATAGATATCATCATCTTGTCCAGGCTCAAGTAATGAGAAAATGGGTTGGAACTGCAATGCTTGAGAAACAACACCTCTTTGTCGAAAAATTTCTCCATTTCCAACAGATGCAGCATTTCCTTTTTTATGACTTAAGTAGGTTTTTGAGTAAAAATCTATTTTTTCGTTAAATGCTTTTCTTTTAGCATTCATGTTAAAGTTTAATGTTTTATTATTTGAATTAATTATTACTCCCTCCTGATTTTTAATTCCAAGCCCCATAGTAATATTTCTTTTAAAATCTCCACCTCTATAATTTAAGTTGTAATTATTACTTAAAGCTAGTCTGTAGGTTTCGTTTTGCCAGTTCGTATTTATGCCAGATGATACAGGGTAGGGAAGGTTGTATTCCGTAATTTCAGGGTAATTATCTGTATTAATAACCTGAGTCCCGTCAAACGGCCCTCCAGCTCTGTTAGGATCAGTTATGTCCTGATAAATTTGATTTAAAACTCTTTGATTCATGAAGTTTTCAAATCCAGGACCATCTAAAACATTTATATTTCTTCTTACAGAAGTCACATAACTTTCATAACTAATGGAAATTTTATCTTTCCCATTTTCATTATTCGCAGTTTTTGATGTAATTAAAATAACTCCGTTAGCACCTCTTGCGCCATATATTGCAGTAGCTGCAGCATCTTTTAAAACTTCAATCTTATCAATATCATTGGGATTGATAAAGCTTAAAGAGCTTTGAGATCCACCGCTATTATCCATTCCTGCTGCATCGGTTAAGGGATCGACAGGAATTCCGTCAAGTACATATAAAGGCTGTGTTCCGCCTAAAATTGAATTTGTACCTCTAATTGATACCCCAGAACCCCCTCCGGGTTGCGAACTTTCCGAAACAACCAATCCAGAAACTTGACCTTGTAAAATACTTTCAACCGATCCGCTTCTGTTTTTTTCTAGTTGATCTGATTTTATTTGAGTGATTGATCCCGATAAATCTTTTTCACTAATA
>PABM01000023.1 GCA_002702745.1 Flavobacteriaceae bacterium | reverse complement strand
TTTGATCAAGAAATGGAAGAAATAAATAATTTTCATATCCTTCCNCATNNAAATAATCAAGATTTTCATATNCNGTTANTGTNTATNGNTCNTCATNNAGATTNAAAATTAATNTNCCNTACTTTCTANANTCAGCNGGNNTATNAGTNGTTGTNTTCATTTTAAAAGGANTACTTTCNGGTGTTTNTNGAATTTTAGCATAAACNACATATGANGAATCAAATTCAAAAAAATCAAGCCCTTTAAAATTTTTTAGATCTTTAGTCTTNAGNGGNGANACAGAAGCNTCTTTAAAATAATTATTAACCTGCNTTTGATANTCNGTTAAATTNANNTCTTCATATCTCTTTTCACCTCTGCATGAAAAAAATAAAAAAACAATAAAAATTAATAGCAATCGCATGCAGTAAAATTAAAAATATACATCCAAAACAAATCAATAAATTTTAATTATTAAATTTATAGTTCGCCTAAAATTTAAAATTATGAGATTAACATTAATATTTATAGCTTTTATTTATAGTTTAAATACAGCAACAGCTCAGGATTATTTCTTAGAAAATAATGGTCCATATGATAGTAATATTCAAAGCCCTGAAGAATATCTTGGATATGAAATTGGGTTTGAACACACTCGACATGATCTAATTGTAGCTTATATAAAATATTTGTCAAATGTTTCTGAAAAAGCTAAAATTGTAAAATATGGTGAATCTCATGAAGGTAGAGATTTAATTATGCTTACCGTTTCATCTACTGAAAACCTAAATAATTTAGAAAACATAAAGGATGAACATCTTAAGCACACTATCCCTGGGATAAAAACAAAAATTGATGGTAGCCTACCCATAATTGTAAATTTAGGATATGGTGTGCATGGAAATGAGCCGTCTAGTGCCGAAGCTGCAATACTAGCAGCCTACACCCTGGTTGCATCTGAAAACAATAAAATCAAAAGATTAATTCAAAACTCGGTTGTTTTTATTGATCCAACAATAAATCCGGACGGTAGAGATAGGCATTCACAATGGGCAAATCAATATAAATCAATTAATCTTGTTTCTGATAGCAATGATGCAGAGCATAACGAGGCATGGCCACGAGGAAGAACAAATCATTATTGGTTTGATTTAAACAGAGATTGGTTATTAGCTATTAACCCTGAAAGTAGAGGTAAATTAAAATGGTATCACGGATGGTATCCAAATGTAGTTACTGATTTTCATGAAATGGGAACAAATAGCAATTATTTCTTTGAGCCAATGAAAAGAAATGCATCAGTAAAACCGATGATTCCTGACGAAAACTACAGTGTTTTAAGCCCAATTTTTGCTGAATATTATGTAAAAGCACTTGATAGCATTGGTTCCTTTTACTACACCAAAGAATCATTTGACGAAACTTATCCAGGATATGGCTCCTCATATCCTGATGTCCAAGGTGCTGTTGCAATACTATTTGAACAGGCAAGTTCTAGAGGACACTTACAGGAGACTAATTATGGAACAATGTCTTTTGGATTTACGATTAGAAACCAATATTTATCAAGTATTGCAACTGTTGAGGCGGCAGTTGATAATAAAGATCTGTTAAGAGATTATCAAATGAGATTCTTTAATTCTTCGGTCACAGAATTTAAAAATGAAAAAGTAAAAGCTTATGAGTTTGGTGACATGTATGATCAAAACAGAAATAAAGCCTTTATTGATAAATTATTATTACATAAAATCAAAGTATACAACAGTAAAGGGAAATTTGTTGTTCCTGTCAACCAACCACAATCTAGAATGGTCAAAAATTTCTTTGAGACACATAGTAAATATGTTGACAGTGTATTCTATGATGCTTCTGCTTGGAGCGTTTCCAATATTTATAACATGAACTCAAAAGGGCTTAAAAGTTTTTTTGGTGAATCTGAAATAAAAAGCACTAAAGGATTTGTCAAAAATTTAAAGCCAAAAAAGTCTAATTATGCTTATGTAATGGACTGGGATGATTATAATTCACCTGCTGCTTTGAATCACCTTCAAAAAAATGGTATTATAACATACTCAGCATTTAAACCATTTACAATCAAAGTTAATGGAACAAATTCATCTAAGAAATTTAACTATGGTTCTGTGTTAATTCCTGTAAGTAAACAAAATATATCCTCTGAAAAACTATTTGATATTATAAGTGAAATGCAAAATAAATTTGAGGTTCCTGTTTATAATTCAGAGTCTGGTTACAGTCTAAGAGGTATAGACTTAGGAAGTAATAATTTTAGAATAAATAAACCTGTGAAAGTTGCACTATTAATCGGTGATGGAGTAAATTCATATGAAGCAGGTGAAGTGTGGCATCTATTAGATACAAGAATTGAAATGCCACTGACTAAATTAAGACTCAATCAATATTCTGGAATATCATTAGAAAAGTATACGACTTTGATAATGGTTTCTGGTTCCTACAACCAATTAGGAAAAGATGAAATAAAAAAAATAAAAAAATGGGTTGAAAAAGGAAATACTTTAATTACAATAGCCAGAGGTTCAAGCTGGGCAATTAATAACAAACTAATAAATGAAAGTTTGGTGGAGTCAAAAAAAGATTCAACTTACTCAAGAAAAAATTATGTTGAAGCAAGAGAGTTTATTGGAAGGGAAAGAATAGGTGGTGTTATATTAAGAGCTGACATAGATTTAACACATCCCGTTGCTTTTGGCTATAACGATACTTCGATTCCAGTTTACAAGAATAATAATGTATTTATAAATAAAACTAATAACGATTATTCGTCTGTTGCTACATACTCAAAAGATTTTCACATTGATGGATATATTTCTGAATTAAATAAAAAAGATTTTATTCCGGGGGCTGCATCTTTAATTATTTCAAAAATAGGAACTGGAAGAGTTGTAGTATTTGCTGATAATCCAAACTTTAGAGGAACTTGGTATGGAACTAATAAATTATTCCTAAACGCTATATTTTTGGGTAATAATATTTCGGTCCCATCTAATTAAATTTTAAAACATGAAAAACTTCATTCACATATTTATTCTCTTATTTACATTTATCGGATTTTCTCAGGAAAAATACTTAGGAGATGGGCCATATGATCAACTTATAATTAGAGGAGTTACCTTAATTAACGGGGATGGATCTCCGCCAAAAGGCCCGGTAGATATAGTTGTTGAAAATAATATAATTGTTAATATTAAAAGTGTTGGATACCCTGGAGTTGAAATAAAAGATTCCTCTAGGCCCAAACTCAAGCAAGGTGGATTTGAATTGAATGCAAACGGAATGTTTCTACTTCCAGGCTTTATAGACATGCATGGTCATATAGGAGGTACTGGACAAGGTGCAGATTATGACTATGTTTTTAGACTTTGGATGGCTCATGGGATAACCACTGTAAGAGAACCAGGGGGAAGAGGAGTTGACTGGGCTGTCAATTTAAAAAAATTGAGTGCTGAAAATAAAATTGTAGCTCCTAGAATTTTTGCCTATACTAGTTTTGGACAGAAAAGTAAAGGCTTCAACCCTCTAAATGATTTGCCAATAAGCACACCAGAAATGGCAAGAACTTGGGTTAGAGCAAATGCAAAAAAAGGGGCTGATGGAATTAAATTTTTCGGAGCTGAGCCCGAAATAATGAAAGCAGCTTTAGATGAAAACAAAAAATTAGGTTTGGGGTCAGCAATGCATCATGCTCAGTTAAGTGTAGCTAGATGGAATGTTTTAAATTCAGCAAGAGCAGGATTAACTTCAATGGAGCATTGGTATGGTCTTCCTGAGGCATTGTTTAACGATAGGACTGTTCAGAATTACCCTTCAAATTATAATTACCAAAATGANCAACATAGATTTGAAGAAGCAGGAAAACTATGGAAACAATCAGCTGAGCCCTATTCTGATCATTGGAATAATGTCATGAATGAACTTATTTCTCTTGACTTTACTATCGTGCCTACCTTTAACATATATGAGGCTAACCGAGATTTACATAGGGCTAGAAGAGCTGAATGGCACGAAGATTACACTCTACCTTCATTATGGAAATTTTATGAGCCAAGTAGAATTTCTCATGGATCATATTGGCATTATTGGGGTACTGAACAAGAGGTTCAATGGAGGGAAAATTATAGGTTGTGGATGAAATTTATTAATGAATTCAAAAACAGAGGTGGTAGAGTTTCCACAGGCTCTGACTCAGGCTTCATCTACCAACTATATGGTTTTGCATATATTAGAGAGCTTGAACTTCTGAGAGAAGCTGGATTTCATCCACTAGAAGTTATTCGAGCAGCTACATTGAATGGAGCTGAAGCACTGAAAATGGATGACAAAATTGGTAGTGTACAAGTCGGAAAATATGCAGACTTTGTAATTACAGATGAAAACCCATTAGAAAATTTAAAATCTTTATACGGAACAGGTGCAATAAAACTAAACGAAAAAAATGAGGTAATAAGGTCTGGTGGGGTAAAATTTACTATCAAAGACGGAATAATTTATGATGCAAAAAGATTATTGCTGGAAGTAAAACAAATGGTAGATGAAAAAAAGCTTGAGGAAAATTGGGAGTTAAAACAGCCTGGAATTAAGTAGATTTAGTGACAACCAAAACCCCATTTTTTTAATCTGTAATAATTATAAGGAAGTGGAGTTATAAATCCAACGAATAACATAATCGGAATAACCCACCATGTCAATTTAGCCCCCCCTGTGAGAATAATATCTATTATGTTCATCGCAAGTTCCATTGCAACCATACTTATAAAACTCATACCAATTGCAACTTTAAAAGCCTCCTTTAAAATCATCTGTCTAGATAATATNAATGTTTCAAGTAAAATACTGGTTAACAATCCATTTATTATTGCTAAAGTCATTATTTGCCAAGTTAAAAGGCTATGATCAATATTTTGAAAGTAAAAAATAGTTCCAAAATCCCCAATGCTACATCCCAATAAGCACCATAATGTATTTACTGATGCTTTTTTCCAAGTATGTTTACAATTCCAATTCATTTGTTCCAAAGGTATGATACCTTGTGTATAAAAGTTTATAAAATTTTGAAATAGTTTTATATTTAATGTACTAATCCAATTTAAATTTTAGACCCCTTTTTGCAATATTAAAACCTAAACCCTCGACCATATCCTTGATACCATTTTTATTTGTTAAAATAGGATTCGTATGATTTATATGAATAAAATATATTTTATTTCTCTCTGCAATGGGTTGATTAGAGAATAATTGTAAAGTCTCTTCTATTGAGGGATGAGGTATTTCTCTCATATCTCTATTTAGTTCTGAACCATTATAAAAAGTTCCATCAATAAAAGCATAATCAACAAGTTTTACCTCTTCGATTATACTCTTTTCCCATTCATCCCATTTATCAATATCAGGAATAAAAAGTATTTTTTTTGATTTTCCTATTATTTTATAGCCTACGGTTTCAGAATACTCATCTCTGTGGGGAACCTTGATCGGAATAACAAAAATATTTTCTGAAAGTTTAACNAATTCCTTATTGGATATTGTTTGAATTGAAATATTATTCAATTTAACTAGCTGATCCCAGGGGCCATTTTTTGTAAGAAATCTAGCCATTCTTTTAAGCGCATAAACCATAATATTTGTGCCTCCAAGCCCCTCTCGACCTAAGTACATTAACCCTGTGTAATGCCCAATATGTGCGTGAGTTAAAAAAATACCATCAATTAGATCAGCATTAGTAAATTTTTCAAGTAAATTTATCTGATTATGTATATCAGGAGTTGCATCAAACAAGTATCTTTTATTATTTGTTTTATCTATTAATCCCAAGCAACTAACAAAATAATCACCAGGATTTACCTGTTCACAGCAATCTTTCTCACAACCTATGTGTGGATAACCAGCATCCTGTACTATCCCTAATACCTGAATATAATCTGACTCGCTTGGCTGTGAATATGAAAAAAAAACTAAAAAAATCAGTGAAAATGAAAGACTAGATGATTTCATGAATTCTATTTTCTTTCTGATAATATTAGCTTCATTTTATTTTGAAGAATCATGGCTTGATCAGCAGCAGCCGATGCATATGTTTCATTGTCTGATGCATAAATAATAGATCTAGATGAATTAACAATTATTCCAATATTATCATTTAAAGCGTATTTACAAATTTCATTTAAATCACCCCCCTGAGCTCCTATTCCTGGCATAAGTAAAAAATGATGAGGAAGAACTGATCTAATTTTTTCAATATGTCCTGGTTTGGTTGCTCCAATAACGTACATCATATTATTTTCATCTCCCCATGCCTTAGATGATTTTATCATTTCAATAAATATAAAATCATCATTAGTAGTGGTCTTAAGCTGGATATCATTTGCTCCAATGTTTGAAGTTAAACCAAGTAAAATTGCAATCTTGTTTTCATANTCCAAAAATGGTTTTACAGAATCAGAGCCCATGTAGGGATTAATAGTCAAACTGTCAAAATTCATTTCTTCAAAAAATGATTGAGCATACATTTTACTTGTATTTCCAATATCTCCTCTCTTTGCATCAGCAATTGTGAATATTTCAGGAAATTTGTTATTAATGTAATCAACAGTTTTTTTCATTGACACCCAACCCTTAGCTCCCAAAGATTCATAAAATGCAGTATTAATTTTATATGCAACGCAGTATTTATTTGTGTGGTCAATGATTGATTTATTAAAGGAGAAAATTGGATCTTCATCATTTAATAAAAATTTTGGGATTTTATTAATGTCGGTGTCAAGACCTATACATAAGAAAGAATCCTTATTTTTTATCTGATATATTAAATCCTCTAATTTCATTTAATTATTAGCTTTTAATATTTCTGAATTTTCTGCCAACATCAACTCATCAATTATTTTTTGAATATCTCCGTTTATTATTTTTGGTAAATCATAAAGAGTTAAACCAATTCTATGTTCCGTGACTCTACCTTGCGGATAATTGTATGTTCTAATTTTTGCGCTTCTGTCTCCAGATGAGACCATGCTTTTTCTTTTTAAGGAATCAGCTTGCCTTCTTTTTTCAACCTCTAATTCATATAGTCTTGTCCTTAGTACTTTTAATGCTTTATCGAGATTCTTGTGTTGTGATTTTTGATCTTGACAACTTACAATAATTCCGGTTGGTTCATGATGTAATTTTATGGCAGAATAAGTTGTATTTACCGACTGGCCACCTGGACCGGTAGAGGTAGTTCTTTCAATTCGAACATCTTGCATATCTAACTCAACATCAAACTCTTCTGCCTCAGGTAAAACTATTACAGTTGCGGCACTAGTGTGTACTCTTCCCTGAGTTTCCGTTTGAGGAACCCTTTGAACCCTATGAACGCCAGCCTCGAATTTTAAATTTCCATAAACATCCGCTCCATTAACCTCAAATATAATCTCTTTATATCCTCCAGAAGTTCCCTCGTTCAAATCAACTAAATTAACAGACCAATTTTTTGATTCAGAAAATTTAGTATACATCCTGTAAAGATCTCCGGCAAAAATACTTGCTTCGTCCCCACCCGTTCCAGCTCGAATTTCAACTACAACATTTTTAGAATCGTCAGGATCTTTTGGGATAAGTAAAACCTTAAGGTCTTCCTCTATTTTAGGTAGCTCAGCCTCTACCTCTTCTAATTGCATTTTAGCCATTTCAATCATTTCATCATCTTTCTCAATTGAAATTATTTCTTGAGCTTCGGTTTTATTTGCAATCAAATTTTTATAAACTTCACCCTTATCAATTATTTTTTTTAGGTCTTTGTACTCCTTGGAGATCTTGATATATCTTTTTTGGTCGGAAATTATATCTGGCTGAATAATTAGCTCACTTAATTNAGCAAATCTGTTTTCAACTAATTTTAATTTTTCTACCACTACTTAATTTTTTCAGATCTTATCCAATTTAATAATTAAACTCACCAAACTCTGATTTTATAGTAAGTTTTTTTTCATCTGAGCCAACTACTTTTCCTATAATTTTAGCATCAATATTAAAAGAATTTGATATGCTAATTATTTCGTCTGCAAACTTTGATTCCACATATAATTCCATCCTGTGACCACAGTTAAACACTCTATACATTTCTTGCCAACTTGTATTAGATTCTTTTTGTATCAACCTAAATAAAAAAGGAACATCAAATAACTTATCCTTAATAACATGTAAATTATCATTAATGAAATGTAATATCTTTGTTTGAGCTCCACCACTACAATGTATTATACCATTTATATTTTTATTCCCGATTGAATTGATAATTTTTTTGATTACAGGAGCATAGGTTCTTGTTGGAGATAAAACTAATTTTCCCGCATCAATATCAACTTCAGTGAATTTTTCAGTCAATTTTTTTGTTCCAGTGTAAACTAATTCTTCAGGGATATCATTATCATAACTTTCAGGATATTTTTCAGCAAGGATTTTATTAAATACATCATGTCTTGCTGAGGTTAGCCCGTTACTGCCCATTCCACCATTATAGTTAGATTCATATGTAGCTTTTCCGTGGGAGGCTAATCCAACAATAACATTTCCTGCAGAAATTTTTGAATTGTCAATTACTTCATCTTTTTTAATTCTGGCTACAACAGTGCTATCAACAATTATTGTTCTAACAAGATCACCAACATCAGCAGTTTCACCTCCGGTCATGTGAATATTAATATCACATTGTTTAAGTTCATCGACTAATTCTTTAGTGCCATTAATAATAGCAGAAATTACATCACCTGGTATTTTATTTTTATTCCTTCCGATGGTAGATGATAGCATGATATTTTCGGTGGCACCAACACATATTAAGTCATCGATATTCATGATTAAAGCATCTTGAGCAATTCCCTTCCATACAGAAAGGTCTCCAGTTTCCATCCAATACATATATGCTAAAGAACTTTTAGTTCCTGCTCCATCAGCATGCATAACGATACAATGTTCATCACTTTCGGTTAAATAATCAGGTACAATTTTGCAGAATGCATTAGGAAAAAGTCCTTTATCTAGATTTTTAATTGCATTATGTACATCTTCCTTGGAAGCTGACACTCCTCGTTGTAAATAGTTATCTGATGATTTTGAATTTGACATTGATTAATTTGAATACAAAAGTATTAAAGAAAACACAAAAAATTTAGTATGAAGCATATTAAGATTTTGAAAATAAAAAAAAAGGAAATTACGTTATTAACAATAATCATAGAAAATGCTTAAAAATTACGATTTTCATATGAATAAAACATAATAATTAAAATGTTTATAAAAATATTCTAAAATCAGAAAAAAATTCTCAACGATTTTCAAATTTATTAATATATTATGCACTTATTTTAATTAAGTAATTAACTATAATATTTTTAAAAAATGAGCACAGCAAAACTTGAATATATTTGGCTTGACGGATATGTTCCTACGCAAAATATGCGTAGTAAAACAAAGATATTAAAGGATTTCGATGGAAAAATTGAAAGTTGTCCTGTATGGGCATTTGATGGCAGTTCTACTCAGCAAGCTGAAGGAGGTTCTTCAGATTGTTTATTAAAACCTGTTGCAATATTTACAGACCCAACTAGAGAAAACGGGTTTCTTGTGATGACTGAGGTAATGAACCCAGATGGATCACCACACGTCTCAAATGGTAGAGCTACCATTGATGATGATGATAATGATTTTTGGTTTGGATTTGAGCAAGAATATTTTATTATGGACAACGATACTGATTTACCACTTGGCTTTCCTCCAGGTGGATACCCCGGTCCTCAGGGTTTATATTATTGTTCGGTAGGTGGAAAGAATACTCATGGTAGACAATTAGTTGAAGATCACGCTGATATTTGCCTTGCTGCAGGAATAAACATAGAAGGAATTAATCAAGAAGTAGCTTGTGGACAGTGGGAATTTCAAGTTTTCGGGAAGGGTGCAAAAAATGCTGGAGATCAACTTTGGGTAGCAAGATATATTCTTGACAGATTAACTGAAGATTATGGTTACTACATTGAATATCATCCAAAGCCAGTTAAGGGTGATTGGAATGGCTCTGGAATGCACGCTAATTTCTCAAATGAGACTTTAAGAACATGTGGTTCTAAAGAAACTTATGAAAAAATATGCGAAGCTTTTAGACCAGTAGTTGATGATCATATAGCTGTTTATGGAGCTTATAATGAACAAAGACTAACGGGTCAGCACGAGACCCAATCGATCGATCAATTCAGCTATGGGGTTTCTGATAGAGGTGCATCTATAAGAATACCTATCATCACTGTTGAAAAGGGTTACAAAGGATGGCTTGAAGATAGGCGTCCTGCGTCAAATGCTGATCCGTATAAAATTGCAGCTAGAATAATCAAGACGGTCAAGTCAGCTTAGAAAATCAACTATAGTTTTAGAAAAAAGGGATTATGAAAAATAGTCCCTTTTTTTATTGTACAAATGCTATATAAATAAAATATAAGTACATCGAAAACATTATTAAGCCTTTGAAACCTGATAAATAATTTTTGCGAGGAATTACAGCTAGTATAATCACAATGAGCGCAAAAATTAACATCCATACAATGTCTCTTTGAATTATCTCCTGAGCGATTTGAATATCTTTAATTATAGCCGTTACCCCAAGTACAGATCCAATATTGAAAATATTTGACCCAATTAAGTTTCCTACAGATATACCTTCTTCTTTTTTAACAATTGCTACTAAAGAAGCAGCTAATTCGGGAACACTAGTTCCAATTGCCACAATAGTGACAGAAATTACAGCCTCACTAATGTTAATTTGTTTAGCTAGATTTACAGCTCCATCAACAAGAAATTCAGATCCAAAATAAAGAGTTATAGTAGAGATAATTAACCAGATAAAAACTTTAAAATTTGAAGCTTTTGTAAGTTTATTGTTTGCATCATTTATGGATTCTATTGAATTTGATCTTTTAAGTACACCAAAAATAAATGCGGACAAAAATATAATAAGAAAAAAACCCTCATAACCACTTAGCAGATTATCACTTGCTATAAATAACCAAAGAGCAATTGAAAGAAAAAACATCCATGGCCAATCTCTTTTATAAAAATTATTGTCTACGGAGATGTTTCCCAGTACTGAAATAACTCCTAATACTAGTCCTATGTTAGCGATATTTGAACCAATTACATTATTAATTGCAATAGATGGAGAATTATTTAAAGCTGCGTTTACACTTACTATTAATTCAGGTAACGAAGTTGCAAAAGAAACAACAGTCATTCCTATTACAAATTTGGAAACATTAAACTTTAAGGATAAAGCTACTGATGATCTTACAATAAATTCACCACCTATGACCAGAAAAAAAAATCCTAAAAAAATCATAGCTAAATTCATTTACCTAATTATAATTTTATGGTTTAAAACCCTTGAGTTGTTGGAAATTTTTAGGAGATAAAATCCAGACTGTAAATCTAGATCAATTAAATTATTAGTTATAGTTTTATCATATACCTTGTGTCCATTAATCGAAAAAATCTGAATTCTTTCATCAATTAAAGTATTACTAAAATTTATAACACCCCTAGAGGGGTTTGGATATATAAATAAATTTTCATTCGTGATATCATCTATTCCTAAATTCTCATTCCAATTTTCTCCGCTATTTTCTCCCCACAAAAAACTAACAAGACTAGGATGATCTATAAACGGATTTCTATTTTGTTGGTAACCAAAAATAATTTCATTTCTATTAATTTCAAAATCGTCAACAGGATCATCATAGTGCCATTGAATGAGAGAAGAGAGTTTGCCCAAAATAGGATCATTATTTCCCGGAGTTGTATGATCTACTAACTCTAAATCAAAACTATTATTGTTATGATCATACCCTGGATCATAACGCACTACCATATAAAACAATATCCTAGCAATATCACCCTTAACGAAATCCGATGGCTCCCAACTGTCAGAATCTGTTAGGCATTGTTCAGCTTCAGAGTGTTGATTACCTCCATAATCGAAATCTTTTGTACCTCTAGAACTATTAACCGATCGATCACAAGGTTTTAAATTATGAATATCAGTATATGCGTTATCGTCTTGGTCGGGGAAACCATGGGATTTAGGCCATACATGTTCCCTATTCCAAGAATTACTTTGGGTCCCATTTCCGTTTTCATACTGAGAATAATTTCCACTGCCATCCCTATAACCCTTATCCTGGGAACGACCCGTATATACAAGAATCATATTATTATTATTTTGTGGATCTTGATCTGATAATTGTAGAATATCCCATGTGTCAGTTGAAGAAGATGTGTATGGAAATACAGTGTGATTAGAAATTATTTGATAAAGTGCTTCTTTTAATTGATCAGAGGACTTACCAATAGCTTCTTGGTAATAGTCCTGAGGAATATTTGATTGAACTATTCCGTATGTTGGATTAAATGAAGATCCAAAATCCGACTGTGATTGGATATTTAATGTAATTACGATAAATAATAAAACCAGAAATCTCATTACCTCAAAGATAATGCATTTAATAATTTAATTTTTTTTAACTTTCAAAAATTTATCTGCACATTTAAATATTATATAGCTTAAAAATCAAATTATGAAAAATCTAATTTTATTAATTTTAACATTTAATATTTCATCTTGTATCAATATGACTCCTGATGTTGATATTGATGAAGCATCTCATCAAATTGTAATTGTTGAATTTGGAGAATTGTCTTTCATTGATGACGAAAAAACATATGGTAATTTTGAAATACAAGTGCCTGAAATTGATGATCTTGTAATGGAGGATGGTGCTGTTTTTGCATTTATTGAAAGAGAAGCTAATGACGAAAGACCTCAAAGGTGGAGTCAGTTTCCACAATACAATTTAGTATGGAAAGAAATTGGAGATACTACATATTCATATCTAAGTTATGGAGACGGATTTGTAAGAATTTCCTTGCAAAGTGAAATTTCTATTGAAGGAGTAGCTGAAACTTTTAAAGGTCAAAAATTAAAACTAGTTATTTTTAAATAGATTGAATTAGTGGCATAGCTTTTGTTTTATTTTTTAAGATGAAAAACATGATTTTTATTTATATTTTGTCCTTTTTGTGGTGCTTTTCCTGTGGTACCCAAAATAGTGGTGTTTCCAAATCATCATCTGGTTTCTACATTTCTCCTGCTGCAACATCTCTTTTAGATGTTATTGTTGGAAGGTTTCCGGGTGTTAAAGTGATTGGAGATAATGTTGCAAATAGCAACTCAAAAATCCTAATTCGAGGTGGGAGCCTATCAATCAACAACCAGGCTTATGCTGTATTTGATATTGATGGATCAATCCAAACTGATTTTCCAACTCACATTAATCCACAACAAATTAAAAATATTTCTATTCTTAAATCCCTTGCAGCTACTAATCGGTACGGCGGAATTGCTAGAGGAGGCGCAATAATTATCAAATTAAAAACATCTAATTAATGAAAAAACTAATTTTTTTACCTACAATATTACTAATACTTGCAACAAAATTAATTAATGCACAAACATTTAACCAAGACTACCTTGACGGAACCATAATGTTTAAATTAAATTATCTTATTGAAGTTGGTGTTTCCGATTATAAAAAAACAGATGATGGAATTGGATTAGTTGAAAACATTTCTGACTATCAATACTTGAATGATATTTTTGATGAAATTAACATTTTAAGTTTTGAAAGACCAAGTTACTTTACNGGGAAAAGAGAATTGCAAAAGATTTACAGAATTGTTTTCACAGAGTTTGAAAAAATTGACAATATATTAATGAAACTTAATGAAAATGAGAATATTGAATATGCTGAAAAAGAACCTATTTATAAAAATTCATTCGTTCCAAATGATCCATATCACTTTGGAAATAATAAGTGGTATCACACCTTAGTAAACTCAGAAGATGCATGGGATTTAAGTTTAGGTAACGAAAATATTAAAATTGCTATTGTCGATAATGCAATTGCGTCTCAACATTTAGATTTAAATGTTTACAAACAAAGAGATGTTGCAGATAATGATTATGACACAACCCCTCCTCAAACATTTAGCCAAAATTCTTCTTGGTCTCACGGTACTCATTGTGCTGGACTTGCCACTGCTGAAATTAATAATGCTGTTGGCATTGCTTCATTAGGAGGAAATTCTCAGTTAATTGCGGTTAAAGCCACTGGAGATAATCAAAACCCAGGATTAACTTATTACAGTTACGCTGGAGTACAATGGGCTTGTGAAAATGGTGCTAATGTAGTAAGTATGTCATATGGATCCGAAGGGTCCTCTAATACGATGCAGGAATTGATAAACTCATACCCAGAGGTGGTGTTTTTAGCTGCTGCAGGAAACGATAATAATTCAAATATTAACTACCCTGCAGGTTATAACAATGTAATTGGAGTTGGATCGGTAGATTTTAACGACAATCGTTCTTCCTTCTCAAATTATAACAGCAATTTTCCATTTTGGGTTGATATAGCTTCACCTGGTGGTTTTTCATATGGTGGTTTGTTAAGTACAGTTTACACTAACAACTTAGACGGATACGCATACCAAGGTGGAACCTCAATGGCTACACCATTTGCAGCTGGACTTGTTGGTTTAATGTTAAGTGTAAATCCATCTCTAACTCCGGCTGATGTTTTGAGTTGCTTATTAAGTAGTGGTGTTGATATCAACCAAAATATAGGCCCTAGAATTGATGCTTATTTAGCCTTACTTTGTGTTATGCCAGATTCAAATAATCCAATCCCTGCTTTTACAGCTTCACCACAAGTTGTTTATCAAAATAACCCAGTAAATTTTTCAAATTACTCTATTAACGGAAATAATTGGTCTTGGTCATTTGAGGGTGGAACCCCATCATCTTTCCAAGGACAAAATCCTCCTGAAATTTTTTATAATAATCTTGGAACTTATGATGTTACTCTTACCATTTCTAACGATAATAGTGAACAAATATTAATTAAAGAAGACTATATTCAAGTTTTCATTGAACCTTCTGGTGAATGGATTCTTCAAAATACAGCTTTTGATAATCCTAGTAGAGGTATTAATTATATTTCAATTGTGGATGAAAATACTGTTTGGGCAACTGCTTATGACGGTAGTGGTTCAGGATCAAATATTCAGGAATTTACCAAAACAAATAATGGTGGCGACACATGGATCTCTAGCACTATTGATATTGGTAATGAAAGTTTAGGAATTTCAATGATTCATGCACTAGATTATGAAACGGCTTGGTTAGTTGCATATCCTAGAAGTGCGAATAATTTTGGTGGAATATATAAGACCTCTGACGGAGGCCAAATATGGAATAGGCAAGATAGCGCAAACTATGACACTAGCTCATCATTTGCTAATGTAGTGTATTTTTGGGATGAAAATATTGGATTTGCTCAAGGAGATCCAATTAATGGAGATTTTGAACTTTATGTGACAAATAACGGAGGAGAAAATTGGTCACAGGTTCCTGGGAATGCTATTCCAAACCCCCTTGGTGGGGAATACGGCTATACCCGTCAAATTGAAGTGGTTGGTAATAATGTTTGGTTTACAACTAACAGAGGTAGAGTTTATCATTCAACTGATAAAGGAAATAATTGGGAGGTTTACAATTCACCTATTTCTGATTTTGGTAGTGCACAAGTAAACGGAAACCTTTCTTTTAGCGATTCTCAAAATGGAGTTATTGTTGACAACTCTGGTAATGTTTATAAATCTACAAATGGAGGTTCCTCATGGTCTCAAGTACCAACTAACGGTGACGTTTTTTCAGGTGGGTTATGCTATATTGAAGGTACTGATACTATTTTTACAACAGGCTCAGGATCATCTTTTAGTGCTGACGGCGGATATAACTGGAATCCTATTGATTTAACCCAACACACATATGTTGATTTTCTAAATGAAACTATTGGATGGTCAGGTGGTTTTAATGAAAATTTCTTTTCAGGTGGAATTTGGAAATGGGAAGATTTAGCTCTAAGTACAGAAAATATTATAGCAGATGATTTTGAAATTAGTTACTATCCAAATCCAGTTGAAAATGTGTTGAATATCAACTACGAAAAAAATATATTTTCAACTATTTATGACATAACAGGTAAAAAATTGTTGGAATCATCCGATAAAAATATCGATTTGTCCTCTTTTCAAGGTGGAGTTTACATAATACACTTAGTTGATTTGGAATCAAATAATATTAAATACATAAAAATTATTAAGAAATAAATGAATTACTATCTGCTATTAATACTTATGTTTTTAAGTAGTCCAACAAATTATGAAACCCAACGATATGAAGTTATTGTTTCTGAAGAGGATTTTGAAATCCGATTTTATCCTGGATCGTTAAAGGCAAAAGTAGTTTCTAATAGAAACGCTAACCGTAACTTTTATAAGTTATTTCAATTTATTAGTGGTAACAATTCAAAAGGTGAAAAAATAGCAATGACTACACCTGTTTATATGAAAAATGATAATAATTCTAACACCATGGAATTTGTTATGCCATCATCATATAATATTGAATCCATCTCAAAACCAAATGATGAAAATGTTGTCATATATGAGTCTCAAGCTAAATATTTTGCATGCATAAGATATGGAGGTTATTCAAACTCTGGAAAATTTAACATGCACTCAAAAAAATTAATCGAACAGCTTTCAGAATTAAATATTAGAACTGTTGGAGATATATTTTATGTTTCTTACAATAGTCCATACAAGGTTTTTAACAGAAGAAACGAAGTAATGGTTGAAATTGATTATAATTAGTTATCCCTGATTGCTACTGCACTTGCAATCATGTTAATTTTATACTCAGGCTTTGAAATAAGCTCAATCTCTTCCTTTGATTTTTTTGCATCCTCAGCATAATGTTTTAGTCTTTTCACCGAAATTGTGTCCCTAAATATATTTCCAGCCATTAAAATCTGCTTACCCTTAATCCCGGTTTTTGGAACAAAAAATCGGTAATCCTTAAATTTTACAAATACTGTATCGGTATCAACTTTTACATTCATCCAACACCCTTTTTTTGGGCATACGTCAATTATCTGACCAGAAAGATATTCTAAATCAAAATTATTATCAATCTTTTCAGAGAAACTTAAATCAATATTAATATCATCACCATAATTAATGTAAGTAACCCTTTCACTACATGAATAACTTGTTAATAAAGTCAAAAAAGTTAATAAAAAATTAAGCTTCATATTCATTATTTTTAAACTCCAAATTTATAATATTTAATTGAGAGATTTAAACAATATTAAGGATAAGTGGAAAGTATATTACGAAGAAAAAATAAACTCCTCAGCAGATTCTCTCTGGGATTTAATTTCATCACCCTCAAATCTTGAGATATTTCATCCGTTTTGCAAATCCAATAAAATTATAAAATGGCCTGGTGAAAATTCAATTGACGAATTAATTTACCTTAACGGACTTACATTTATCAGAAAGTTTAAATCATGGGATAAAAAGAAGGGATATAGTTTATTAATAGGGGAAAAAGAAAAAGAGCAATCATGTGTTGTTTGGGAAATAACAAAAAAGAATGAATCAGTTTATTTGAAAATAACGGTTTACCCTTATTTCTTACAAAATATGCCTAAAATTATTTCTTTTTTTCCTTATAAATTTATTGTTATTCCTGCACTAGAATCTTATTTAAAAAGTGTAATTGGCGGAATAAATTATTATTTAAAAACAAAAAAAATAGTACCAAAAAATTATTTTGGAAAACACAAGTGGTTTTCTTGAAAATTAAAGTTGTTTGGTATAAATTTTGGTAGAAGTTTATATTTAAAATTATAATGAAAAAAGTAAACCTATTTGAGGAGTTATTACATGAAAGAAATAAGCAAATTAGCACTAATGAGCTTACTTCTCTGCTTAAAAATATTTGGACTAAAGAAGATTCAAGGAAAGAAAGAATAACCCAATCATTAAAAGATTCTAATAATGGAAGTTTCAATCAACTCAAATTTGAAGAGATGGAAACAAAAAATATTTTTCACAAAGACACTATAAAAAATATATGTGTCAGATACAGATTAAGGTTTTTAGATTCTAATTTATTCAAAGGTGAATATCCAAAAAATATTACAAAAATAATAAGTGATATTGAAAAGAAACATGATACCAACCTCAATAACTTTATGATAATGGCTCCATCAAAACTATTCAAAATTAAAAGTCCTGATGATCCGATTCTTTTTATCCCCATAGGTAACGACTATTATTACTTGATTCACAAATGGGGTGAGGAATTCAATTACCTTAGAAAATTATTAGTTCTTCCATTCAAAAATATTGATAACCTAACTATATTCTCGGTTCTGGTAAGTGTATTTTTTGCATTACTTGGAAAGCTGTTTATTCCTAGCCTAACATTCTCAGAAGTGTTCATCCTATTTTTATTCCTGGTAAAAGGATTTATATTTATTTTCTTCTATACTTTCTTTTTAACAAGAAAAAATTTCAGTGAAAGTATTTGGAATAGTAAGTATGACTCTTTTTAAAAATGTATAAGAATTTAACCCTATCAAAAAAGACCCACTTATAAAAGTGAGTCTTAACAAATGTGACCTCGGAGGGATTCAAACCCCCAACCTTCTGAGCCGTAATCAGATGCACTATTCAGTTATGCTACGAGGCCTTTTTGGCAAGCAAATTTAATAAACAAAAATTATCTTACTATAATCTTAAAGATAATTTCATCAGATCTTAGTAAGTATATACCGGAGGTTAAATTATTTGAGAAAATCTCGGTTATTCCGCTATGAAATTTGCTTGAAATTTGTATAGATTGACCTGTCAATGTAAACAATTTAAACGATTCATGACCTTTGGTATTAACAAGTTTAATTATACCATTTTTTGATATGGGATTTTGAGTTAGCTTAATATTTGGAATTTGAATTTCAGGATTTGAAAGATTCTCTTGAAAGTACTGAGCACCAAATTCAAAACTTTCATTACCAATGATTTGCCCAATTAATCTACCTGGAATATCATCAATATATGGATGAATTCCTCCCCAAATTCTTGACAAACTACATTGATCAGCAGCATCCTTGTAAGAAACCCATTGAAGTTCTACATCCTGACTTGGGCCATCTTCAAAAACCAAGAATTCTCTCTGTTTAGCCAGATGTATTCCCATTCCACCTGGAAAATAAGGACTTCCTGTAAAATTTTCAAGCATTTCTGCGGAAGCTCTTGAAAAAGTAGAATGGCCAGAAACATAACCAGCAAAATTTGGTGTCACAAAAGTTGGTCGCTGATATGGCCACCAATTTTCAGCCAATATCCATCCCACTCCTGCAAATTCATTTTCAATGTCGTCAATATATTCATGTCCTTTCCATGTGTATAATTTTATTTTTCCAATATTTTCCTCATTATCTACGGCTAGAGGATCATCAGCTTGAACGATTTCTATTAAACCGTCAATTAATGTAAATCCATTTTCATCAAAATTTTCTAAAGATGTGTCTGTACTTTGCCCAAGCTCAGAAAAATATCTAATTACTGAAATAGGCCGCACATAATCGTACCAACCTTTAATTCCCCACACAGAAATAGCAACATCATGCATCACCCCACCAAGAATAAAATATGATTTTATATCCCATTCTAAATCAGATAATATTTCTCCTTCACCCTTAAATTTCTTTTCTAATTGGGGATTGTCATTTATTGAATTTAGTAAAACAAACCAATGGCCTGGAGGTGTTTCTGAATCTGGTCCATCAGCCCAGTATTCAGCCAGAACTCTAGCATAATCTCCACGTAGTACATTTTGAATTTCATAGGTTTCACCAGTCACTGGATTTGTATTATAACCTTGACTAGTATCTCCACCATTAAAATAGTTATAGAAAGATGTATAATTGCTAAAATCTGTAGGATAGCTATCATCGTCTACATTCCCAAGTGAATTAGGGGAAATATCCCACGAAGTTTCATCTAAGGGAGACAGATGTGATCCCCATATAGGAACCATTAGAAAAGATTCAATAAATAATTCATTGGTTTCCAAATCATCATCGATTAGAGGAGGCATTCCAGGGTCATGATATACATTATAAAAGTTACCATCCCTTTCATATTGTGTCATATCATTTTCATTTAAACCAAAAGGGGAAACATTACCCCACTCTGCACCTAAAAATCTAGGAGTATTTGTTTCCAAAACATTTCCGCTTTGATCAACAAAAACATCGAAGCTTAGAGGCTGCCATCTGTTTGGATCCGTCATATTTGGATTTCCTTTAGCACTTACTGACATTGGTTCATTGACTGGATTATAATGAAGATTAACATAGTCCATGTTTTCATTTGATCCATCAGTTATCCCGTACTGAATATAATTTTCAGCAATATAATTACCCAAGGATGCTGAATTACCAACGAAATTTTCTGAATCTAAATAATCTTTATCAAGATTTAACAAATTCATTAAAGCATTACTTTTTTCTTGTATCCTTTCGTAACCAGGTGATTCTGAAAATCTGTGATTTATAATTCTATAAGCTGAATAACTTATAGCATTAATTTCATTAAAAGAGGTCGATTCTGAATTTGAAAATGAAGAAAACTCAGAGTCAAAACCATTTACATTATTCCCCAGCAAATATGGAGACCCCATATTGTTAACTGTTGACCAGGCATCATACATTGCAGCGCTAGTATGAAATAAATTTCTAGCATGGACAGTTGGTCTTGCAAGGTCATTTCTGATTGAAAATAATAGAACCTCATTCCAGAGTCTTGCAACAGAATAATTATAATCAGAATATGATTCAGGAAGTTCAACTGCTACACTAAAATCAATAGGATTTGTAGAACAATTTTGATCCGTGGCAATAAGTGATATATTTCCAGTATTCGCAATATCCCATTTTACAATAATTTCCGATGTTCCGTCTCCAGAAATAACAACTCCATTTTCAACTTCCCAATTGTAGGAAATAATTGATTCATCTTCGTAGGAATAAGAATATTCTAATAATGGCTCAACTATACTTTCACCAATAATTTCTTCAGAATAAATAAATGCACATGAACCATCATCAACAGTTGCTACGGGGCTGTAATTACATGAATAAATGTTTGTACAACCTTCGATCTCAATACTCGTATTGTTATCAATTAACTGTATTCCTTCTCCTTCAACAATTAAATATGTTGAGTTCATTTGTAAATCATAAAATATTTCTTCACCTGAACTGGGCCATATTACAGAAACATTAGAAATATTAATTTGTTCACCTCCGCCAAAGTGTATTGGTTGTAAGGATTGTTGTTGATATCCTGAACCAGTGTAGTGTCTAATTTGACTTGTGCCATCTTCAAAATTGATTTGAACTATTGATCCCAAACCATCTCGGTTTGAAATTGTACCTTCCAGATTAAATTTTACCCAATTTCCAGAAATTTCATTTGTATAATAACCATCAATTGACCTGTTTTCCCATAAGTTAAGTTTTGTAATAGTTTCGTTATCTGTTACGGAGGTATAAATAAGATCTAAATCACCATCATTATCATAATCTAAAGAATTTACAGATCTACTTTTGGTATATTCGTTACCTAACGCATCTTCCGAAAAATACCCTAGTTGAAAATAGTTGCCATTGTCAACCTGAACATTAACATAGTATTCGTTAGGTTCAGGGTTCCAAAATCCATTAGCCACATATAAATCCTCAAAACCATCATGATTAAAATCAGAAAAAATTGCTCCCCATGCCCACCCTGTGTCCTTAATGTTTAGCTGTTCTGAGTTTTCGGTATATGTTAAAAAGCTCCCTTCAAAATCTCTTACATAAAAACTGTTTTGTCTAATATTGGTTACTAATAAATCAATTTTTAAGTCATTATTAAAATCACATGTTGCTAAGCCCATTCCATCATACGGATCTTCTAAACCATAATCTGAGACCATATTTACAAACCCTTCACCGTTCTGATTAATCAATAATTGATTATGATAATCATAATCATTTGCTATGTATATATCGGGGTAGATATCGTTATTAGCGTGAATAGGAATCGCTGAAAACGAATTTGCCCCAGCTGTGTGTGGAATAGATGATATATCAATCTCTTCAAAGGTTTCATTTCCTAAATTTCTGTATAATCTATTTGGGGATGATTGATTGTAATCTGATAAAAATATATCTAAAAAACCATCTAAATCATAATCTAGCCATAATGCACCTGCTGTGTAACATTCTTCGCAATTAGCCTGAAAACCAGCAGATTCTGTAATATCTGTAAAAGTTCCATCAGCATTATTTTTGTAAAGTTGACTCTGAACTGCGTTGCCTAAAAAAATATCTGGATAGCCATCATTGTTAAAATCACCCCAAGAAGCACTAAGTCTGTCTCCTTGCTCTATGACATCAAATAACTGATCTCCATTTTCATCTATATTAATAAGGTTAATTTGGTGGTTTAGATTTTGATTAAAACCCGAATTTTCAGTTACATCAATAAAACTTCCATCGTTTTGATTTTCTAAAAGTCTACTCCAATTAGCCTCGGAGCCATCAGAAAAATATGAAACAACAAACAAATCAAGATCTCCGTCTAAATCATAATCAGCAGCAGCAACTCCATTATTATTACTGATGTGGCTAATACCTGAAAGCTGATTAACATTTCTAAATTGTTGAGAATAAGAAAATTGTAAACAGAGGAATAATAAAAAAATGCAACACCTCATTAAATGATTTGTTTTATTTAGAATTCACACAAAATGTCTTCCCCGCAACACTGCGGTGACTTTATCTTACCTTCAAAACCAGGATATATTGAAATTTGAACCTTTGATTCATCATCTATTATAAGGTAATCGTTTTTTAGGGGTTCATTACATGAAGCACAGCTGGCATTAACAGCCATTCCACACTTATTACATTTATAAGTTTCCATTTAATCAATTATTTCGTTTATCAAATTTTTCATTATCTGTCTGCCTAACTCTATTAACTATTAGCCAGATTAACAAAATTACAATAGCTATCGAAATTATTCCAGTAAACATAAAAATTATTTTAGAGTAACCGCTGTTCCATATGCTAGAATCTCTGAGGTTCCTTGTGCAATTACAGATGTGGTAAATCTGATATTTAAAACTGCATCAGCTCCCAAATTATTAGCATCAACGATTAATCTTTCAAGTGCTTGTTCTCTAGCATATGCTTGTAATTTGGTGTATTCTTCTATTTCTCCCCCAATTATGTTTTTGAGTTGGGCTACCAAATCTCTTGCAACATTTCTTGACCTAACAGTTGATCCTCTCGCAATGCCTAAGATCTTTTCTATTTCTTGATTTGGTATTAATTCTGTAGTTGATAAAATCATTTTGAACTATTTGTTAATTTATTTCTTTGGTTTCAATCTTAAACATGGAAGATAATAAAATTATTGGCTCCCATTTATTAGACTTATTACAATATACGGCATGTTCTGTACTTTTTGGCTCAAGAAGAGTTGAACTTTTTCCTATATCAATTAATTTTTTTTTTTCAAGAGGATTTATTTTACCTGTTCTTATATAATCACTTTTATAATCTATTAATGTAACTGGAGCTTTTTCGAAACCTAGCTCCTTTAATGCAAAATACCTGTGATGTCCGTCTATTATCAACAAACTTTCATGACAGCAAACAATTGATGATATTATATAGTAGCTTTCATATGATTTTATGAACTTTGCAAGCGAACTCTTCTTTTTTTCAATGATTTTTTCATGAGGTTTTAGTTTGTCTATATCGACTAACATGACGTCTTTTATTAGATTTTGATTAAAATCAATTGAATACATCAGAATATTTTATATAAAGATATTAAAACTTTCATTAGTAAAGATTTGTAAATTTACAGTATGAAAATTATTTCAATCTATATAGTAATTGCTGGTAGCATATACATAATAACAAAACCTTATAAAGAAAACATTGATCATGTTTTAAGTTCAATAAAATTATCAACTTTTGACGCATTATGGCTTTCATACATTGAAGGAATGGCAATAGGTGGAATTATTATGCTAATTATTTTATAATTTTACAATTGATGAAAATTGAACAAATTTATACTAGCTGCCTATCTCAAGGCTCATATTATATTGTTTCTGAAAATGAGGCAGTAATAATTGACCCTTTAAGAGAAACACAACAATATGTTGATAAGGCTAATAAAAACGGTGTCAAAATAAAATATGTTTTTGAAACTCATTTTCACGCAGACTTTGTCTCAGGTCATATTGATTTGGCAAGAAATACAGGAGCTGAGATTATTTTTGGACCTAATGCATATACAGACTATCCTGTTTATAATGCCAAAGATTCTGAGGTTTTCAATGTAGGTAAAATAAAAATTAAAGCTATCCATACTCCCGGTCATACACCTGAATCAACATGTTATTTACTTTCTGATGAAAATGGAAAAAACAAAGCAATTTTTACCGGTGACACGTTATTCATTGGAGACGTAGGTCGGCCTGATTTAGCCACAAGCTCTAATGTAACAACTGAAGACTTAGCTGCAATTTTATTTGACTCATTAAGAAATAAAATTTTGCCTTTGGATGATGATATTATTGTCTATCCGGCACATGGGGCTGGTTCATCGTGTGGTAAAAATTTAAGTAAAGAGACGTTTAGTACACTTGGAATACAGAAAAAAACAAATTATGCATTAAGGAAAAATATGTCTAAACAGGAGTTCATTTCAGAACTTTTAGATGGCATGCCTACTCCTCCCAGATATTTTAAAGAAAATGCAATGATGAACAAGCAAGGCTATAACTCATTTGATGATGTCATCAAGCAAGGAGATAGGGCTTTAGATATCGATGAGTTTAAAAACTTTCTTTTAAATCCTGACATCATCCTTCTAGATGTAAGGCATCAAAAAGATTTTATCAAAAAACACATTCCAAATTCTATTTTTATCGGATTAAATGGAAGTTTTGCTCCATGGGTAGGTAGTATTATCGAGGATACCAATAAGAAAATTGTACTGATTACACCAAAAGGGAAAGAAAATGAAACTGTAACTAGACTTTCTAGGGTTGGTTTTGACAATTGCTTGGGCTATTTAAAAGGTGGAGTTGAAAAATGGGAGAAAGAAGGATACAGTGTTTCGTCGTTAGAAACTATAAAATCAGATAAATTTGTTGATGTTTTAAAATTAAATAAAATAAAAATCCTTGATGTTAGAAAAGAATCTGAATATTCGACTAAACACATAGAAGGAGCAATCAATATACCGCTAAGATTGTTGAGGAGCAGATACCTAGAATTTAAAGATAAAGAAAATTTATATGTTCATTGTGCTGGAGGATACAGGTCTGTTATAGCAATTTCAATTTTAAGAAAAAAAGGCCATAGTGGAATGATTAATATTACAGAAGGTTTCAACGAGATTATAAAATCTGATTTGAATGAAAAATGCTATAATTCATTTTTAGAAGCTAGCTGCAACAGTATTTAGAAGCAACCCAATTATTTTTTATTTTAAACTCTATAAAATCAAATCCAAAATTTTCAAGCATTTGATTAGTTTTTTTTAAGTCTTTTTTATAAAATCCACTAACAATTAGTATCGTATTTTGTTTTGTAATATTTTTAAAATTTTTAAAATTATCTTTTAAATTATTTAATGTAATATTTGATAAAATATAATCATAAGTATTTCCGATTAAGCCTTCAGAAGAACAAAGTTTTGTATTTATTTTTTTGCAATTATTCCTTTTTATATTCTCGACTGTATTTTCAATACAATTAATCACTATATCGACTGCATCAATGTCACTTGCACCAATTTTTTCTGCAATAATTGACAAAACACCTGTTCCACATCCAATATCACAAATTTTTTTATTTTCTAAATTCTGTTCAAATAAAAAATCAATCATTAGTTGAGTGGTTTCATGATGACCTGTTCCAAAACTCATTTCAGGCCTAATTATTATATCATATTTTTTTTTTGAATGTTCATGGAATGGAGCTCTTATTGAGCAATACTTGTTAATTTCAACAGGATAATAACTTTTCTCCCATTCTTCATTCCAATTTTTATTTTGAACTTTTTTTAATTCATATTCAATATCAAATTCTTTAGAATTTAAAATTCTAACTTTTTCAAAAATACTTTTTGAATATTCAGAAGATTTAATATAAGCGACAAGACCCTTAGGTTTTTCTTCAAACAATTCAAATTCAAATAAGCTTAGCTCAGCAATAAGAATTTCGATTCCGGAAATAGGAAAAACTTTAAAACTTATGGATAAATAAGGATCATCCATTTGCCGCACTAATAATATTGTGGAAATCAGCAAAATTTAAAGATGCTCCTCCTATTAGACCACCATCAACATCATTTAAAGAAAATATCTCTTTTGCGTTATTTGGTTTTACACTGCCACCATATAAAATTCTAATTCTATCAGAAATTTCATTATCAAATTTTTTATTAATCAATTTCCTTATAAACTCATGCATTTCTTGAATTTGATTTGTGTTTGCAGTCATTCCTGTACCAATGGCCCAAACAGGTTCATAGGCAATAACAACATTTTTAATTTCGGCATTATTTAAGTCCATTAAAGCAGTTGTTAGTTGATTTTTTATTATTTCAAAGTGATTTCCGCTTTCCCTTTCTGAAAATTCTTCTCCAATACAAAAAATAATATTTAACGAATTTTCTATTGCAGCTTTAACTTTTTCAGATAAAATGGTATCGGTTTCATTAAAATGTTTTCTTCTCTCGCTGTGACCAATAATTACAGTATTTACTCCAATACTTTTAAGCATTTCAGCAGAAATTTCACCGGTATATGCACCTCTCTTTTCTGAGTGAACATTTTGAGCTATAACTTCAATTCCTGAATTTTCCAATAATGAAATTGCACAGTAAAGATTAGTAAAACTTGGTGCAATTTTAATTTCAACATTATTTTCAGATACTTCTTTTAATTTATTTATAAGATCATTTGACTCATCAATTGTCATATTCATTTTCCAGTTACCAGCTACAATTTTTTTTCTGCTCATTTTAATTTATTTTAATTCTAGGATCTAGTTTTATATATATAATATCAACTAATATATTTATTATTATGAAAATAAATGCAATAAACAAAACTGCACCCATTATTACAGGTAAATCAAGTAGATTTAAAGCATTTACAATTTCTTTTCCAATTCCATTCCAACCAAAAATAAACTCAACAAAAACAGCTCCAGCAAGAAGAGAAGCAAACCAGCCTGAAATAACGGTTACAACAGGATTTAAAGCATTATTTAGAGCATGGTTTTTAATAATATCAGTTTGAGATAAGCCTTTAGCTCTAGCAGTTCTAATATAGTCTTGATTCAATACATGAAGTAACTCGTTTCTGACTAATTGACTAATTACAGCTAAAGGTCTAATACCTAAAACTATCGAAGGTAAAATCAAATTCTTTAATTTAAGATTAAATGATTCACCATAATCATCAAGCTCAAACAAGCTTCCAGTCATTTCCAATCCTGTAAGGTCCTTTAATAAAAAACCAAAAATCCAAGCAAATATTATAGCACTAAAAAAAGATGGAACACTCATTCCAATTGTACTTATAAACTGAATAAATATGTCAATATAATTTCCTTTGTTAAGTGCTGATATTATTCCAAAAACCAACCCTATAACTATTGCTATTAAAATAGCAGAAAATGCTAAAACAAATGTGTTTGGAAGTGTTTCAGAGATGATTTTGGATACCTTTTTACCTTGATTAACAAAAGATGTTCTTAAATATGGGTATTTAAAATTAACGGAAAATTTACTAAAACTCACCAGTTCAATTCCTGAGTAATTTTCATCGAAAAAAGAATAGTCAGTCTCTTTTTTTGAGTGAAATGAGATTGGGGATAAGTCGTTTAAGTATAAAAAATATTGATCAGATAATGGCTTATCAAAACCATATTTTTTTTTTACAATATCTAACTGCTCCGAATTTTGATTTTGTCCCAGCATCATCTGAGCAGGATCTCCGGGGAGAATATTAAACAGAAAAAATATTATGGTAACTACTCCAAACATTGTGAATGCAGAGTAAAAGATCTTATCTAAAATATAGTTCAACAATTAATCAAAATTTAAATAAGAAAAATCCTTATAATGTTTTTTATCGACAACATTTCCTGCTTTTAAAACTATTGCTCCAGGGTTTGACCTAACAATAGTTTTTAACGCAGTTTCATCACATGTGTAAAATTCAAAAGACAGATTATTATCTTTTATAAAAATATTTCTGTCTTCAATTGAGGAAGCAGTAAGACCTATTATCTTATATCCTTTATTTTTTGCCTTTTCTGCTGATAGTTTTAAGTTTTCAACCGCATTTGAAGAAAAATTTCCAATATTGTATGATATGTAAATAAGCAATTTTTCTTCGCTTAATATTTCATCAGTAAGATTATTTCCATTTACTTCAATTGAAAAATCATATATTGAAGGTTCATAGCCTTTTTGTATTAATTTTGTTTCAACTTCAATAAAATCCCCAGAAACATTTGGGTATTCTCCGTTAGTTACATAGATTTTTTCTTGTCCGTCCTCTCTAAATTTCCACTCATACTCATACAAGTCTTTTGGTGCATCTTCTGGAATAGACATATTTTGGATTAAGTTATCTCCTATCTTATATGCTCTAAAATCTAAAATTGGTAGATGGTTGAGAACATAATAGGTTATGCAAAAGCAAGTAACCAAGGATAATCCTATAATTAATTTTTGAATATTTTTTCCTAAAATTGGTTTTATCATATCCTGTTTAATAAAAATAAAACCTATCATAACAAGAAGTACTACATCTTTAGTAAAAGATTCCCATGGTGTCAATTTGATTGCATCTCCAAAACATCCACAGTCAGTAACCTTATTAAAGTATGCTGAGTACCAAGTTAAAAAAGTAAAAAATATAATCATCAAAAGCAGACTCCACAGGGTAAACTTTTTCTTAAAACCAATAATCAAAAAGACCCCTAATACAACCTCTAGAATGACGATAAATATTGCCATTGGTAGAACGATTGGTATTAAAAAATCAAGATTAAAAACAGTTGGACCAAAATATTCTTCTAATTTAAAAGAGAAACCAATAGGATCATTTAATTTAATTAGGCCAGAAAAAATAAATAGTATTCCAACAAAATACCTAAATAGATGAACAATTATTTTAATCATATCTTGAGATGAATTAATGCGAAAATAGCATAATTTATAATATCTGTGTAGTTAGCGTCTATCCCTTCACTGACAAGAGTGTTTCCTTGATTATTTTCAATTTGTTTAACCCTTAACAATTTTTGTAAAATTAAATCAGTCAATGAACTAACTCTCATTTCTCTCCAAGCCTCACCATAATCATGATTTTTGTTCATCATTAAGTCTCTTGTTTTATTAATCATTGTGTCATAAAGCTGCATACATTCTTGGTCCTCGAGATCTGGAATTTCTGAAACTCCCTTTTCAATTTGAATTAGTGCCATTACAGAGTAATTTATAACACCTATAAACTCATCAACCTCACCCTCATCAACCTTTTGAATTGAATTTTTTTGAAGCCCTCTAATTCGTTGTGCTTTAATAAAAATCTGATCAGTCAAAGATGATAATCTTAAAATACGCCAAGCAGATCCATAATCATGCATTTTTTTTTCAAAAAGTGCTTTACATATTGATGTAACATTATCATATTGCTTTAATGTTTTTTGCATAAATAGGCGTAATTTTACGTAAATTTCGATTAAATATCTTTAATCATCAAAGAATCAAGTTTAAATTTTTTAACATATTAAAATGACTATAAATATCAAGGGCAATCTGCTAAATTTTTCTGTTCCAAAAATAATGGGAATTTTAAATTTAACTCCAGATTCTTTCTTTGATGGAGGTAAGTATAACACAAGTGAAAAAATATTAAAGCAAGTTGAAAAAATGATTATTTCTGGAGCTGATATTATTGACATTGGAGGATATAGTTCACGTCCAGGAGCTAGAGATATCAGTATCGAGGAAGAATTAAAAAGGGTAGTTCCAATAGTAAAACTTATCAGAAAACAATTTCCTAATTCATTAATCTCAATTGACACTTTCAGAAGTAAAGTAGCACATGAATCAATAATTACTGGGGGTGATATAATTAATGATATCTCAGCAGGGAATTTAGATACTGAAATGTTTAAAACTGTTGCAAATCTTAAAGTTCCTTATATTTTAATGCATATGAAAGGTAACCCCAGAAATATGATGCAAAATTCAAATTACTATGATTTGACAAATGAAATATGTAAATATTTTTCAGAAAAAATTGAAAATGCGAGGGTTGAAGGAATCAATGATTTAATAATTGACCCAGGTTTTGGATTTTCAAAAACCACTGAGCAAAATTATGAGCTTTTAAATAATTTAGATTTCCTGAAACAATTTCAAAAACCATTACTAGTTGGTGTTTCACGAAAATCAATGATCTATAAAATACTACATTCTAAACCTGAAAAAGCATTAAATGGCACTTCAATTTTACATACAATTTCACTTTTAAAAGGAGCTAATATTTTAAGAACTCATGATGTTAAAGAAGCTGTAGAGTGTGTTAAAATCATTGGTCAATTGAAAAGCTAAAATTTTTTAATCCTATATTTGTATTAACTTATAATGGATTTTTTCAAAGAAATACTCAATTTTTCAATAGTAGATGTTTTAGATGTTTTTCTAGTAGCTACACTTCTTTATTATGCTTATAAATTACTTAAGGGTACAGTGGCAATAAATATCTTTACAGGTATTATACTAATATATGTTCTGTGGAGAGGAACAGTATTTCTTGAAATGGAATTACTCTCAAGTATCATTGGTGGCTTCATGAGTGTTGGAATTATTGCTTTAATCGTTGTTTTCCAACCTGAAATAAGAAAATTTCTATTAATGGTTGGTTCAGCTAATCTTTCAAAAAAGGGTTCTTTTTTTGAAAAAATTAAATTCTTTAAAAACCAAAACCTAGAAAGAGATACAACCGATATAAAATCAGTAATTTCTGCTTGTTACAATATGAGTAAATCTAAAACAGGCGCTTTGATTGTTGTTGAAAGAAGCAATAATTTGACTTTTTTGGGTGACTCAGGGGATGAAATGAATATCACTGTCACTCAACCTATTCTCGAAAGTATATTTTTTAAAAACAGTCCATTACATGACGGTGCTATAATTATTTCAAATAATATTATAAGGGCAACCAGAGTTGCACTTCCTATAAGTAACGAAATAAAAATTGCTAGCAAATATGGTCTAAGACACAGAGCTGCAGTTAGTATAACAGAAAAGACAGATGCAGTTGCAATTGTAGTTTCAGAAGAGAACGGAAAAATATCTTACATCAAAAATGGTGAATTTATTGGTTTTAATTCTGAAGATGAACTTTTAAAGTTAGTAGAAAAAGATATTTCTTAAACAACTAATTCATTTTCTTTTTTGAGTTGAGCTTGATATAACTTATAGTATACGCCTTTTATATTTTTAAGTAATTCTTGGTGTTTGCCAACCTCAATTATTTTTCCTTTATCCATGACAATTATTTTATCGGCTTTCATAATTGTACTTAATCTGTGTGCTATAATAATTGATGTTCTGTTCTTTGTAATTTTTTCAATTGCCTTTTGAATTAATAATTCTGAGTCTGTATCAATTGATGATGTAGCTTCATCTAAAACTAAAATTTGGGGGTTTTTTATGTATGCCCTTAAAAATGAAATTAATTGCCTTTGGCCTGTAGATAAACCAACTCCTCTTTCTCTGACATTATAATTATATCCGTCTGGTAAAGAACTAATAAAATCATCTAATTCTATTTCTTTTGCAGCGTCTTTAACTCTTAAAAACGAAATATTACTACTTTGTAATGTAATGTTGTTTAAAATTGAGTCTGAAAAGAGATGAACATCCTGTGATACAAATCCAATATTTCTTCTTAGAGATGAAATTGAAAAGTCTTTTATGTTGATCTCATCAATGTAAATTGATCCTGAATCTAATTCATAAAACCTATTTAGAAGTTTGATAATTGTTGACTTTCCTGACCCTGTAGCACCAACAATTGCATTGGTTGAACCAGCATTTATTTCAATATTTAAATTTTCTATAACCTTCTCATCTTCATTGTAAGAAAAATTGACATTTTTATATTTGATTTGTCCAATGATTTTATTTGCGGATATTAACCCTTTATCAAAAATTTGTGAATCTGTGTCTAATATCTTAAATACTCTCTCTGCTGCAACCATTCCCATAAGTAATGTATTAAACTTATTTGCAATTTGATTTAATGGTCTAAATAACATTGGTATCATCATAATAAATGCTGTTAACTCACCAATTGATGCAGAGTTATCTAAAACGGTATTCATACCCCCATACCATACCACCAGCCCCAAGGTTAATGAAGAAAATATTTCTGCCACGGGAAAGAAAATAGAATTATACCAAACCGTTTTTAACCAAGCTTTTTTGTGTCTTTCATTAATCTCTTTGAATTTTTTAAACTCAATTTTTTCCCTTGCAAATAGCTGGAGGACATTCATTCCCGTTACTCTTTCTTGAACAAATGAATTTAAATTAGCGACTTCATTTCTAACTTCATCGAAGGCTAACTTCATATATTTTTGAAAAATTTTGGTTGCTAAAATTATAAATGGCAATGAAATAAAAACAATTAAACTTAATTCCCAATTCATATAAATCATTACAATTGCAACAATTAACATCTTAAGCATATCACTAATAATCATAAATAGTCCTTGCCCAAAAATATCAGCAATTCTTTCCATGTCTGTTACAGTTCTTGTGATAAGAATTCCGACAGATGATTTATCGTAATATTTCATCTTAAAACCTTGAATATGATCAAATAATTTTACTCTGATATCTTTAACAACAGATTGACCTAAAAATCCAGCATTAAATATAAATGAGTAATTACTGATCACCTCTAATATTAATAAAAAAATCATCAGCATAATGTATTCAAGAAAAAAATCGTAGTTAGATGCGGTAAGATTCTCATCAACTATTTTTTCTAGTACAACAGGTCTGAGTGCTCCAAATATAGAAAGACCAAAGACTGAAATAATTGAAATAATAAAAATATTCCTGTATGATTTTATGTACCTTAATAACCTTTTAAAAAGGTTTAAATTATATACTTTAGATTTACTACTCATTTACAAAAATATTTTCAGGGTATTCAACCCTAGTCAAAAATAAACCATGAGCTGGGACAGATGGCCCAGCGTATATTCTGTCTGATTTATCTATAATTTCTTTAAGTTTATCGACAGATATTTTGTACAACCCAACATCTAAAATTGTTCCGATTATTGCTCTCACCATATTTCTTAAAAATCTATTTGCACTAATTATAAAAATTACTTCTGATTTATTTGCTTTAAATTCAAAATTATTGATAATACATTCATAATTGGTTAAATCAGTTTTGGATTTACAAAAAGATTTAAAATTAGTGTTATGTTTAATTATTTCTATTGCTTTATAGATTTCATCAAAATCTAGTTTTTTTGTAAAATAATACTTTGTATCAGAATTGTATACATCCTTTTTAGATGTTAAAAAATATTTATATTCTCTCAAGCAAGCATCAAATCTTGCGTGAGCTTCATTATGAACTCTTGTTATATTATTAATTACAATATTTTTATCAAGAAAAGAGTTAAGTTTAAAAATTAAATTATTTGCGTCAAAATTTTGATCAAAGTCAAAATGGGCATACATCTGTAATGCGTGAACTCCTGTGTCTGTCCTTCCAGCTCCAACTATTTTTAACTGCTTATTTTTCAGAACCAACTGTAATGAATTTTCAATGGTCTGTTGAATAGTTGTCGCGTTTGGTTGACTTTGCCATCCATGGTATTCTGAGCCATTATAAGAAAGTTCGATAAAATATCTCAATCTATTTGTAAATTTGTCTAACAAATATATGCTTAATAATTATTTAAAATTAATTTGAAAAAGATTCTTCTAATTTCGGATACCCACGGATATATTGATGATAAAATATTATCCTATTGTAAATCAGCGGATGAGGTTTGGCATGCTGGAGATATCGGAAATATTGAGGTTGTCGATAAAATTAAGCAGCTAAAACCACTAAAGGGAGTATATGGGAATATAGATAATCATTTGATCAGAAATCAGTTTCCGCATGATAATAAATTTAAATGTGAAAATATCAAAGTTTGGATAACACACATTGGTGGCTATCCAGGTCGTTATAACAGAAGAGTTTCTGATTGCTTAAAATCAGAAAAAGTAGATTTATTTATATGTGGCCATTCTCACATCTTAAAAGTAATTAATGATAAGACACACAATCTTCTTCATATAAATCCAGGAGCTATCGGTAAACATGGATTTCACAATAAAAGAACTATGGTAAGATTTGATATTAACGGAAAAAAAATAGAAAATTTAGAAATTATTGAGTTTAACAGATAATTATCTGATTCTATCAAGAGAATTAATTAATTCGTTGTCCCTTTTTATAAATCTTAAGGCTAAAAACAAAAAATAGCAACATATGAACGGATTAACTATAGCCGCATACATCAACAATTCTAAAAATTTAGAGGGCATTAACTCTACTAAATACCCTAAACAATTATAGAAATAAAAAATTGTAAATAAACCCATTATTATACTCAATCTAAAACCTAATTGAGTTAATTTAATCTGTAGTTTTCGATTTTTAAATATAAATATGGAAACAAATGAAATCACAGAAATTATTATAGGTATGTATGAAAAGGAAATCAAAATCGTATTAATATGTTCTGAACCATTAAACATGTTTATAATAACAGGGTAACCTCTCTCATACCATTCTAATCCAAAAAACCAATAAGAGAAGAAAAAAAATGAGGTAAGAAGAAGAAATATTGATTGAACTCTTTGTATCATATATTTAATTTATTTTACAAATTTAACAGAAATAAAAAAAAATTAGGTTGATTTTAAAATAATGTCGTATACTTGTACAAGATTTCACCAGTTACAGAGGTGAATTCAATCTTCAAAGATTACATCCCTAATTATAAAAGCTCAAAATGAGCAAATTTTTTCAAAAATAATTTAATAATAAAAAATGTTTGAAATTTCAAAATTAAAAGAAAAAAAACTTTCTGAGTTACAAGAGATTGCTAAAGAGTTGAAAATCTCAAAATATAAAACTTTAAAAAAATTAGATTTAGTATATAAAATTTTAGATCATCAAGCATCTAACCCCGCTGAAAAGGAGTCAGATAAAAAAATTTCACCAAAACCAAGTTATGATCGTAAAAATAGATCAAACAAAAGGAAAAATAATGATTCCAATTCAAAAGATGAGGTTAACGATGACAAATCTGAAAAAAAATCTAATAATCATATAAGAGATAATAGAAATCGTAACCCAAAAGGTGAGCCTAACGGAAATAGAGATACAAGAAATAGATATAAAGAACCAGACTTTGAGTTTGATGCAATAATTGAAAGTGAAGGTGTTCTTGATATTATGCAAGATGGATATGGTTTTTTAAGATCATCTGATTACCACTATTTATCATCTCCTGATGATATATATGTATCCCAATCTCAGATAAGATTATTCGGATTAAAAAAAGGAGATACTGTACTGGGAAACGTTAGACCACCAAAAGAAGGTGAAAAATACTTTCCTTTGATTCAGGTTAATAAGATTAATGGACTTGACCCTAAAATAGTTAGAGATAGAGTTTCATTTGAGCATCTTACACCCCTTTTTCCTGATGAGAAATTTAATCTTGCCGATAAAAATAATACCATTTCAACTAGAGTAATTGATTTATTTTCTCCTATTGGAAAAGGTCAAAGAGGTATGATTGTATCTCAACCTAAGACAGGTAAAACAATGCTTTTGAAGGACGTGGCAAATGCTATTGCTGCTAATCACCCAGAGGTATATCAATTAATATTATTAATTGATGAGAGACCTGAGGAGGTTACCGATATGCAGAGAAATGTTAAAGGTGAAGTTATCGCTTCTACTTTTGATAAAGAGGCTAACGAACATGTAAGAATTGCAAATATAGTTCTTGAAAAAGCCAAAAGATTAGTAGAGTGTGGATATGACGTTGTGATTTTACTAGATTCAATTACAAGACTTGCGAGAGCATATAATACAGTTCAGCCAGCTTCTGGAAAAATACTTAGTGGAGGTGTAGATGCAAATGCTTTACACAAGCCAAAAAGGTTCTTTGGAGCAGCTAGAAATATTGAAAACGGTGGTTCCCTTTCAATTATAGCAACCGCTCTTACAGAGACAGGGTCAAAAATGGATGAAGTTATTTTTGAAGAATTTAAGGGTACCGGTAATATGGAACTTCAACTTGACAGAAATATTGCAAATAGAAGAATATTCCCTGCTATTGATCTTACATCATCAAGTACAAGAAGGGACGACTTATTATTAGATGAAAAAAATGTTCAAAGAATGTGGGTAATGAGAAAGTATCTTGCTGATATGAACCCGGTTGAGGCTATGGAGTTTATTAACGATAGATTTAAACAAACTCTTAATAATGAAGAGTTCTTGATTTCAATGAACGGGTAATTTTTTCTAATATATTTGTTACAGTGCGTTTATTTATTGTTCTTTTAATATTAATTTTTTTTAACGCAAATGCACAAAAAACTGAGAAGATAGTTTTTAAAAGTGCAAACCCATTTGCATTAAGTGATATAATTAAAGACCTTGAAAACCAGAAGCAACAAGAAGTTTTCGGAAATCTAACCTTTCCTAATGATTCATTTGATATAAAAAAAAAATATCCTTTAGTTATAGGTGTAGCTGGAAGCCTAGGCTGGAGAAAACATCATTATGAATACATGAAGATGTATCAAGAAATGGGGTTTGCAACTTTTGAACTCAATAGTTTTCAAAGTAGAAATATAACTTCAACTGTTGGCTCTCAGGTTGAAATAACAACAGCTGCAATGATTTTGGATGCCTACAAGGCTTTTGAAAAATTAGCAAAACACCCAAATATCGATATAGAAAAAGTCTCAATCACTGGTTGGAGTTTAGGTGGTGCAGTTACATTATTTTCAGCCTGGAAACCAGTGAAAGAAGCTATAACTTCGAATTTAAAATTTGCATCTCATCTAGCCTTCTATCCACCTTGTTTTTTTGATCCTGAAAATACTGAATTTACAGATTCACCTATTCACATATTAATTGGTGAACTAGATAATTGGACACCAGCAGACCCGTGCCATATCTTTGTAAATAAAATTTCTAACAAGTCAAATATAGATTTAACTATATATGCAAATTCACATCACTCTTTTGATAGTGAGGAACCAGTAACATTTAATGAAAAAGGGTATAGTTTTAAAAACTGTCTATTTAGATTAAGTAAAGAAGGAGATGTTTTAATGAACTATTTGCATTTACCAATGTCATCACCTATTTTGCAAAAAATTGGATTTTTATTCTGTGTCGAAAGAGGAGTAAACCTGGGTGGAAATCCTGAAAGCAGGAAAAAAGCTTTTGAATTCTCCAAACATTTTATGAGAAAAACTCTCTTGAAAAATTGAATCTAGCTCGTAGTTTATTTTTTTAAGCCACTGGTATGCTTTGCAAAATTTGCTTTTAAATTTGCAGCTTTATTCTCGTGAATAATATTATTTTTAGCCAGCTTATCAATCATTGAAGTTAATGACGGTAATTCCTTTTCAGCTTGTTTCTTTTTGGTTATTTCAAAGAATTTTTTCATAGCAGTTCTGGCAGACTTGTGCTGGTATCTATTTCTTTGTTTTTTTACTTCGTTACTTCTTATTCTTTTAATAGCTGATTTATGATTTGCCATAATTATTTATATTTTGTAGCCCGTAGGGGAATCGAACCCCTCTTACCAGGATGAAAACCTGGCGTCCTAGCCGATAGACGAACGGGCCAATTATCGTTTAACAATAGTTGCGCGTGCAAAAATACAACTATTTTTAAATGTTACAACTTCCTGAAAGGAAAATGTAAAATATTTACTAGTAAGCCTTAGCAAATAATACTCTTTGGGTTGAAGGGTTTCCAGAAAAGACACACTTTCCAGGAATACTCTTTTCATCTGGGATACATCTTATAGTAGCTTTTGTCAAATCTTTTATTTTATTCTCTGTTTCATCAGTTCCGTCCCAATAAGCAGAAATGAAACCACCTTTATTTTCTAAGATCTCTTTAAAGTCATCAAAATTATCAACTTCTGTTATATTATTATCTCTGAAATTTAAAGCTTTTTCAAAAAGATATTTTTGGATTTCGTCGAGTAATTTTGAAACAAAATCTAAAGATTCCTCTATTTTTATAAATTGCTTTTCAAGTGTGTCTCTTCTAAATATTTCGATTGATTTTTTTTCTAAATCTTTTGGTCCAATTGTAATCCGAACGGGAACTCCTTGAATTTCGTGTTGAGCGAACTTTTCACCTGGTCTTTTTGTATTTCGATTATCATATTTAGAACTAATACCTCTATCAGAAAATTGACTTCTTAAATCCTCGATAACTTCGGTTATTAAATTTAACTGTTCTTCATTTTTATAGATAGGAACAAAAATAATCTGATGTGGTGCTAATTTAGGCGGTAAAACTAAGCCTCTATCATCGCTATGAGTCATAATTAAAGCTCCCATTAGTCTTGATGAAACACCCCATGAAGTGGCCCAAACATAATTTAATTTTCCGCCTCGGTCAGCAAACTTGACATCAAAAGCTTTAGCAAAATTTTGACCTAAAAAATGAGAGGTTCCAGCTTGCAGTGCTTTACCATCTTGCATCAGAGCTTCAATACAATAAGTTTTTTCAGCCCCTGCAAAAGTTTCGTTTTTTGATTTCAACCCCTTAATTACCGGCATAGACATATATTTTTCAGCAAAATCTGCGTACAAATTATTTATCATTACGGTTTCTTCTAATGCTTCATTTTTAGTTTCATGTGCAGTATGACCCTCTTGCCATAAAAACTCTGCTGTTCTCAAAAATAACCTTGTTCTCATTTCCCATCGAACCACATTTGCCCATTGATTGATCAAGATCGGTAGATCTCTATATGAATGAATCCAATTTTTATATGTGTTCCATATAATTGCTTCACTGGTTGGTCTGATTATAAGCTCTTCTTCAAGTTTAGCTTTAGGGTCAACCCTAAGTTTCCCCTTATTATCTGGATCATTTTGTAGTCGGTAATGAGTAACAATAGCACACTCTTTGGCAAAACCCTCTGCATTTTTTTCCTCAGCCTCAAACAAACTTTTAGGAACAAAAAGAGGAAAATAAGCATTTTCATGACCTGTATTCTTAAACATCTTGTCCAATTGAGATTGCATTTTCTCCCATATGGCATATCCATATGGCTTAATTATCATGCATCCTCTAACAGCAGAATTTTCAGCTAATCCAGCTTTAACTACAAGTTCATTGTACCACTTTGAATAATCTTCCTCTCTGCTAACTAATTTTTTATCCATTTTTTGTAACTTGGCATAAGAATTGGACTTCTCAATAACATATATTACAAATCTAATTAATTTTAGAATGTTCAACAATTAAAATTAAAGATATGGGCCTTAAAAATTTTTATAACATAACGAAACCAATATACTTGATACTAATTCCATTGGTTATTTTTTCTTGTGGAACATATCAATACAGCGGAAATATTAATGATGGAATATACAATACAGATAATTCATCCGAAAATATTGTAGTTGTCGACAATAATGAAGACAACAATAAAACAAATAATGATTTTTATAAATCTGCATTCAGTGAAAAAGCACTGATTTACTCTGAGTCTGAGTCTAGTGATCAACTTTTTACAGATGTTGAAAACTACAGAACTCTTGATAACGACTCTATTAAAGAAGATTACGGTCCATGGGGTAATCATAAAGACTCTGTGGTAATAAATATCCATTCTTATCATAATGATAATTTTTGGTCTAGATGGAGATATCCAAACTGGATGATGAATTATGGTTATGGTTATGGCAATGTATGGGGTTATGGATATAATAACTTTTGGTCTAGACCACATCCATACTATGGAGGTTTTTATGATCCATTCAATCCTTTCTGGGGATATTATGATTCTTTTTACTTTGGATATGGATATGGATATGGATATCCATATGGTTATTATTCATGGTGGAGGCCATACAATTCTTGGTATAACTACAGTCCTTATGGCAGAAACCTGAATAGTAATATTTCATTCGTCAGTGGTAGAAGAGGTTCAAGAAATGCGCTTTCATCAAGATCTAATAATATTTATAACTCAAACATTAGCGATAGATTTAATAGATCAAGCTCTAATACTTTAAGTGATAGATTATCAAGAATAGACAGAATTAACAGCTCCGCTAGAGTTAACCCAAATATGTATAATAAACCTTTTAACTCTGCTGGATCTTCAAATAGCTTATCAAAACCCCTTACTGACGGTAGTAGTTACAACAATTCTAAGCCTAGTAGTAATTATTCTAAACCAAGTAACAACTACTCTAGACCAAGCAATAATAATTACAAACCATCTGGAAGCTCAAATTATTCAAGTCCAAGCTACTCTAGACCAAGTTCTGGGTATAGCCCATCATCAAGCTCATCATACTCGAGAGGTGGTGGTATGTCGTCAGGATCTAGTTCATCGAGAGGTGGTAAATCTGGTAGATAATTTTTAAATTTTTTCCTATGAGTTATAAATTAAATCTTTTTTTAATTTCCATGCTTACTACATTTAGTATAATGTATTCGCAAAATCTTAATGATGCGCTAAATTATACCGACAATTCATATCAAGGCACAGCCAGGTTCAATTCGATGAGTGGTGCTTTCGGTGCGCTGGGTGGAGACTTGAGCTCAATTGCGGTAAATCCTGCTGGGTCTGCAATTCTTAACAAAGGTTATTTCTCTCTAAGTTTTGGAACGGATAATAAATCTGGTCAGGCTAATCTAATAAGCTCATCAAATAATTTTGATAAAAGTAACTTTACTTTAAATCAAATTGGCGGAGTTATAAACTTTGAAAATTTAGACGGTGATAACAAATGGAAAAAAATTTCTATTGGTGTCTCATACAATCAATCAAAGAATAATTTTAACGAATACTCAGTTTTTAATTTAACTAATAACAACTCGATTGATAGTTATTTTTTAAACAATGCTGATGGTCTAAGGTTAGATCAAATATCTGCTTTTGAAAACGAAAGCATTTCAGATGCATATGTTGATATTGGAAATGTTTATGGTTATGGGCATCAACAGGCTTTTTTAGGCTATGAATCCTTTATTATTGACCCAGTTGAATTTAATGATGATAACAGTTCATATTATTCAAATGTTCCTGCTGGAACTTATAACCAGAGCTACAGTTCAATTTCAAGAGGCTACAATGGTAAACTTTCGTTCAACTTAGGGTTTCAATATGACAGTAGTTTATATTTTGGAGTTAATTTAAACAGTCATTTTATTGATTATGATAATTATACTATTCTCAATGAAACAAATAATAATGGTGATACCGGTCAATTTAGGGTCAATGGAATATATTTTGAAAACAGGCTTTCTACATTTGGGGAGGGATTCTCTGCTCAATTTGGTATGATATTTAAAGCTTCAAATATTTTGAGGTTTGGTTTTACATATGATACACCAACCTGGTATACTATCTCAGAAGAAACTAGTCAATATCTTGAAACATCTATTATTGATGAAGATGATAATATTTCATTATTGGTAACAAATCCTAATGCTATTAATATTTATGAAGATTACACATTAAAATTACCTTCTAAGACTACTGCAAGTGCAGCATTAGTTTTTAAGAATTTTGGTTTATTCAGTTTTGATTATTCTAGAAGAGATTATAGTTCTATTAAATTTATACCTAAAAATGATATACACTTTTCTAATCTAAATCAAGAAATTACACAAAGACTTAAAGACGTTAATACATACAGGTTTGGAACTGAAATACTTGCTGATAGATTAAGTTTTAGAGCAGGTTATATGATTGAGGATTCACCATATAATTCGTCAACTGTATCAGAATTTGAAAATATTGATGATTCTACCAGTGGATTCTCTTTAGGGGTTGGTTATATGTTAAAAAACACTACGATCGATTTGTCATTTGTTAAAATCGAATCTTCTAACTACAAAAGGATGTATGATACCGGCTTAACAAACCCGATTAATCTTAATTCAAAAAATACAACTGTAACAATTAGTGTATCAACAATTTTTTAATTCATTATACACTACTATCTTTTTAGGCTAAAGTGTCCTGTGTATGTTTTGATATTTGTTTCATCATTTCCGAAAATCACATCTAGAGT
>PABM01000022.1 GCA_002702745.1 Flavobacteriaceae bacterium | reverse complement strand
CCGGAGGTGTGACCCTCAACAGTTTTCAAGACTGCCGCATTCGACCACTCTGCCATTCCTCCAATAACGGATGCAAATATATGCTTGTTTTTCTTTGGTTCAAAAAAACTCTTTAAAATATTTGTGTTATATTCATTAAAACAATTAAAATGATTATTAGACTGTTCATACTATCAACCATAATTTTAATTGTTTTTTCTTGTCAAAAAGTTGAAATTTTACCAAACTTTGAAAGTTTTAATTCTAATGATCAGTCTTTGAATTATAGAATTTTATATCCAAAGAATTTTAATAAAACTAAATTATATCCTCTTACACTATTTTTACATGGTATCGGGGAAAGGGGAGATGATAATGAATTGCAATTAAAATATGTTGACAAGGTTTTTTTAAATCAAAACAATTATGATAATTATCAATCGGTGGTGATTTTTCCACAAGCTCCTCTTGACGATAATTGGTCATCAAGACTTTTGACTAATAATGAAATAAGACAAGTTTTTGCAGAAAATCAAAAACCGACAAAATCACTTCAATTAGTTATTAAATTAATGGATTCCCTTATTAAAGAAGACTTTATAGACAATAAGAGAGTTTATTTAAGCGGTTTGTCAAATGGGGCAATGGGATCCTTTGAATTATTAAAGAATAGACCAAATATGTTTGCTTCAGCAGTTTTAATATGTGGTGGCGGTAATCCTAGATGGGTTAAAGATTTTGCAAAAACAACACCAGTTTGGGTTGCTCATGGATCTGATGATGACGTTGTTTTTCCTGAGCTTTCAATAAATATGGTTAAGGCAATTATTGAACAAGGTGGTAGTCCAAAATTTACTTTATATGAAAATGTAAATCATGAAAGCTGGTTCAATGTTTTTAATGATCCTAATTATTTAAAATGGATGTTTTCCTTTACTAAAAATTAATATACTCGGATATTTCTAAGCCATACCCAATCATTCCAACTCTTTTTTTACCTTTTGAATTAGTGATTAATTTAAGGTTAGTTATGTCTAAATCATGAAGAATCTGTGCTCCAATACCAAAATCCCTATCATCCATACTTAATAGTGGAGCTTTGGCGATTTCATTTTCTGATTGATTTTTTCTTAAGATTTTTAATCTTTTTAAGGTATCTATTGATTTAAGTTCAGGACTAATAAATATCATCGCTCCTTTATTACTATTAATTATATCAAACATATTTGATAATGAAGTTTCTGTATCTGAAGTAAGTGTACCTAAAACATCATTATGAACGGACTTTGAGTTGATCCTTGTTAAAATAGCATCACCCTTATCCCAGCTTCCTTTAGTAAGAGCTATATGAATATTGTTATTCGTAGTTTGTTTGTATGCTCTTAACCTAAACCTTCCGTATCGTGTATTAATTTCAAAATCTTCTTCTTTTTCGATCAGAGAGTCATGTTCCATTCTATATCCAACAAGATCTTCAATAGAAATAATTTTTAAGTCAAATTTTTTAGCAACCTTAATTAAATCTGGAATCCTAGCCATTGTACCATCTTCGTTCATTATTTCAACGATTACACCAGCAGGTTGCAAACCAGCAAGTCTAGGTAAATCAATTGCTGCTTCAGTATGACCAGTTCTTCTTAAAACTCCGCCATTTTTTGCAACTAATGGAAAAACATGACCTGGCTTAGAAAATTGATTTGGCTTGGTTTTTTTATCAATTAAAGCTTTGATTGTTGCAGCACGATCAGAGACAGAAATCCCTGTTGTGACTCCATTTCCTTTTAAATCAACTGATACAGTGAAAGCCGTGTCTTGCGGATCCGTGTTTGTACCAACCATTAAATTTAAACCTAATCTTTTTGAAATATCTTCAGTTATCGGTGCACAAATTAAACCTCTGCCATGAGTTGCCATAAAATTTATAATTTGCGGGGTTATTAACTCAGCTGCAGCTAGGAAATCACCTTCATTTTCTCTGTTTTTATCATCTACAACGATAACAATTTTACCATCCCTAACATCCTTAATAGCAGACTCAATTGTATTCAACTTAAATCTATCCTCTGACATAATTCACTATTTTTTTATAAAATGAAATAATGCTATCTCCAAAATTAAATACACTTTGATCATTTGTAGCTCTAAAAGTCAAGTAAATACTAAAAGGTAACATAATTAATGTTGAAAGCCAGCTGGCTAAAATAGGATTTATACTACTATCCTCGGCAAGATTTTTTGAAAATATACCCAAAAAATGATAAGCTAAAAAAAGTAATATTGAAATCACTAACGGTAGTCCATAACCACCTTTTCTGATTATTGTTCCAAGTGGAGCTCCTATAAAGAATAAGATTACACATGCAAATCCTAATGAAAATTTATCATGCATAGTCATCACATGTTTATTCAAGTTTTGTTCTCTAAATGATTGAATAGTTTTATTTGATTTTACAATACTAATTGTACTTTTAACAGAACTTATTGCTAAATCGTAAAGCTGTTTTTGTTTTTTTGGTTGAAAAAGATTTAACAAATTATCATTTTCATAGTTGACATCATCTTTGGAATTAAGATTATAGTCAATTGTCCTAAAATTTGATCTATTAAACATTTTTGAACTTATAACAGCAAAATCCTCAATTTTTTTATCGGTAAGAGAATCAATCGCAGCACTTAATTCATTAACCTTCATCATGGAGTGCTTATTTACATTGTCTTCTTGACTAAAGTCTATGTCGTTTATGGATGCTATATCTATATTTATCAAGTACTCTTTGAAATAACTTTTAACAAAAGGTTTTTTAATTTTTTTTGAATAATCCTCAGAAATAACCTCATCATAGTAGTTTCCCTCATAAAGTTTAAGTTGTAAAACATCTGAGTTTTCTTGAGAAATTATTTCCCCTTTTTTAGATTTAATTACAGTGAAGTTTCCAGGTTTGTTCTTTTTCTGATGAATAATTACCTCATCCAAAAGTTTACTCTCATCTCCGTATTTGTTTTTCACTTTAATATTATAATCTCCAATCTGACTAAATTGACCTTCAGCTATTGCCATTGAAGGTTTTACTTTGGAAATATTTTTTCTCAGATTATGAAAATTATATTCTGCTATTGGAGCAACATTATTTGAAAAGAAAAAAGTAATAATACCTAGAAAGAAAGTAAAAAATATTAAGCTTTTCATTGATCTTTGAAGTGATATGCCACTTGCTTTCATAGCAGCAAATTCATAGTTTTCTGAAAGACTACCAAAAACCATAATACTTGAAAGTAGAATTGTTAGCGGTAACACCAAAATCACTAGTCTTGGAGAGACATTTATCAAAAATTGGAGTATTATGTCTAGTTCAAGATCTTTTCCTGCAAGTTCCGAAATATAAAGCCAAACTGACTGAAGTAAAAAAATTAACATTAGTATACAAAATGTACTGGCTAATGTTTTTAAATAAGATTTATATATGTAGAGATCTAGAATTTTCAATAATCTAATCTAAAATATTCATATAGTAGCTCTGGTACTTTTCCTTATCAAAAACAAACAATTTGCTATTAAGAGGTAGATTAAATTCAAAATCAACAATAGATATTGTAGTCACTGTTTCGTTTTTTCCTGTTTCTATGACCTCATATATTTGATTGAATTCTGTATCAATTCCAAGTAAAATATATTTTATTTCTGCATCAGAATCCATTGGAATTAGTTTTACATACTGAATTTTTTTTCTAAATTGACCATTTCCAACAAATCTGGATTCCGCCATTTCAAAGTAGTATCCATCCTCATAAAAATATAACATTTTATTAGGAGTTATAGTTGTTTCGTCTTCTGGGTCTTGGCTAGAAATAGTTATTTCTTCGTCATCAGGACTTATTGAATATAATTTATTACCATCAAATATTCTTGTAACGCCAAGCATTTCGAATCTCCATTTATTATTTTCAGTAACAAAACTTCCGTTGTTTGTTTGATTTATATCTTCTTCAATATTTTGCAGAGTATATGCATAATTAATGTATATATTTTCATAGCTTTTAATATTCTCTGACACTTTATTTAATAGTAATTCAGCATCAGAATTTTCCTGAGAGTATCCAAAAATTACATTCAAAGCAATAATTAATAGTAAAATCTTTTTCATAATTATTATTTATTCATTTTCTAAGAGATTGTCAAGTGATTGCAAGTCTGATATTAAAACCTGTCTTGCTTTGCTACCTTCAAAAGGTCCTACTACCCCAGCTGCCTCTAATTGATCAATTAATCTTCCAGCTCTGTTATAGCCAAGCTTAAGTTTTCTTTGAAGAAGAGATGCTGAACCTTGTTGTGCAATAACTAAAACCTCTGCAGCTTCTCTAAATAATTTATCTCTGTCTTCAATATCAATATCAAGATTTGTGCCACCCTCTTCACCTATATACTCTGGTAATTGATGTGCTGTTGCATAGGCTTTTTGAGACCCAATAAAGTCAGTTAAAACTTCAATTTCAGGTGTATCTACAAATGCACATTGAATTCTTATCAACTCATTCCCTTGTGTGAATAGCATATCACCTCGTCCAATCAATTGATCGGCACCAGATCCATCAAGAATTGTTCGTGAGTCAATTTTTGATGTTACCCTAAAAGCAATTCTTGCTGGGAAGTTTGCTTTTATCACTCCAGTAATTACATTAACTGACGGTCTTTGTGTAGCAATAATTAAGTGAATTCCTATAGCTCTTGCTAATTGTGCTAATCTCGCAATTGGGGTTTCTACTTCTTTTCCTGCAGTCATAATTAAATCAGCAAACTCATCAACAACAAGTACAATGTACGGAAGGAATTGGTGTCCATCATTTGGGTTTAGCTTTCTGTCTTTAAATTTTTTATTATACTCAACAATATTTCTACAAGTAGCATTTTTTAGCAGCTCATATCTGTTATCCATTTCTATACAGAGAGAATTCAATGTATTTATAACTTTTTTGTTATCCGTTATTATTGCTTCATCTGAATCTGGAAGCTTAGCAAGATAATGTCTTTCAATTTTGTTATATAAAGTTAACTCAACCTTTTTAGGGTCTACTAAAACAAACTTTACTTCAGCTGGGTGTTTTTTGTAGAGTAGTGATGTTAAAACTGCATTTAATCCAACAGATTTTCCTTGTCCTGTTGCACCAGCCATTAACAGGTGAGGCATTCTAGCTAAATCAAACACCAGTGTTTCATTACTTATCGTTTTACCGATAGCGACTGGAAGCTCCATTTCAGATTTTTGGAATTTTTCAGCTGAAATAACAGAGTGCATTGACACTACTGTTGGTTTTTTATTAGGTACTTCAATTCCTATTGTACCTTTTCCAGGGATTGGAGCTATAATTCTAATACCTAGAGCTGCAAGTGATAAAGCAATATCATCTTCAAGATTTTTTATTTTAGAAATTCTTACCCCAGCATCTGGTATAATTTCATACAGGGTAACAGTAGGACCAATTGTTGCTTTAATATTTGAAATTGAAATATTATAGTTAGCTAATGTTTCAACAATCCTATTTTTATTTTCTTCAAGCTCCTCTTTATCAATGGTAATTTTTTCAGAATCGTATTGCTTTAGCAAGCTAAGCTTAGGAAATTGAAATTTACTTAGTTCAAGCTTCGGGTCGAATTGTCCAAAATCATCAACTAGCTTATCAGATAGATTATCAATTTCAGATTTTTCTTCAAATATTTCCTCTACTTCAATACCAACTTTATCTATTATATTACCCTCTTTTTTCAGAAGGGTTTCTTTTAATGTTTTTTCTTCTTGTGATAATTCTTCTTCAATTTCTTGATTAATTTCAACCTCATCAATTTCATCAACTATTTGTTCAGTAAAATTTTCTTCTGAAAATTCATTTGTTACTTCAGTGTTTTTGGATATTTTGAAATTTATATTTTGAAAATATTTTAGAATTTTTAGAACATCATTTACTCCGAATTTTAACCTAAATGTAAGATAGACGAGAGACATGAAAATTAATAAAAAACTTATGCCTAAGTAGCTTATATATATATCCAAAAAGTTTACTATTTCGTATCCTATAATCCCTGAATATATATTTCCTTTATCTACAACCCCAAAAAATATTGAAAAAAGGAAAATTAAGTAAAAACCCCAAAGCCAATTTTTCGTAATATTTCTTTTTTTAAGATCCAACAATATTTTTAACGCACTTATAAAAATTAAAAATGAAAAGATTATGGAGCTAACTCCAAATCCTCTGTAAATAAAAAAATCACTAATTATTGCACCAATCTTCCCTAAAGAGTTTGAATTTGATATGCTAATATCTGTAAAGTATGCTAGATTACTTTGATCAATTTCACCGGTAAAAAAGTAAGAGACAAATGATATAAATAAAAAAAGTGATAAGATGATCAGTGAGCTGCCAATAAACAATCTTTTAGCACCAGAAAGTTCTTTCTTTTCTTTACTTTTTGAAAATGAAAAAATATGCTTCATTAGCAACTTTTTGAATAATAGTTTGCAATTTAACAATCATTTCTGCAAGAATGAATTTTTTAATTAAAATTTATGATTTGTAATCATCTTGATTTTTATCATAAGAGCTGCATAAATTAATGTTGTAATTGGACTTAGCCAATTAAAAATTGCATAAACAAAATAATCAGTCACAGAAACACCAAGAACTCCATAATGATATGCTCCACATGTGTTCCAGGGGATAAGTGCTGAAGTGACTGTACCTGTGTCTTCTAATGTTCTACTTAAATTAACAGGTGATAGATTTTTTTCTTCAAATGCATCTTTAAACATTTTTCCAGGTATAACAATGGCAAGATATTGGTCTGATGCTACAACATTTATTCCGAGACAACTTATCGCTGTACTTGCAAACAAACCAAATGTTGTTTTCGCTTTACTTAAAAGAAAGTTTGTGATTTTTTTAAGAGCTCCGATACCATCCATTGATCCACCGAATATCATTGCACTAATGGTAAGGTAAATTGTCCATAGCATACCCTTCATTCCTCCTGAGTCATACAATCTTTGAATTCTTAAATTTTCTGTTGGGATACTTGTATCCGTAAAAACAGCTTTTACCAATGAATTAAGAGTTGACGAATCAATACTACTTAGAATATTATTTTGAAATATAATTGAAAATATAATTGCGCTAAATATCCCAACACTTAATGCAATTACTGGTTTAACTTTTAAAAATGCAAGAAGGATAACAATGGCAGGAACAACAAATAATATTGGAGATATATAAAAGTCATTACTTATTGTATCGGAAAGGGAATTAATATCACTCATTTCGCCTATTAAGCTGATATCAAGTGAGTAGCTTAAAATAATAAAAACTATTAAGGTTATAATATATGTAGGGATTGTAGTATATGTCATATATCTAATATGAGAATAAAGGTCTGTACCTGCCATAGCTGGAGCAAGGTTAGTAGTGTCACTTAAAGGAGACATTTTATCACCGAAATAAGCTCCTGAAATCACTGCACCAGCAGTCATTCCAGCAGGAATGTTAAATGCTATTCCAACAGCTACTAGTGCTATTCCAACAGTTGCAGACGTTGTATATGAACTACCTGTGGTTAAAGAAACGAGAGTTGAGACGATTAATGTTAAGGGTAGGAATATTGCTGGATCTACTAGATTTAATCCATAGTATACCATTGCTGGTATAATTCCACTAACTTTCCATGTTCCAGCAAGAGCTCCAACTAAAAGAAGAATTACTATCGGACTACTAATACTCTTTATACTTGAAAATATTTTTTTAATTATAAAATTAATCTGAGTACCCTCAGAGATTCCAAGTATTGCGGCTAGTGAGGAGGTAAATATTAAGATATAGTGATAAGTGTAATCACCAAGCCAGTCATTATTTTCAAAAAATATGATGTTGTAAAATAATAACGAAATCAATAATACAACAGGTGCTAATGATTTTTTTAAGCTAATTTCAGATGGTTTAATTTCCATTTAAATCAGGTTGAATTCTTTAAGGCATTTCTTTATCCCTTCATATGTCCTTGAAATATCTTGATCAAGTCCAACCGAAAATCTGATTAAACCTTCGCTTAATCCCATTTTTCCTTGCTCTTCTTCAGAAATTTCTGATGAAGTTGAAGAGCCAGGTGCGCAAAATAAAGTTTTATAAAATCCTAAGCTCACCGCTAAATATCCTAAGTTTTTATCTTGCATTTTTTCCATTAATTTATTTGCAGTTTCTAAACTACCTGCGTCAATGGTTACCATTCCTCCATAACCATACTCTTTATTCATCATCTTTGAAAAAATCTTGTGAGAGGGGTGAGATTTTAATCCAGGATAAACAGCTTTAATTCCATCTTTTTCAAAAGATTCAGCTAGATACATTGCATTTTCGCTGTGTTTTTTCATTCTTATATGAAGTGTTCTCATATTCTTTAGAACTGAAGCAGCTCTTAAACTATCCATTGTTGTTCCCATTAGCATAAATGCTCCATCATTAACATCTCTAAGTGAGTGAATAAATTCTTTGCTACTACAAACGACTCCTGCAATAGTATCACTTGTTCCGTTAATAAATTTTGTTAAACTATGAATTACTACATCTGCACCAAATTTAGCTGGGGATACAGATAATGGTGTGAAAGTATTATCAACAACTAATTTTATATTGTTTTTTTTGGCAATTTTTGAAATCTCTTCTAAATCAGCAATTTCAAGTAATGGATTAGATGATACTTCGCAATAAATAATTTTTGTGTTTGGTTTGATAGAATTATTGATATCATCCAGTGATGTTATGTCTACAAATGTTGTTTCAATCTTTAGTTGTGGTGTGAAATTCTTTAGAAATGCGTATGTACCCCCGTAAACCGTTCTACTAGAAATAATATGGTCTTCGGACTTACATAATTGTAAAATTGTAGCCGTTATTGCTCCCATTCCAGATGAAAAAACATTTGCAGCTTCAGTGCCTTCTAATGCGGCACAGGCCTCTTCTAAATAAAGATTACTGGGTGAAGAGTTTCTAGAATAAAGATAACAACCTTCCATATTACCCTCAAAAGTCTCACTCATTGAATTTGCAGACAAAAATGTGTAAGTTGAGGAATCTGAGATTGAAGGATTGACTCCGCCAAATTCTCCAAAAAACTGAAGGTCTTGAATATTATTTGCTGGTTTAGATTTCATTAAATTTAAGAATATATTTAGTTTGTATTTTTCACTAATTTACCAAAATCAATTTTAATAGTTTAAAAATTATTTTAACATTTAAATATTTGTATTTTTGAATCCTAAATTTATGTGGTATGAGTTCTTTTGATGTCATTGTTATTGGTTCTGGTCCTGGCGGATATGTTTCAGCAATCAGAGCCGCTCAACTTGGAATGAAAACAGCGTTGGTTGAAAAATATTCAACCATGGGTGGAACATGTTTAAATGTCGGTTGTATTCCAAGTAAATCTTTATTGGATTCATCTCATCATTATGAAAATGCTCTTCACAATTTTGATGACCATGGAATTTCAATAGAGGGTAAGATTAAACTTGATCTTGATAAAATGATGTCTAGAAAATCATCGGTTGTCGAACAAACAACAAAGGGGCTAGAATATTTAATGAACAAAAATAAAGTCACTGTTTTCAATGGATTAGGTTCATTTAAAGACTCAACAACAGTTGAAATTAAAAACAACGGTAAATCCAAAGTTATAAATGGTAAAAATATCATTATTGCAACAGGAAGCAAGCCAACTAAATTACCGTTTGTAGATTTTGATGGTGAAAGAATTATCTCTTCAACTGAGGCTCTAAAATTAAAAGAGGTTCCAAAACACTTGGTTGTAATTGGTGGTGGAGTTATAGGTCTTGAGCTAGGGCAGGTATATAATAGGCTTGGTTCTAAGGTCACGGTTATAGAATATCAAGATAGAATTATTCCAAATATGGATTCTAGCTTATCTAAAGAATTAACCAAAGTTTTTAAGAAAAGTGGAGTTAAAGTTAACACCTCTCACAAAGTAACTTCTATAGAAAGAAACGGAGATGATGTGATTATTTCGGCTGAAAATAAGAAAGGAGAAAAAATAACTTTTGAAGGAGATTATTGTTTGATTTCTGTAGGAAGAAGTGCATATACTGAAGGTTTAGATTTAGATAAAGTTGGTATTACTACTGATAAGTATGGAAGAATAGAAGTTGATAATAATTTAAGGACAAGCGTTCATAACATACATGCAATTGGTGATGTTGTTAAAGGTATGATGTTGGCTCATAAAGCCGAAGAGGAGGGAGTTTATGTTGCTGAACATATTGCAGGTCAAAAACCACATATTAATTACAACTTAATTCCAGGTGTTGTTTATACATGGCCTGAAGTTGCTTCAGTTGGTCAAACTGAAGAAGAATTAAAAGCTAATGGTAAAAATTACAAATTAGGCCAATTTCCAATGAGAGCATTGGGAAGAAGTAGGGCCAGTTCTGATTTGGATGGTTTTGTCAAAATTTTAGCTGATGCTGAATCTGATGAAATTTTAGGTATCCACATGATTGGTGCAAGGTGTGCTGATCTTATTTCTGAAGCTGTTGTAGCTATGGAATACAGGGCATCTGCTGAGGATATAGCCAGAATATCCCACGCGCATCCAACCTTCTCAGAAGCTATCAAGGAGGCCGCGCTTGCTGCAACCGAAGATAGAGCGATTCATATATAAACCTTATTCTGTACATTTCTATATCTTTGTTTTAAACAAGTGAAATGCTATCAAAATTTGAATCTTACATTAAAGATCAATTTCCTTTTCTGCAAAAGGAAAAAAGCATTGTATGTTGTTCTGGTGGTGTAGACAGTGTTGTGCTATTTAACTTAATGCTTTCTGTAAACAAAAACTTTGTTGTTGCTCATTGTAATTTTAAGTTGAGAGGAGAAGATAGTGATGGAGATGAAGAGTTTGTAAAAAAACTTTGTAAGCAAAATTCCATTGAATTCTATTCAAAATCTTTTGATACAAAAAAAATTAAGGAAACTTCAAAAAGTTCAATTCAAATGATTGCCAGAGATTTAAGATATGATTTTTTTGATGAGATATCCTCACGCTTAAATATTAAACATATTTTAACCGCACATCATCTAAATGATTCATTAGAGAGTTTTCTAATCAATATCTCTCGAGGTTCTGGTTTAGATGGCTTAACCGGAGTGCCTATGTTAAATGGTAAAATTAAAAGGCCTTTAATTGAATTTGAAAAGAGAGATATTTTAGAATTTGCTACAAATAAAAAATTAACCTGGAGGGAGGATTCTTCAAATAAATCAAATTCGTATTTACGAAATAAAATTAGAAATAAAATCATTCCAGAGTTTGATGAATTAGAGGGTAATTTTATTAAAAATTTTAGAAATACTTTAAATTACTTGAAAATGTCTAATTCATTAATTCATCAGAAAATTAATGAGCTAAAAAGTGAATTACTTGAATACAATAAAAACGAGGTTTCATTAAATATTTCAGATTTAGAGCATATTGATAAAGATTCATTTCTTTACTACTTCCTAAGAGATTATGGATTTGTTGATTGGGACAAAATATTGAATTTAATTGACGGAGAATCAGGAAAAAAAATTTTTAGTAAATCATATGTATTATTTAGGCACAAAAACAAGTTGGTATTAAGAGAGATTAATCAAATCAGTGACAGAAAATTTATTATTGAAAAATTGATAAATAATATAAGTTTTGAAAACGGAACCTCCTTATCTTTTACTGATGTAAGTAAAATTGAAAAGAACAATTTAAATATTGTTACAGTTGATAAGGATAAGCTTATATTTCCTGTAGTATTAAGATGTATTAATCATGGTGATTATTTTTTTCCCTATGGGATGAATGGGTCAAAAAAAGTTGGTAAGTTTTTAAAGGATAATAACATAGGGGAGATAGATAAATCATCTAAGCTAATTTTAGTCAATGGTGATGATAAAATTATCTGGATTGTTGGAATGAGGTTAGATGACAGGTTCAGTATAAATAATGAATCAAAAAACTTGTTGAATATTGAATATCACAAATAATATAAGTCAAAGATTAAAAAACATTGGTCCAGGTTCTGTAATTGCTGCAGCTTTTATAGGTCCTGGAACAGTAACAATGTGCTCATTAGCAGGGGCTAAATTTGGATATAGTTTAATTTGGGCATTACTTATTTCTGTCCTTCTTACTTTATTTATTCAATTAACAGCAGTCAGGATTGGTATGAGTACAAAAAAATCTTTATCCAATCTAATTAAAAATCAATTTGACAATAAATTCTTAAAATATTCATCAATTCTTCTCGTAATCTCAGCAATATTTATTGGAAATACAGCATATGAAGCAGGTAATATAAGCGGTGCTGTTATGGGTTTTGAGCTTATCTATGGGAGTAATTTACAATACAGTAACATTAATATATTCAGTTTGTTTTCTGGTTTTATAGCATTAATGCTGATTGTTAATGGCAATAATAGGATTTTAGAAAAAATACTAATTATACTGGTTTTAGTAATGAGTTTATCATTTGTATTTACAGTATTAGTTGTTGGTGTTGATTTTGGTTCTCTTTTTTCATTTTCAAGTTTTTTTTATTTTCCACCAGGCAGTATTCTAATAATCGCTGGTCTAATTGGAACTACTGTAGTTCCGTATAATATTTTTTTACATGTAGCCCTTGTAAATGGCAAATGGAAAAATAAAGGGGATTTAAAAAATGCAAATTTCGATACAATTATTTCAATTTTAGTTGGAGGGCTTATATCACTATGTATTCTTTTAACATCTGCTGGTCTTGAAAAAACCGATATATTAAACGCTGTTGATTTAGCGTATGGCTTAGAGCCACTATATGGAAATTTCTCAAAATATGTAGTAGCAATTGGCCTGCTTTCTGCTGGGTTAACAAGCTCGATTACGGCTCCAATTGCAGCCGCATATGTTGTATGTGGTTGCTTGGGATTAGAGGAAAGTAGAAAATCAACTTATTTTAAATTTATTGCTGTAGTTGTTTTATTGGTTGGTGTGATTTTTTCTTCAATAGGAATTAGCCCAATTGAAATTATAAAATTTGCACAGATTACAAATGGTATACTTCTTCCATTGATTGTTGTCTTTTTGATGTTTTTAGCGAATAATATTAAATTATTGAAAAAGAATAGTAATTCAACTTTTCAAAATATTATAGGGGTAATTGTCATTTGTTTTTGTCTTCTACTTTGCTACAGAAGTATAATAAAAGTTTTCATACAATGATTGATGTTCATTTAAATGCTGATTTAGGGGAGGGTTTAAATATTGAAAGATATATAATGCCCTTTTTATCGTCTTGCAGTATTGCATGTGGAGGTCACTTTGGTAATTATAATACCATGAAAGAAGCTGCTGAAATTGCTATGCAAAACAAAGTTAAAATAGGAGCTCATCCCTCTTACCCAGACAAAATTGGTTTTGGGAGAAAAGCTATGAATATTTCAAATAAAGAATTGTCAAAGTCATTGATTCAACAGGTTAATTCACTAAGGGAAATTTTGGATGATCTTGAATATCAGCTAGATCATATAAAAACTCATGGGGCACTTTATAATTTAAGTGCTAACAATTATGATTTAGCTATGTTGATAGTAGAAATTATTTCAGAGTATTATAATGATGCTATCTTATATGTTCCTTCTGGTAGTTTAATTGAGAAACTTGCTATTGAAAATAATATTAATATTAGAAAGGAAATTTTTTTGGATAGAAACTATAATAATGACAACACCCTTGTTTCAAGAACAAAAGCAAATGCTATCATTAACTCTTCCGAATTAATGTTTGAAAGAATAAATAGTTTAATAAATAATGGATATTTAATATCTGCTTTTGGAAAAAAAATTTTTTTGAAAGCTGATACCTTTTGTGTCCATGGTGATAGTCCAAATATACTTGATTGTCTTAAAGGATTAAATAAATTATATAATGCAAAAATTTAAGATAAACTTTTTCCGTTACAGTTTAGATTCGATTCTTGTTAATTGGCCAGCAAAAATTTCAATTGAAATTTCAACACAAATTAATTCGTTTAGTAATGCTATATTAAAAAATCCGAATATTTTAGAGCTAAGAAAAGGATATTGTTCATTACTTATAATATTCAAAACAGAAATTGACAATTACGAGGAAATTTGTAATTCGTTTCTTGAAATTCACAATAAACTTAAAAGTATTCATCCTACAAAAAAGTCAGTTTGGGAAATTCCAGTTTGTTATGAAAAGCAGTTTTCATCTGATTTAGAGGACTATTCAAATAAAATATCATTGTCTAAGGATGAGATAATTGAGATTCATAGTTCAAAGATTTATTATTTACACATGTATGGTTTTTTACCTGGGTTTATGTATTTAGGAGGACTTGATAATAGATTAATTATATCCAGAAAATCTACACCTAGTAGACGTATTGTAAAAGGATCTGTTGCAATTGGGGGAGCTCAAACAGGGATTTATCCCACAGATTCGCCGGGTGGGTGGTATGTAATCGGTAAAACACCAGTTAATTTATTTAATACTTCAAATTTTAATCAACCTGTAATAATTCCCGTTGCCAATTACGTAAAGTTTCGACCTATATCTTTAGATGAATTTATTTTGATTGAAAATTCAATTAAAAACTCAGAATTTAAAATTAAAAAAACAGAATATAATGATTGAAGTATTGGATTCAGGATTTCATATAACAATACAGGATTCTGGTAGATATGGGTTCTCAAAGTATGGTGTACCATCATCTGGATATATGGATTCTGTTTCAGCATGTAATGCAAACTCGCTAGTTGGTAATTCTAATGATGAGGCAGTATTTGAAATAACAATGATGGGAGGTAGGTTTGCTTTTCATTCAGACACCTCAATAGCTATATCTGGGGCAATCTTTGAGATTACCCTTAATAATAAATCAATTGTAAATAACAATAAGATTGATGTAAAAAAAGGGGATATTTTAAATTTTGGAAAAGCATTGAAAGGATTTCGAGTTTATTTGGCAATTTCTGGTGGTTTCAGCGTCAATTCAATTTTGAATAGTTTAAGTTTTTATGAAAATTTAACTCCAAAAATAATAGTTGAAAAAGGAGATAAGTTTAATTTTTTAAAAAAAAATAATTTGGATTACGCAGGTTTGATTTATACAGAATCTATTTTTAAAAGTTCAATTGAAGTTACTCCAGGTCCAGAGTTTAATATTATTAATAATAAAGATATTCAATTATTGAATGAAGAATATTTTGTTGTTTCAAGTAATAATAGAATGGGTTATTTTTTTGAAAACGGACTTTCACCTAATAATTTTTCCATAATTACATCACCTGTTATCCCTGGAACCATTCAATTGACTCCTTCTGGAAAGATGATTGCGCTAATGAAGGATGGTCAGGTTTCAGGAGGTTACCCAAGAATTATGCAAATTAATGAACTATCGATTAGTATTCTTTCACAAAAAAAACAAGGAGATAAGATAAAATTTAAAATTGTATAGCTAACCTAGGTATTTCATAAGCTTTCTCAACAGACTTAATTTATTTTTATAAGGTGCATACCTCAAGTTGTTATCAAACCAAGTTGATCTGTTAACAATCGATTTTTTGTGAGAAAACAATTCGAAGCTTAATTTTCCGTGATAAGAACCTATGCCGCTGTTACCAACTCCCCCAAAAGGTAATCTAGAATTGGCAAGATGAACTATTGTGTCATTAATTGAGCCTCCACCAAATGAGTAGCGATTTATAACAGTGTCGGTAAATTTTTTGTTATTTGAAAAAACATAAAGTGCTAGTGGATTTGGATTTTTATTAATTATGTTATCAATATCTTCCAATTTTTCAAAACTCAAGACTGGAAGAATTGGACCAAAAATTTCTTCTTTCATTATATTGCTGTCCATTTTTGGGCTATCGAGAATAGTAGGAAAAATATAGCGATTTTCTCGATCTGATTTACCTCCGTAGATAATTTTGTTTTCGTTGATTAACTCTGTTAGTCTATTAAAATTTTTTTCATTGACAATGGCAGTAATATCTGATGTATTATCAAAATTTTTATCAAAAGTTAGTTCAATTCTATCGATCAATTCTTTTATTAATTTACCTTTTATTGATTTATGAACAATTAGATAATCAGGGGCAACACAAGTCTGACCAGAATTTAAAAACTTTCCCCATACAATTCTTTTACTTACCAATTTTAGGTCAGTGTCTCTATCTATTATTGCAGGACTTTTCCCGCCTAATTCAAGAGTGTAGGGCGTTAAACTTTTTGCTGCGGAAACAGCTACAATTTCTCCAATATTTACACTGCCTGTAAAAAAGATATAATCCCATTTTTTCTCTAATAATTGAGAAGCTATTTTTGCATCACCCTCAACAACACACATTAGTTCACTTGGAAAGACTTTTTCGATAATTTTTTTTATTAAACTTGATGTATTTGGTGTGTGTTCACTAGGTTTTAATACAACATTATTTCCTGCTGCAAAAGCTGACATTGCTGGAAGTAAAGCCAATTGAAATGGATAATTCCAGGGGGATATAACCAAAACCTTCCCATATGGCTCGTAAATAATATAATCCTTCGAGGGAAAATTCATTAATGCAGGAGTAACATTATGTGGTTTTGCCCAGGTTTTTAACTTCCTTATAAATAAATCTATCTCATTAATTAGAAAACCAATTTCAGTAGCATAAGTTTCAAATCTAGGTTTACTTAAATCTAAATCTAGCGCATTATAAATATTTTCTTCATTTATATTGATTTCATTTTTCAGCTTTTTTAAATACTTTAATCTTTCTTCAACACTTATCTTTTGGTGAGTATTAATGAAATTTAGTTGATTATCGTATAATTGATCAATATTCATAATAATTTATTTTATTGCACTCCAAATTTTTGTGTTTCTTAAGGGGGCCTTTATTGTTGTTAATATTTTAGTTACTGGATGTTCAAAAATAATTTTTTTTGCATGCAAATCTATTCCTCCGTCACTATTGCTTCTGTCATAACCATATTTGAGGTCTCCTTTAATAGGACAACCGATTGCTTTTAATTGACATCTTATCTGATGGTGTCTCCCTGTTTCAAGTTTAATTTCTAGAACAAAATACCTGTCTAATTCCTTTATTATCTTATAATGCATGACAGCTTTCTTTGCTTTTTCTGTTTCATTAATAAAGTGAATTGATTTATTAGTTTTTTCATTCTTTTTTAACCAGTGTATCAGTGTGTCTTCAGTTTTTTTTGGTTTATTTTTAGTAATAGCAAGATAATATTTTTCAATCTTACCTTCTTTAAATAATTTATTTAATCTTGTAAGTGATTTTGATGTTTTGGCAAAGATTAAAACCCCTGAAGTTGGTCTATCTAGTCTGTGAGGAACACCTAAATAAACATTTCCTGGTTTTTTATATTTTTCTTTAATAAATAACTTAATAATTTCTGACAGGGGAGTATCACCAGTTTTATCACCCTGAACAATATCACCACATCTTTTGTTAATTGCAATGATATGATTGTCCTCAAAAAGAATATGTAGGTTATTTTTATCGGAAATTCTTTTTTCCAATTCTAGTACTGTTCGTTTTTATTTGGAAAATCACCTGATTTAATATCATCAGAAAAATTTGAGATTGCATTAACAATCTCGTCATGAAGATTCATGTATCTTCTTAAAAATCTTGGATTAAACTCTTTTGTCATTCCAATCAAATCATGTAGAACTAGAACTTGACCATCAACATTTCCTCCTGCGCCTATTCCTATTATCGGAATGTTAACTTCTTTAGCGACTCTTTCGGCTAATTTGCTAGGCACTTTTTCTAAAACAATAGCAAAACAACCAATTTTTTCTAATAAATGAGCATCTTCAATCAGTTGATTAGCTTCTTTATCCTCTTTGGCTCTAACTGTGTAAGTTCCAAATTTATATATTGACTGAGGTGTAAGACCCAGGTGGCCCATGACTGGAATACCTGCTTTAATAATTCTTTTAATTGAATCTTTAATTTGTTTACCACCTTCAAGTTTAACAGCATGAGACCCGCTTTCCTTCATAATTCTGATAGCAGATTCTAAAGCAGCTTGTGAATCACTTTGATAAGTTCCAAAAGGTAAGTCTACAACAACCAAAGCTCTTTCAACTGCTCTAATTACCGAAGAGGCATGATAGATCATTTGATCTAATGTAATCGGAAGGGTTGTTTCATGCCCAGCCATTATGTTACTAGCTGAATCACCTACTAGAATTACATCAATTCCAGATTTATCAACAATACCGGCTAAAGTATAATCATAAGAGGTAAGCATAGAAATCTTTTCTGAATTATCTTTCATTTCTTGAAGAGACTTAACCGTAACTCTTTTGTATATTTTTTTATTCATTAATGCTTTTAAAAAGTAGTTTGTAAATGTAATAAATTATATCAACTGCAAAATATTTTTTTATTTCTAAATATAATTAACCAGTAAATCAATATAAAGCAAGACATTATGTCATGAATTTTTATATTATACTGACAAAAATGTAAAAAAAACCCAATGGCATAATCATTGACATTTATTAAACGAATTTAAAATTAAAAATTATGAGTAAAATAATCGGAATAGATTTAGGAACAACAAATTCATGTGTTTCTGTTATGGAAGGAAATGAGCCAGTTGTAATTCCTAATGCAGAGGGTAAGAGAACTACGCCATCTGTAATAGCATTTGTTGAAGGTGGAGAGATTAAAGTTGGTGACCCCGCCAAAAGACAGGCGGTAACAAATCCAACCAAAACTGTTTATTCTGTTAAAAGATTTATGGGTAATAAGTTTTCAGAATCTAAAAAAGAAGCCGATAGAGTACCCTATAAAGTTGTAAAAGGGGACAACGATACCCCACGAGTTGACATTGACGGCAGGTTATATACCCCTCAGGAATTATCAGCTATGATTTTACAAAAAATGAAAAAAACTGCTGAGGACTATTTAGGTGCCAGTGTTGAGGAAGCAGTAATTACTGTTCCTGCATATTTTAATGATGCTCAAAGACAAGCAACAAAAGAAGCTGGAGAAATCTCTGGATTGAAAGTAAAAAGAATTATCAACGAGCCAACCTCAGCTGCTTTAGCTTATGGGCTAGATAAAAAAGGACAAGATCAAAAAATCGTTGTATTTGATTTTGGTGGAGGAACACATGATGTTTCGATTCTAGAATTAGGAGATGGAGTTTTTGAGGTGTTATCAACAGACGGTGACACTCATTTAGGTGGTGATGATGTTGATCAAAAAATTATTGACTGGTTAGCAGATGAGTTTAAAAAAGATGAGAGTATTGACTTGAGAAAAGACCCTATGTCTTTACAAAGACTTAAGGAAGCAGCTGAAAAAGCAAAAATTGAATTATCATCTTCTGCTCAAACAGAAATCAATTTACCTTATATTACAGCTACTGATAGTGGACCAAAGCATCTAGTTAGAACCCTTTCTAAGTCTAAATTTGAACAACTAATTGATGATTTGGTTAAAAGAACAATAAATCCATGTAAAACTGCACTAAAAGCTGCAGGTCTAAGTAAATCTGATATTGATGAAATTATCCTTGTAGGTGGATCAACCAGGATACCTGCGGTTCAAGATGCTGTTGGGAAGTTTTTTGGTAAAAAACCAAGTAAAGGGGTAAACCCAGACGAGGTTGTCGCTGTAGGTGCTGCAATTCAGGGAGGTGTATTCACTGGTGATGTTAAGGATGTCTTATTATTAGATGTTACTCCATTATCTCTTGGTATCGAAACTATGGGTAATGTGATGACAAAGTTAATTGAAGCAAACACAACCATTCCGACCAAAAAGTCACAAGTTTTTTCAACTGCAGCAGATAATCAACCAGCCGTAGATATTAGAATTGCTCAAGGAGAGAGACCTATGTATCCTGATAACAAGGAAATAGGTAGATTCCAGCTAGCAGATATACCACCAGCACCAAGAGGTGTTCCTCAAATTGAGGTAACCTTTGATATTGATGCAAACGGCATTCTAAATGTTACTGCAAAGGATAAAGCCACAGGAAAAGAGCAAAATATAAGAATTGAAGCGTCTTCAGGGTTAACTGAACAGGAAATTGAAAAAATGAAGAAAGATGCTGAAGCTAATGCTGATGCTGATGCAAAAGCTAAAGAAACAGTTGATAAATTAAATAGCGCAGATGCGATGATTTTTCAAACTGAGAAACAATTAAATGAGTTTGGTGATAAATTGTCTGATGGCAAAAAGAAACCAATTGAGGAGGCACTTGAGGAGCTAAAAAAATCATTTGAAAGTAAAGATATAGAGAAGATTGATCCTGCTCTTGAAAAGATAAATGAAGCCTGGAAAGAAGCAAGTGAAGAAATGTATAAAGCTCAACAGAATCAACAGGGTCAGGCACAGCAGCCTGCAGGAGAACAGTCAGCTGAAAATTCTGATAATGTAGAAGACGTAGATTTTGAAGAAGTCAAGGAGTAATTTGTAATGAACAAAATTAAAAAAGGGTGCTTTTGACAGCACCCTTTTTTTGTTTAAATTTGAAAAAATTATATTATTTTGAATAATTCCGAAATTCTAGATGAGGTAAATAAAATGAGTTCCGATACATTAATGGAAACTTTGAAAATTGAATTTACCGAAATTGGTGATAATTATGTTATTTGTAAAATGCCTGTTACGTCCGAAGTACATCAGCCAGCTGGTATACTTCACGGAGGAGCAACTGCTGCATTGGTTGAAACTGCTGGAAGTTTTGCCTCTAAATATTTTATAAAAGATAGTGAAATGTCAATAAGAGGCATTGAGATTTCAACTAATCATGTAAAAAGTGTCAGCGAAGGATTTGTATATGCAAAAGCAACTAATATTCACATGGGTAGAACAATGCAAATATGGGAGGTTAGAGTTTCTGATCAACAAAATAATCTGATTTCATTAGGAAAACTTACTACATTAGCAATCAAAAGAAAATAAAATGTATATAAAACAAGTAATTGACAACAGAGAAAGTTGGTGGGGATACATTGTGACAGTTGTATTAATAGTCCCTTTGACTATTTTTATATTCTCTATTCCTCATGGTTTAATTTTAGCATCAAAAGCATTTGGTGATGAGGAGTTAATGGCAAAAATAGCATCTAACGATATTGTCGCTATTATGAGTGTATTAGAACCAAATCAGAATCTTTTTTTAATGTTATTACCATTTGTTGGGATGATTTTAGCAGTATTTTTTGCTACAAAATTTATACACAAGAATTCTATAAAAGATTTAACTACGTCAAGAGAAAAGATTGATTGGAATAGGGTGTTTTTTTCTTTTGCCCTTTGGGGATCCATAAGTGCATTTATGATTTTTACAGATTATCTGTTTATTTCACCAGAAAATTATGAATGGAACTTTAAGTATGAACAATTTCTTATTCTATTTTTAATAGCAATTACTTTACTACCTATACAAACATCTGCTGAAGAATATTTGTTCAGAGGTTATTTGATGCAAGGAATCGGGGTAATAAGCGGAAATAGATGGTTGCCGTTAATATTAACTTCAATAGCCTTTGGATTGATGCATTATGCTAATCCTGAAATTGCGAAATTTGGTAACGTTGTTTTTGTATTTTATATTGGCTCTGGATTATTTGCTGGTATAATGACTTTAATGGATGAGGGGTTAGAACTCGCTCTGGGTTGGCATGCAGCAAATAATTTGGTAGCAGCACTACTTGTCACAGCTGATTGGACAGCTCTGCAAACACATTCAGTGCTTAAAGATATTTCTAATCCAGAAACCCTGCCTTTAGGGGAAGTACTAGTCCCTGTATTGGTTTTTTTTCCAGCTATTTTACTGGTTTTTGCAAATAAATATGGTTGGTCAGACTGGAAGGGGAAACTACTAGGAAAAATTTAAATTTTTTCTAGTAATAAGTAAGATTCGTAAAATTTTGCAGCTGTATTAATGACCTGCCTAAATTCTTGATATCTTTTTTTATTGTACCTCAATTCTTTGTAGTATTCTTTTATGTTAATCTTTAATTTATTTCCATTTACAATTGCTTTAGACAGAAATTTAGCAGAAGAATTTCCGTCAACTGAAAAGTATTCTTTAGATTTATTTAATTTACCATAATCCACGATTCTATATCCTAGAGGTATATTTACTTCAATATTATAATCATATGAATTTGGAAAGTTAATTTCAATAGGGTTGATTCTTTCTTTTTCTTCAAATAAATTACTCTGTAGCCCTATTACTTTTCCGATTTTTAAGTAGGTTAATCCCTCTTTTTCCTCAATTAAGTCTGAAGTTGATATGGTTGAGGTTATTTCAAGTGGTGTATTAAAGGCATTATGTGAAAGATCGAAATTTTTGATATTGTACTTGCTTACCTTTTTATTATCGAGACCATTTATAGTAAAAAAATCAACCAAAAAATCGGTTTTTTCAGTCTCAGACAAATAAATATAGTTTCTGTTTGTAATTGCCCAATATCCACTAAACGACCTACTTTCATCAATTTTTATTTTATTTAAATTTCTCGAAATATTGACCTCAATGTTCTTTTTTATCTGACTGAAATCTTGATCAAACAGTGTGATTTCACTAAAATAATAATCCAAGTCTTTATCGATAAATATTCCATAGTTTCCCAATAGATCTTCAGGAGCCTCAGAAACTCGATATTCAACTCTGTTGGGACTAATGTATTTTTCTTGATTGGGTAAGAAAATTAAAAACTCTCTTAATTGATTTGGATCAAAAAGTTCCGGATCAAATTTTAAAAAATATCTGTTACAACTTATTGCAACCTCATATTCAATATTTGCCTCCTTAAAAAGACTTGAATATACCTGAATTATACTAAAATCATTAGAAATTTTATTATTTAATATGTATTCAATATCGTTAAGCTTCGGATCATCTTCATCTGAAATAACAAAATTGTTTTTTATATATTCATCAATCGCATTAGCAATTTTAAGTTCATTCCCGGGAATTTTCACATACCCATGTTTGATTTCTCTTAAAATTTCTTTAGCCTTTTCACGAAATGTTTTAGGAAAAAAGAGTTCGCTTACATTTTGAACCAAATTTCCCCAGTATTCAATTTGAGACACATCATCTCTATTTTCGTAGCACTGATAAGAAATCTTAATTTTATTAGCTAACGGAGTAGAATATTGTTCGTTAGCTGTGGCATTAAGATTATTAAAAATTATTTGTTTACTTTTTTTTCCGTCAAAAATTATATCAGAGACAAAAGAATTATTAGAATTATAAATTTTAATATTTGATTTAAAATTATTTTCAATTAAAATGAACTTAGAGATTAAAATAGGGTATGATTCTTCAATTATTTTATTACCGTTGAAATTAAAATCTTTTTTAACGGTATACATAATTTCAACGATGTCTTCTTCATTTAAATTTGGTAGTTTGTAATTATTATAATTTTCGTCAGAATCATCAATGTTAATCATTTTTTTCATTTCGTCAAAACTATAGCTAATGATGGTGTCTTGATTAATAATTTTCGCCCTAACATCAACAATTTTAGAGATATTAATCTTGGATATTATAATTTCATTGTCCAGCGTGTTGTTTATTCTATTAATTTTCGTTTTTGTATGACGTGTTTCATAAATATAAACTTCCTCAGTAAATTTGGATTTAAAATACTCTACATAGTGATTGTTAAAGATTCCGTATAAGTCATTATCAGATGGAAATGAAATTTTTTTATCACTGTCCCAATCAATATTTAAATAGCTCTGGGAATATGTATTAAAATAAGATGCAACCAATAAAATTTTTAACACTAAAAACTTTTTTTTCATATCGATAATAATTTTTCTTAATTGATAATGTTTAAATTTACTAAGCTTATAAATATACTTTAATAATAGATTATGAAAAAAATTATTATTTTATTTTTTCTCACATCATTTTCCTTGAATTCCCAAATTTTAAGCGAAAAAAACCGTGCAGTAAAAATCAATGAAATTCTAAAAAACAGGTTTGAAAATGTACTACCTGAACTAATGGATAAAACTGGTATTGATATGTGGATTTTAATCTCAAGAGAGTATAATGAAGATCCAGTGTTAAAAACAATGCTTCCAGCAGAGTGGCTAAATGCAAGAAGAAGAACTATATTGGTTTTCTACAGGGATAAAAAAAATAATTCTTTAGATAAACTTGCAGTTGCTAGGTATAATTTTGGAGAAAATATAATTTCAGCGTGGGACAAAGAAAAACAACCAGACCAGTGGAAAAGATTAAATGAAATTATTGATGAAAGAAATCCTAAAAAAATAGGATTAAATTTTTCTAAGTATTTCAATATTGCCGACGGATTAGATAAAACTGATTTTGAAGAATTTATTCTAAATATTTCTGATAAGAATAAAGCAAAAATTGTTTCCGCACAGAAGCTTGCAACAGCATGGATAGAAACAAGAACCGAAGCTGAAATGGAAATTTATAAGCAAATTGTTACAATTACTAAACAAATCATAAATGAAGCATTTTCTCTTGATGTAATTCAAATAGGTAAAACAACTACAACTGATTTAGAATGGTGGATGCGCCAAAAGGTTACTGACTTAGGTTTAAATACCTGGTTTCATCCATCAGTTGATATCCAGAGAAAAAGTGAAATAAGTGGTGATCATTTAAGATCATTTTCAAATAGGCCTGCTGAAAATATCATTATGAAAGGTGATTTATTGCATTGTGACTTTGGTATTACATATCTTAGACTTAATTCTGATTGTCAGCAAATGGCTTATGTATTAAAAGATGATGAGAAAGATATTCCGAGATTCCTTAGAAAAGCATTTTCAGACGCTAATATTCTTCAAGATATACTAACTTCTAATTTTATTCTGGGAAATTCAGGAAATGAAATTCTACTAAATTCATTATCGGAAGCAAAAAGTAGAGGTCTCCGACCTTCAATATATACACATCCACTTGGTTCATATGGTCACTCTTCAGGACCTACAATTGGAATGTGGGATTCTCAGGGTGGCGTAGTTGGAACAGGTGACTACCCACTAAATTATGATACGGTTTATGCTATCGAATTAAATAACACTTCGTTTATTAAAGAGTGGAATAGAGATATAAGAATTATGCTAGAAGAAGCAGGTTTTTTTGATGAAAATGGTCATTCCTATGTTAACGGCAGACAAACTGGAATTAAAATTATAAATCTCAAACAGTAAATAGCTAAATTATTTTTAAATTGCAGCACTTTTGTTAAGATGAAAAATATATTTCTATTTGTTTTACTTGTTTTTAGTTCAAATATGATAGCTCAACAAGTCTATGGGGTTCAAAGAGGACAAAGAGGATATATACCACCTCCAAAATATGAAGCATCTGTATACGTTACAACTATAAATGCCTATGAGGAGTTAGAAAAGGTTCTTCCAAAATCTGTTGAAACATTTAATCTTGATGACTTCGAAAGGGAAATTTTTAAAGGCTTATTACTTGAAAAATACGATAATTACAACAGAATTGTTGAAAATACAGACTCATCTAAGCAAGCTAGACAAGAAGCATTAAAACAACTAGAAATAGATTTTGTAAAGGGATTGGCTGTAATCCTTACACCAGATGAAATTTCGATGTTTGTTGATATGGATTTTTCAGGTAAGGAAGAGAAGAGAAAGAAGAGGAAGAAAAGAAAAAACAAAAAAAATGATGAATAAAAATACTGTGTTAGGTTGGGCTACTTTTATAATGATTTTCTTTGGAGTCGTTTTAATAGCCCTAGGTGTATTTAAATATAATGAAATTGCTGGTTGGGGTTTTGTTTCTGCTGGTTTAGGGTTCTTTGCAATAGCGTGGGTATTTAACGCTCTAAAAGGAAGAGTCTAGTTAAATTTCTTTATCATTTTAATATTTGCTCTTGAGTAGGGAGATTTTATTTCCATTTTTATTTCTTCAAATCCAAATAATTTATACAAATGAATAGCATTTCTTAATTTCTTATTTGAATAAAGAATGATAGATTCATAACCATTATAATTTGAAAATTCAATACATTTATTTAACAACTTTTTTCCGATACCTTTATTTCTGTATTTAGGCTTTACCGCCATTTTGGTTAGTTCATATGTAAGTTCATTTTCAGTAGGCATTAGAGCAACAGTAGCAATTATTTTATCTCCTAAAATTGCAAAGAAGATTTTACCACCTTTATCAATAATATATTTTTTAGCATTTGATAATATTTTATGGTCATATTCCTCAACTTCAAAAAAGTTATTTAACCATTCAATATTCAAATCATAGAAGTGTTTTTTATACTCATTTTTAAAATTTATAATATTTACTTCCATGTCCTTTATTATTACTTAATATTAATATCTTTAAGAAATATTACAAAATTATAATGAAAAAATTAGTTGAATGTGTTCCAAATATTTCTGAAGGAAATAACCAGTCAATAATAAAAAAAATAGTTGAAGTAGTTGAAAAATATCCTGGCATTAAATTATTAAATGTTGATCCCGGAAAAGCTACAAATAGAACTGTTATCACGTTTGTAGGTGAGGGTGAAATTATTGTTGATGCAGCATTCAAACTGATTTCAAAAGCAAAGGAATTAATTGATATGAGTATTCATCAAGGAGAGCATCCGAGAATGGGAGCTGTAGATGTTTGTCCATTAATTCCCATCTCTGGAATTTCAATGGATGAAACGGTTGAATTAGCCCATAGACTTTCGGAAAGGGTTGGCAATGAACTATCAATACCGGTATATTGTTATGAATATGCCGCAACAGAAGAAAAAAGAAAGAATTTAGCTAATTGTAGAGTAGGGGAATATGAGGGTCTTGAAAACAAATTAAGTGATAATGCATGGAAACCAGATTTTGGGCCTACTGAATTTAACGATGAGGTTAAAAAATCGGGTGCAACAGCAATCAGTGCTAGGGATTTTTTAGTGGCTTATAATGTTAATTTAAATACTACATCAACAAGAAGAGCAAATTCAGTTGCTTTTGATTTACGTGAAGCTGGTCGAATTAAAAGAGAAGGAGGTAAGCTGACCGGAAAAATAATAAAGGATAATAAAGGTAATCCCAAGAGAACACCTGGGTTTTTTAAGAATTTAAAGGGTATAGGATGGTTTATTAAAGAATACGGAATTGCTCAAATTTCATATAATATTACAAATATTAACACCACTCCTTTGCATGAAGTTTTTGATAAAACATGTGAAAGAGCCCAAATTAGAGGTATGAGGGTCACTGGCTCCGAGTTAATCGGATTGGTTCCAAAAAAAGTATTGATTGAAGCTGGAAAATATTATTTAAATAAGCAAAAAAGATCAAATGCAATTCCAGAAAGTGAAATTATTCATATCGCTGTAAAATCCCTGGGATTAGATGAATTAGGAAATTTTGATCCAAATACGAGGATTATTGAATATATGATTGATGAAAAAAACAGAAATTTATCAAATAAATCATTAGTTGATTTTGCTAATATTACTTCTAGCGAATCACCTGCTCCAGGAGGTGGATCAATTTCTGCATACTGTGGTGCTCTAGGTGCTTCATTGGCAGTAATGGTTTCAAATTTGTCTGCTCATAAAAGAGGTTGGGATGATAAATGGGAATATTTTTCTAAAATTGGTGAAAAGGGAATGTTAATTCAGAACAAACTTATAGATTTAGTTGAAGAGGATACAGATGCATTCAATTCCATAATGCAAGCTTATTCAATGCCAAAAAATTCTGATGAAGAGAAAAAGATTAGAGACCTTAATATTCAAGCCGCAACAAAAAATGCAATCGAAATACCCTTTGAAATTATGAAGGTTTGTTTTGATTCGATTGAAATTATAAAAAAAATGGCAATCAAAGGAAATCCTAATTCAATAACTGATGTTGGTGTTGCTATGCATTGTATAAAGGCTGCTATAAATGGTGCTTTTTTAAATGTGAAAATCAATTGTAATGAATTAAATGATAAGTCCTTCGTAAGAAATATTATTAAAAGTGGAAAAAATATAATTAGCAATACGAACTCAGAAGAGAAAAAGATTTTAGCAATAGTTGATAAAGTTTTATCTAAATAATTTCCTCACCATTAATTAGTATTTTATCAACTAAATTATCTCCGTAAAAATAGGGAAGATCATTAATTGATTCAATTTCACTTGTAATAACAACATTGGCAATTTTCCCTTTTGTGATTGAACCTGTTTTATGTGATAACCCCATGGCATAAGCTCCATTTATTGTTGCAGCATTGATTGCTTGTTCAGTGGTTAACTTTAACTTATTACACGCCAGAGATAAAATAAAATTCATATTTCCAGATGGAGATGATCCAGGATTATAATCACTTGCGATTGCAAATGGGATTTCATTTGATAATAATGTTTTTGCATCTGCATATTCTATTCCCAAGAAAAAAGAACAGCCTGGCAGAAGTACCGGAATTGTTTTACTTTGCTTGAGTATATTAATGTCACTTTTATTAATTACTTCAAGATGATCAACAGACAATGCGCCACAATCAACAGCGACTTTAACACCTCCAATTGAGTTAAACTGATTTACATGAATTTTAGAGGCAATTCCTAACTCTGATGCCTTATTACAAAGAATTTTTGTGTCTTCAGCAGTAAAGTAGTTCTTTTCACAAAAAATATCTACAAAATCAATTAATTTATCTTTGGCAAAATCAGGCAGCATTTCGTCTAAAACTAATCTAAAATATTCTTCTTTTTTGTAATTTTTTGGAATTGCATGTGCTCCTAGAAATGTCGATTTTATTTGAATAGGTAAAGATTCCTTTAATCTTTTAATGACTTTGAGCATTTTTAATTCTCCATCATAGCTTAAACCGTATCCGGTTTTAATTTCTAATGAACCCGTTCCATATTTGATTAATTTTTCAATTCTTTTCTTTGACTCAAAAAATAATTCATCCTCAGAAATGGAGTTTATTTGTCTTGAAGACTTTAAAATACCTCCACCATTATTAGCAATTTCCTGATAAGAAACTCCTTTTATTCTTTGCAGATATTCATCAGATCTATTTCCAGTGTAAACAGAATGAGTGTGTGAGTCACACCAACATGGTAAAACAATTTTATTTTTTGCATCAATGGTTTCAACATTGTCAATTTTTGAAATTTCAGACATTTTACCAAACTCTGATATTTTTCCGTTTTCAATTAATAAATATGCATTATTAATTGAAGGTAAAGTGTCCATTTCTTTAGCAGATAGAAAGGAAATATTTCTATCTCTTATCTGAATAAGTTCTTTAATGTTGATAATTAGTTTAGACATGATTAAACAAGTGTTAAATCATTTTTTTTGGATCTACTAACTTATCATATTCTTCAGCTGTCAAATATCCAGATTTTATCGCTTCTTCCCTTAAGGTAGTGTCATTATTATAAGCATTATTTGCTATTTCAGCAGCTTTATAATATCCAATTTTAGGATTTAACGCTGTAACTAGCATCAATGAGTTTTCCAATTTAATTTTAATCGATTTTAGATTAGGTTTAATACCTTCAATACAATTTGAATTAAAGCTATTGACCGCATCTGCAATTAAAATTGCTGAGTTAATAAAGTTATATATAATTACTGGCTTAAAAACATTAAGTTGAAAATGACCTTGACTGGCGGAAAATGTAATAGTAGAATCATTACCAATTACTTGACTACAAACCATTGACAATGCCTCGCATTGGGTTGGGTTTACTTTTCCTGGCATAATTGAACTGCCTGGCTCATTGGCAGGTAATATTATTTCACCAATACCACTTCTTGGACCAGAGGCTAGAAGTCTAATATCATTTGATATTTTATTTAATGAGACTGCAGCCTTTTTCAAAGCGTTATGACTTCCAACTATTGAGTCATTAGATGATAGAGCTTCAAATTTATTTGATGCACTGACAAAAGGGTACTTCGTTTCTTTAGCGATTATTTCGGCAACTTTTTTTGCATAACCATCTGGTGTATTTAAACCTGTTCCAACTGCGGTACCTCCCAAAGCTATTTCTGAAATAAATCTTAACGAATCTTCAATACTTTTTATACCATTTTCTATTTGTTTTGAAAATGCAGAAAACTCTTGGCCTAGAGTTATTGGCGTTGCATCCATTAAGTGTGTTCTACCGATTTTTACTATATCTTTAAATTCATTTGTTTTTTTATTTAAAGAATTTAACAAGTTATTTAGTGCAGGAATAGTTTTTTTAGAAATTACCTCGTAAGCTGCCATGTGCATAGCTGTTGGAAATGCGTCATTGGAGGACTGTGATTTGTTTACATCATCGTTAGCTTTGACAAATTTTTCATCACTCAAATCTTTACCTGCAAGTTGTTGACATCTGTTAGAAATAACTTCGTTGATATTCATGTTTGTTTGGGTTCCAGAACCTGTTTGCCATACAACTAGTGGAAACTGATTATCGTGTTTACCCTGAACTATTTCATCGCAAGCTAGTACGATTAATTTCATTTTTTCATCAGAAAGAATTCCACATGAATTATTTGTTATTGCAGCTGCTTTTTTTAGAATAGCATATGAGTGAATTATTTCAATCGGCATTGAACCACTTGGACCTATTCTGAAATTATTTCTTGACCTTTCAGTTTGGGCACCCCAAAGCTTATCAGAAGGAACTTTTACTTCACCAATTGTATCCTTTTCGATTCTATATTCCATACTAACATTAATTATACTACAAATTTACACATAATATGTAACTATACATAAAATGTAATTTCAACGAGTAAAAAAATATAAATGTTGAAAATTATTTTAATTTAAATTAATGATAAAAGTTTCTATATGTTATATTTGCAACAACTGTTTGAAATATGTTTGAATTCGATCAATATTTAGGTTTCTTAGCTTTCTTAACCATTCTAACTATAGGTTTTTGGTTATTTTTTGTTCTCCTTCTTTTTGTAATACCTTACTGGGTTTTTGGAGCTCTAAAGGAAAGAATTGAAGAGTTTATACAGGATAGAAAAAAGTAGTTCCTTAAGAACCAAATCCTCTGTCATCAAAACCTCCGCTTCTCATTTGTCTTCTGTTTTGATTTTTCTTTTGATTGAATCTGTATGTAAAGTTTAATGTGGCAGATCTTTGGCCCCATCTATATTCATAATCATTGTAGAAATTTTCATTAAAAGTTTCATTTCTCCAACCTCTTTGGTCTAATAAGTCTTTTATATTTAAAGTTAATGTCGCATTATCTTTGAAGAGCTCTTTACTGAATGCTAAGTCAATTGAAAAGTCACCATCACTCTTACTTACTGCAGTTTCATTGGGTCCTCTAACGTTCATTCTGGTTTGCCAGTCTACTTTCCCAGGCAGAGTTATTTTATTATTGAGTCTAAAACTCCAACTGATATTTTCATTATCATAAACTATTTCATTGTAGGTGCCCTCAACTTTATTTTGGAATAGATTAAAATTTGAATTGATGTTCCATTTTCTCCCTTTTCTGTATGAAAGGTTTAATTCAAAACCAAATCTTTCATTTGTAGATAAATTAATAGGAGTTCTGACCACAATAGGCACATCAACTCCGTTGATATTTGCATATTCACCTGTTTCTTCAATAATTGTATTTATAGAATTGGTTGATTTTTGAAAATAAGCTGATGTATTTACAGTAAACGATGACTTATATTTTTTTATATAACCTAAATCAAGATTGTTAGAGTAAGTAGGATCGAGATAAGGGTTTCCTTGCCAAATAAGAATTGGACTTATTTTGGTTGGAAATGGATTAACAAACCTTGACCAAGGTCTTCGAATTCTTCTATTGTACCCAAATGTCAAAGTTTCATCATCATCAATTTCAAGCCCAAAATTAAAAGTAGGAAATAAACCGGTGTCATCGATTTTTGTAAAATCCTGAATTGTAAGTTGATTAACATTTTTTAGGGTATTTTCAATTCTAAGTCCCAAAAGAAAAGAATATTTTTCTTCAACTTTAACTCCGTATTGTGTGTATAAAGCACTAATTTGTTCCTTGTATTGAAATAAATTACTTTGATTTAGGTCTTCAACAAAAACATTATTAATATTATCATACACTTTATAATCCGTAATGTCGTCTTCACTTTCAAACCTTATTCCAGCCTCAAATTGTCGATTTTCACCAATAGGTAAAATAAAATCTGAGCGAAACAAATATGATTCAGATTGTATGTTTTCGACTACACTTTCATTTATTATACTATTTTCGTCAATAATTGAATTTTCCCAATCTTTTGAATTTTCATACTGCAAATCAACAGTAATTAATTGACCATCTTCGTCTAATTTCTTTTCAAAGTTTAAGTTGTATTCACGGTTGTTGTCAACATCATCCTCCATATCATTTTGAATAATAGTATTCAAGATGTTGGAATTAGCATCTAATTCTCTTATCGTGTTAGACTCGAGATTATCTGAGGAGTAATCATTATAAAAAAATGAACCCAGAAGTGATGTATTATCGTCAATGTACCACTCGAATCCATTATTAACAAAATAGCCGTTAGAAACTCTTTCTCTTTCTCTGTCCTCACTAAAGAAGGTACTAGGTTCAGAGCCGTTAAAGTACTCTGTTATACCACTGGAGCTGCCTGGCCTTAATCTATCATATACACTTGAGGAGTTAAAGAAATTTATTTTCCCATTTCTGTAATTAATATTTGTAGAAATTGAGTTAGACTTAGGATTTCCTGTATTAGCACTTATTGAGCCATTTAATCCAAGCTTTTTGCTTTTTCGTAGGATGATATTTATTATTCCACCACTTCCTTCTGCCTCATATCTAGCCGAGGGTGAAGTAATTACTTCAACTTTTTCAATTGCGTCAGCGGGCAATTCTTTAATAAAGGATGAATTTACTCCAACTAATCTGGAAGGTTTTCCGTTTATCAGAATTCTTGCTGCATCGTTTCCTCTTAAAAGAATATTTCCATCAATATCAGTAGAAACAGATGGTATATTATCAAGAACATCTGTACCNGTACCACCACGTACCGTTAGGTCTTTACCTACNGTATATATTTTTTTATCTAACCTTATCTCAACAGATGTCTCTTCAGCGATTATCTCTATTTCACCTAATGATTCATAATCAAGTTCAAGTTTAATTTTGCCTAAATCTAAATCTTTATTTAAATCTACGCTATTAAGGTTNTAGTTTTTAAATGATATGAACTCNATTAAAATATNGTATTTCCCAGCCTGAGCCGGTATAGAAAACTTACCAGAGTNATCGGAAATACCACCAGTTATTACACTGTTATCATCGGGGTTAAGTAAGGTTATCGTTGCGTATTCTANAAGTTCTTCATTGTCAAGACTTGAAATAATACCAGAGATGANAAATTCTTTTGNTTGNNNNTAATTNTANGATTGAGAAAAANNGAAGNTGAGTTNANANTNNAANNAATANANTGATTANATAGNTTTTTCATAGTTTGTTTTCTACANCAAANNAATCAAANGGCATGCCATCGGGGTNTTAAAGAAAAGTTAATTTAAAGTTAAAANNNATAATAANTTNTCNATNTTCTCCTTNGGTCTTCCGATAACNGCTTTATTTTTATNNACAATAATAGGTCTTTCNATTAATTTGGGTTCNTNGCAGAGAATACTTATTATTTNTTCTTCTTTTANTTCNTTTCCTTTAAAATTATCTTTCCAAATTTTTTCNTTTTTTCTNACAAGNTCTATTGCAGACATATTAAGCTTCTTNAGAATTGATTTTATATCATNNTCAGAAACACCTTCTTTNAAGTAATCAAAAATTTCAAAATTAANTTTTTTATCAGTTAAATACTGAACNCCCTCNCTTGATTTTCTGCATCTAGGATTATGATATATTTTCATTTTTATTTTGATTAGAATTAAACATTAGAAATGATTTTAAAAAATCTTCAAGGTTTCCNTCTANAACTGATTCAACATTTCCNGTCTCTGTTCCTGTTCTCAAATCTTTAATCAATTTATATGGATGNAGAACGTAGTTTCTTATTTGACTTCCCCATTCAATTTTCTTTTTTTCGGATTCAATTTCNGATCTCTTTTCATTTTTTTTATTTATTTCAATTTCATAAAGCTGAGATTTTAGCATTTGCATTGCTCTNATNTTATTATCTAGTTGNGATCTNGTTTCAGANCAGGTTATTTGTATTCCAGTNGGTTTGTGTGTTATCTGNACTTTCGTTTCGATTTTATTAACACTTTGTCCACCCGCNCCACTGGAACGAGATGTGTTAATCTCTATATCNGACTGATTAATTTCTATATTAATNGTATCATCAACCAAAGGATATACATATACTGACGCAAAACTTGTATGTCTTTTTGCATTNGAGTCAAACGGTGAAATTCTAACNANTCTATGTACTCCATTTTCACCCTTTAACCATCCAAATGCATAATCCCCCTCAAATTTTAATGTTGCAGTTTTAATACCTGCTGANTCNCCNTCTTGTTCATTTAATTTNGAAACTTTAAAATCATTTTTTTCACCATACATNANGTACATTCTCATTAGCATNTGTGCCCAATCACAGCTTTCAGTACCGCCAGCNCCNGCAGTTATTTGCAAAACAGCATCCATGTTGTCTGANTCNTCAGANANCATAGTTTTAAATTCGAGCTCATTTAAAAANTTTTCTGTAGAATTAAATTGTTTGGATAATTCTTCATCACTNCATTCATTATTNCTNTTAAATTCCAATAGAATTTCNAAATCNGAAATATTTTCATCCAGTTTTTCAATATTTTCAATCCAGCTTTTTAAAAATTTAACTTTTTTGAGAACGATTTGNGCNNNTGAAGAGTCATNCCAAAAGNTACTTTGTAANGTTTTATTTTCTTCTTCTTTTAANGCAATTTTTTTTCCGTCAAAGTCAAAGATACCCCCTTAACGCATCCAGGCGATTTCTAAATGAGAGTATATTTTCTTGAGTAATCATGANTCAAAATTAACACTAATTAAACAAGTTGAGAATATTTTTTTATTAAAAATTTTNATTGTGTAGATTTAGTAAAAAATTNTATGTAATGCTTAGTANTAGATTTATCCTGATATTATTTCTGTTTATTGTAAATTTCTCTTTCTCTAAAGAAGATAAATTAAAAGAATTTAATGGTTTTTTTAACTTTTCNTATGATGAATCNAAGGATAAGATTTTTCTAAAAGTTGATAAACTTGATTATGAGTTTTTNTANNTGGGATCCTTAGCATCCGGAGTTGGTTCAAATGATATAGGACTTGATAGAGGTCAATTAGGCTCTGAAAANCTTGTCAAGTTTATTAAAAAAGGAAATAAANTATTACTTGTNGAGCCTAATCTATATTACAGAGCAGANACAGAAAATAAAAGCGAAAAAAAGAGTGTTGAACAGGCTTTTGCTAAAAGTGTAATATTTGGGTTTGAAATAATTGAATCAAAAGANCANTATCATTTAGTAGATTTNACTCCTTTTTTGATGTTTGANAGGCATGGAGTTGCNANAAGACTTCGNGATTCAAAACAAGGNNCNTATAAAATTGATAAATCTAAGAGTGCAGTTGAGCTAAACAATACAAAAGCATTTCCAGAAAATGTTGAATTTGAAGCACTTTTAACATTTAGCGGTGAAGCAAAAGGAAATTTAATAAGAAGTGTAAGTCCAGATCCAAATAANGTNACAGTTATTCAACATCATTCGTTTATTAAATTACCTGANAGTAAATATAANCCTAGAAAATTTGATCCGAGAAGTGGAGCCATTTCTATATCCTACATGGACTATTCAACNCCAATTGATGANCCAATTACNAAGAAATATATAATTAGGCATAGATTAGAAAAGAAAAATCCAGAATTNGAAATTTCTGAAGCTGTNGAACCGATCATATATTACCTTGANCCAGGNACACCAGANCCTGTNAAAAGTGCACTTCTGGATGGNGGAAANTGGTGGAATCAAGCATATGAGTNTATAGGATTTAAAGATGCTTTTCAAGTTAAAATGCTTCCTGAGGATGCNGATCCCTTAGATTGTAGNTATAATGTTATCCAATGGGTACATAGATCGACTAGAGGNTGGAGTTATGGTGCTAGTGTAGTTGACCCAAGAACNGGTGAAATAATTAAAGGTCATGTAAGTTTAGGAAGTCTTAGAATAAGACAAGACTATATGATTGCACAAGCATTAACNAAAGATCCTTTTAGTACTGATAATCAGAAAAATAAGATGTTAGAGTTAGCAATTGCNAGGATACGTCAGCTNAGTGCCCACGAGATAGGTCATACAATTGGATTTGCACATAATTTTGCTGCAAGTTCCAATAANAGAGCCTCTGTTATGGATTATCCTCATCCCTTAGTAAACGTTGTAAACGGTGAAATTGTTTTTGATGATGCNTATGANACTGGAATTGGGGAATGGGACAAAGTNACTGTNGCTTACAGTTACAGTGATTTCAGNTCAGATCAAAATGAAGAATNATGAGNTNAANAAAATNTTNGAAAATNCTACAAANNANGGNNTAAGGTTNATNAGTGANTANGANGCNCGNTCNNTAGATGGNTCTCANGNATATGCTCANNTNTGGGATAATGGGGATACAGCTTANTCTGGTTTGGATGATGTNATTGACATAAGAGAAATAGCAATTGATAATTTCTCNNAAAANAATGTNCCTNTTGGAACTCCAAANTCAGTNCTTGANGATGTNTTNGTTCCATTATACTTTTTTCACAGATATCAAACCGAAGCCANTGTTAAGATAATTGGNGGNATGGATTACAATTATTCACTTGTTGGNGACAATCAAAGCCAATTCTATTACCTAGATAAGAATACTCAAATACAAGCATTAAATTCATTAATGAGAACTCTTTCACCTAATTTTTTAGCGATTCCAAAAGAAAAGTTAAATCTATTNCCCCCAAGAGCATTTGGATANCCAAGNACAAGAGAGTCTTTNAAATCAAANTTAGGNNTAGCTTTTGACCCCTTTTCAATTAGTGAAACATCTGCTGATATGACTTTAGGCTTAATATTNAGGCCAAAACGACTTAATAGATTAATATTACAACATTCNTTAGATAATNCTAATCTTAGTTTAAATGATTTATATGATTATATATTCAAAAGAACAATTCTTTTAAAAACAAATGATATCTCATCAATTAATGATTCTTATCATGAAGAAGTTCAGCATATTGTTAATGTGAGCTTATTAAAAAATATTTTCAAGGTTATTAATGATTCAAGTACTTTTTCACAGGTTCAAAATATTAGTAATGATTACTTGTCAAAAATTATACTTGAGCTATNTTCNAAAAAAAGAAAGGATTACAAACTTTCAAAATATTCAACTCATTATGTTAAAATGATTAATGATTTTTATGAGGACCCAGAAGAATATAAAATAAAAGATTCTTTAAAGATNCCTGATGGATCNCCAATTGGANCAGATAATTGTAGTCATAATCCTCAAAGATGATAGATTTAAGAAGCGATACNATAACCAAGCCTTGTGATAANATGCTTAAGGCTATGATTAATGCAANNGTTGGGGATGATGTTTACGGNGAGGATCCAACAGTTTTAGAANTGGAGCAAACNATTGCTAAATACTTTGGNATGGAAAAAGCAATGTTCTTNCCATCTGGTACTATGGCAAACCAAACTGCAATTAAACTTCATACAAANCCTGGAGATCAGGTTATTACCCACAAATATTCCCATGTGTATAATTATGAAGGTGGCGGGGCATCATTTAACAGTGGTGTTTCATTTAAACTTCTTGACGGAGAAAAAGGGTTTTTTGATTCAGATAAAATAATACAAGCAATTAATCCCAAGAATTTTTATCATTCTCCAATGACAAAGCTGGTATCCCTTGAAAACACCACTAACAAAGGGGGTGGATATTGTTGGGATATTAGTGAATTTGAAAAAATACAAAAGGTTTGTACGGAAAATGAACTTGGTTTGCATATGGATGGAGCTAGAATATGGAATTCAATTATTGCTATGAATAATGATCCGAAAATATATGGTAATTTTTTTGACACCATTTCTGTTTGTTTGAGTAAAGGACTTGGTTGCCCGATTGGATCAGTTTTGGTAGGCAAGGGGAAAGTGATGGAAAAAGCAATAAGAATTAGAAAAATTCTTGGTGGTGGTATGCGTCAGGTCGGGTACTTGGCAGCTGCTGGATTATATGCTTTACAAAACAACATTAATAGACTTTCAGATGACCACAGAAGAGCAAAAGAAATCGCAAAAAAGTTTTCTTCAAAAGATATTGTTAATAAGATTAATAGCGTAGAAACAAATATTATAATTATAGAATTAAATAAATCAGTTAATAAGCAACCAATCATAAACCACTTTGCCAATCATAATGTGATTTTCGATTGGCATTCAATGGGTGTTCAAAAAATTAGAATTGTTACGCATTTAGACTACACAGAAAAAGATCATGAAGCTCTAATGGAAATTGTCGATAAATTATAAATACATAATTTAATATTAAGCTCAAAAACCCTTATTTTTGTATTGCTCTTAATCTATTGTTTTTTCAATTTAAATGAAAAAAAATAAAAATGTTGTTAATAATTTATTGGAGCTTGTGGGAAATACTCCCATGGTTAAAATAAATAAACTAACCAAAGATTTTGCTGGTACTTTCCTTGCAAAGCTTGAATCAGCTAATCCTGGACATTCTTCAAAAGACAGAATTGCTTTACATATTGTCGAGTCTGCTGAGAGAAAAGGTATTTTAAAGTGTGGTGATACAATTATTGAAACGACCTCAGGTAATACTGGATTCAGTCTAGCGATGGTCTCTTTAATCAAAGGATACCAATGTATTTTAGCTGTTTCCTCAAAGTCTTCAATTGATAAAATTGATATGCTTAGGGCAATGGGGGCAAAAGTTTATGTTTGCCCTGCAAATGTAGCTGCTGATGACCCAAGGTCTTATTATGAGGTTGCTAAAAGATTGCATGGTGAAATAAAGGGATCTATCTATATTAATCAATATTTTAATGATTTAAATGCTGATGCACATTATGAAACTACTGGTCCTGAAATATGGAGGCAATCAAATGGAAAAATTACTCATTTAGTAGTGTGTAGTGGTACTGGTGGTACTATTTCAGGTACGGCTAGATTTCTAAAGGAAAAGAATCCAAAAATTAAAATTATTGGTGTTGATGCTTATGGTTCTATTTTAAAAAAATATCACGAAACAGGAGAATTTGATGAAAATGAAATATATCCATACAGAATTGAAGGTTTAGGAAAAAATTTAATTCCATCTGTAACAGATTTTGAAATAATTGATAAATATATAAAGGTTTCAGATGAAGACAGTGCTCATTCTGCCAGAGAAATTGTAAAAAATGAAGGTATTTTTGCTGGGTATACTAGTGGTGCCGCTTTTCAAGCTGTAAAACAGCTAAGTCAAGAAAATGAATTTAAAGATTCAGATTTGGTAGTTGTAATATTTCCAGACCACGGTTCAAGATATTTAAGTAAAATCTACAGTGATAAGTGGATGGAAAATCAAGGTTTTTCTGATTCAAAACATGAAATTAATAATAACGATATACAATACATTAGAAAATAATGAGAGATTTATTCGATAGAATGCGTCAAGATAAAGGGCCTTTAGGTAAATGGGCTGATATTGCCGAAGGATATTTTGCATTCCCCAAGTTAGAGGGTTCAATTTCTAACAGAATGAAATTTAATGGAAAGGAAGTAATTACATGGAGTGTAAATGATTATTTAGGCCTTGCAAATGACCCTGAAGTTAGAAAGGTGGATGCTGATGCAGCTGCAAAATATGGTTCAGCTTATCCGATGGGTGCAAGGTTGATGTCAGGTCATACAGGTTTACACGAAAAGCTTCAAGCTGAATTAGCTGAATTTGTAAATAAAGAAGCTTCATATGTACTTAATTTTGGTTATCAAGGTATTTTATCAACTATTGACTCTTTAGTTAGTAAGAATGACGTCATAGTTTATGATATCGACTCTCATGCATGTATTATAGATGGTGTAAGACTCCATCTTGGTAAAAGGTTCACATATCAGCATAATGACATGGAAAGTCTCGAGAAAAATCTGATCAGAGCAACAAAAATAGCTAATGAAACAAATGGTGGAATATTAGTAATCTCAGAAGGTGTTTTTGGAATGCGAGGTGAACAAGGTAAGTTAAAGGAAATAGTTGAGCTAAAGAAAAAATTTAATTTCAGGCTATTGGTTGACGATGCTCATGGATTTGGAACCCTGGGTAAAACCGGAGCAGGGGCAGGAGAAGAACAAGGAGTTCAAGATGAAATTGATGTCTATTTTGCAACTTTTGCTAAGTCTCTGGCAAGCACTGGTGCTTTTATAGCATCTGACAAAGAAATTATTGATTTTTTAAAATATAATATGAGATCTCAGGTTTTTGCAAAATCCTTACAAATGCAATTAGTAGAAGGTATCCTGAAAAGATTAGATATGCTAAGATCTAGACCTGAGTATAAACAAAAATTATGGGATAATGTTAATAAGCTTCAGTCTGGTCTAAAAGAAAGAGGTTTTGATATAGGTACAACCCAAAGTTGCGTTACCCCTGTGTATTTAAAGGGATCAGTCCCTGAAGCCATGGCTTTAGTAAAGGATTTGAGAGAAAATTATAGAATTTTTTGTTCAATAGTTGTATATCCAGTGATACCAAAGGGGCTAATCTTGCTGAGATTAATTCCAACTGCTTCACATAACTTTGATGATATTGAGGAAACCCTAGAAGCATTTTCCTCAATTAGGGAAAGGTTAGTTACAGGTGTTTATAAAAGGTTATCTAAAAACTTAGGTTAGTTTATTTCAAATCTGTAAGTAGAACGTGTTTTTATCAATTTTGGATTAAAATTCTTCCAAATTTTATCAACTGAAATATTGTCTGTAAGTTCAGGTGTTCTTCTGCAAATTTGTATCCCCTTGTTTTTTAAGGTTTGAATAAAAGCGTTAAATATAATCGCTGTAACACCTAATTTTTGATACTCTGGATCGATTCCAATTAAATAAAGTGTAACATCTTTATTAAATCTTTTAGCCCATAAAAGGTTTAAAAATCCAAATGGAAATAATTTTCCATTCATTTTTTGTAATGCTTTTGCAAAAGAGGGCATTATGATTGCGAAAGCAACAATCTCCTTTTTTTCGTTTTCTACAAACTTTATATACTCAGGATTTATGAACTTAATGTATTTTTCCTTCATAAATTCCTTTTGTTCTTCATTTATTTTTACAAAAGAAGATAGCTTCTCATAAGATTTATTAAAAAGATCAAACATTTCATTTGTTCTTTTCATGACTTCAGAAGTTGAATTGAAGTTTACCTCGCTTAACTTATTTCTGGTTTTTACAATTCTACTCATTTTTTCATAATAGCCAGTATCTATATCGTCAAACATAAATGTTTTTTCATGAAAGTTTTTTTCAGGACTCAATCCAAAACTTTCATAATGATCTTTGTAATAGCTATAATTATACGAGGTAATCATGGTGCCAATAATATCGTATCCACTGGTTAAAATTCCAACTTTATCTAAATTGCTAAACCCCATAGGGCCTTCAATGTATTTTAATTTATTCTTTTTTCCTGTTTCGATAACTTTTTGTAAAAGTAGTTTACTTACTTCTAGATCATCAACAAAGTCAAACCAACCAAATCTGATCTTGCTAGTTTTTTGTTGTTTTACCTCGTACCAATTTATTATTACGGCAATTATGCCTATAATTTCATTATTTTTTACAGCTATAAATAATTCTACTTCTGAGTTTTTAAGATTTGGGTTTAAATCTTTATTAAAATTATTAATTTCTTGATCGATAATGGGTGGGACCCAATATTTAGATTTGCTGTATAATTTGAAAGGAAATTTTACAAAATCTATCAAATCTTTTTTGTCTGAAACTTTTTTTACATAAATCATTATTCTTTGTATAAATTAAGTCTGTAGCTCACCCCAAGGCTAATTTGAAAAATTGTAGGTGTTTCTTTAAAGTTTAAAATTGCACCTAAATCTAACTGAAGATTATCATTCAATAGATAGGCAATTCCAATACCCAATTTATTATCAGCGTAAAAATCACTTTTTATTCCATGTGTTTCTATAAATCCAATAAAATTTTCGTTAAATGCATGGGTTAATGAAATAATATATTCAAAATCACTTTGATTAGAACCAATTCTTTCCATAATAATATTTGTTGTAATAACAGATCTATATGTAAAGTTACTCTGAGTATAAATCGCAAAGGATGGGCTCAAACCACTAACATCAGAACGAATAAATGGATTGTTTTTTGAATCAATATTAAGCCCTGCGTATACGGAAAATGCAGGAATTAGATTTTTCCATTTAAATTTTCTATTAGCCCAATAACTATAAAGATTGGGCTCATCAGCTTGTCCTTTCTTCGGGTCATAAATTAAGTATTTAGCTCCTATTTTAAACTTTTTGAAATTTTTTCTATCAATGCTATTTACTGACGTGTATCGATTATCTGTAAAATTATCAATTTGATAAACACCACTTATAATCATTTCTAGTTTATCGTAAAGAAAGCCATATCTAATTCTGAACTCTGACCCGTAACCTTTTACATCATAATTTAATAATTGATGTTTTTCATTTGTATAATAAAAGCCATTTTCAAATTGAAGTATATTTTTACCTACTGCAAATGCACCTGAAGAATTTCCAGGCCTGTTCGAATTAATTATTTCAGTGAACTGTGAATATCCTAGATTTACCTTGAAAAGAAAACCCAAAAGAAAAAAAACTAACAGCCTATTCACATCAATTATATTTATTCAAAGATAAATCTAATAATTTAATAAGATATTAACTTTTTTTGAATTCTTATAATTGTAAATTTGTCAAAAATTACAGAGATGAAATTTATTTTTTTTCTTATTCTATTTTATTTTGGCTTTAAACTAATATCTAGATTTGTTTACATATTTTTACTAAGGAATGTTGCTAAAAATCAAGCCAACCATACTAAACACTCAAATAAAAAAGAAGGTGATATATCAATTGAAAAGATGCCTAAAAAAAATAAATCTAAGTCAGAAAAACTAGGTGATTATGTTGATTATGAAGAAATCGACTAAAATTAATATTGTTAAAAACATTACGGTAATTATTTTTTTTATAATTACCTCAATTTTGTTTTTTTCACCTGTACTTAAAGGAAAAAAAATTCTTCAGAATGACATTGTTCAATATTCAGGAATGTCAAAAGAACTTAAGGATTATAGATTAAATTATGAAAAAGAGACATATTGGGTAAATAATGCTTTTTCAGGAATGCCAACTTATCAGTTAGGCGCTAAATTTCCTCACAATTACGTAAAAAAATTAGATTTACTCATAAGGTTTTTGCCTAGACCTGCTGATTACCTTTTTCTGTATTTTATTGGTTTTTACTTTTTAATGTTAAGCCTTAAAATAGAGTACAGGCTTGCTGTTCTTGGCGCTTTGTCATTTGGTTTTTCTACATATTTAATTATTATTATTGGTGCAGGACATAATGCAAAAGCTCATGCAATATCTTACATGCCATTTGTTTTGGGTTCAATCATATATGTTGTTAGAAAGAAATACATAATAGGTTTTATCCTTACTGCAATATTCTTAGCACTTCAATTAACCGCAAATCATTTTCAAATGACCTATTACTTGATGTTTATAGTTATTGTTATGGCTATATGGTTTGTAGTTAAATGTATAGAAGATAATGATAGAATTCATCTGATTAAAACGAGTGTTATTTTGTTTACATCCTTAGTTTTTTCTCTACTAATGAATTCTTCAAATATTTTGACTACCATGGAATATTCTCAAGAGTCCACTAGGGGTAATTCATCTTTCTTAACCATAAACCCTGACGGTAGCCCAAAAGAGAATTTTTATGAAGGGCTAGACAGAGAATATATAACACAATGGAGTTATGGGGTATTTGAAAGCTTAAACCTATTTATTCCGAAAATAATGGGTGGTGGTTCTTCCGAGAAATTGGATAGTAATTCATCCTTTTATCAGGTATTGAGAAAAAGTGGATATAGCCCCTTAGAATCTAATCAAATTGTCAAAAATAGTCCTACATATTGGGGTAATCAACCTTTTGTTGAAGCTCCAGCATATGTAGGAATAGCTGTATTTTTTTTATTTGTTTTTTCAGTTTTTTTGTATAGAGGAAATCACAGAAGTTGGTTATTGGCATCAATAATCCTGTCACTCTTATTATCATTTGGAAAGAATTTTAGTTTTTTGACAGATTTATTTATAAACTATTTTCCTATTTATGATAAGTTTAGAGCGGTTTCATCAATTCAGGTAATTCTAGAATTGTGTATTCCTGTCATGGCAATTTTAGGTTTGTCAAGTCTGTTTAGTGATAAAATAATGACTAAATCCAAGATAAGAGCTTTAAATTTTACTGGAATGGTATTTCTCCTAATTTTAATTATCCTCTATTTATTCAAAGGATTTTTACCGTTTTCTAGTATATCAGATCAATTTATGGATGAAACCATTGTTGAGGCGCTAATTGATGATAGAAAAAAAATATACGTGAGTCAGCTTTTAAAATCTTTCATCATAATCTCAATAATATATTCTTTTATTTTCTTTTTTATTAAAGAAAAATTAAAAAAGAATTATTTTATAGTTTTACTAGCTCTAATTATTTCAACTGATTTGATTTTATTTTCAAAAAACTATGTTAATAACGAAAATTTTGTTGATGCTGTTAATGTTGAAAACCCATACAATCTTGATGAAGTTTATAAATCTATTATCGATGATAAATCAGATTATAGAGTCCTCGATTTAACAGAAAACTCAACGAAACCTAATTATTTCTTTAATTCGATTAATGGTTATCATGCAGCCAAACTAGGCAGATATAATGATGTGATGGATTTTTATTTGAATAAAAATCACTTGAACACTCTCAGTATGCTAAATACTAAATACATAATTTTTAATCAAGAAGGTGAAAAACAAATTTTCAAAAATGAATTTTCGTCTGAAAGTGCATGGTTTGTAAAAGAAAATATAAATGTTTCTGATGATGACGAGGAAATTAAAAGCCTGGATACTTTAAATTATAAAGAGATTTCAGTTTCACAGTCTTTTGAATCAAAAAAATATTATAATAATGCTTCCAGTATAGTTATTGCAGAAAAAAAATCAGATTATATCAGATACGATGTTAGTACAGATGATGCTGGTTTGATAATTTTTTCGGAAATATTTTATCCAAAAGGGTGGAAGTCATATGTTAATGATGTAGAGGTAACAATAGAAAGATTTAATTATATTCTTAGGGGCTTAGAGGTGCCAAAAGGTAATCACAGGTTAGAATTTATATTTGACCCTGAAATAGTCAAATTAAGTTCAAATATTAGTTTATTTAGTACGCTAGGCTTTGTATTATTAGTGCTGGTTATGATTTTAAAAAGAAAAAATTGAAAAGGGTATTGATTATATCCTATTATTGGCCACCGTCAGGGGGCCCAGGCGTTCAACGTTGGTTAAAATTTGTAAAATACCTTCCCGAATTTAATATAGAGCCTATATTATTTGTTCCAAAAAACGCAAATTATCCTCTAATTGATAATTCTTTATCAGACCAGGTTGATAAAGATCTAAAAGTCATAAGTCATCCGATTTCTGAAATCTCTAAATTCTTACCAAAATTTAAATTTTTAAAATCAGCTAGAGCTGGAAATATTTCCATACCTGCTAATCAGTCATTTTTTCAAAAAGTACTTTTCTTTATTCGTGGTAATCTATTTATTCCTGACATGAAAATATTTTGGATAAATAGCTCGGTTAATTTTCTTTCAGATTATATTTCTAAAAATAATATTGATATAATAATTACCACCGGACCTCCTCACAGTGTACATTTAATTGGCTTAAAATTGAAAAGAAAGTTTGATGTTAAATGGATTTCTGATTTTAGAGATCCGTGGGTTAATCTAAATTATCTAAACAGACTTCATCTTTTATCTTCTTCAAAAAAATCCCATAAAAGTCTTAGAAATAGAGTTTTGATTAATTCAGACGCAGTGATCGTAACATCTGAAAAATTAAAAAATCTTTATTTAAATATAACTACCAATGTTTTTAAGATTACAAATGGATTTGATTACATAAATAAAGAAATTAATTTAGATAAAAAGTTTTCGATATCTCATGTTGGATCACTTTACCCGGAAAGAAATCCTAAATTTTTATGGGATATATTAGAAGAAGTATTTGATGATTCTTTATTATCTGATTTACAAATAAATTTTATCGGAAACACAAGTAAAAAAATAAAAACAGAATTAATTAATAGAAAATTTAAAAAATGTATAAAGTTCTATGATTATGTAAGTTATAATAAGGCTACAGAATTGATGTGCTCAAGTCAGGTTTTATTAATGGTTGAAGTTAATGATGAGGAATCATCATACGCAATTCCAGGCAAACTATTTGACTATTTAAATTCTAAGCGTCCAATTATTTCAATCGGCCCCGCCGTTTCTGAAGTTGCCCATATATTAAATAGTACCAATTCAGGGAAATTTTTTAATTACAATGAGGTGTATTCTTTAAAATCCCACATAAAGAAATTATACGATAGATTTAAAAATGATTCAAATAATTCTAATAATGATCATAGCATTGAAAAGTATAATAGAAAAAACTTGACAAGGAAATTGGCTGAAATAATAGTGTCAATTACTAAAAAAAATTAAGCCCTGTAATATAGGAAAGATACAGGGCCTAAAACTAACTATTCAATAAATTAAACTAACCTAAACATCTAAACCAAACGGCGTGCCAAACTTTTAACTCAATGATTTTTTTAAACTTTCTGCTGTTATCGTACTTGATTTTAAAAACTTATCAAGATTTCCCTGAAAAACTATTTCTCCACCATTATCCCCTCCTAAAGGGCCTAAGTCAATTACATGGTCCGAAGTTTTTATAATTTCAAGGTTATGTTCAATTATTATAACCGAATTACCCTTATCAATTAATTCATTAATTGATTTTAATAACTTCTTAATATCGTCAAAATGTAAACCAGTAGTTGGTTCATCAAATAAAAACAAACCATTCTTTGATTTAGCTTTTACGCTTAAGAAATAAGCCAATTTGACCCTTTGGGCCTCACCTCCAGAGAGCGTAGAGGAACTTTGCCCAAGTTTGATATATCCTAGACCAACTTTTTGTAAAACAATTAGTTTATCAACAACTTTATTTTCCTCTAAATCATTAAAAAAATTTATAGCATCATCTACGGTAAGATCTAAAATATCTGCAATATTTTTATTGTTAATGCTGATTTCCAAGATCTCATTCTTAAACCTTTTACCATTGCAGCTATCGCATACTAAATTAACATCTGGCATAAATTGCATTTCAATTGTGATTGTTCCTTCGCCTTTACAAGTGTCACATCTGCCACCGTCAACATTAAATGAAAAATGTTTTGGTTTGTAACCTCTAATTTTACTTTCTCTTAGTGAAGAAAATTTTTTTCGTATATCATCATATGCCTTGATGTAAGTTATAGGATTTGATCGTGACGATTTTCCTATTGCTTTTTGACTAATGTATTCCACAAAATTAATTTGTCCTAAATCCCCAGAAAGATTGTCAAATTCACCTGGTTTCAGCGAATAATCATCCAAGTAGTTTAATATTGATGGGTAAAGAATTCTATTAACTAAAGTGCTTTTACCTGATCCGGATACGCCAGAAATTGTGACAAGTTTATTTAACGGTATTTCAACATTTAAATTTTTTAGGTTATTTTCTCTACATCCAGATATTTTAATTTTAGATTTTGAATCGCGATTACCTTTTGATTCTTTAATTTTGATTTCTCCTTTTAAGTATTTTGCGGTAAGTGAATCAGACTTAAGAATTTTTCTAAAACTACCTTCAGCTACAACATGCCCTCCAAAAGTACCAGCTTTGGGCCCAATATCAATTATATGATCAGCAGATTTAATAATTTCATCATCATGTTCAACAACCAACACAGTGTTTCCTAAATTTTTTAATCGTTTTATAATTTTAATTAGTTGCTGTGTGTCATATGAGTGGAGGCCAATGCTAGGTTCATCAAGAACATAAAGTGAACCAGTAAGATTACTTCCTATACACGTAGCTAAATTTATTCGCTGACTTTCACCACCAGAAAGTGAACTTGATTTTCTATTTAGTGTTAGGTAACCTAAACCTAAGTCATTTAGACACTTGACCCTTGAAATTATTTCATTTGTAATCATGTCAGTTATTTTAATTGACTCAAAATAAAGCTGTAATTCATTCAAAGGCATGTTAATTATATCAAATATATTTTTATTATTAATTTTTACATATCCAGCTTCTTTCTTTAATCTGTTTCCATTACATTCATTGCAAGTTGTTTTACCTCTATATCGGGATAATAAAACCCTATTTTGTATTTTATATAATTTAGCTTCTAGTTTTTGAAAAAAATTATTAATACCAATCAGTTTGTCATTACCATCCCAAAGCAATTTCTTTTGGTCATTTGTTAGTTGAAAATATGGTTTGTGAATAGGGAAGTTGAATTCAACAGAATTCTGGATAAAAAGGGATTTGTATTTTTTTAATTTTTTTCCTCTCCATGGAAAGATCGCATCGTCAAATAATGATAAAGATGTATTCGGGATGACCAGTCTTTCATCAATACCAACTATATCTCCATAGCCTTCACATTTCTTACACGCTCCATATGGATTATTAAAACTGAAGAAATTAGTGTCTGGTTTAGTGAATTTAATTCCATCAGCCTCTAAGATTGTGTTGTATTGTTTTATTTTCGATTTGGTAATATTATTTACCAAACATTTTCCTTTACCTTCAAAAATAGCTGTTTCAAGCGAGTCAGCAACTCTACTTAAAAATTCATCAGACTCTCCTCGCACAATTCTATCAATAACAAGAAATAAATTGTTGTATTTTGATATGCTATCAATCTTAACATCGTTTAGTTTAATTATTTCATTTTCATAAAAAATTCTATTATAGTTTTGATTTATAAGGGATTCAATTTTTTGTTCAATGTTATTTGAGTTGATATCTTCTAATTTTGTTAGTATGATTAATTTATCTCCAATAGATTGTTTTTTGATATCGTCAATTATTTCTGAAACTTTATTTTTTTTAACTTCTTTTCCTGAAATGGGTGAATATATTTTTCCAAATCTGGAAAATAATATTTTTATGTAGTCATATACCTCTGTTTTGGTTCCAACTGTTGATCTAGGGTTTGAAGATGAAATTTTTTGTTCAAGTGCTATAGCGGGACTCAGCCCTGATATTTTATCAACTTTTGGTTTTTCAATTCGTTCTAAAAATTGTCGCGCGTAACTTGAGAGACTCTCAACATACCTTCTTTGACCTTCTGCGTAAATCGTATCAAAAGCTAGTGAAGATTTTCCACTGCCAGAAACACCTGTAATAACCACAAATTGCTTTTTAGGTATATCCACATCAATTCCCTTCAGATTGTGCATCCTAGCGCCTTTTAAGCTTAAATATTCAGTATTTTTTGTAGTATGATTCATTTGTTTTTGAACAAATACAAATATAATGCTAAACTTAACTAAATATGATTAGACTTATCAGTCTTTGAATATTATTAAATTAAAATGTATATTTGATATATAAAATAACGCCTATAGAATAACATTACTCAAAAAAATTTAAACAAAACTCAGTTTTAAATAAGTAATGTTATGAAAAAACCAATAATTGCAGATTCTACTTTAGTATCAAAATATATTTCTGGAGATGAAAAATCCTTAGAAATTTTAATCAATCGACATAAACAAAGGATATACAGTTTTATATATTCAAAGGTGTATGATAGAGATTTAACCGAAGATATTTTTCAAGACACCTTTATTAAAGTCATAAGAACTTTAAAACTTGGAAACTATAATGAAGAGGGAAAATTTATCTCCTGGGTAATGCGTATAGCGCATAATCTAGTTATTGATCATTTCAGGAAAAATTCAAGAATACCAAAATTTGAAAATTCTCAGGATTTTGATATTTTTTCGGTTCTTAAGAATACAGATATAGATATAGAAAATAAAATGATAAAGGATCAAATATTGGGAGAGGTTAAGAAAATTATAGAGTTTTTACCAGATGATCAAAAAGAGGTCTTGATTTACAGATATTATAATGATCTTAGTTTTAAAGAAATTTCTGAAAAAACTGGGGTTAGTATTAATACTTCATTGGGTAGAATGAGATATGCCTTGATTAATTTGAGAAATATTATTAAGAAGAAAAATATAATTTTAACGACCTAACATAATATTCTATATATTTTTCCGTTTTCATAAAAAATAATGAATGGAAAAAAACTACTTTTTTCAAGAGGAGATAGCTCTTGAACCAAAAAGAAAAACTATCAATTTTATATTAAATTTTTCAAAATCAATAAAAGTTCAAAAGACAAGTTTGGGTTCAGTGATTGTTGACTTAAATTAATTTATTAAGAATAGATTTTCTACCTATTTTCTTCATGATAATATCATTATCAATATTCCATCCCCTGGCTGGAGAATACTTTCTTGCATAATAGATTATTTGTAAGTGAAGTTTATTCCATTTTTTCTCTGGAAAAAGTCTTTTAGCATCCTTTTCTGTTTGAACCACACTTGACCCATCACTCAATCCCCATCTATACATTAATCTGTGAATGTGCGTATCAACCGGAAATGCAGGAATACCAAAAGCTTGAGACATAACTACACTTGCTGTTTTGTGTCCCACTGCAGGAAATTCTTCAAGGTATTCAAATGTTTTTGGAACATAGCCATTATGCTTTTCTATTATTATTTTGCTCAACCCATAGATTCCTTTACTTTTCATAGGTGAAAGTCCACAGGGTTTAATAATTTCTTTGATTTCCTCAACTGAAAGCTTGATCATATCATATGGGTTATCAGCTTTTTTAAATAAAATGGGGGTTATCTGATTAACTCTTTCATCTGTACATTGAGCTGACAAAAGAACAGCGATAAGTAATGTATAGGGGTCTTTGTGATTTAAAGGAACGGGAACCTTGGGGAATAAATTTTCTAATTCCTCAATTATATAATTTACTTTATTGACTTTGTTCAAATTATATTATTTTTAACTCAAATATAATAATTATGAATGTTTTAAAAGTAGGTGATATTGCTCCAGATTTTAGTTGTAAGAATCAGTACGGTGAATTAATAAATTTATCAGATATGAAAGGAAAAAAAATAGTTGTTTTTTTCTATCCCAAAGCTAATACTCCAGGCTGTACTGCTGAAGCTTGTAATTTAAATGATAATTATAGTCGTTTTAAATCGGATGGTTATGAAATTATTGGTGTTTCGGCAGATAATGAAAAACTCCAGAAAAATTTCAGTGATAAATTTAGTTTTGGTTACAGTTTACTTTGTGATGAGGATAAAAAAATCATCAAGGACTATGGGGTATGGGGTATGAAAAAAATGTACGGTAAGGAATACATGGGTATAATTAGAAAAACCTTTGTTATTGATGAAAATGGAAAGATTTTACAAATTATTGAAAAAGTAAAAACGAAAGAACATTCGTCCCAAATATTAGGATAACGATTATTTGTTGTATCCGAAAAGATTAAATTTTTTGATTTTTGCAGCAACCGCCTTCGGTAGAAGGGATTCCCATCCTTTAGAATTTTCCTTAATTTGGTTTAAAACTTCATGAGAATATATTTTTAGGGATTTTAGGTTATAATTATTTAAATCAACCACCTTACCATTAAATTTTAAAAATTTATAAAGTTCTTTCATTCTTGGATGAACTTTTAAATTATCACTGTTTATAATTTCATCTTTCTCATTTAGCATAGGATAGAGGTAGATTCTCATATTTTTGAAAAATAATTTACCAAAAGCCTCTAATATTCCCCCACTGAGATGGGTGTAGTATTTTGGGTCGAATATTCTTACCAGATTGTTAACCCCCATTGTTAATCCGATTTTCTTTTTAGTATACAATGAAAAATATTCAACCAATTTATAATACTCTTTAAAATTTGTAATCAAAACTGTTTCACCTAAAGACCCTAAGAGTCTTGCACGATCCATAAAGTCCTTTTCATCAATTTCCCCGTCAGTAGTTAAATCTACCATTGTTATTTCAAATATAACTATGGTGTCTTTTTTATCTACATGTCTCTCATTAACAAACATTTCTAATGAATTTTCATACATTTCTTCGTTTACTTTAGTAACTGGTCTGAATCTTCCACGAAGAGCTAAAATATTTTTTTTATAAAGAGCGGCAGCTGGTAATAAATTGTTTCCGTCAGGTCCAAACATTACGGCATCTGTCATACCATTTTTAACCAATTCTAAGCTTAATATCCTATTGTCGACTTCTTTAAAAACAGGTCCTTCCAAATTTACGGTGTCGATTTCTATCTGATCATTGTTAAGATGATCATATAGGTATTTTATGATTTTTTTAGGGGTTTTAAAATGATAAAATGCACTGTATATAAGGTTTGTACCAAGAACTCCCAGAGTTTCTTGCTGTTGACTAGCTGTATTTTCTTTAAATCTGACGTGAAGAATTATCTCATTATATTTTTCTTTTGGATTTATCTGAAATCTGATACCAACCCATCCATGCCCATTATATTTTTTTGCAAAATCAACAGTAGAAACTGTGTTTGCATAACAAAAGAACATTTTATTTGGTTGGTTTTTTCTTTGGATTCTCTTTTCGATTAAATTAGTCTCATGCTTAAGCATTTTTCTTAAACGATTCTCAGTCACGTATCTTTGGTCATCTTCAATCCCATAAATATCATCACTAAAGCTTTTGTCATATGCAGAAATTGCTTTGGCAATTGTACCAGAGGCACCACCAACCCTAAAAAATTGTCTGACAGTCTCCTGTCCTGCACCAATTTCTGCAAATGTTCCGTAAATATTCTCGTTTAGATTAATTCGTAAAGCTTTCTGCTTTATTGTAGGAATGGCTTCTATGTGTGAATCACCATTTAGAGATACCTCATTCATAAGGTGTGTTTTTACAATAACAAATGTATTAAATAACTCTAATTAGATGAAAAAAAATAGTGTATTTTTGAATTTACTAGATTATGAAAATTACTTTTTTAGGAACAGGCACATCACAAGGTATTCCAGTTATTGGAAGTAATCACCCAGTTTGTCTTAGTGATGATAAAAAAGATACAAGATTAAGGACATCTGCACTTATTCAATGGGATAATAAAAATATCATAATTGATTGTGGTCCAGACTTCAGAGCTCAAATGCTAAATTCCAAATGTAATAGAGTAGATGCAATTTTTTTCACCCATGAACATAATGATCATGTTTCTGGGCTCGATGATATAAGGCCTTTTTATTTTAGACAGGGTAGCATACCTATTTATGCGAGTGATAGAGTAGTAAGTGCATTAAATAAAAGATTTGAATATGTGTTTAAAAAAGATGGTAATATACCTGGAACACCTAATGTAATAACAAACATTATTGAAGATAATTTTATATTTAATAAGCACGAAATTGTAGTCTTAAATGCAAATCATGGAAATCTTCCTATTCATGGGTTTAGATTTAATAATCTTGCTTATTTTACTGATGTTAAAACCATTCCACAGCAAGAATTTTATAAATTAAGAGATTTAGATGTGTTGGTTATTAATGCCTTAAGGATTGAAGAACATTATTCACATCTAAATTTAAATGATGCTTTAGAAATAATTTCTAAAATAAAACCAAAAAGAGCATATTTAACTCATATTAGTCATAAGTTAGGATTTCATGAGGATGTGCAAAAGGGATTGCCCGAGAATGTGTTTTTAGCTTATGATGGCCTTCAGGTTGAATGTGATTAATTATTAATTAACCAATGAGTCATTTGTTCAAAATTCTCTGCATTTATTTCGTGAGCAGAATCAAACTCAAGGTATTTGTGACTGATTTTATTTTTTGACAGCCATTTATCAGATTCTCTTCCAATTTCAATAGGGATAACCTGATCGTAAATACCATGGGAACAAAAAAAAATGTGATCTGTGTAATCCTGCTTTTCATCATATTTTAATATTTCATATGGGATTTTACCACTTAAGCCGATTACTTTCTTGTATTTTTTAGGATAATTAATTGACAGGGTATATGAAATCATACAACCTTGACTAAAACCTACTAGAAAAATTTGATCGGAAATAAAATTATATTTTTCACATAAGTCTGTAGAAATAAATTCGTCTAATTGATTTACCGTTTTTAAGGCCTCTTCAGCATTCATCGTTAATCTCATATTATAGTCATATTGTAATGACCACCAGCAATATGAATTATAATCTAATTTTATAGGTGCTTGAATTGAGATTATTAAATAGTCTGAATCCATAAAATTAGAAAATGAAAATAAATCAGCTTTATTACTCCCATATCCATGAAACATTAATATAACCTTGGTATTCTGATTGTAGGATGAAGGCTTTTTTATATCATATTCAAAGGAAAAACTATTCATTTAATGAAATTTTTCCATTTGAGATTATCCCGTATACTATTCCTTTCAATGAAGTATTTTTAAATATTGAATTTTTTGAAATTGATAAAATATCCTTTTCATCAAAAACATAATTTGTTAAGGGATTAAATAATGTTAAGTCAGCTTGTGCGCCGATTTTAATATTTGTGTTTTCAATATTAAAAATCTTTTTTCCTCTAGTTAATATGTTTATAACAGTTTTTAAAGGAAAAATTTTGTTCAGAGCACCAAATAAGGACTCTAATCCGATTGTTCCAAAATCTGCATTATCAAATTCTAGATCCTTTAATTCTGTATTCAAAGGATTGTGATCGCTTGTAACAATGTCAATAGTGCCATCTTTAACCGCCGCTATTAATTCATCCATATCACTTCGAGTTCTAAGTGGAGGTAATACTTTATATTTAGTATCAAAGTTCTTAAGATAGCTATCGTCAAAAAATAAGTTGTGAATACAAGTACTACATGAAATATTTAAACCTTTTCTCTTAGCTTCCTTGATAAGTTTTACTGAGTTTGATGTTGAAATATAGGGTATATGTAAATTTCCACCCGAATATTCAAGAATTTTTATATCACGCATTATCTGAATTTCTTCTGCTATATTTGGAATACCTTTTAGGCCAAGCATTGTGCTGCTCTTACTTTCATTCATCACCCCATTGTTTGATATCTCATCATTTAGCGGAAAAGAAAATATGGGTGTATTAATATCTCTAGTGTATAAAAGAGCTAATTTCAACAAATTTGGATTTCCAATTGGTTGTTTATAATCACCAAAACCGATAGCACCTGAGTTTTTCATCTCAAAAAGTTCTGCTAATTCAAAAAGTTCTGATTTTTTGGTTAATGCTCCAATAGGGTGTATAGTTACGCTTGAGTTTTTTGAAGCTGATTTTAAAAATTCTATCTCAGTATTTTTCTCTGTTACTGGAAATGTATTAGGTTGTAAACCTATTGAGGTAAAACCGGATTTTGAAGCAACATAAAGTGTATTTGAAATATTACCTCTTTCTTCATAACCTGGCTCGCCAGTACAAACACTATAATCAAACCACCCTGGAGAAATATGAAGGTTTGGCAAGTTAATTTCCTTAAGATTTTTAGGATTTTTGATATTCTCAGAAATATCAGATATTATTCCGTTTTGGACTAATATATCAACTTTTTTGTTATGAAATTCACTTTTCTTATCAAGTATTACAGCTGACTTTATTAGTGAATTCATTTATAAAATTTCAACAAAAATAATAAAATAAAGGTATATTTTTTTAATATTTTGCAGGCATTCCGTTAGTGGAAGAGTTTTTTATAAAATCTCTTAAATCATCATTGGATTTTTTTAAATCTTCTGACCTTAAATACATCATATGGCCACTTCTATAGCCTTCAAAATAAAACCTGTCTTTCATTTTACCACTAGGATCAACTTGCCACATGGTATATTTTGCTTGAAAATAATTAGTTGCACCATCGTAATATCCAGACTGAATAAAAACTTTAAGAAATGGGTTTTGAGCCATAGCCTTTCTTAAATTTTCTCTTGTATTATCATTTTCTCTATTCCAAGGATGCACAGGTCCAAAAACATTATATTTTATATCAGTTTCAAATTTTAATTCATTTTTAACGTAGTAGTTTATTGCTGGAGTAAATGAATGATTCCATGAATTCAGTTCAATGTTCGTATCAGGACTTGATCCAGCCACTCTTTTATCAATTCCTCTATATCTTGAATCTAAGCGACCTACCGTTAACCCATTTTTATCTCTAAGTAACTCTTTCCAAAAATAATTATTAGGAATATCAAGATTGTTATTCATCACAAAATCTTTACTTAATCCGGAGTAGAATGAATATTTGTCAGCTATTTTATTTTTTTCACTGTCTGAAATAAATCCTCCTTTAGCTATAGCTGGTATTAGTTCATTTATGGTAAAATCCTCAACTTCAGGTAAAATTTCATATAAATCTTTTGATTGTAGCTTTTCGTTTAAAGCTTTATGATACCATGCAGTTGCAGTATAATAGGGTAGATGTAAAGATGAGTTTACTGCATCACCATCTTCAAATAATTTATAATCTGCAGGGGAAACCATTATAACACCATTTAAATACATCCAATGTCTATTTTGAAGCTCGTGGGAAAGTCCCATAACCCTTGTACCCCCATAACTCTCACCAATAATGTATTTTGGAGATTCCCATCTGTTTTTTCTGGTGATGAAAGTGTTAATCCAGCTAGCTAAATATTTTATATCAGCGTTTATTCCAAAAAAAGTTTCTCTTTTTGGATAATTTCCATCATCATCGGCAATCATTCTTGAATATCCAGTATTAACAGGGCAAACAAAAACTATATCAGCAGTGTCTAAAATTGAATAAGGGTTGCTTTTCATACCGTATGGTTGTATGGGGTACCCTTCGTCATCAATTTTTAGAACCCTTGGTCCAGTGTACCCAATATGCATCCATAGAGATCCTGATCCAGGACCTCCGTTAAATGAAATTATTATCGGTCTATGAGTACTTTGAGTTTTTGAATCTTTTGGTAATTCTCTTTTGTAATAAGTATAAAATAAGCTAGCTATTGGTTTACCGTCATTATTCCAAACGGGTTGAGTTCCAGTCTCAGCTGTATATTTTATTTTTCCCCCTTTAATTAAAGTTTCATGTGAAGTCTTGACGATAGTATCAATAGGGATTGATATCTCTTGAGAGAATATTAAACCTGTATTAAGAAGCGTGATTAATATGTATTTTTTCATTTTGTGGTATTAATTATAACTAATTTAAAAATTAAAAATCATTTTTTTCATAGACCCCAATTCCAAAAAGAGCAAAATCATATTTTACTGGATCTTTTTTATCAAAAGATCTTAGAACTTTATCCAATTCAACAACAGCTTTGTGGTCATTCTGATTTCTTTTTATTAATCCAAGTTTTCTAGCAACATTCCCCGAATGTACATCAAGTGGACATGATAAATATTTTGGATCAATTGAATTCCAAATTCCAAAATCTACCCCTTTGTTATCTTTTCTTATCATCCATCTTAAAAACATATTTATCCTTTTTGATGCTGAACCCTTCATCGGATCAGAGACGTGTTTTTTTGTTCTTTCAGTGTGATTAATTTCAAAAAAAATTTTTTTAAAGATATGAATAGAGTTATGTAACCTGTCATCCTTTATGTTTTCGGAAAAAATATTCTCCATACCTCCATAATTTTTATAAATATGTTTAAGACTTACAATAAATTGTGTAAAATCGAAACCATTGAATGTTCTATGAACAAAATTTAGTAAATTATTTAGATCTTTCTCTGAATGATTAATAACAAAATTATATGGCTCGTTTTCCAATAATTGCATCATTTTTTTTGAATTTGATATTATGGACTTTCTGTTTCCCCATGCGATAGACGATGTCAAAAAACCTGAAATCTCAATATCTTCTTTCTTTTTGAAAAGATGGGGGATTTTTATAGGGTCCTCTTCAATAAAGCTAGGATTATTGTATTGCTCAACCTTTAAATTTAAATAATCTTTTATGTGCACTTAAGGTCTATTTGATTTTTCCGTCTTTAATCTCTAAAACCCTGTCAGATTTTTTTGCAAGTAATTTATTATGTGTCGCTATGATAAATGTATAGTTAAAATCTTTTCTTAAACTTAAAAATAATTCGTGGAGATTATTTGAAGCATTACTATCTAAGTTTCCAGACGGCTCATCGGCTAGTATTATACTTGGTTCATTAATAAGTGCTCTAGCTACTGCAACCCTTTGTTTTTCACCTCCTGATAATTCATTTGGTTTATTTTTGGATCTATCACTTATTCCAAGATAATTCATGAGTTGGTTAGCTTTTGATTCAGCAATATTTTTTGGTGTCTTTTTTATAAAGGCAGGTATGCAAATATTTTCAATCACATTAAATTCAGGGAGTAATTGGTGAAATTGAAAAATAAAACCTAACTCATGATTTCTGAAATTTGCTAACTGATTTTCAGTAAAATCAGAAATATCCTGATTTTTTAAAAGTAATTTAGAACCTTCTTTTTTATCAAATTTATCAATTGTACCAAGGATTTGTAAGAGAGTTGTTTTTCCTGCTCCTGAAGCTCCAACTAAACTTATAATTTCTCCTTTATCTACATGAAGATTTATTCCTTTTAGAATGTGGTTATTTTCGTAGAATTTATGTATATTTTCGGCTATAATCATTAATCAAAAATAGTATATTAATTTAATTTATGAGTGTTATTGAAAGGGCATATTTTTCTGGTGGTTGCTTTTGGTGTACTGAAGCTATATATAAGCGTTTAAAGGGTGTTTTAGCTGTTAAACCTGGATTTAGTGGTGGAAATATAAAAAATCCATCTTATAAAGAGGTTTGTACCGGGAGAACAGGTCATGCTGAAACAGTCGAAGTTATCTATGATTCTAGTCAAATTGATTTCCAGCTTCTTTTGGAAGTGTTTTTTAAAACACATGATCCAACAACAATAAACAGACAAGGTAATGATATCGGAACACATTACAGATCGATAGTTTTTTACTCAAATTCAAAAGAGAAGGAGCTCGTGACAAATTATATTGACTTTCTTAATAATAAAATTTATGAAAATAAAATCGTAACAGAAATTGTAGAATTTGACAAATTTTATGAGGCAGAGAGTTATCACGAAAACTATTATGAGCTAAATAAAACACAACCATACTGCGATTTAGTTATTAAGCCTAAAGTAGAAAAATTTGAGAATAATTATAAAAACAAACTAAACCTGGGCAACCGGTGATTAAAACTTAACACCTACTCTTGCTAGGAATTTTTTTATGAAATTCCAGAAAAATGTAAATTCTCCAAAAATAAATGCAATAAAGAGAAGAATAAATTTATAAATTATGGTAATTAATATAATTCTTAATGTCCAGTAAATAAATATATTTAAATTTTCAGTTGTAATTCCAAGTGCATCAAATATAGGATGTGAAACCCATGCTGCAGTTGACCCAGTTATTCCAAAAACAACAAATATTTTAATGACTTGAAAATTTGAGTTTATACCCCATCTAACTTTTAATTTTTCTAGCATTTTATAAGTTATAAATATTAATAATTTGATCTGCAAGTTCGATACCAATTCTCTTTTGCGCTTCGTTTGTAGCTGCTCCAATATGAGGAGTTAAAGAAATATTTTGGTTCATTAAAATTTTAATACTTGGTGTGGGTTCATTTTCGAAAGTATCTAGTGCCGCAAAAGCTATTTTTTTATTTTCTATATGTTTAATGAGGGATTCTTCGTCAATTACTCCGCCACGAGCAGCGTTAATAATGCCTGAGCCTTCTTTCATTTTAGAAAATTCTTTTTCACCAATGATATAGTTTTTTTGAGCAGGAACGTGTAATGAAATAAAATCAGATAAGTTCAGTAGTTCTTCAAATGATGAGCTTTTTAAAATAAATTTTTTAAAACTGCCGTCAAAGAAATCTATTTTGATATTAGCCTCTTTGTTGTGCAAGTCATAAAAAATAATATTCATTCCAATACCAAGACCTATCTTAGCAACTTCTTGTCCAATTCTCCCAAATCCTACAATACCAAGGGTTTTACTCTTTAATTCAGAACCGCGAGAATAATTTTTTTTAAGTTTTTTGAAGTCTTTATCGCCATCAAGAGGCATCTCTCTATTAGAAATATGCAGCGATCTTACACATGAAAATAAGTGTGAAAATACCAATTCGGCAACCGAAATAGATGAAGCTGCAGGAGTATTAATTACATGGATTCCTTTTTCCTTTGCATAAGAAACGTCTATGTTATCCATACCAACACCACCTCTTCCTATAATCTTTAAGTTTTTACAACCATCGATCAAATCTTTTCTAACTTTTGTAGCACTTCTAACAAGTAATACTTCTATGTTGTTATTGTTGATGAAGTCAATTATTTCTGACTGATCAACTGATTCAACAATGGTTTTAAATCCAGCAGAATTTAACCTATCAACACCTTCATTACTGATACCATCATTTGCTAAAACATTCATATTTTAAATTTTTGATTCTAATTCACTCATAACCTCTACAAGTACTTTAACACTATCAATACTCATTGCATTGTACATTGACGCTCTGTAGCCGCCAACACTTCTATGACCAGAAAGAGCAGTTATTTTAGCATCGGCAAGCATTGTTTCAAAACTGTCCCTAAAATTATCATCACTTAAATTAAAAGTTGCATTCATAATTGACCTATCAACCTTTCTTGCATGCCCATTGAAAAGAGGATTTAAATCAATTTCAGAGTACAATAAACGAGCTTTTTTTCTATTTAGTTTTTCAATTTCAGAAACTCCCCCCATTTTTTTTAACCATCTCATATTTAGCATTGATACATAAACAGAAAAAACAGGTGGAGTATTAAACATACTGCTTTTATCAGCGTGGACTTTGTAATTCATCATTGAAGGTACATTATCCTTAATATTTTCTAGTAAATCGTTCTTAATTACAACAAGTGTTGCTCCAGCAGGTCCAAGATTTTTTTGAGCTCCAGCATAGATTAAATCAAATTTGGAAAAATCTAAAACACGTGAAAAAACATCACTACTCATGTCACAAAACATTGGAGTGTCTGTATTTGGAAAAGAATTTATTTGAGTGCCAAAAATTGTATTGTTTGACGTACAGTGAAAATAATCGTAATTTTTAGCTATTTCAAAATTTGGTATATGATTATAATTATCATTTTCAGAACTAGCTAAAACATCTACATTTCCAAATAGCTTGGCTTCTTTAATTGCTTTTTTACTCCAAGTTCCTGTGTCAAGAAAAGCTGCTTCATTTTTAAGAAAATTGTAAGCTGTCATTAAAAATTGAGAACTGGCTCCACCTTGAAGAAATATTGAAGTGTAATCGTTTCCGCCAAGACCAAGTAATTCTAATGCTAAATCTCTTGCTTCATCCATAATTTCTACAAAAGCATGACTACGATGCGAAATTTCTAATAGTGATAATCCTAAACCGTTTAAATCTTTAACAGCATTTGAAGCTTCATCAAATACTTCAGAAGGTAAAATAGATGGTCCAGCGCAAAAGTTGTGAATTTTCATGTATTAAATTTAAAAATCAAATTTCGAAATTTAGTAAACCAAATATGTTATCAAAATGTAAATGTTTTTAACTAGTTGTTAACAGAAATTTTAATGTATCAATATTATCAGCATATTGATTTAATTTTGGTTTTTGAGCATGACCAAAGCCTATTGAATTTTTAATTTTTAGATTTGAAACTATACATTGAATATCATTATTTTTAGACATTATCTTTTTGTTGACCTCCTTAATATCTGTATAGTACTCAAAGTATATTATTGAGATAGGCGGAGCGTAATTTTCTGATTCACTTAAGATAAAATGTCCACCATCAATAAACCCTTCATTATTCATCAATTTTATAGTTTTTTGATAATTATAGTTATTTGAATATTTATGATGATTTATAATATGTTTATAATTATTAAAGATTGTACTTAGCTTAGTTAAATCATAGTTTATGGGTATAAATATTTTTGAAATGTTTCTGCATCCTAATCCAAAATACATGAACACATCATCAGAGAGAAGTCTTAATTCATCATCGGTTTCATTTCCAGATAAAACTGCAAGTGAGGTTCTGTTTTTCCTTAACAATGATTTTTTTTCTCTGAAATAGTATTCAAAATATTTAAAAGTATTGTTGGAGCCTGTAGCAATTACTTTGTCAAAATCAACTAGTTTATCAAAAACTATTTTTACTATTTTATTTGTTTCAGCAAATTCCTTGTGAAGGTAGCTAACAAAAAATTCAATTAATATTTTGTCGTCACTAGACGGTTTAATAATAGCATTATTTCCTGAAATTATCACTGAAACAAGGTCATGAAAACCAGCCAAAGGGAAATTTCCAGCCATGATAATAGCAACTTTTGAATTTTGATTATTAAAATCATATTCTTTGATCCATTCGTCAAGAATATTTTTGGTTAGTTTATTTTTCCAATACTCTAATGCGTTTAAGATATTGCTTTTGGAAAACCAGCTATTATGTTTTTCAGCCTCTTGTACGGCTTCATTAAGCTCAATACTAATTGAATCATTTTTATTTGACAAATAGGAATTAATTACTTCACCAATACTTGATAAGTAATTGATTCTTCTTTCTATTTCCTTATTTATCCTTTTGTTTTTAATAAGATTGGCGTTAATTTTACAGCAAATTTAATTAATTATTATAAAATTTTATGGCAATAATCATTACCGATGAATGTATTAATTGTGGGGCGTGTGAGCCAGAATGTCCAAATACTGCTATTTACGAAGCTGCGGTTAATTGGAAGTATTCTGACGGTACTAATCTCTCGGGAGAAGTAAACCTTCTTGACGGTAAAATTATTAATGCAGAATTGCCTCAAAGGGCTGTAAATGATGAGGTTTATTACATTGTTCCTGACAAATGCACTGAATGTAAAGGTTTTCACGAAGAACCGCAGTGTGCTGCTGTATGCCCAGTTGATTGTTGCGTTCCTGATTTAAATCAAATTGAATCAACCTCTTATTTATTAGAAAAACAAAAACTAATGCATAGTTAATATGAAAGCTGGAATTGTTGGTCTGCCAAATGTTGGGAAATCTACACTGTTTAATTGTTTGTCAAATACTAAAGCTCAAAGCGCAAACTTTCCTTTTTGTACTATTGAGCCTAATCACAGTGTAATAAATGTGCCAGATAAAAGATTGATAACTCTTAAAAATATAGTAAACCCTGAAAAATTAATACCTGCAACTGTTGAGATTGTTGATATTGCTGGATTAGTAAAAGGAGCAAGTAAAGGAGAAGGCTTAGGAAATAAATTTTTAGCAAATATCAGGGAAACTGATGCCATTATTCATGTTCTTAGATGTTTTGATAATGACAATATTACGCATGTTGATGGTTCTGTTGATCCTGTCCGTGATAAAGAGATTATTGATGTTGAGCTACAGCTTAAGGACTTAGAAAGTCTAAACAATAGACTTGAAAAAGTAAGTAGAAGTGCAAAATCTGGTGACAAAGAAGCTGCAAGAGAGAAAGAAGTTCTCATTAAAGCAATATCATTTATTGAATCTTCAAATAATATCAGATCTATTAATTTGGAGGAGGATGACATTAATAAGTATTTGAAGCCATTACAGCTAATTACTTCAAAACCAGTTCTTTATGTGTGTAACGTTGATGAAAGTAGTGTAACATCCACAAATAGCTATGTTGAATCTGTAAAATCATTAATTTCGGGTGAGGGTGCTAAATTAATTGTATTAGCCGCTGGAATTGAATCAGAAATTAATGAATTGGAAGATTATGAAGAAAGAAGAATGTTTTTAGACGATTTAGGATTAGATGAGCCTGGTTCATCAAAATTAATTAATGCAACATATGATCTTCTTAGTCTGCATACTTATTTTACAGCAGGTCCCAAAGAAGTTCGTGCCTGGACAATTCCTAAAATGGCTACGGCACCTCAAGCAGCTGGCGTTATACATACTGATTTTGAAAAGGGTTTTATAAAAGCTGAAGTTATTGCTTTTGAAGACTACGTTAAATATCAAACCGAGTTAAAGGTTAAAGAGGTAGGAAAAATGAGGGTAGAGGGTAAAGCTTACGTAGTTAATAATGGTGACATTATTCACTTTTTATTTAACGTTTAGAATATCTGATTGTGTCTCTTGATATTTTGTTAATTACTTTGTTAGATCTCCATTTATTTTTTTTTCCCGATACATTATATTAGCATACTCTATAGGTATGGCAAAAATCAATCAATATACTGAAGAAAATATACGATCATTAGATTGGAAAGAGCATATTCGAATGCGTCCTGGGATGTATATTGGTAAATTAGGAGACGGTTCTTCACCTGATGATGGTATTTATATTTTATTAAAGGAAGTTCTTGATAATTCAATAGATGAGTATGTAATGGGTGCTGGTAAAACTATCGAGGTTTCCGTTCAAGGCACAAAGGTTACAGTAAGAGATTATGGTAGAGGTATCCCTCTGGGAAAAGTGATTGATGTTGTTTCTAAAATGAATACTGGAGGAAAATATGACACCCGAGCATTCAAAAAGGCAGTTGGATTAAACGGGGTAGGTACTAAAGCAGTTAATGCTTTATCTGATTATTTTAAAGTTGAATCTAATAGAGATGGTAAAACAGTTTTTGCCGAATTCAAAAGAGGTGTTTTAGATATTGAAAACAAACCAGAGGATAGTGCTAGGAGAAGGGGGACTAAGGTTGCTTTTATTCCTGATGAATCAATTTTTAAGAATTTTAAATTTAGAAATGAATACATAGCAAGAATGCTAAAAAACTATGTGTACTTAAACCCTGGTTTAACAATAGTTTTTAATAATGAAAAATTTCATAGTACTAACGGGTTAAAAGATCTACTAGAAGAGAGGATTAAAGATACGCAAATCTCATACCCAATCATCCATTTAAAAGGTGAAGATATAGAGGTCGCTATAACTCATAGTAAAACTCAGTACAGTGAAGACTATCATTCTTTTGTAAATGGTCAGAACACAACTCAAGGAGGTACACATTTGAGCTCTTTTAGAGAGGCATTTGTTAAAACAATCAGAGATTTTTATGGAAAAAATTATGACGCTTCTGATATAAGAAAATCAATTGTTGCCGCCGTTTCTATAAAGGTAATGGAGCCTATATTTGAAAGTCAAACAAAAACAAAACTTGGGTCCACTGAAATGGGAGGGGGCTTACCATCTGTTAGAGTTTATATTAATGATTTTTTAAAAAATAAACTAGATAATTATCTTCATAAAAATTCAGATACAGCAGAAGCCTTGAATAAGAAAATATTACAGGCTGAAAAGGAGAGAAAAGAACTTTCTGGTATTAGAAAACTAGCTAGAGAAAGAGCAAAAAAAGCTAGTTTACATAATAAAAAACTTAGAGACTGTAGAGTTCACTTAGGTGATTTAAAAAATGAAAAGAGACTTGATACAACTTTGTTTATTACCGAGGGTGATTCAGCCTCCGGAAGTATTACAAAGTCAAGAGATGTAAATACACAAGCTGTGTTTAGTTTAAGAGGTAAGCCTTTAAACTCATTTGGAATGTCAAAAAAAATAGTTTATGAAAATGAAGAGTTTAATTTACTTCAAGCTGCACTAAAGATTGAAGATTCAATTGAGGATTTGAGATATAACAATATTGTGATTGCTACTGATGCAGACGTAGATGGGATGCATATCAGATTATTATTAATCACATTTTTCTTACAATTTTTTCCTGAATTAATAAGAAGTGGACATTTATATATATTACAAACTCCTTTATTTCGGGTAAGAAATAAAAAAGAAACTATTTATTGTTATTCAGAGCGGGAGAGAATAAATGCTATTGAAAAACTTCAACCAAAACCTGAAATAACAAGATTTAAAGGTTTGGGTGAAATTTCACCTGATGAGTTTGGGTATTTTATAGGTGATGATATAAGATTAGATCCTGTAATGTTGGATGAAGATAAAAGTATAGAGGAACTTCTAAGTTTTTACATGGGTAAAAATACTCCAGATAGGCAATCCTTTATTATTGATAACTTAAAAGTTGAATTAGATATTATTGATTAAATGCAGGAAGATTTTGATAAAAATGAAGATTTAAATCAGGGGGAATCAATTACCCGTGTTACAGGGATGTACAAGGATTGGTTTCTCGATTACGCCTCATATGTAATTCTTGAAAGAGCAGTACCATCTGTAGAAGATGGTTTTAAGCCAGTTCAGCGTAGAATTATGCAATCAATGAAGGATTTAGATGACGGCAGGTACAATAAGGTTGCAAATATTGTAGGACACACAATGCAATACCATCCTCACGGTGATGCTAGTATTGCAGATGCTATGGTGCAGATTGGCCAAAAGGACTTACTCATTGACACCCAAGGAAATTGGGGTAATATATTAACAGGTGATAGAGCAGCAGCATCAAGGTATATTGAAGCTAGACTATCAAAATTTGCTCTTGATGTAATTTTCAACCCAAAAGTTACAAACTGGCAATCTTCCTATGATGGCAGAAGAAAAGAACCAATAAATCTACCTGTAAAATTTCCTTTATTACTAGCTCAAGGGGCTGAAGGAATAGCAGTAGGATTATCAACTAAAATCTTATCCCATAACTTTAATGAATTAATTGATGCCTCTGTAAAATATCTAAAAAATAAAAGATTTACATTATATCCTGATTTTATAACTGGAGGGATTGCTGACTTTACAAATTATAATGATGGAAAAAGAGGTGGAAAAGTAAGAGTTAGAGCTAAAATTAATATTGTGGATAAATCAACTATATTAATTTCAGAATTACCTTATACAACTACAACTACTTCGTTGATTGATTCTATTATTAAAGCAAATGATAAGGGAAAAATTAAAATTAAAAAAATTGATGATAACACATCTTCTAATGTGGAGATATTAATTTACCTCCCTTCTGGGATATCACCTGATAAAACAATTGATGCTTTATATGCTTTTACAAATTGTGAAGTTTCTATTTCACCACTTTCCTGTATAATTGAAAACAATAAACCTTGTTTTTTAGGAGTTTCAGAAATTCTAATAAAATCGACTGATAACACAGTTAATATTCTTAAAAAGGAATTGGAGATTCGTTTACAGGAATTAGAAGATCAGTGGCATAATTTTTCTTTAGAGAGAATTTTTATAGAAAATAAGATTTATAGAAATATTGAAAAAGAAGAAACATGGGAGGGTGTCCTGAAAGCAATAAGGGAAGGAATAACACCCTTTATAAAGATTCTTAAGAGAAATGTCAGCGAAGATGATATTTCAAGGCTAACCGAAATCAAAATTAAAAGGATATCAAAATTTGATATAGATAAAGCTAAAGAAAAAATAGAAAATCTAGAGGTTCAGATTTCAGAAGTGAAGGATAGTTTAGGTAATTTAATAGAATTTGCAATCTCGTATTTTATAAGGCTTAAGAAAGATTATTCTTTGGATAAAAATAGAAGAACCGAAATTAAAGTATTTGATGATGTTGATGTGAAAAAGGTGGTGATGCGAAATACAAAACTGTATGTTAATAGAGAAGAAGGTTTTATTGGAACTTCCTTAAGAAGAAATGAATATGTATGCGATTGCAGTGATATAGACGATGTTATTGTTTTCACTGACAATTGTGACATGATGGTTACTAAGGTTGCGAGTAAAACTTTTATCGGAAAAAATATAATTCATGTAGCGGTTTTTAAGAAAAAAGATGTGAGAACTATTTATAATATGGTTTATAGAGATGGTGATAAGGGTTTTAATTATATCAAAAGATTCGCTGTTTCAGGCATTACTAGAGATAAATTATATGCTTTGTCTTCGTCAAAAAAACCTGGTTTGGTTAAATACTTTTCAGCTAATCCTAACGGAGAAGCTGAAAAAATTACAATTAACCTAAGACAGAATGCTAAGATTAAAAAATTAAAGTGGGATGTTGACTTTAGTGATGTTATGATAAAGGGAAGAGGTACAAGGGGAAATATTTTAACAAAAAATACAATCAAAAAAGTAGAATTAAAAGAGAAGGGTGTTTCCACACTTAAGCCAAGAAAAATATGGTTTGATGAAACAGTACAGAAGTTAAATGTAGATGGTAGGGGGGAGCTTTTAGGAGAATTTAGGGGAGATGATAAAATTTTGGTGGTTTCTCAAAATGGATCCTTGAAGATTATTCCTCCAGAACTTTCAACTCATTTTAATGATGATATGATTGTTTTGGAAAAATGGATTCCAAAAAAACCAATTTCTGCAATATATTTTGATGGGAAAAAAGAAAAGTATTTCGCAAAAAGATTTTTAGCTGAAAACAAAAACAAAGAAGAGGTTTTTATTTCTATAAATAAAGGATCTTTCCTAGAGCTTATTTCAACAGATTGGAAGCCTGTTTTTGAACTCGTATTTATAAAATTGAGAAATAAAGATCAAAGACTTAATCAAAGAATTGTTTTTGAAGAATTTATTTCTGTAAAGGGATTGAAAGCGCAAGGCAATCAATTAACCCCCTATAAAATTAAACAGGTAAATATTTTAGAGTCTTTAGAATATAGACAAGAGGATGGTGATTCAACGGATGAAATAGATACAAATATAGATGAGGTTAAAGAAGATGAAAATGATTCAAGTTCAGCTCAAACTACCTTATTCTAATTGCTTTTGCTTTTAATTTATTTTTTTGACCCAAATATGAGTATTCGTAAGTATACGAGGAATCATTAGTTGTTAAAATCTTTATAAGTATATTTTTCTTTTCACTCATTTTTTTTGGGTTAACCGCGGATAAAATCATTTCACAATCATTTACCCATCTGACATAACTTGAGTCTATTTTACCTTCAAACTCTTCAATTTGAATATTTGAACTATTTCTGGAAAAGGTTGATTTATAGTTGATTCCATTAACTAAGGTTTCCGTATAGAACTCACCAGAGTGAAAATTTTTACAATTACGCTCAATTCCTTCGCAGTTTGCAATGCTTAATAACAGAACAATTAGAAGTGGGAGGTTAGCTTTTTTTGTAAGTACCATCTTTATAAAGTATTAACACCGAATCAATTTGTTTCTTTTTTTGTTTCTTTTTTTTCGAATACTTGGTATTTTTACCAGAAATTATCCAATTTAAGTCAATTTCAGGATATTTATTCTTGATTTTTAGGAAAAACTCCAAACTCGGTTTATTTCTACCACTAAAAAAGTGTGCCAGGCTTGACCTTTGAATACCAATTTCTTTTGCAAATGCTGATTTTGACAGACTCCTTTCTTCTATTAATTCCTGTATACGATTAGTAATCGACATGTTTACAAATGTAAACAAAATAATAATACTTTTAATAATAAAAAGATTATAAATTAATTATATAATAACTTTAAGTATCATCATATAATATATTGATTTACAGCAATTTAAATAATTTTAAACAATTAATTATATTGTAATTTTAATTTTCCTTAATTAATTTGGCGTTTTAATGATATTAATTTAAAATTTCGATATTTTTTTTATTAAAATATTAAAGATGGTATTATATTTGTTTCATTTATTAATATTTAATAGTTATGTCAAAAATTAAATTAGATGATATTGATCATCAGATACTCGATATGTTAATCGAGAATACCAGAACCCCTTTTACTGATATTGCAAAGAAACTTTTGATTTCAGCCGGTACTGTTCATGTAAGAGTAAAAAAAATGGAAGACTATGGTTTAATCAAAGGATCTTCTTTAATTCTTGATTATGGTAAACTTGGATATACCTTCATAGCTTATGTAGGTCTTTACATTAGAGATACTTCAAAGATTAAGTTTATCATTCAAAGAATTAATGAAATACCTAATGTAACTGTTGCGCACATAACTACTGGAAAATTTAATATCTTTTGTAAAATCAGAGCAAAAGGTACGACAAGCGCAAAAAATATAATTTTCAGACTTGATGAAATTGAGGGTGTATACAGAACAGAATCAATGATATCCCTTGAAGAAAGTATAAATGACAAAAAGAGATTGATGCACTCAATTTTTAAAGATATGAGCTAGTTTGATAAAAGTTAAAGGCCTCTATAATTTCTTCACTACTAACAGATTGATTTATTTCCATATCCCCTAAATTGTTTAGTAATACAAACATTGGTTTATCATTATTATTTTTTTTATCGTATTTAAGTAAATCAATAATATTTATTATGCTTTCTTGACTAAACTTAATAATCTCATAATGTTGGTTTAAATAATTTTTAATCTCATTTGTAAGTTTTAAATCAAAATTTTTCCTTAAGTATGAAATGTATGTTTCTAAGATTAAACCAATAGCTATTGCCTCTCCATGAAGAATTTCTCGCTCAGTACCAAGTAGATAAGATTCAATTGCATGTCCTAATGTATGACCATAATTTAAATATTTTCTGTTATTTAATTCCGTAGGGTCATTCTTGATTATATCTACTTTTATGTTAATTGATTTATAAATCATTTCTTGATTAATATCATTAAAAGAGTTGATTTTTGATATTTTTTCCCATTCATGATTTTTATCAATTAAACTATGCTTAATCATTTCTGCATATCCCGCTGCTATCTGTTTTTTAGAAAGAGTTTTTAAAAACCCCATATCAATTAAAACTAATTTAGCAAATTGAAATGTTCCGATTATATTTTTAATTCCTTTTAAATCTATTCCAGTTTTTCCACCAATACTAGCGTCAACCATTCCTAATAGAGTAGTAGGTATATTGATAAATTGTATTCCCCTCATGTATGTAGAAGCCACAAATCCACCCAAATCACTAATCATTCCTCCTCCAAGATTAATAATCAAGTCATTTCTTTTAAATCCATTTTTGGTAAGAAACTCCCATATTTGATTTGATGTGTTAAGATTTTTCGCACTCTCACCATAATCAACTGAAAAATTATACGAGCTTGATGAAATGGTCTCTTCGATTTTTTTATTAGTTTTTTTGATTTTAGAAATAAATAAATCTAAACAGTGAACTTTTGTATTTTCATCCGTTAGGATTAAAACTTTTTTAAAGTTATTCTTCAAAATAAAATTGGCTAATTTCAGGTATCCATCCTTTCCAAATAAAATGGAAAATTTATCACTAATTATTTCTTTCATTATGCGCAATATAATTTTTCAAAATAAACTAATAAATTTAATATAGATCTAATTCTTGTAAATTATCTTTGAAAAAAAATAATTTGGAATTCAATAATACCAAAATAGCATTTAATTATAAGTCTAACTTCGATTTAAAAAGGGCTTATTTTCTTTTTAAATTATTATCATTCGGCTTTATATCAAGATTAGGTAGAAAGTTGCTTAAAACTCTTGTGTGGATGAATTTTCCAATTGATTCTTTTATAAAGAAAACAGTTTACGCTCAATTCTGCGGTGGTACAGATATTATGGATTGTGTTGGGGTTATTAATAATCTTAAAAAAAGTAATGTTTATTCGATATTAGATTACTCAATTGAAGGCTCTGTTAATGAAAATGATTTTGAAGATTCCATTAATAAATGTTTGAAAATTCTTGAGGAATGTACATCAAAAGACCTTTCAAAATTCATAGTCTTTAAACCATCTGCTGTTGGAAGATTTGAACTTTATGAAGAAATTACCTCAAATAATAAATTATCAGAAAATCAAGCAAAAGAATGGTCAAAGGTTGAAAGAAGGTTTAATAAAATATGTTTGGAAGCTTCAAAAAAAGATATAATGGTTTTGGTTGATGCTGAAGAAAGCTGGATTCAAACTGCAATTGATAAATTGGTAACTAAAATGATGAATATTTATAATTCTGAAAAAGCTGTAGTATTTAACACCATTCAGGCATACAGAAAAGACAGGTTTGACTATTTAACCAAATTACACAATGATTTTAATGGCGGAGTAAAGATTGGAGTAAAGCTTGTGCGTGGTGCTTATATGGAAAAGGAAAGAAAGAGGGCTAAAAAGTACAATTACATTTCTCCAATCTGTGAAAATAAAGAACAAACCGATGAAGTATTTAATAATTCTTTGAGATTTATTATTGAAAATATTAATGACTTTGGCTTATTCATTGGTTCACACAATGAAAAAAGTAACATACTAGCAACAGAACTATTAAAAAAATATAAAATAGACTCAAACGATCAAAGAATCTGGTTTAGTCAACTCTACGGAATGAGTGATAACATTAGTTTTGCACTAGCAAACACTGGATATAATGTGGCAAAATATTTACCATTTGGACCTGTTCGTGAAGTAATGCCTTATTTATTGAGAAGATTAGATGAAAATTCCTCAATTTCATCTCAGACAAACAGAGAACTTCAACTTATTAAAAAGGAGTTGAAAAGAAGAAAAAATTAATTCTTTCTAGTGATTTTATAGTTAGAAACTATTGCTTGATTTTCACAGTTTTTAACTATTATCCACACCTTTTTTAATTCATCTTCATTTTCAAAGTAATATTCCTTACAGTCTTTTAAAGATGTATTACTTTTTGAAAAATTTACATTTCCGTTTAAAATTGAGTTCATGATGACAGTGGAGTCAATTTTATAACTTGTTTTATTAAAAATGATATTTTTTTTTAATATGTCCTTTTTAACCCTTGAATTTGGCAAATAACTAAATGATGTTCTTTTACCACTTAAAAAAAAAATTAGAAATATCAATCCAATTAAAAATCCACCAGAAAAATAAGTCAACCTATTGAAAAAATTCATACTAACCGATTTCATTTATTATAATTTCTCTTTTATCTTTACCCAAATACCTGATTTCTATATCTAAATATTTAAGGTCTATCTTGTTTAGTACAATTTCTGGCCACTCAATAAAACATGTATTTTGACTATAAATATAATCTTCAAATCCAATTACATCAAGTTCTTCGATATTATCTATTCTATATAAATCAAAATGATAAATTATATTTCCTGCAAAATCGTATTCATTTACAATCGAAAAAGTAGGGCTAGTAACATTATCATTAACACCCATTTTTTTAAGTACTGATTTTACCAGTGTTGTTTTGCCAGAGCCTAGTTCACCTCTTAGCATAATAGTCTTAATAGTTTTAATTTTATCAATTATAAGCTTCGAAATTTCATCAATTTTATTCAAACTATATTTAACCTTTTTACTCATATTATTTGGGGTCTAGAATAACAAATGGAATAATCATTTCCTCCATTGAAACTCCTCCATGTTGATACGTATTTTTAAAATAATTGCTAAAATGATTATAGTTATTAGGATAAACTAAATAAAACTCATCTTTCGCAAAAACAAAAGATGAATTTATTGATGTTTTGGGTAGCAATATGTCATGTGGGTTTTTGAAAACCAAATTGTCTTTTGCATTTGTGGTTAAGCTTCTTCCGGTTTTATATCTTAAATTTTGACTTGTATTTCTGTCTCCGATAATTTTTGTTGGATTTTTCACATTAATTGTGCCGTGATCAGTTGTGATTACAAGTTTAAAACCCAGACTACTTGCATTTTTAATTATTTCAAATAACGGTGAATTTAAAAACCAGCTATTTGTAAGAGATCTATATGCTTTATTATTTGATGCCAACTCTTTTATCATTTCCATTTCAGTTTTTGAGTGAGATAGCATATCTACAAAGTTGTAGACAATAGTTGTTAAGTTATTTTGAAGTAATTGTTTAAGGCTATTAGAAAGTTTTACTCCATTTTTAAAATTTGTAATCTTGAAGAACTCGTTTTTTAAATTATTTGATTTTAGATTATTGAGATTAATATTTAGAAGCTTAGATTCAAATAAATTTTTTCCACCTTCTTCATGATCATCTTTCCAGTATTGAGGAAATTTTTCTTTAATGTGCATTGGCATAATACCAGCAAATAAAGAATTTCTAGCATATTGAGTACTGGTAGGTAATATGCTGTAGTATGGTACTTCCTTTACTTTATTGTAAAAGCCTAGAATTGACGGCTCAATTATTTTCCATTGATCATATCTTAAATTGTCAATAACTATCAAAATTAATGGGTCATCACTTATCTCAGGAAATAAATGTTTTTTTAATATTTCATGTGAAAGACATGGGTGATTATCATTTTTGAACCATGATTGATAATTTTTTTCTATAAATTTTGAAAATAGTGAATTGGCTTCTATTTTCTGATTATTTAATATTTCTATCATAGTATCATCATCGATATTAGAAAGCTTTAATTCCCAATCGATTATTTCTAAATAAAACTCAATCCATTCATTAAATGAACTAATGTCAATCATCTTCAAAGAGAGATTTCTAAATTCTTGTTGATATTCCGAGATATTAGAATCTTTAATAAGTTTTTTATTTTGAAGAGTCTTCTTAAGACTTAATAATATTTGGTTTGGATTCACAGGTTTAATCAGGTAATCAGATATTTCTTTTCCGATAGCTTCCTCCATTATATTCTCCTCTTCACTTTTTGTAATCATTATTACTTTAATATTTCTGTCAATCTTTTTTATCTTAATAAGTGTTTCTATTCCGCTAATTCCTGGCATATTTTCATCTAATAGAATTACATCAAATCTATTACTATAAATTTTATCTAAAGCATCGCTGCCATTTGTACAAGAATCAATTTGGTATCCTTTTTCGCTTAGAAATATTATGTGGGATTTGAGTAAATCAATCTGATCATCAACCCATAAAATTTTAGCTTTACTCATGCCAATAAAATAATTACGTTAAAGTTAAATCATTAATAACAAACATTCAGAAATTAATAAGATAAATTAACAAAGCTTTAAACCTTGTATGTCTAGAAATTTCATAATTTTGCCGTCAATGAAATTAACCATTGCTGAACTAGCAGAAATATTAAAAGGTAAGGTCATTGGTGAAGATAACACACCATTATTTAATCTTTCCAAAATCGAAGATGCTCAGAAGGGGGATATAACATTTGTTTCAAATCCTAGATACCTTCCTTGGCTATACAAAACCAAAGCATCTGTCGTTATTGTTGATAGTAATTTAGAATATGATTATAAAAGAGTAGGAAATATTATCCTCGTTGATAATGCATATTTATCATTTAACGAACTTTTAAATAGGTTTGCTAATAATAAGTTAAAACATACAGGTATTCACAAAAATTGTTCAATTGATTCAACTGTTGAATTAGGTAATAATGTTTCTGTTGGTCAATTTTCATCTGTTGGAAAAAATTGTAAGATAGGAGATAATGTTATAATTATGGACAATGTGTCAATTCAAGAAAATGTTATTATCGGTGATAATTGTGTTCTATATGCTGGAGTAAGAATTTATGAAAATTCTTCTGTTGGTTCAAATAGTATTTTACATTCTAATTGTGTTATTGGTTCAGACGGTTTTGGATTTGCACCTAACAAGAAGGGTGAATATATTAAAACCCCTCAGATTGGTAATGTTGTGATAGGAAATAATGTTGAAATTGGTTCTAATTCATCAGTTGACAGGGCAACCCTTGGTTCAACTGTAATAGCTGACGGAGTAAAAATTGATAATTTAGTTCAGATTGCTCATAATGTTTCTATCGGAAAAAATACAGTTATTGCTGGCCAATGTGGTATTGCAGGATCTACAAAAGTTGGTGAAAATTGTCAAATCGGTGGTCAAGTAGGTATCATAGGTCATCTGATTATCGGAAACAATGTAAAAATTAATGGACAAACGGGAGTTTTTAGTAATATTAAGGATAACGCAACTTTAAGAGGAACACCAGCAATGGATGAAAGATCATTTAATAGATCTTATGTTTATTTTAAGAATATAGAAAAAATAGCTAAAGATTTAAACGATTTAAAGAAATTAAATGGTAACAACAACTAAACATAACCAGACAACAATTTCTAAAAAGATTTCTCTTTCAGGAGTAGGTCTTCATACTGGAAAAGATGTTACGTTAACTTTTCTTCCTTCTGAGGCAAATTCTGGTTATGTATTTAAAAGAATCGACCTTGAAAATAAACCTTTAATCGAAGCTGATATAAATTACGTAACAAATACTGAAAGAGGAACTTGTTTAAATAAAAATAATATTACAATACAAACATGTGAACATGTTCTTGCTTCTCTAGTTGGTTTACAAATTGATAACGCACTTATTGAATTAAACGCATCAGAACCTCCAATTATGGATGGATCTTCTAAATTTTTTGTCGAGGCTTTAGAAAAAGCCGGTATTCAGCAATTAGAGGCCAAAAGAAAAGAATTTGTTGTTAAAAGTGTAATCTCACTCAAAGATGAAAATACCGGAAGTGAAATTACAATTATTCCTTCTGACAAATATCAGGTAACAACAATGGTAGATTTTGGAACTAAAATATTAGGTACACAAAATGCTTCAATTGAGTCTCTTCTTGATTTTAAAAATGATATTTCAAACTGTAGAACCTTTAGTTTTCTTCATGAGATTGAAATGCTCTTAAATAAGGGTTTAATTAAAGGAGGTGATTTGAATAATGCAATAGTTTATGTAGATAAACCTCTTTCTGATTTAACAATGGAAAAACTAAAAAAAGCATTCAATAAAGATAAAATTAAGGTTAAATCAAACGGGATTTTAGATAATCTAACACTTCACTATCCAAATGAGGCTGCTAGGCATAAACTTTTAGATGTAATCGGAGATTTAGCTTTAATTGGAACCAAGTTAAGGGGGAAGGTAATAGCAAATAAACCTGGTCACTATATAAATACCAAATTTTCTAAAAAAATGAAAGACATTATTCGAAATTCAAAAAAGAATTATATACCTGAAATTAACGTTTCTTTGAAACCAATCATGGATACTACTAAGATAATGGAGATATTACCACATAGACCTCCTTTCTTGTTCATTGATAAGATTTATGAATTAACCGATGATATGGTAATTGGTGTTAAGAATGTTACAATTGATGAGGATTTTTTCAAAGGTCATTTTCCTGATTTTCCGGTAATGCCAGGTGTAATTATAATTGAGGCAATGGCTCAAATGGGTGGAATCTTAGTTATGTCAAAACTAGATGATCCTCAAAATTACTTAACTTTCTTTGCAAAAATTGATAAAGTTAGATTTAGAAATAAAGTTCATCCTGGTGATACTATAATATTTAAATGTTCATTAATAGGTCCTTTTAGAAGAGGCATATGTCACATGCAAGGTTTAGCTTATGCTAACGGAAAGTTATGCGCAGAAGCTGAATTAACCGCACAGATAACAAAAGTTAAATAATATGAAGCAACCACTTTCTTATATACATCCAAATGCCAAAATAGCTAAAAATGTAGTCATTGAGCCATTTACATCAATAGATGGTGACGTCGAGATAGGTGAGGGTACATGGATTGGATCAAATGTTTCCATCATGGATGGTGCAAGGATTGGAAAAAATTGTAACATTTACCCTGGTGCTGTAATTTCAGCAAATCCACAGGATTTAAAATATGATAATGAAAAAACATTTGTTGAGATTGGAGATAATGTAACCATAAGAGAATGTGTTACTATTAATAAAGGAACAAATGATAGATTAAAAACGGTAATAGGAAATAATTGCTTAATTATGGCTTATTCTCACGTAGCACATGATTGTCTTGTCGGTGATAATTGTATTTTTTCAAACAATACCACATTAGCTGGACATGTTACAGTTGGTGATTATGTGATTATTTCTGGATTAACTGCTATACATCAATTTTGTTCAATTGGAAATCATGCATTTGTTACAGGTGGTTCTTTAGTTCGAAAAGATGTACCACCATATGTCAAAGCGGCAAGAGAACCTCTTTCTTATGTAGGGATAAATTCAGTTGGATTAAGAAGGAGAGGTTACAATTCTGGTAAAATCAGAGAAATTCAAAATATATATAGATTGCTGTATCAAAAAAATTATAATAATTCACAGGCATGTGCAATAATCGAGGCAGAAATGGAAGCTTCTGATGAAAGAGACGAAATATTAATGTTTATCAAAAATTCTCATCGAGGAATAATGAAAGGCTATACTAAATCAAATTAAAATGAGTACTACATCAGATATTAGAAATGGATTGTGTTTAAAATACAATCATGATATATATAAGATAATTGAATTTTTACATGTTAAACCAGGAAAAGGTCCTGCATTTGTAAGAACTAAACTTAAAAGTTTAACAAGTGGTAAGGTTGTAGATAATACATTTTCAGCAGGTCATAAAATTGATGTTGTTAGGGTGGAAACAAATAAATTTCAGTATTTATACAATGATGTAACAACTTATCACTTTATGAATACCGATGATTACAATCAGATATCAATAGAAGAAAAATTCTTAGACAACCCTCAATTAATGAAAGAAGGAGAAGTTGTAACAGTAATCACTAATTCTGAAACTAGCCTGCCCCTTTCTGTAGAAATGCCACCTAGTGTTATTTTAGAGGTTGTTTCAACAGAACCAGGTGTTAAAGGAAATACCGCAACAAATGCCACTAAACCAGCAACACTTGAGACAGGGGCAGTTGTAAACGTCCCATTATTCATTAGTGAAGGGGATAAAATAAAAATCGATACTGTTAAAGGAAATTATAAAGAAAGATATAAAGAATAATGAGTGTATTAGTAGACAAAAATTCAAGAATTATAGTTCAGGGTTTCACAGGAAAGGAAGGTACATTTCATTCAACTCAAATGATCGACTACGGAACTAATATTGTTGGTGGTGTAACCCCAAAAAAAGGTGGTCAAAAACATTTAGATTTGCCGGTTTTTAATTCAGTTGCAAATGCAATCAAAGAAACTAACGCAAACACAAGTATAATATTTGTTCCACCAGCGTTTGCTGCAAATGCTATCATTGAGGCTGCTGATGCTGGAATTAAGGTAATCATAGTTATTACAGAAGGTATCCCCGTACGAGATATGATTAGAGTTAATAATCACATAAAAGACATTGATACTATTTTGGTTGGTCCAAATTGTCCAGGTGTTATTACACCCGATGAAGCTAAGGTTGGTATTATGCCAGGTTTTATTTTCAAAAAAGGCAGAGTAGGTATAGTTTCCAAATCAGGAACACTTACATATGAAGCTGCTGATCAGGTTGTAAAACAGGGCTTAGGTATTTCAACTGCAATAGGAATAGGTGGAGATCCCATAATTGGAACAACTGTTAAAGATGCTTTGATGCTGTTTGTTAATGATCCTGAAACTGAAATTATTGTTTTAATAGGAGAAATTGGGGGGCAATTAGAGGCAGATGCTGCGAAATGGTATTATGAATCAAATTCTAAAAAACCCGTTATTGGGTTTATTGCGGGTGAAACCGCACCCTCAGGAAGAACAATGGGACATGCTGGTGCTATTGTTGGTGGAGCTGATGACACTGCAGCAGCCAAAAAAAGAATTCTAATAGAGTATGGAGTTCATGTAGTCGATTCTCCAGCTGAAATTGGAATAAAAGTTTCAGAGATAAATAATAAATAATATGAAAATTTTAAAGGGAAAAACAGTAATTATTACTGGTGCCACAAGAGGTATTGGAAGGGGTATTGCTGAGGTTTTTGCAAAACAAGGAGCTAATATTTTATTTACATACTCTAGCTCCTCAGATTTAGCAAAAGAAATTGAAAATAATTTATCTAAAGAAAATGTTATTGTTAAAGGATATAAGTCTGATGCTTCTAACTTCGATGATTGTCAAAAGCTAGTTGATCAAATCTCTGAAGAATTTAAGATTATAGATATACTAATCAATAATGCTGGTATTACCAGAGATAATTTACTTATGAGAATGCAGGAAGAAGATTTTGATAAAGTGATTGAGGTTAATTTAAAGTCTGTATTTAATATGACAAAAGCAATACAGAGAACAATGTTAAAACAAAGATTTGGTTCAATCATTAACATGAGTTCAGTTGTTGGGGTAAAAGGAAATGCTGGTCAATCTAATTATGCAGCTTCAAAAGCCGGAATTATAGGTTTTTCAAAATCTATAGCTTTAGAATTAGGTTCAAGAAATATTAGATGTAATGTTATTGCACCTGGATTTATTGAAACTGAAATGACTGAAGTTTTAGACCAAAAAGTTGTTCAGGAATGGAGAAATTCCATTCCTTTAAAAAGAGGTGGCACACCTCTTGATATAGCAAATACATGTGTCTGGTTAGGAAGCGATATGTCTTCCTATGTAACAGGTCAAACCATTCATGTAAATGGTGGTTTATTAACTTAATATTAAATTTAAAATAACAATTATGAATAATTTACCAAAAATTGGAGTACCATTACTAATAAT
>PABM01000021.1 GCA_002702745.1 Flavobacteriaceae bacterium | reverse complement strand
TATTCGGTTGTAGCAGTGTGATGTAGATAGCTTGCCATTTTTGTATCATTATGTCAAAGGTAATTTTAATAACAGGTGGATCTTCAGGAATTGGGAAAGCTATATCTACTTATTTAAGTAAAAATAACGGCTATATTGTTTATGGCTCAAGTAGAGACTTAAAGAAATTAGAAAACATATCATTCTTACCGATTAAATTAGATGTTACTTCTGAGGAGTCAATAAGTGAATGCGTACAAAGAATAATAAAAGATCAAGGAAGAATTGATGTTCTAATAAATAATGCCGGGGTAGGTATAACAGGACCGTTAGAGGAGACCCCTAATGCAGAAATTGAAAAACATTTTAAAACAAATTTATACGGTCCGATAAATCTTATCAAAACGGTGTTGCCATACATGCGGAAAAATAATTCAGGATTAATAATAAATATTACATCAATTGCTGGTCATATAGGTACTCCTTTTAGATCAATTTACAGTGCTGGAAAATCTTCATTGGATATTATTTCAGAAACTTTAAATATGGAAACCAAAGACTTTAATATAAATGTTGTGTGTATTGCGCCTGGAGATTATTTAACCAACATTTCAAAAGGCAGATTCCATTCTCCAGTAATTCAGGGATCACCTTATGAATTTAAATATAATTCGTCACTGAATAAAATGAATGAAAACATAACAAAAGGAGCAAATCCTGTAAAGGTTGCAAAACTTGTTAACAAAATCATACATTTAAAGAATCCTAAGAAAAAATATATTTCAGGCTCTTTTTTAGAAAGGTTTGGAATTATTTTGAAGTTTATTTTACCCCAAAAAGTTTTTGAATTTTTAGTGTTAAAACTTTTTTAAATTGGACTAACAAATTAGGTGGTTTTTATCGTAAATTTATACAAACTATTTATATGAAATTTTTTATTGACACAGCTAATCTTGACCAAATTAAAGAAGCACAAGATTTAGGTATTTTAGATGGAGTTACAACCAATCCATCATTAATGGCTAAAGAGGGTGTAAAAGGGCAGAGTAATATTCTCCAGCATTATAAAAATATTTGTGAAATTGTAGATGGTGATGTTTCTGCTGAGGTTATTGCAACTGATTTTGAAAATATGGTAAAAGAAGGTGAAGAATTAGCTTCCCTTCATAATCAAATAGTTGTAAAACTTCCTATGATAAAAGACGGGGTGAAGGCAGCTAAATATTTTTCTAATAATGGAATTAAAACAAATGTAACTTTAGTTTTTTCTGCAGGACAAGCATTGTTAGCAGCTAAAGCTGGTGCAACATATGTTTCGCCTTTTCTTGGTAGACTAGATGATATCTCAACTGACGGACTAAATCTAATTTCAGAAATTAGAGAAATTTATGATAATTTCAACTTTGACACTCAGATTCTTGCTGCTTCAATAAGACATACAATGCATATAATTGATTGTGCTAAAATAGGAGCCGATGTAATTACATCGCCACTTTCTTCCATTACGGGCTTATTAAAACATCCCTTAACAGACATTGGGTTAGATAAGTTTTTAAAAGATCATATAAAAGGGAATTAATTTCTATTTTTGCGGGCAAATAAAAATTTGAAATGCTTTCAGTATCTAATTTATCTATCCAGTTCGGTAAAAGAGTCCTATTTGACAATGTAAACACCTCCTTTAATAATGGAAATTGTTACGGTATCATTGGAGCTAATGGTGCTGGTAAATCAACTTTTTTAAAGATATTAAGTGGTAAAATTGACCCAACATCAGGACATGTTCATCTTGAATCAGGAAAAAGAATGTCTGTTTTAGAACAGGATCATCGAATATTTGACGATAATTCTGTATCGGAAACAGTTATTATGGGGGATATCAAATTATATGAAATTAAGAAAGAAATTGATTCTTTGTATGAAAACTACTCAGATAAAAATGCAGAAAAAATAGGATCTCTTCAGGTTAAATTTGAGGAAATGGATGGTTGGAATGCTGAAAGTAATGCGGCATCTCTTCTTTCAAATTTAGGAATAAAAGAATCCTTACATCAATCAAAAATGAGTGATGTAGATCCTAAACTTAAGGTTCGTATATTATTAGCTAAATCATTGTTTGGTAATCCTGATGTGCTTGTTATGGATGAGCCTACCAACGACCTTGATTATGAAACAATATCTTGGCTAGAGGATTACTTAGCAAATTTTGATAATTGTATAATAGTCGTTTCACACGATAGGCATTTTTTAGATTCAGTATGTACACATATTTCTGATATTGACTTTGGAAAAATTAATCATTATTCAGGTAATTATACCTTTTGGTATGAATCCTCTCAGTTGGCAGCCAGACAAAGGGCTCAACAAAATAAAAAAGCTGAAGAAAAAAAGAAAGAGCTAGAAGAATTTATAGCTCGATTTAGCGCTAATGTTGCAAAGAGTAAACAAGCAACGAGCAGGAAGAAAATGATTGATAAATTAAATATTCATGAAATTAAACCATCCAGTAGAAGATATCCTGCTATAATATTTGAAAGAGAAAGAGAAGCCGGAGATCAAATTTTAAATATTGATAATCTTTCCAAGTCAATTGAAGATGAATTATTATTTAGTAAAATTGATCTTAATTTAGTTAAAGGTGATAAAGTCTTACTTTACTCAAAAGATTCTAGGGCTACAACTAGCTTCTACCAAATAATCAATGAAAAATTAAGTGCTGATTCTGGTAATTATAAATGGGGTGTAACAACGAATCATTCATATCTACCCTTAGATAATAGTGAGTTTTTTAATAAAAATATTTCGCTAGTTGACTGGTTAAGAAACTGGGCACAAACTGAGGAGGAGCGCGAAGAAGTGTACTTAAGAGGTTTTTTAGGAAAGATGATATTTTCAGGTGAAGAGGCATTAAAAAAGTCTACAGTGCTTTCTGGTGGAGAAAAGGTTAGGTGTATGCTTTCAAAGATGATGATGAAAAAAGGAAATGTTTTAATTTTAGATGAGCCAACAAATCATCTTGATCTTGAAAGTATCACCGCTTTTAATAATTCGTTAAATAAATTTAAGGGGACAGTTTTATTTTCAACTCATGACCACCAGTTTGCTCAAACAATTGCTAATAGAATCGTAGAGTTAACCCCTAATGGAGTAATTGATAGATATATGAAGTTTGACGAGTATATGAATGATAATAAAATCAAAGAGCTAAGAGCTAATATGCGCTAATTATCTTAATTCTGCATTAAATTCTTTTTTCAATTTACTTGTAATATTACTCATAACAGATTCAATTTCAGCTTCAGATAATGTTTTATCATTGTCTTGCATTTTGAAAGATATACCGTAGCTTTTTTTGTTTTTTGGAAGATTTTTACCCTCATAAACATCAAATAAAGTAATTTCTTTAATGAGTTTTTGATTTATTTGTTTTGAAACTTTATAAATATTTTCAAATTTGATATCAGAATCAATTAAAATTGATAAATCTCTGTTAACTTCGGGAAACTTTGAAATGCTTTGAAACTGAGCAGGTTTATTTGAAAATTTATTTAAAATTGTATTTATGTCCATTTCTGCATATAAAACATCCTCATCTAAATCAAAAAATTTGCAAATATCTTTGTTGATAATACCAAAATTTAATATTTCAGATTTATTGTAAGAAATTGTTTCCCCCACAGAAATATTATGAGATACAATTGGTTTTGTTTTAACATTATTAAATCCTATTCTATCTGTTAGAGACTTTACTATTCCTTTTAAAAAATAATAATCAGATTTTTTTTCAGAGTTATTCCAATGCTGATTGCTTTTAGGTCCGTGTATAAATATCGCTAGCTTTTCAATCTCAATATACTTTCCGTCATCAGTTTTATGATATTCCTTACCAAATTCAAATAATTTTAAATCAATTTTCTTTCTGTTCACATTATATTTAATCACTTCTAATCCAGAAAAAATCATAGAATTTCGAAGTTGTGACTGGTCAATGCTTGAGAAATTTAGCATTTCAACATTTTTTAGATTTTTTAAATCATTATTGAGCTTATTTTTTTTCACGGAAACCAATGAATTAGTCATTATTTCATAAAAACCAACAGAGACAAGATGGTTAGAAATTGAATCAATTATTTTATTTTTATAATTATTTTTTTCAAGAATAATTGATTGATTTATTTTTGTTGCTGAGTCGATATTATCATATCCGTATATTCTTAATATTTCTTCGATAACATCAGCTTCCCTTTTAACATCATTTCGGTAATAAGGAATTGATAGGCCTAAATTAGATTCGGTAATACTATTGATTTTAATATCTAAAGAGCTAATAATATTTTTAATTACTTCCTTTTTAATTTTTTTACCAATAATTTTTTCGATTTTCTCAAAGCCTAATATGATTTGAGCGTCTTCTAAAGGTTTTGGGTAAAGATCAATTAAATCACTAGAAACTAAAGAGCCATTGCAAATTTCTTTAATCATCAACACTGCTCTTTTTAGAGCGTATTTAGTGGTATTTGGATCTATTCCTCTCTCAAACATATATGATGAGTCTGTACTTAAATTATGATGTTTTGCACTTTTTCTTACCGTTACTGGGTCAAAAAATGCACTTTCAATAAATATTGAGTTAGTTTCATATGAAATACCTGAATCAAATCCTCCAAAAATTCCTGCTAAACATAGAGGATGTTTTGAATCAGAAATTGTTAAGTCGTTCGGGCTAATTATTCTCTCTACCTCATCTAGTGTTTTGAATTTCAGTTCTTTCTTATATTTCTTTACATTAATTGTTTGATCATTAATCTTATCATAATCAAATGCATGTAGAGGTTGACCAATATCGTGCATCACATAGTTTGTTATGTCAACAATATTGTTAATTGGAGATAATCCAATTGAAATAATTTTATTTTGAAGCCATTTTGGAGAATCCTCAACTTTAATATTCTCCATCACAATCCCGCAATATCTGGGTGTTGATAAACTATCTTCAATATTGATTTTGATATTTTTTGTTCTTTTATCTATCGAAAAGTTACTTACAGGTGGAGTTTTTAGTTCTAAATTTTGCCCTTCTTGTGTAAGCTTGGCTTTTAGATCTCTTGCTACACCAAGATGACCCATTGCATCAGCTCTATTAGGGGTTAGTCCAATTTCATAAATCCAATCAAATTCAATCTTATAAATTTTAGAAAGGGGAGTACCTACTTTTAGTGTATCATCAAGAATCATTATTCCGTCATCATATTCTCCTAAATTCAACTCATCTTGACCACAAATCATACCATTGCTAATTTCACCTCTAATCTTGCTTTTTTTTATTTTTACTTTTTCTTTATTAGGGTAGAGTGCTGTTCCGACCGTGGCAACAGCTACAGTTTGGTTTTTATCTACATTTGGAGCTCCACAAACAATTTGCAGAGGTTCATCCTCGCCAATGTCAACTGTTGTAATTTTAAGTCTATCTGCATTTGGGTGTTTTTTTATCGATTGGGTTTTCCCTACAACAATCCCTTCTAAACCACCTGGAATAGATTCAAATTTTGTTATTCCTTCAACTTCAAGACCTAACGAAGTCAATTTATTAGCAATAGATTCATGATTTTCATCAAAAGCTAAGTACTCCTTAAGCCAATTGTAGGAAATTTTCATTAAAAATTAGTTCAATTTGTAGCAAATATAACAATACTATTAATCTAATAAAATCAAAAGTTTTATTATAATTTATATCTATTGAAATTATGCAGACGATATTGTTAGCTTATATATTCCCAAATATCTTTTTTTTGAATGTTATTTTTTAGTGTTTTTAGGATCAGAGAATTATTTATATTTCGAAGGTTAGCATCTTTTGAAAGTATTTTCTTAACCAATTTTCTAACTTTTAAAATTAACTTAGTGTCAGAAATTAAATTTGTTACTCTCAAAGGCATTTCTCCACTCTGTTGTGTACCCATTATGTTACCAGGGCCTCTTAATTCTAAGTCTTTTTCAGCAATAATAAATCCATCATTAGTATTTACCATTGTTTCCATTCTAATCTTACTTTCCTTAGTTTTTTTATGACCAGTGATTAGGTAGCAATAGCTTTTGTGCTGACCTCTTCCGACTCTACCTCTGAGTTGATGTAGTTGAGATAAACCAAACCTTTCGGCACTTTCAATAATCATAACTGTTGCATTTGGAATGTCAACACCAACTTCAATTACTGTTGTTGAAACTAATATTTGTGTTTTGTTTTCAATGAATCGCTGCATTTCATATTCTTTGTCTTCATTATTCATTTTACCATGTACAATGGATATTTGATATTTTGGCATTGGAAAATCTCTGGAAAAAGTTTGATATCCATCCATGAGGTCTTTGAAATCTAGCTTCTCACTTTCTTTAATAAGTGGGTATACAACATAGGCTTGTCTACCTTTTTTAATTTCATTTTTTAAAAAATCGATTAATTTAAGCTTTTGGTTATGCGTTTGATGAATTGTGTTAATGTATTTACGACCTGGAGGTAGTTCGTCAATTATTGACATATCTAGATCTCCATAGACTGACATTGCTAATGTTCTTGGAATTGGGGTAGCAGTCATAATTAGAATGTGAGGAGGTAGTTTGTTTTTGTGCCATAACCTACTTCTTTGGGCTACACCAAATTTATGTTGTTCATCTATTATCGCTAATCCTAGATTTTTAAATTCAACATTATCATAAATTAATGCGTGAGTACCTATAAGAAGATCTATTTCACCTCTTTTTAAGCTTTCTTTAATGTCTTTTTTATATGAAGCTTTACTTGATCCAGTAAGTGTTTTTATACTGATATTCAATATATTACAAAATTCTTTAAACTTATTATAATGTTGATATGACAAAATTTCAGTTGGAGTCATAATACATGCCTGGAATCCGTTTCCAATGGCAATTAATGCTGACATGAATGCCACAATTGTTTTTCCTGAACCCACATCTCCTTGAAGTAGTCTGTTCATTTGGGCTCCATTACCTAGGTCCTTTCTAATTTCTTTGATAACTCTTTTCTGAGCATTGGTTAAATCGAATTTCAATTCATTATTATAAAAATTCTCAAACTTATCACCAATTTTACCAAATGGATATCCTTTAATCCTTTCTTTTCTGAGTAAATTCTTTTTTATAAGTCTTATTTGCAGATAAAAAATTTCTTCAAATTTTAATCTGTTAATGGCTAGTTTTAATTCACTGGATGACCTTGGTTTATGAACACAAATTATCGATCTTCTTCTATCCATTAATTTGTATTTATCGATAATATATTTGGGTAAATTTTCTTCTATATAATTATTGATCTTAATTAAAAGTTCTTCAATTAATTTTGTGAAAACCCTATTAGTTACACCTTTTTTGTTTAAATTTTCAGTTGATGGGTAAACTCCAAATAAACTTGTTCTTTTACTAAGATTATCTTTATTGTATGCTTCAAGTTCTGGATGAGGGATTGATTTAATTCCCTTAAAGTTATTAATCTTTCCAAAAAGAATATATGTTTTATTCAATTTAATAGATTCTATAAGCCATTTATTTGTTTTGAACCAAACTAATTGAATTGTTCCTGTTTTATCAGAAAAACTGCCAACCAATCGTTTTTTTGATCCAATTCCAACTTCTTTAAGTTCTTTAATCTCCCCAATTAATTGAATTTCTGAGCTTATGCTGTCTAATTCAGATATCTTGTGATATTTGGTTTTATCAATATAACGATATGGAAAATGAAAAAGTAAATCTTTAAAATTTGAAATCTTTAGTTCATCTTTAATAAGTTTTGCCCTGTTTGGACCTACACCTTTTAAAAATTCTATAGGGGTATTTAAAATATCATTATTCACAATCTTAAATTTAAGATATTTTAATTATTGATTTTTGTTTATAACTAACTAAATGAATATTAATATTTATGTTAAACAATATTTAATTTAACAACAAATTATCCCATTGAAAGATTTTTTAAATAACCTAAATAATTCTCAGTTAGAATCAACACTACAGATGGATGGTCCTATGATAGTGATTGCTGGAGCTGGTTCTGGTAAGACCAGGGTTTTGACTTATAAAATTGCCTATTTAATGACAGAAGGTGTAGACCCTTTCAATATACTTGCTTTAACTTTCACAAATAAGGCTGCAAAAGAAATGAAAGAAAGAATCGCAACAATAGTTGGGAATGAAGCAAAAAATTTATGGATGGGTACATTTCACTCGGTTTTTGCTAGAATATTAAGAATAGAAGCACATAAAATTGGATATACCTCAAATTTTACAATTTATGACTCTGATGACTCTCAAAAGCTGGTATCAAGGATAATTAAAGAGTTTAATCTAGACAAAGATCAATATAAGTATAAATCAATTTTTTCAAGAATATCTTCGATGAAAAACAGCTTTATTACAACTGAAGACTATTTAAACAATGAAGAGCTGTTATTGTCTGATAAAATTTCAAATAGATCCAAATTCTATCAAATATATAATGAATACGTTGAAAGGTGTTTTAGGGCAGGTGCAATGGACTTTGATGATCTTCTCTTAAAAACTAATGAACTGCTTAATAGTTATCCAGACACACTATCTAAGTATCAAAATATTTTTAAATATATTCTTGTAGACGAATATCAAGACACAAATCATTCACAATATTTAATTATTAGAGCACTTTCAGATAAATTTCAAAATATATGTGTTGTAGGAGATGATGCGCAAAGTATTTATAGTTTCCGCGGGGCAAATATTAATAATATTTTAAATTTTCAAAAAGATTTTCCAGATTCAAAAATTTTCAGATTAGAACAAAACTATAGATCAACTAAAAATATAGTTAATGCTGCTAATAGCTTAATTGAAAATAATCAGAAAAGACTAAAGAAAAATGTTTGGACAGAAAATGAATCAGGTGAAAAAATAAGTGTAAATAAGCTGTTGACAGATGGAGAAGAAGGAAGGTTTGTCGCTAGTTCAATTTTTGAAAATAAAATGCAAAGTCAATTAAAAAACAGTGATTTCGCAATTTTATATAGAACCAATGCTCAGTCTCGTTCTTTCGAGGATGCACTCAGAAAAAAGAATATTTCATACAGAGTATATGGTGGCCTTTCATTTTATCAAAGAAAAGAGATTAAAGATGTACTAGCATATTTACGATTATTGATCAATCCAGATGATGAACAGGCTTTTAAAAGGATAATAAATTTTCCTGCCAGGGGTATAGGTCAAACCACCCTAAATAAAATTGCTATTGAGGCTAAAAATAGTTCAGTTTCGGATTATATTTTTATTAAAAATCATCTGAAATCATCTGAAATTATTAATAATTCAACAAAAAATAAGCTTTTGGATTTTGTGATAATGATTGAATCTATTAAGAATAAATTAGAACATTCAGATGTTTTTGATATTACAAAAGAAGTGCTTAAGCAATCGGAGTTATATAATTTATATAAAAATGATGAATCTCTAGAGGGTATAAACAGGATTCAAAATATCGAGGAATTACTTAATGGAATAAAAGATTTTATTGAAAATAATGAAAAAAGTCAGACTTCTGTTTCATCCTTTTTACAGGATGTTGCATTAGCAACAGATCAAGACAATGACACAAATGACAAAAACAAGGTATCATTGATGACAGTTCATTTAGCTAAAGGACTAGAATTTCCGTATGTATATATAGTTGGATTAGAAGAAAATTTGTTTCCAAGTGCTATGAATTTAAACTCTAGAACTGAGTTAGAAGAAGAAAGAAGACTTTTTTATGTAGCCCTCACCAGAGCTGAAAAGAAAATCTACCTTTCATATGTACTTTCAAGATATAGATGGGGTAAGCCTGTAGATTCGGAAAAAAGTAGATTTATTGATGAAATTAAGGTGGAGTATTTACAAAATAATGTGATTCAAAGACATATAAGTAAAGATTTTTCTCAAAAATCCCAATTCAATAAAGTTGAAATAAGATATAAAAAGCCAGAGATTAGACCCTCTAAAAATTTTATTAAACTTAAATCATCCTCTTCCAAATCTAATCTTTTTGATAATAGATTAGTTGTAGGAAATATAGTTATCCATGAAAGATTTGGTAAAGGTGAGGTTGTTTCTATAGAAGGTCAAGGAGGGGATAGAAAAGCTGAAATAAAATTCGAAAAGGACGGTCTTAAAAAACTTTTACTTAGATTTTCAAGGCTTGAAATTATTTCATAAAAAAAGCCCACATTTGTGGGCTTTTTTTAAAGTATATTCTATAACTAATTAGACAGGTTCTGCATTTCCTTCTCAATCATGTCATAAAATTGATCAATTTTAGGCATTATAATTATTCTAGTTCTTCTGTTTATAGCTCTATTTTCAGGTGTATCATTATCAACTAATGGGTCGTAATAACTTCTTCCCGCAGCTATTAATCTACTTGATTTTACATCTAAATCTTCAAGAACTCTTACAATTGAAGTTGCTCTTTTAACACTTAAATCCCAATTGTCAATCAGCACATCTCTTTCATAGGATCTGCTATCAGTATGTCCTTCAACCATACACTCAAAGTCCGGCTTTCCGTTAACAACTGTTGCAACTTTTCCTAGGATTTCTTTAGCTCTTTCAGAAACTTCATAACTACCAGTTTTAAATAATAATTTGTCAGAGAGAGAAATGAAAACAACAGCTTTGTCAACATTAACTTCTATGTCCGGATCATTAATGCCAATTTCTTTTTTAAGACTTGTAACTAAAGCAAATGTTACACTATCTTTTCTGTTTAGTGCATCTTGTATTCTTGTTATTTTTAAATCTTTCTCTTTCATACTTTCAAGAGTTCTTTCAAGAGTTCTTTCAAGATTTTCAGCTCCTTTTGAAGTTAATTCAAGATAATCTTGACTTTGAATAAATAACTGATCATTTCTTCTTTTTAAATCAGATAGTTGTTCTTTGTAAGCATCTGCAAGTGTCTCAGAAGTAGATTTTTCTTCTAAACAAGCATTCAATTTAATTGTTGCTGTATTTAAAAGATCTTGTGTCTTCTTATGTCTATTTTCAAGTGAAGTATATTCTTTTTTACTTACACATGAAGACATTACAAATAACGTAATTAAGCTTAAAAAAAATGTTTTTTTCATTATAAAATATTTAATGTTAGTAGTAGACAGTAAAATTAGCAAAAAGAAAACTTAAATCAGATAAATTTTTCACCTTTTATGAAATAAATATTTAAATATAATAGACCTGATTTGATAATGTTTTACAACCCCTTTGTTTTTTTTTCTAAATTCTAATAACAGGTTAATATGCTTATAAAACGAAACATATGCTCTAATTATTGCCAAAGAATGCTTGTAACCTTTATCAAATATTAAATAAACGGAAATAATTGCATCAATAAGTAATTTCTCTAATAAAAGTAAAAACAGAATATTTTGTGAATTTTTTGTAATCATAAATAACTGATTTCTAAAATTTAGATATGTTTTTTTTGGGTTGTTTTGATTTAAGGTAGCAGCATTGACATGAAAAACTTCAGTTTTATGATTATATCTAATTTTATATTTTGAATTTTGAATCCTCCAGCATAAGTCGATTTCTTCCATGTGAGCCCAAAAACTTTCGTCAAATCCATTATGATTTTCAAATATTTTTTTCCTTATAAAAAAACATGCTCCACATGCCCAAAATATATCTTTTATTTTATCATATTGTTTTAAGTCTTTTTCAATTTTTTTATAAATCCTACCATCGCAATAGGGATATCCATATTTATCTAAGTAGCCACCTGCGGCACCTGCATAATCAAATTCTGATTTTTCATAATAGTTTTTAAGTTTTGGCTGAATTACAGCAGTTTTTGGTTCTAGGTCAAATTGTTTTAAAATATTGTCAGTCCAATTTTCTGTTACCTCAACATCATTATTTAAAAGACACAAGATTTCATCATTTATATTTTTTAATCCAATATTATAACCTTTTGCATATCCGTAATTAGTATCTAATTTTATAATTTTTATCCTCTTGTACTTATTTTCAACAAAATCAATGGAATTATCATGAGAACCATTATCAATGATATAAATATTATGTTTTGTTGGTGTGAATTTTATTAATGGGGGTAAAAATTGTCTTAATAACTTTTCCCCGTTCCAATTCAATATAACTATACCTAAATTCATTTATTAACCGGGATTTCCTTTAAAAATTCAATATCTTTTCTATAATTATTGATTCTACAATAATAATGAATTATTCCATTGGTAAGCATTAAAAATTTTGCATTGATAACTTGATTATATCTAAATATTTGATCAAAGCTTTCTTGATTTATTTTTATATTTGGTGCTTTACATTCAACAAGCAAAACACACCCTCCATTCATATCATGAGCTAAAATATCAAATCTTTTTGTTGTGTTATTTAATTGAATTTTTTTTTCAATTGATATTAAATTTTTTTTAAACTTTTTCTCGTTGATTAAGAATTTAACACAATTTTGTCTAACCCATTCTTCAGCTGTTAATTCAATATATTTTTTTCTAATCTCATCAAAAATAAATCTCTTTTGATTAATTTCTTTTAATCTAAATTCATAATTTGGGAATGATAAGTTTAACATTGATATTTTAATTATTGAATACTCTTTCCGAAATAAAAAATGATATAAAAACTAAAAATTTCTCACCAATATACCTTTTAATGGGCGAGGAGGAGTTTTATATCGACAATATAACCAATTTATTTATTGATAATGTACTTTCCGAAGAAGAGAAACAGTTTAATTTTAATATATTATATGGAAAAGAATCATCTGTTGATCAAATTATCTCAATCTGCAAAAAATATCCTTTAAACTCTACTCATCAAATTGTTTTAATTAAAGAAGCACAAGATTTATCACGTAGTTTCGATGGTTTTATAGACTATTTTAAAAACCCTTTAAATTCAACAATTTTAATAATAAACTACAAACACAAATCTATTGATAAACGAAAGTCTTATTTTAAGGTATTACAAAAAAATGCTAAAGTATTTGAGTCTAAAAAGTTATATGATAATCAGGTTCAAAACTGGATAACAGAAAATGTTGAAGGTGCTGGTTTTTTAATTGATAGAAAATCTGCTATTTTGATTAATGAACATTTAGGGAATAGTTTGAGTAAAATCTCCAATGAACTTGAAAAGTTATTTGAAATAAAAAAGATAGAAAAGATTATAGAGCTTTCAGATATCGAAAAATATATCGGTATTTCAAAAGAATTTAACAATTTTGAATTAAGAAAAGCTTTAGCTGAAAAAAATTATAATAAAGCATTTCAAATAGCTCAATATTTTACAGAAAATCCAAGCTCAAATCCATTAGTTGTAAGTATTTCTGTTATTTTCGATTTTTTTAATAAACTTCTGATTTATCATTCAAATTCAAATTTAGATGACAGAAGATTAGCCTCTAAAGTGGGGATAAACCCTTATTTTCTCAGCGAATATAAGCTAGCTTCATCAAAATATAATCTAAAACAGGTAGTAAGTATTATTTCACTAATTCGACATTATGATATGCTCTCAAAAGGCGTTGGAATAAAAAAGGCTGATTCTTTTCTTCTAAGGGAAATGGTGTTGAGAATTATTAAAACTAATTAAAGAGGGAATTTTCCAGGATTTAATTCATTCATGATTGAGTATATCCTATCAAAAACATCATCAACTGAGGGTTTTGAAAAATAATCACCATCAGTTCCATAAGCAGGTCTATGGTCTTTAGCGGACATGGTGTGCGGTTTGCTATCTAAATGATCATACAAATTTTGATTATTAATCAAATTATCTAGGATATACGCGCTTGCACCACCTGAAAAATCTTCATCAACAATTATTAATCTATTCGTTTTCTTAACACTTTCAGTTATTTCTTTTTCTATGTCAAATGGTATTAAAGATTGACAGTCAATTATTTCACAACTTATGTTAAATTTTAATAATTCTTCTGAAGCTTTTTCTACTATTTTTAAAGTTGATCCGTATGATATTACAGAAATGTCTTCACCAGATTTAATTTTATCGATTTTTCCTATTTTAACAGTGTAGTCACCAATATTAGTTGGCATTTTTTCTTTAGTACGATAGCCGTTTAAACATTCTACAACTATAGCGGGCTGATCTCCTTTCAGCAAAGCATTATAAAATCCTGCCGCAATTGTCATATTTCGTGGAACTAACAGGTAAATTCCTCTAAGTAGATTTATCATACCGCCCATCGGAGAACCAGCGTGCCAAATACCTTCTAATCTATGTCCTCTTGTTCTAACTATCAGTGGAGCCTTTTGCTTACCCCTGGTTCTGTAATGAAGAGTAGCCAAATCATCACTTAGCAACTGGATTGTATAAAGTAGATAATCTAAGTATTGAATTTCTGCAATTGGTCTTAACCCTCTGAGGGCGAGTCCAATTCCCTGACCAATTATGGTAGCTTCACGAATACCAGTATCAAACACTCTGGTTTCACCAAATATCTCTTGAAGACCCTCTAATCCTTGATTTACTCCACCAATTTTCCCTGCATCTTCACCAAATATTATGACTTTATCATTTTTCTCTAATATTTTTTTAAAATTTTCTCTTAAAATAATTCTTCCATCAACCGATTCAGCTTTATCATCATATTTAGCCTCAATTAAGGCAATTTTAGAGGGATTGTAAGCGGATTCACTATATAAGTGAGAACTGTAATCATATTGTGTCTTAACACGTAATTTAGATAACCAATCCCTGAGTATATTTATTTTTGGGTTTTTCTCTAGCATTAACTCCCTTAGAATGCTATTAGTTGATGTAAATAAATCTCTTTTATTTGGTTCTTTGATAGAATTTAGCCCATTTAAAATCTTCTGGATATCTAAATTATTTGATTTGATATCATTGATAAATATGCTATTTAATTTGTTAATATTGTTAGTTGTTTCATTTAAAGACTCTCTTTTTGCTGCTAACTTAGATTCACTAATAAATTTTTTAGCATCATTTTCAATTTTATTAAGATTTTCATGTGAAGTGATGTTATTATCTAATATCCATTCGCGCATTTTCTTGATACAATCATAATCTTTTTCCCATTTTAATCTTTTTTCGGATTTGTACCTCTCATGAGACCCTGATGTAGAGTGTCCTAAAGGCTGTGTTAATTCATTCACATGAACAATCACTGGAATATGTTCTGTTCTGCATATTTGTTCAGCCTTTTCATAGGTTTTTATAAGCTCAACATAGTCCCATCCTTTAACTTTTAAAATTTCAAAACCATTTGAATCTTTTTCTTTTTTAAAACCCTTTAAAACCTCTGAGATATCTCCTTTGGTTGTTTGGTACTCAGTTGGTACAGAAATACCATAATTATCATCCCATACGCTTACAATCATTGGAATTTGCATAACTCCAGCTGCGTTAATACTCTCAAAGAAATGACCTTCACTTGTTGCTGCATCTCCAATTGTTCCCCATGCAATTTCAATTCCTTCATCAGTGAATTTTTCAGAGCCTTTGACTTTCAATTTTTTATAAATTTTTGAAGCTTGGGCCAATCCTAGTAATCTGGGCATCTGACTTCCAGTAGGGGATAAGTCAGCACTTGAATTGAACTGTTTTGTCAAGTCTTTCCAATCATAATTTTCATCTAAACTGTGTGTTGCGAAAGAACTACCCATTTGTCTACCTGCACTCATTGGATCATATTTAATATCAGTATGTGCATATAAACCAGCAAAAAACTGCTGAGGTGTAACTTCATCAAGTGAAAACATAAAGGTTTGATCCCTATAATAACCAGATCTGAAATCCCCCTTTTTGAAAAATTTTGCCATGGCAATCTGAGGAAGCTCTTTTCCATCTCCGAAGATTCCAAAACTAGCTTTACCTGTAAGAACTTCTCGTCTCCCGATAATACTACATTCTCTACTTGTAAAAGCTACTCTGTAATCGTTAAGAATTTCTTCTTTAAATTGATCAAATGAGATTGATTTTTTCTTCTTAATAGAATGCATAAATCGTTTGGATAGAGGTATACAAATTTACTTAAACATCGAAGCATATGCAATTTTCTTTTACTTTTTACTAAAAAAATTAAAATATAATCAGAAAATTAAAAATTAGGAGTAAATACATAATTTTTATGAAACTCTTCTAGAACTTCAATTACCTCCTCTTTAGTGTCAGCAGTTTGAAATAAATCTAAATCAGATTCACTAATATTTTTATTGTTTTCGAGTAAAGACCGCTTTATCCAGTCTATCATTCCAGACCAAAATTCTGTTCCAACTAAAATGATCGGAAATTTTTCAGCTTTATAAGTTTGAATCAGGGTGATAGCTTCAAAAAGTTCATCTAGGGTACCAAAACCACCTGGCATAACAACAAAACCTTGCGCATATTTTACAAACATAACCTTCCTGACAAAGAAATAATCAAAGTTTAGTTGTTTATCCTTATCGATATATTTGTTGTTTGTATCTTCAAAAGGAAGGTTTATACATAAACCAACTGACTTACCTTTTACTTTATTTGCGCCTTTGTTTGCTGCCTCCATAATTCCAGGTCCACCACCTGTAATAACTCCGTATCCACGTTCAACAATTGCCTGCGAAATATCTTCTGCCAATTTGTAAAACTTATTTTCTGGATGGGTTCTCGCTGATCCAAAAATTGAAATACATGGTCCAATTGCAGCTAATTTTTCATAACCCTCAACAAATTCACCCATGATTTTGAATATCGACCATGAATCATTTGTTTTAGTTTCATTCCACTTTTTATCTCTTCTTTCATTCATTCTTCATCTAAGTTAGCTCTTTTTTAAGAAAATCAGCAGTCAAACTAGAATTGCATTTTAAGAATTCATTAATATATCCTTGAAAAATTATTTTACCGCCTTTTTTACCACCCTCTGGACCTAAATCAACAATATAATCACCTTTCTTAATCACATCCATATTATGCTCAATTATTATTACACTATTTCCTTTATTAATCAGTGTTTCAATTACCCCCAATAAAACTCTAATATCTTCAAAATGAAGACCCGTTGTTGGCTCATCTAATAAATATAAGGTGTTCCCTGTATCTATTTTACTTAATTCAGTGGCGAGTTTAATCCTTTGAGCTTCACCACCAGATAATGTGGTGCTTTGTTGACCTAGGGTAAGGTAACCTAAACCAACATCCCTAATGGTTTTGAGTTTTCTAAATATTTTTGGAATATGTTCGAAAAAGTCAGTTGCATCGTTTACACTCATGTTAAGAACATCATTGATTGACTTCCCTTTGTACTTTATTTCTAAAGTCTCACGATTAAATCTTTTACCCATACATGATTCACATTCAACATAAACATCTGGTAAAAAATTCATTTCAATTTGTTTTAAACCTGCACCTTTACATTCTTCACATCTACCACCCGGAACATTAAAACTAAATCTTCCTGGTTTATAACCTCGGATTACGGATTCATTAAGTTTTGAAAAAATATTTCTGATTTCACCAAAAACTCCACAATAAGTTGCAGGGTTACTTCTAGGAGTTCTACCTATAGGAGATTGATTAATATTTACAATTTTATCGATGTTTTCAAGACCTTTAATAGATTTAAATGAAAGTCCTGTTTTTTCAGCGTTATATATTTTGTTGTGTAAAACAGGAAATAATGTTTCATTAATTAAAGTAGATTTTCCACTTCCTGAAACCCCTGTTATGATGATCAGGGTGTTTAAAGGTATTTTTAAATCAACATTCTTTAAATTATTCCCTGTACATCCCTTTAATTCTATAAACTTTCCATTACCTGGCCTGTGATTTTCGGCGGCTTCTATTTGTCTCGTATTGTTAATATATTGGGCAGTTAAAGAGTTACAACTAATTAATTCTTGTTTATTTCCAGAAAAAATTATACCACCACCTTGTTTTCCCGCATAAGGACCAACATCTATGATATGATCTGACTTTAGAATCATATCACGGTCATGTTCAACTACAATTATTGAATTTCCAATATCACGAAGCTTTATAAGTGAATCAATTAATTTTTGATTATCACTTTGATGTAGGCCAATGCTAGGTTCGTCAAGAATGTAAAGTACACCTGTAAGTTGCGATCCAATCTGTGAAGCTAATCTGATTCTTTGACTTTCACCTCCTGAAAGAGATTTTGATGTTCTGTTTAAAGTTAAATAACCAAGACCTACATTTTCAAGAAACCTAATTCTTTCATTTATTTCTTTTATAATTTCAGAGGAAATAACTTTTTGTTTTTTACTAAGTTTTGTATTTAAGTTTTTAAACCATTTAGATAAGTCTTTTATTTCAAGATTAACTATTTCATTAATGTTTTTATTATCAATTTTAAACTGTAAAGCTTCTTTTTTAAGTCTTGATCCTTGGCAACTTTCACATAAAACTTTTCTAAAATAATTGTTCGCCCACCTTTTTAATCTTATTGAGTCATTATTGTGATATTGTTCAATTATAAAGTTACATATTCCTTCAAATGAAATCACATAATCTATATTTACTCCAATGGATTTATTTTGAACTTTTAATCCATCATTTAATCCATATAAAATGGCATTCATTCCACTTTTCGGAATTTTTTTTATCGGGTCATTTAGTGAAAAGTTGAATTTTTTTGAAATTAATTCAATCTGCTTATAAATCCATGATTTATTCGATTTAATTAAGTCTATTGCTCCATCATTTATTGAAATTGAATCATCAGGAATAATTTTTCTAATATCAACTTCTTTAATTGTTCCAAGTCCTTTGCATTTTTTACATGCACCTCTCGGGGAGTTAAATGAAAAATTATTTGGGTCTGGTAATTGATATGAAATACCAGAGTCTTCACACATTAAATTCAAACTGAAGTATCTTCCTTCATTGGAATCTTTTTCAATTATCAAAATTGAGTTATTACCGTGAAAAAAACATGTTTCGATACTTTCTTTTAATCTTTTTTTTGAAAACTTTTCTTTTTCTAGAAAAAGCTTATCAATGACAATTTCGATATCATGATTCTTGTATCTTTCAAGACTGGTGCTATTTGAAATATCAACTATTTCTCCGTCAATTCTACACTGAGTAAAGCCTTTTTTGATTGTTTGCTGAAATAATTCCTGATAATTTCCTTTTCTTGATTTAATCACAGGAGATAAAAGAATTATTTTTTTATCCAGATAAATATTTTCAATCAAATCTAAAATTTGTTCTGACGAGTAGCTGATCATTTTTTTGTCAGTAACATAACTATACGCCTCAGAACATCTTGAATATAATAATCTTAAAAAATCATAAATTTCCGTAGTAGTCCCGACAGTTGATCTTGGAGATTTATTAACTGTTTTTTGTTCAATAGCTATAACAGGGGATAGCCCCTCAATTTTATCAACTTCAGGTCTCTCCATTTTTGATAAAAACTGCCTTGCATAAGCTGAGAATGTTTCAATATACCTTCTTTGACCTTCGGCATAGATAGTATCAAATGCTAGAGATGATTTACCACTACCCGAAAGACCAGTGATAACAACAAGTTTGTCTCTAGGAATTTTAAGGTCTAAGTTCTTTAAATTGTTTGACTTAGCACCGTATATTAAAATTTCATTAATATTACTCATAACGATTAAAAGCCAATTGCTGTATCATCACCTCTTTTGTCAGCTCCCCCTTCAAGTATTTTATTCTTTTTTACTAAAATTCCATCAACTCTACCAATTGAGCCCTTGTCATTAAGCCTGTAACCATATTTGATAAGATTATTTTTAATTTTATCATCAAATAATTCAGATTCAATTCTGATAGAGTCTGGTTTCCACTGATGATGAAATCTTGCAGAATTTACAGCCTCTTGCATTGTCATGTTAAACTCGTGAACATTCAATATTGTTTGAACAACCGATGTAATAATCGTGGAACCTCCAGGAGTACCTAAAGTCATAAATAACTCACCATTTTTTTCAACAATTGTTGGCGTCATAGAACTTAACATCCTCTTTTTAGGTTCGATTTTATTTGCATCACCCCCTATAAGACCATACATGTTGGGATAACCGGGTTTGCTTGAAAAGTCGTCCATTTCATTATTGAGAAAAAATCCTAGTTCGTTTGAATAAAGCTTTGAACCAAAGGTGCCATTTAATGTTGTTGTTACTGCAATTGCATTTCCAAATTGATCAACTATCGAATAATGAGTCGTTTCATCACTTTCATTTATCTCAATATTTCCATAGCCAATGTCATTTGAATCAGTTGGTTTTTCAAATGAAAAACTATTCATTCTACTATTCAAATAACTTTTACTGGTTAATTCATTTACAGGTACTTGAATGAAATCTGGGTCTCCAAGATAATGGCTTCTATCTGCAAAAGATCTTCTCTCAGCTTCCACTAGTAATTTTATGTAATCAGATGTGTTGTGACCATAAGTTTTTAAATCAAAAGGCTCTATCATTTTCATAATTTGATTTATACAAACACCACCACTAGACGGGGGAGACATTGATATAATTTTTAATCCATCATAATTAAACACTATTGGATCTCTCCAAGCGGGTTGATACGACTCCAAATCTTTCAGAGTTATGATACCGCCATTATTTTGTATAAATTCAACTAATTTTTTGGCAGTTTCGCCCTTATAAAATTCGTCTCTACCATATTCCATAATTCTCTTAAGGGTAGAAGCAAGATTTAGAAATTTAATAGTATCGTTAGTATTGAAGTCATCATCAAAAAGTATTTTTGATTTATTAGTAAGTTTAAAATATTTACGATTTTCTTCAATTCTATTTTTTTGTTTTTCCGTAACAATCACTCCTTTTTTCGCTAGTTCTATTACCGGACTTATTAATTCATTGACTGTTAATGTTCCATGCTTTTCATGAGCTTCAAAAATACCTGCAATTGTTCCTGGTACTCCAACAGAAAGACCACCTAACATACTTAAACCTTCAATTATGTCTCTATTTTCGTCTAAATACATGTCACTAGTGGAATTTATTGGTGCTCTTTCCCTGTAATCTAAAGCACCTGTGCTTCCGTCAGATTTTCTGTATACCATAAAACCACCACCGCCAATATTTCCTGCTGATGGATATGAGACTGCTAATGCTAATTCTACTGCTAACATGGCATCAAAAGCATTACCTCCTTTTTTTAAAATGTCTACACCAATTTTACTTGCTTCTTGTCTTGCAGAAACAACCATTCCGTTCTCAGCGAGAACACCTTCGTTTTTATTTCTACAGGATAAAATGAATAGAGTAAGTAAAATATATTTGGCGAGATTTTTCAATGTTGATATTTTGTCCGAATTTACAAATTCAATTTTTCACACTAGTATAATTAAAAGTATATTTACAAAAAACAATTATAATGCCACTAATAAAATCAATTTCTGGAATTAGAGGAACAATTGGAAACAGAAAAGGTGAGGACCTAACAAAGGAAGATATTGTGTTATATACAAGGTCATTTGTTTTATGGCTTGAAAATGAAAAACTCATCATTAACAATAAAATAGTTGTTGGTAGAGATGCAAGAATTTCTGGTAAAATGGTTGAAGACTTAGTTCTCGACACTCTAATAAAGATGGGTGTAAATGTGGTTTGTTTAGGTCTATCTACGACACCGACAGTTGAAATTGCTGTTCCTTTGGAAAATGCTGATGCCGGAATTATAATCACTGCTAGTCACAATCCAAGAAATTGGAATGCATTAAAGTTATTAAATAGTAAAGGGGAATTTATCAATGCAAAAGATGGTGAGAAACTATTTAAAATAGCAAATTCAAACCCTTCAGAATATAACACCAAAAATATAGGACAGGTTGAATTCAAAAATGAATATATTGACATTCATACTGATAAGATTATCAATTTACCATTGGTTGATGCTGATTATATCAGAAGCAAAAATTTTAAAGTTGTGGTTGATGCTATAAATTCCACAGGTGGAATTGCTGTGCCTAATCTACTTAACAAGTTAGGTGTCGAAGTGGTAAAACTTTATTGTGAGCCAAACGGTGAGTTTCCTCACAATCCTGAACCTCTAAAAGAAAACCTAACCGATTTATCTAAATTGGTAATTAAAGAACAAGCTGATTTTGGAATAGTTGTAGATCCTGATGTAGATAGATTGGCTTTTGTTTCAGAAAACGGAGAAGTTTTTGGAGAAGAATATACTTTGGTTGCATGTGCTGATTACTTTTTAAAAAATAAACCAGGAATAACGGTAAGCAATTTAAGCTCATCTAGAGCACTTAAAGACATTACCGAATCATATGGTTGTGAATATTTTTCAAGTGCAGTTGGAGAGGTTAATGTTGTTGAAAAAATGAAAGAGAAAAATGCTATTATCGGTGGTGAAGGTAATGGTGGTATAATTTTACCAGAATTACATTATGGCAGAGATGCACTGGTTGGTATTGCTCTTTTTCTAACTCATTTATCCAAATTAAATATTTCATGTTCTGAGCTCAGAAAAAAATATCCAGACTATTTCATGTCAAAAGAAAAAGTTGATTTAAGTCACGATCTGGACGTAGACTCTATTATTGATAACATTAGAGAGAAATATTCTTATGAGAAAATAAGTAGCGTAGATGGATTAAAAATTGATTTTGAAGATTCTTGGGTACAACTTAGAAAAAGTAATACTGAACCGATTATAAGAGTATACTCAGAGGCAAAATCTCAAAAAAGTGCTGATGAATTATCAGTAAAATTCATTTCAGAAATTAAAAATTTCAGTTAGATAAAGTTTTCCTGTGTTTAAATCTTTTGTGTGTCCAGGTATAATATTCAGGCTTCTTAATTATTTGTTTTTCTAAAAGTTCAATAAATCGTTTTGTTATTTCAAAATCCTTTAACTTTTTTGGTTCTTCTGTAATTATAACAAAAAATACTTCATAATAACCTCTTTTAGTTTTTTGAACATCCATGAAGGCAACTGCCATATTGTGTTTTTTTGCAATTGTTTCTGCACCGGTATGTATTGGAACATAGTTGTTTAAAAACATACCCCAATAATTAGCTTTATTTTTTCTTGGTGACTGATCAGATGCAAACCCATATAAGTTTAATTCAGATGTTTTAGATTTTTTCAAAATTTTTCTAAAAGTATCCTTGGTTGATATTAAATCTCCATTATATTTACTCCTGTTTCTCTTTGCCCATTTATCAAAGTACTTATTTGATAATTTTTTGTAAATGGCATTAATTTTATATTTGGTGAATCTGTCAAGGATGAATACCCATTCCCAACTACAATAATGTCCAGCTATTAGAATTAAATTTTGGTTTTTATCATAAATTCTATCAAGGAGTTCAGGATTTTTAAACTTATATCTTTTTTTCATTTCATCTTCGGAAATATTCATTGATTTAAAAGACTCAAGAAAAATATCAGAAAGATATCTGTAATATTTTTTTTCAATCTTTATCCTCTCTTCAATAGACATTTTAGGGAAGGCAAGTTTTAGGTTTTCTCTAACAACTTTTTTTCGATAAGAAAATATGTAATAAATCAAATAATACATCATGTCAGAGAATAAGTATATTAATCCAAAACTCATTCTTGAAATCAACCACATAAATGGATAAACAATAATGTAGACAAGTAAATTCACGTAATTCCTTTAAGGCAAATATATATTATATTTGACATCATTTATATTTTTTCTGTGAACTCTGTTGCGATTATAATTATAGGTTTAAATATTTTTTTCTCATACAAAGGATTTAGAGACCGCATATTCTTTAATAAATACAAGTTTAGTCCTTTACGTATAAAAAGGGGGGAGGTAATTAGATACATTTCATCTGGTTTTTTACATGTTGATACGACTCATTTGATTGTTAATATGTTTACTCTTTATTTTTTTGTAGATGCTGTTATTTTTAGAGTTGGTGAGATAAATTTTTTAATTATATATTTTACAAGTTTGATATTTGGAAATTGGCTAACCTATAAATTTAATTCAAATAATATAAATTATAGTGCTGTTGGTGCCAGCGGTGCGGTAATGGGTATTGTTTATTCAGCTATTTTGTTAAATCCTGAGATGACTTTATTCTTTTTTATTTTACCGATGCCTGGATATCTCTTTGGCCTAGGTTATTTGTTTTATTCTATTTATTCAATGAAAAAAGTTAATGATAATATTGGTCATGAAGCACATTTGGGTGGAGCAATTGCTGGCTTTTTTAGTACTATTTTAATTTCACCGGCTGTTGTATTTACTAATTTATTCACAGTTTTAATTCTATTAATACCTATTGTTTACTTTTACATCAAATCTAAATAGCGTTGATAAAAAATGATAACATACTGGCATTAGCATCACCATCTGGAATCGGAGCTATTTCTATGATTAGAATTTCTGGTTCTGAAAGTATTTCAATCGCTGATAAAATATTTAATGGAGTAGAAAAAATCAAATTAAAAGACCAAAAAGCTAACACTGTTCAGTTGGGTTACATTGTTGAAGATGATAGAACCATTGATAAGGTATTAATAACTGTTTTTAGAAACCCTAAATCATATACAGGCGAAGACTTGGTCGAGATTTCATGTCATGGAAGTATTTTTATTCAGGAATCTATTATTCAGCTACTATTAAATCATAATTGTAGGGTGGCTAATCCCGGCGAATTTACGATGCGATCCTTTTTAAATGGTAAAATGGATTTAAGTCAAGCTGAATCAGTTGCAGATTTGATTTCTAGTAATACTGAGGCCTCACACAGGTTAGCTATGAACCAAATGAGAGGAGGTTTTAAAAATGATATTAATGATTTAAGAAGTGAGTTAGTAAACTTTGCCTCGTTAATCGAATTAGAATTAGATTTTTCACAAGAGGATGTAGAGTTTGCGAACAAAAAGGAATTAAATAAATTATTAGATAAAATTACTTTTATTTTAAAAAAGCTAATCGACTCATTTAAGACAGGAAATGTTATTAAAAACGGAATACCAATAGCTATTGTTGGTGAACCTAATACAGGAAAATCTACTCTGTTAAATACATTACTTAATGAAGAACGTGCAATTGTAAGCTCAATAGCAGGAACAACAAGGGATACAATTGAAGATCAAATAAATATAAATGGTGTTAAATGTAGATTTATTGATACAGCCGGCATCAGAAATACAGAGGATGAAATTGAGAATATTGGAATTGAGAGAACTTTCAAAAAAATGAATGAATCAGAAATTATTATTTTCTTGATTGATTACTCGACTCTAAATAAAGAAAAATTAAATCATTATGTAAATTATCTTACTGATATTGATAATAAATTTCCAAATGCTAAATTGATAACATTATTAAATAAAAATGATATAAAATCTGAAACTTTAGTAAGTGATTTAGACGAGTTTAACCCCATATCAATAAGTGCAAAAAATAAGTTAAATATTGATAATTTAAGAGATGAAATTATTTCATACATAAATAACTTAACAAGCCAGATTGATAATTACACTATATCAAATTCAAGACATTATGACTTGTTAAATAAAACTTATGAAGAAATCCACAAGGTAAAAATCTCAATATCTAAAAATATATCATCTGATCTATTGGCAATAGACATTAAACAGGCAATATATTTTTTAGGTGAACTCACCGGCGAAATATCCAATGACGAAGTTTTAGGAAATATATTTTCAAAATTCTGTATCGGCAAGTAAATTATTGATAATCAAGTATTTATGTAAAAATAATAAAATAAAATTTATTATTGTAATTTAATGATATGAGAAAATTAATATTATTTTTAGCTTTTGCCTTTATTCTAAGTTGTAGTGACGACTCTTCACCATCTGAAAATAATTCTGATTCAAATAATCCAACGAATAATATTGAAAATGCTTTTGTTTCCGGTTTTGCACAAAAAGGTCCTTTTTTAAATGGGTCTTCAATAATATTATCTGAGTTAGATGAAAATTTCAATCCAACTGGTTTAAACTACACAACACAAATAATTGATAATTCTGGGGTATTTGAAATAAACGGAGTATCCTTAGTTTCTCCATTTGCAACATTGAGGGTAGATGGTTTTTATTTCAATGAGGTTTGTGGAGTCCAATCTAATTCCCAAATAACTTTAAATGCAATTTCCGATATTTCTGATGTTTCAAGTATTAATTTGAATGTTTTGACTCATCTTGAAAAGGCAAGAGTTGAGTATTTAATTATGAATAATTCAAGTACAATAGAAGATGCAAAATCACAGGCTCAATCTGAAATTTTATCAATATTTAATATTTCTCAATCAATTGATAGCTCAGAAAATCTTAATATTTCAGGAAGTTCTGAGGGTGACGCTATTTTAATCGCCATATCATCAATTTTGCAGGGATTAAGAACTGAAGCAGAGTTTTCTGAAATTATGGCTAATATAATTACTGATATTAGAACTGATGGGGAGTTAAATTCTGAAACAATAGGAAGTCAACTTATCTCACAAGCTGTTTTATTAAGTCCAGAAGAAATTACAAATAATATTGAAGACAGATATGAAAATTTAGGTATTGATATAAATGTTCCTAATTTTTCAGTCTATATTGAGGACTTTATAACAAACTCATCATATGAAATAATAAGTACAAATATTTTTGAGTACCCAATTTCTGGTTCTTGGGGTATGAATATTTTAAACCCAAATATAATCGATATTCCGGATACTAACGAGGATGAAATTAACGACCTTTGTACTGATATTATTGATAATGATACAGAATATTATAGTTTAAAAGCAATAAAAAATTCAGAAGATTGTGCACAGCTTAAGGTTAAGATGACATTGTTAAGTGAAAACGATTTGTGTAATGAGGATGAAAATGGATATTGTTGGCCTTGGTGGTTTGTTAAAATTACTAGTCCAATTGAATATGTTCCAATACCTGATGAATCTAGTGGATGGACAACAGTATCGACACTTGACTTAGGTGGAAATAATGCACCACTTGCAGATGAACTGATTCTCAATGCTGATTTCGCTGATATAGGGGTTATGGTTAGTTGGGATACTAATTGGTCATATGATGAAGACGGAACACCAAATGGATATGAACCTGTTATTATTTTAGTAGAGTATTTTGAAAATAATATGACAACTCCAATCTTTTCAAAAGAACTAGTATTTGACTGTATGATGTAGTTAAGAGTTTTTACAGTTTTACTACAGTTTACTGCGTTTTTAGGAGTATGCAAAAAGTACGCACTTTTTTCAAATAATAGATTTAACAGATATGATGGGGAAGAGGTGACTTGTCTTATTGGTAAATAATTTATTAATAATCAATCAAATAACATAAAAAATTAATTTTTTTTTCACAAAACCATATTTTTTTTCTTAGATTTATCTCCCTTTTTTTTTTAATGAAAAGAAATCTTTTAAATATAGAATTTCCAAGTGGTGTTAGTCATCTGTATGTTAACGGTAAAAGGTTTAAGAGGAATGATTTTTTAAAAATCAAAAATCTTGAAAAAAGACGCGGACAAGATGGTAGATTTATTTCTCTTAAAAAATAAATTTATAATATTTATTCAAAAATAAATTTCTTGTGCTAATCTGAAAGTATTCGAGTGTGCTTCTATAATATCCCTTAATATTGGGGAATATCCTCCACCCATACTTATCTGAACCGGAATTCTGTTAGTTTTACAATAATTTAACACAAATCTGTCCCTTTCCTTACACCCTTTTATAGAAACAGATAATCTTCCAAGTTTGTCATTTTTGATTATATCAACTCCAGATAAATAAAAAATAAAATCCGGCTTGAAACTATCGATTAGCCGAGGAACATCATACTTAATTTTATCTAAGTATTGCTGATCACTTGTTCCATCACTAAAACCATAATCAAAATCACTAATTTCTTTTCTAAATGGATAGTTCTTTTCTCCATGAAAAGAAGCAGTGAAAACATTTTTATTTTTTCTGAATATTTCAGCTGTTCCGTTTCCTTGGTGAACATCTAAATCCAAAATTAATATCCTTTGACAGTAATTATTTTTAATTAAAAAATTTGCGGCTATAGCTTGATCATTTAAGATACAAAATGCCTCTGCCCGATTAGTAAAAGCATGATGAGTGCCACCAGCTATATTCATAGAAACTCCGAATTTGATGGAATTTAGCGCACATTCAATAGTACCTTGAACTATTTTTTTTTCTCTTTGAATAAGTTTTTTAGACATAGGAAAACCAATAGCTCTCATCTCTTTTTTTTCTAATTTTTGATTTATTAATTTATTATAATAATTAGATTCATGAGTAAGAAGAATAACATCATCTTTTAAATCACCAGGATTGAAAAAATTATTTTCATTACATGTATTTTCAATTATTAATTGCTGAGGAATCAGTTCATATTTTATCATTGGAAACCTGTGATTTTCCTTCAATGGGTGATTATATATTTTATCATGTGCAATTTTGAGCATATTTTCAAGATAAATGGAACAAATTTTGATTAAATAAATATGTAACACAAAATATGCCAATGGATTGTTATTTGTTTATTGCACTATTAGTTTGGGGAATTCCAAGCACTTTTTTTAGAAGTAAATTTAGAAAGATTGTTTATCAGACTGATGATTGGAAGATTAATATTAAACCATTATTCATTAAAGAATTAAAAGGGTTGTTTTTTAATATTTTTCCACAGAATAAAGATTATATTATAACAAGAAATAAATACAGATTGTATTTAGGGGTGTATTTATTACTTTTTATCACTTATATTTTATTAAAATGAAGAATCATTTATTTAACATCTTATCTTCAATTATAGCTTTTTACATTCCTTTTCAAATTGCATTATTGACAGATTTACAACTTGTGAAAAATTTAATTTTATTGATTTTTTCAATTCAATGGATATGTTTTATTCCTGCTTATATTTTTCAAACTGAAAAGTTTTTTGATTTAACAGGTAGTATCACTTATTTAACAGCTATCCTTGCTGCTATGTACATTACTGACTCAGGAAAAATTTCTGATTATGTGATTGTTTCCTGTGTTGCCATTTGGGCAATAAGACTTGGTTCTTTCTTATTTATGAGAATTCATAAAGCTGGAGAGGATAGAAGATTTAGAGAAATTAAAACAAATTTTACAAGATTTTTTATGACTTGGACTCTTCAAGGAATGTGGGTTTCAATGTGTTTGTTATGTGTTTTAACTGCTCTTTCTTCATATTCTGGAATAATAATGAATAATGTATTTTATATTGGATTACTGATATTTATTTTAGGTTTCATAATCGAAGTTATTGCAGATCATCAAAAAACAGTTTTTAGAAAAAACGTAAATAATAAGGGTAAATTTATTTCAACTGGGTTATGGTCTTATTCAAGACACCCTAATTACTTGGGTGAAATATTGTTATGGTTTGGAGTGGCAGTTATGTCATTTTCATCACTTCAAGATTTACAGTACTTAACATTGATTTCACCAATCTTTGTATATATTTTGTTAGTTTACATCTCTGGAATTAGAATACTTGAAAATCAAGGAGATAAAAAATGGGGACATCTTGATTCTTACAAAGAATATTTAAAAAATACACCTAGGCTTTTTTTTAGAATTTTTGGTTAATTTTGATTTTTGTAAAAAACTAACCATGAAAAAATTTTTTTCTTTCGCTGGAACTATCAGCGGTACAATCTTTTTTTTAAGAACATTGTTTACAATAGTTCTTTCAATCCCTTTAATTATTACATTAATTTCAAAATGGACATCATATTTTACATCCTTAGGAAATTTTGATATTTCTGATCCGTCACTTGAAAATCAGATGGCGATACAAGCCTTTGGTGATGAGTTAGCTAAGAAAATTGTTGATAATCCAGAATTTTATTTAAACGACTTTCTAAACTCATTCACTTTTGGATGGATACTATTATTTGTCTTGAGTGTAATTCCTGCAATTTGGTTTGGATTAGCCACATATTATAAAAGAATCTCTGCGCTCTTTTATGATCAAAGAAAACAGGTTTTCTTAGCTTTGGTTCTGTTTGATATTGTTTCAGATTATATAGTTTTATCAAACTCTGGAATTTTAACCACTATAGTCTCATCAATTGGAATACTAATTTTTGTATTCCTGGTATTTAATAACTCTAAATTTGAAAATCATGAAGGTTAATTATGTTTTTTTATTAATCTTTTTAATTTTTAATTCCTGTATTTCCTTAAAAGTTGGTAATAAGGATGTTAAAGCCAATAATTCAAACTCAAATTTAAATACTATAGAGTTTATAAATTCTCAAGAAAATATTGACCGTGGATATCCATTTTCTGAAGCCACAGTGGTTAATGGTATCATTTTTCTATCCGGCGAAATAGGAACACTTCCTGATGGTACACTAATCGATGGAGGTATTGAAGCTGAAACTAGACAAACATTAACTAACATCAAAAATAAACTTGAAAAAATGGGGGGATCAATGGATGATATTTTTAAATGTACTTGTATGCTCTCAGACATAAAAGATTGGCCCTTAATGAGTCAAGAGTATAAGAAGTTTTTTAACCCCCAAAAATTACCTGCCAGAAGTGCTTTTGCAGGGAGTGGTTTAGCTTTAGAAGCTAAGTTAGAAATTGAGTGTATGGCAATCAAAAAAAATTAAATCTTGATAAAAAATAAAAATTTTTGGATTTTGCTTATGATAATTGTGCCGCTGATTGGATTACTATTCAAATTTTATGCTTTATTACTCGTTCTTCCCCTGGGCTTTGCGCTCGGAAAAAAATCTAAGTAAGTTCAATAAATAGAATACTAATTCCTATAATAATTACAAATAAACCGAAAACCATTTTTAGTTTATTTTCAGGGACTTTCTGTGAAAATAATTGACCGATAAATATTCCGATTACAGAAACTGAGGTGAATAATAGTAAAAATATCCAATCAATTCTAAGATTTTGAACATCCCCTATAAAACCAATTAATGATTTTAATGAGATTATCGCTAGTGAAGTTGCAATAGCTGCTTTCATTCTTAAATCAGAAAGAATTACAAGAATAGGGATAATTATAAATCCGCCACCAGCACCTACCAAACCTGTCAAAAAACCTATTAACGACCCTTCTGTAAAAATTAAGAATTTATTTGGAGCTATTGTTCTGGTTTGTTTTAACCCTACAATGGTTTTAGGGGTTCTCTTTATCATTAAAAAACCTGCTACTAGCATAAGTAACGAGAACAGAAGCATTATTAATTGATTTTTACTAAGAAATATCAAATCTGAGTCTATTATGGTCTCAGGAATCAAATGTATAAGGTATTTTCTTGTTAAATAAACGGTGATAACAGCTGAAAATGAAAATAATAATGTTGTTGAATAGTTAATCAATTTATTTCTTAAATTCTTAATTGAACCAATTAAAGATGTAGTGCCAACTATGAATAGGGAATAGGCTGTAGCAGTAATTGGGTTTATTCCAAACAAATACACAAGAATCGGGACCGAAAGTATAGATCCACCACTACCAATCAACCCTAAAATTAGACCAACCATAAATGCTCCAAAAAACCCTAATAGTTCAAATGTCTCCAAGAATTTATTTAGTTTAATTTANCTTNATANTTGTTAAGATAANTTTAATATTTTAAAATCAGACAATCATTTTAAATATCTTTGTTTAAGANTATTTTTNAAAAATGAGGTTTAACAAAATATTATTTTTATTTCTTTTTTTANTTNTTAATTCATTTGCNCANGAAACTGNAATTAAGTCTTTGNAAATAAAATCTTTAGATACAAATANTNTAAATAAAGAGACATTTAANCTTAANAGAATTTCTCCAATTGGACTTACTAAAAAAAATCCAAAAAAATTTTTTGATTATAATCTAGATTTTGATATAACTTCAAATAAACAGGAAGTTGATATAACGGGTAAAACTGATTTAGTAACACCAACATGGAAAATACGTCAAACCTTTAACGAAGGAAATGTTAATAAATCAAAATTTAGTAAAGACTTTTATTTGGGTGATCTCGAAACAGAATCGGATTATATTATTATAAAATGTAGAGATCATGAATATGTTGATGGAGATAGAATAAGACTAATGATTAATGGAGCAGTTTTACATCCTAATATTTTATTATCATCAGTTTTTTATGTTGTAGACGTTGATTTAGATGATGGGTATAACAATATNGATTTCATTGCATTAAACGAAGGAGAATCAAGTCCAAATACTGCTCAACTGATTGTTATGGATGAATTTGGAAAACAGTTGTCAAATAAAAAGTGGTTAATATCAACNGGTTATAAGGCCAAGCTTGTTGTTTTTAAAAAATAGCTTAGTTGTTAAGCATTACAGGCATTACTAACATAATTAATTCTTCATCATCAGAGTATCCATCAAGTGGTCTTAAAATACCAGCCCTGTTAGGTAAACTCATTTCTAGCTTGACTTCTTTACAATCTAAATTATTAGTCATTTCGATAAGGAATCGGGAATTAAAACCAATTTCAATATCTTCACCTTTATAGTCACAGGTTAGTCTCTCTTCAGCTTTGTTGCTAAAGTCGACATCTTCAGCAGAAATATTTAATTCGGCACCAGCAATCTTTAACCTTACTTGATGAGTTGTTTTATTTGAAAATATTGAAACTCTTTTCAAAGAACTTAACAATAAAGATCTGTCTATTGTTAAAACATTTGGATTTTCGTTAGGAATTACAGCCTCATAATTGGGGTACTGNCCATCAATAAGTCTACAAATTACCGTCAGCCCATCCATATCAAATTTGGCATTAGAATTATTATATTCAATTGTAACCTCGTGGTCATTATCAATAATATTCTTTAGAAGATTAAGAGGTTTTTTTGGCATTATAAATTCTGCAAGTGTAGTAGCTTTAATATCGTTTCTCTTGTACTTTACTAACTTATGTGCATCCGTTGCTACAAAAGTCAGATTATCAGAGCTTAACTGAAAAAAAACACCACTCATCACTGGTCTCAAATCATCATTTCCTGATGCAAAAATGGTTGAATTTATGGCTTTAGCTAAAACAACACTTGAAATCTTAGTGCTTGATGGATTGTCTAATGTGATGGTTTTTGGAAACTGATCTCCCTCAGTGTAGGCTAGNGCATACTTTCCGTGATTTGAACTGATTTCAACAGTATTATTGTCTTCTACAGTAAATGTTAAAGGTTGTTCAGGAAAGGTTTTTAATGTGTCGATTAAAAGTTTTGAAGGAATTGCTACAGAACCTTTACTTGAACTATCAACTTCGATCGATGAAATCATTGTAGTTTCAAGATCGCTTGATGTAATTTTTAGTGTCGAGCTATCTAGGTCAAATAAGAAGTGATCTAATACTGGAATTGTGTTAGATGTATTTATTACACCACCTAAAATTTGCAGCTTTTTCAGTAGGGTACTACTTGATACAATGAATTTCATATGATTTAATTAGATAATAACAACAACAAATATATCATATTGATAAATTATTCTTAAATAAACTTATTAACATAGGATTTTATTTAAATGAAATAGTAACAGAATCATAAATCTTTAGCCCCATCAATGATGAAGCAGTTCCAACATTTTGAGGATTACTTCTGTAAATGGAGATTTGTAGGAAGTCATTAGAATTAAAAACAACCATTCCTTTTCCTTCGTCATTTCTTTGATTTAATGGAACATTATAATTAACAATATCAGTGTATTTGTTGTATATTTTTTTGAATTTATAATTTCTTACCGAAATTTCAAATGATCTCCCTTTTCTAATTTCTTCAAAAACATTCCTCTTTAAGTTGGTTACCACATTTCCAAAATTATCAATGTAGATTACGCTGGATACGATTTGACTCTGGTCTTCATTGACAAAAGGTTTTAGATTCTTNACAGATTTTATTTCTGTAATTTCTTTACCAATAAGTTCTGGTTTACCTCCTTTAGCTAAATGACAAGCAACTTCAGAAAATATTTTGGAGCTTGAGTCAATTTGATTAAACTCGTCATGTATTGTAATTTCAAATATTTTTTCCGGGTTAATATTTTGGCATAAAATACTCAAAATACCATTATCAGCAGAAATAAAAAAATGATTATCAAGACACACAACAATGTGTTTTTTTTCAATTGTTTTCTCTGAATCAACATCAATTATGTGTACAGAATTTTCTGGAAAACTTTTGTAAGTGTTTTCAAGAATATAGGCTGCTTCCATTATGTTAAAGGGAGATACATTATTAGAAATATCAACAATTTTAGCNTTATCAAAACTTCTATNGATATCNCCTTTAATTTTAGCAACAAAATGATCTTTNTTTCCGAAATCAGTAATTAGAGTAATTATCGACATTAAATTGTTAATATTTAATAATGTAAGTGGTTATGAAATTACGTATTTTAGATTTAGTAATCTAGAAAATTNTATTNTGATTAATAACATTTAAAAATTTGGAAGANAAAGTAATTAAAATTGAAANNATTGATCCAAAGGATTTCTTTGGTCCTCAAAANAAGAATATCAAAGTTTTAAAAAATAATTTCCCAAACGTTAAAATTGTCGCTCGAGGNAGCCAAATAAAGGCCTACGGAAATTNCGAGGATCTTTCGGAACTTGAAATTAGAATTCANAAAATCATTAATTATTTCTTAAAATACAATATNCTTTCNGATAATGAGATCGAAACTCTNCTTACAAAGTCTGATTTAGAGTTGGAAACGTCAAGTGATAGTCATAAACCAATTTTNCATGGTGTGAGTGGGAAAGTNATTAAAGCAAGAACTTTAAATCAAAGNAAAATTATTGATAGTGTNCANAAGAACGATATGGTATTCGCAATNGGTCCTGCNGGAACNGGAAAAACTTANACTGGNATTGCATTGGCTGTTAAAGCTTTAAAAAATAAAAATGTTAAAAGAATTATTTTGACAAGACCTGCTATTGAAGCAGGNGAAAATCTTGGTTTTTTGCCTGGTGATTTAAAAGAAAAATTAGATCCTTACATGCAGCCATTATACGATTCTTTAAAAGANATGATTCCATCTGAAAANTTAAAAAAATATATGGAGGATGAAGTGATNCAAATAGCTCCTTTGGCATTTATGAGAGGTAGNACACTTGANAACGCATTTGTTATTTTAGATGAAGGTCAAAATACAACTCACTCACAGATGAAAATGTTTTTAACACGAATGGGNAAAAATGCNAANTTTATTATNACTGGTGATCCNGGACANGTNGATTTACCAAGAAATGCTATTTCCGGAATTAAAGAAGCNATATTAATTTTAAAAAATACNCNNGGTGTTGGTATTGTTCATTTGGACGAATCNGATGTTATTAGGAATAAATTAGTCAAGAAGATAGTTGACGCATANAAGAATATCGAAAATAACAACTAATATGGTTGATNCCTTAACAANTTCAAATTTNAATTTTTCATTTCAAGAAAGCGTTTANCACGGNAANGTTAGAGATGTTTATTATTTAAAAAATAATCTTGTTGTTATGGTTGCATCTGATAGAATTTCAGCATTTGATGTAGTTATGCCCAGAGGAATTCCNTATAAAGGNCAAATTCTAAATCAAATTGCAATCAAAATGATGAATGAGACTAAAGATTTAGTTCCNAATTGGCTTATTCATAGTCCTGACCCNAATGTTTCGGTTGGNCACTTATGTAANCCTTTTAAGNTTGAAATGGTTATTAGAGGATATTTATCAGGTCATGCTGCNAGACAATATAAAAAAGGAATCAGAAAATTATGTGGTGTTGAAATGCCAGATGGNATGAAAGAAAATGANAAATTTNCTNAACCAATAATNACTCCAGCAACNAAANCTGAGTCAGGTAATCATGATGAAGATATCAGTAAAGAAGAAATAATTAATAGAAGGATTGTTTCAATNGANGANTATGAAATTCTTGAAAATTANACAAAAATTCTCTTTAANAAAGGGTCTGAAATNGCAAGAGANAGAGGTTTAATANTAGTAGATACCAAATATGANTTTGGAAAAACNANNAATGGAGATATAGTTCTNATAGATGAAATACATACACCAGANTCGTCAAGGTATTTCTACAAAGANGGATATAAGGAAAGNCAAGATAGTAANAAACCACAAAAACAACTTTCNAAGGAATTTGTCAGACAATGGTTGATTTCTAATCACTTTCAAGGTTTAGAAGGTCAAAGNGTTCCTGAAATGTCTGANGATTATGTGAACTCTGTGNCTGAAAGATATGTTGAGCTTTATGAAAATATAACNTCAGAAAAATTTCTTAAATCTGATTCAAAAAACATTTCACAAAGAATNTTTGATAATACNGAAAATTACCTAAANGAATATTTTGAGCATTGATAAGATAATTTCAGAAATATCATCATTTGTCTGGGGTTATCCACTGCTCCTAATTCTAATAGGAGGTGGACTTTATCTATTGATTATTTCAAGATTTATTCCATTTAAATATTTTTTTCACGCTATTGACATCATTCGAGGTAAGTTTGATGATAAAAAATCTGATGGAGAAATAAGTCATTTTCAGGCTTTAACAACAGCCCTTTCAGCAACAGTTGGTATGGGAAATATTGCAGGTGTGGCAGTTGCAATTTCAATTGGAGGTCCTGGAGCAATATTTTGGATGTGGATTAGTGGCCTCATTGGAATGTCAACTAAATTTTTTACTTCAGCACTAGCAGTAATGTATAGGGGAGTTGACTCAGCAGGAAACAAACAAGGAGGTCCAATGTATTTTATTGTTAATGGTCTNGGTAAAAAGTGGCTGCCAATGGCAATTTTCTTTAGTTTTTGCGGTATGGTTGGGGCATTACCAGTTTTTAATGTTAATCAGCTAACACAGGCAATTAATGATATTATCTTAAGACCAAATGGTGTTGAAGTAGGTTTATTTTCGAATACAATTATTGGTTTATCGCTTATCATTTTAACTTCAATTGTTATTCTTGGAGGTCTAAAAAGAATTAGTAGAGTATCTGCTAAACTTGTGCCATTTATGGTGGGTGTTTATATTATTTCAGTTTTAATAATATTAATAATCAATTATGACAAATTACCAGAATACGTATTTCTTATTTTTTATGATGCATTTAATGCTGATTACTATTCGGGTAATTCAGCTCTCGGTGGTGTTTTGGGAGCATTAATAATTCTTGGTATTAGAAGAGGTGCTTTTTCTAACGAAGCNGGTATTGGAATGGCTCCTATGGCTCACGGTGCAGCAAAGACAAATAACCCTGTGAAAGAAGGCTTTGTTGCTATGCTTGGACCATTTATCGATACAATTTTAGTATGTACAATGACTGCTTTAGCAATTCTGGTAACAGGAGCTTGGAAATCCCAGGCTGATGGTGTAACCTTAACNGCCAATGCTTTTGAGTCCACTTTCTCAGAATTAGGGAATTATATATTACTNGCCTGCGTATTTGTATTTAGTATATCTTCACTCTTTTCATATTCTTATTATGGAACTAAATGTCTCTCATTTTTAGCAGGTGATCACAACAAAAAAAAATATAATTACATTTACATTATTAGTATTATGTTAGGTGCTACAACATCTTTATCAATGATGATTAATTTAATTGATACATTTTTTGCTTTAATGGCTATTCCTACAATGATTGGCACTCTAATTTTAGCACCAAAGGTTTTAAAACAATTAAATAAATATAAAATCAATGGATAAATCAGAAAAATATTGGAAGATTAATATCAAATATGTGAAAATACTTCTCACAATTTGGTTTGCTTTTTCATTTCTTTTTGGAATTATTTTAAAAGATTTTTTAAATGAGTTTTCAATAGCTGGTTTTAAGCTTGGCTTTTGGTTTGCCCAGCAAGGATCGATTTATGTCTTTGTAATTTTAATTTTTGTTTATGTTAAATTGATGAANAATCTTGATAAAAAATTTGGTTTTAAGAAATAAAAAATGAGTATTCAAACCTGGACATATATAATTGTAGGGATTACATTCTCAATTTATATCGGAATCGCTATTTGGTCAAGGGTTCAATCAACCAAAGAGTTTTATGTAGCTGGTGGAGGTGTAGGAGCTTGGGCAAATGGGATGGCTACTGCAGCAGATTGGATGAGTGCAGCATCTTTCATTTCAATGGCTGGTATTATTTCNTTTGCTGGTTATGATGGTGCAGTTTATTTAATGGGATGGACTGGTGGATATGTTCTTTTAGCCTTGCTTCTAGCTCCATATTTAAGGAAATTTGGAAAATTTACGGTTCCTGAATTCATTGGAGATCGTTATTACTCAAATAATGCAAGATTAGTTGCTGTGTTCTGTGCTTTGTTGGTTTCTTTCACATATGTTGCTGGACAAATGAGGGGAGTNGGTATTGTATTCTCAAGATTTTTAGAGGTTGATATTGANACAGGAGTTATAATTGGAATGTTAATCGTTCTTTTTTATGCTGTATTAGGTGGAATGAAAGGAATTACATATACACAGGTAGCTCAGTATTGTGTATTAATTTTTGCCTTCATGGTACCTGCGATTTTTATTTCAATTCAAATGACTGGTAATCCAATACCACAATTAGGTTTTGGAAGTGAATTAATTAGTGAGCCTTCAACTTATTTATTAGACAAGCTTGATAATTTAAATGTAGAATTAGGATTTAATGAATATACAGATAATACTAAGCCTCTAATCGATGTTTTTGCTATAACATTAGCACTAATGGTTGGAACTGCAGGTTTACCTCATGTTATTGTTAGATTTTTTACAGTTAAAAAAGTTTCAGATGCAAGAAAATCAGCAGGTATTGCCCTGTTGCTGATAGCTATACTTTACACNACAGCTCCAGCAGTTGCAGCTTTTGCTAGAACTAATTTACTNGAAACTATTTCAACAAAGCCTTATTCTGAAATTCCACAATGGTTTAAAAAATGGGAAAATACTGGATTAATCAAATTCGATGATTTAAATAACGATGGAATGATTAATTATTCAAATGACAATTCAAATGAGTTGTATGTTGATAGAGATATTATGGTGCTAGCTAATCCTGAAATTGCAAACTTACCAAATTGGGTAGTTGCCCTTGTTGCTGCAGGTGGATTGGCTGCAGCATTATCAACGGCGGCTGGTCTTCTATTAGTAATTTCAGCATCAGTTTCACATGATCTAATTAAAAGGGTATATTATCCTGAAATAAGCGAAAAAGGTGAATTAATTGCTGCAAGAATTTCAGCTTTTTTTGCCGTATGTATAGCTGGATATTTCGGAATAAATCCACCTGGTTTTGTTGCTGCTGTAGTTGCTCTAGCTTTTGGTTTGGCAGCTGCATCCTTCTTTCCAGCCATAGTAATGGGAATTTTTTATAAACAAATGAATAAGGAGGGTGCAATTGCTGGGATGCTTGTGGGAATAAGTTTAATGNTGTNTTATATGTTAAAATTTAAATTTAATTTCTTTGGAGGTGGTTCTGCAGATGACTATTGGTTTGGTATTTCACCTGAGGGATTTGGTAGTGTAGCGATGGTTGTTAATTTTGTTATTTCATACATTGTTATGAAATTCACATCACCAACACCAGAAAAAATTAAAAAAATTGTGGATAATATAAGAATTCCCGAACATGAGTAGTTATCAAATTGACACCCGTAAAAAGTATGATGATTCATATAAGAAATCAGTTAATAATCCTGAGACTTTCTGGGATGAATTAGCATCACAAAATTTTATTTGGAATAAAAAATGGTCTAAGGTTGTTGATTGGGATTTTAAAAAAGCAAAAGTATCATGGTTNAAAGATGCNAAACTTAATATAACAATTAATTGNATTGATAGACATGCAANGAATACCCCAGATAAAACAGCTNTTATTTTTGAGCCTAATGATCCTNNCGAAAAAAATAAANTATTNACTTANTCTGAGCTTCTTAAAGAGGTTTGTAAAATNGCAAATGTTCTAAAATCTATGGGTGTAAAAAANGGNGATAGAGTCTGNATTTATNTACCCATGATTCCAGAGTTAGCATTTTCAGTTTTGGCTTGTGCTAGAATTGGNGCAATTCATTCTGTTGTTTTTGCTGGATTTTCNTCACAAGCNCTTGCTACAAGGATNGATGATTGTAAAAGNTCTTTAATTATAACCTCAGATGGTTCCTATCGTGGGAAAAAAANANTNAACCTNAAAGCTATTGTTGATGATGCTCTTGATATATGTAAAACTCAGCAAAAAGTGTTACTGNTAAAAAGAACAAATGAATNGGTTAATTTGGTTGAAAAAAGAGATTTTNTTCTTGAGGATTTGATCGCTAATGTAGATGATAGTTGTGAAGCNGNGATTATGGATGCNGAAGATCCCTTATTTATTCTCTATACNTCAGGTTCTACNGGAAAACCNAAAGGAATGGTTCATACTTGCGGTGGTTATATGGTATANACATCATATACATTCAAAAATATATTTCAATATGAAGAAGATGATGTTTACTGGTGTACAGCAGATATAGGTTGGATAACNGGTCACAGTTANATTCTTTATGGNCCTCTTTCAAANGGTGCNTCAACCATTATGTTTGAGGGTGTTCCAAGTTANCCTGATTTTAGTAGNTTTTGGCAAATCATCGATAAGTATANAGTAAATCAATTTTATACNGCTCCAACAGCTATCAGNGCATTGGCTAAACAAGGTNTTNGTTNTTTTAAAGACTGTAGTTTAAAATCATTAAAAGTTCTTGGTACNGTTGGTGAGCCNATAAATGAAGAAGCATGGCAATGGTANAACTTACATGTTGGAAANGATAGCTGTCCTATTGTTGATACTTGGTGGCAAACGGAAACAGGGGGTGTTTTAATATCGTCAATACCTAAAGTTATCCCTGATAAGCCAACTTTTGCAACCAAACCCTTTATAGGAGTTCAACCAATTTTATTAGATGACGAAGGAAAAGAGTTAAAGANACCTAACATCGTAGGAAAACTATGTATTAAGTATCCATGGCCTTCCATTGCTAGAACAATATGGGGTAATCATCAAAGGTATATTGACACTTATTTTTCTGCTTTTAAAAATATGTATTTTACAGGTGACGGTGCNTTTANAGATAAAGAAGGTAATTTTAGAATTACNGGTCGTGTTGATGANGTTATNATTGTNTCAGGACATAATTTAGGAACNGCTCCAATTGAAGATNCNATTAATGAACATGAAAGTATNGTTGAATCAGCTATTGTAGGNTTTCCTCATGAAATTAAAGGAAATGCNTTNTATGGCTTTATTACTTTAAAATATAATCCTGAAAATATAAATCATATTAAAACAGAAATTAACTCATTGATTTCTGAGAAAATAGGCCCGATCGCAAAACTTGATAAGATTCAGATTACAACTGGTTTACCAAAAACCAGATCAGGGAAGATTATGAGAAGAATTTTAAGAAAAATTGCATCAAATCAAACCGAAGATTTAGGAGATATTAGCACACTTTTAAATCCTGATGTTGTTCAAGAAATTATTGATAATTATCAAATTTAATTGATTTAAGAACATCACTATAGTATTTTCTGTTTTTGCCAATAAAAATTTTATTATTTTCTTCTTTAATTAGACTTTCCATTTCTTCAATTGAAATGAATTTTAAATCATCAACTTCATTGTTTTTAAAGTCGAGGTTAATAGAATTTTTATCAATTTTTAATATGTAGGTGTGAAAAAACTCTTTGTCGATTGCTGTAGGATGAATATTTATACTTCTGTAAACACCAATTTTTAACAAATCTTTTGTGTTAATATTTATACCTGTTTCTTCTAAAGTTTCTCTTTTAGCAGCCTTTTTAATATTCTCATTAAATTTTACATGACCAGCTACTGAAACATCCCACACACCTGGATTTAATTCTTTTTTTTTAGATCTTTTCTGAATTAGTATATTCCCTTCTTCTGTGAAAATCCATACGTGTACAGTAGAATGAAATAAGCCTTTTCGATGAATCTCAGACTTACTTTTTTTTTGACCTGTTTTAGTTCCTTCAGGAGAATATACTTCTAAAAACTCCTCCTTCATAAAAGTTTATTGATTCTTTAGATTATTTAAAATAACTGAAGTCCTCACCAGATTTAATATTGAGAAGTGTATTATAAATTAATTTAATAACATTTTCAACATCATTTTTATGAACCATTTCTACAGTGGTGTGCATATATCTTAGCGGTAGTGAAATTAATGCAGATGGAACTCCTCCATTACTATAAGCAAAAGCGTCAGTATCTGTCCCAGTGTATCTGCTAGATGCAGCCCTTTGAAAAGGGATTTTATTTTTTTCTGCTGTTTTTATTATTAAGTCTCTAAGTTTTTGCTGAACTGCAGGCGCATAAGTAACAACAGGCCCTTTATTAAGTTCACAGAATCCTTGTTTCTTCTGATTAATCATTGGAGTTGTTGTGTCATGAGTAACATCAGTAACAATAGCAACGTTCGGTTTAATTGTTTGAGTTATCATTTCTGCCCCTCTTAATCCAACCTCTTCTTGAACAGAGTTAGTTACATATAAGCCAAAAGGTAATTTCTTCTTATTTTCCTTGATTAGTCTAGCAACTTCAGCAATCATAAAACCGCCAATTCTATTATCAAGAGCCCTACATACAAAATTATCTTTATTTAGAATGTGAAAAGGATCGGGGTAGGTTATAACACAACCTACATGAACACCTAGTTTTTCAACCTCTTTTTTTGTTTTACAACCAACGTCAATAAAAATATTATCTAGTTTGGGTGGTTCTTCCTTTGATGCTAGTCTGGTATGAATAGCCGGCCAACCAAATACACCTTTTACAATACCTTTTTCCGTGTGTATATTTACTATTTTGCTAGGTGCTATTTGATGATCACTTCCACCATTTCTGATAACAGAAATTAAACCTTTATCAGAAATATAATTTACATACCACGAAATTTCATCAGAATGACCTTCAATAACAACTTTATACTCATGCTCAGGATTAATTACGGCAACTGCTGAGCCGTAAGTATCTGTGATAAATTCATCAGCATAAGGCTTCAAATAGTCCATCCAAATCTTTTGACCTTCCCACTCATAACCTGTAGGTGAGGCATTATTTAAATATTGCTCAAGAAATTTCATTGACTTTTTATTTAATATGCTCTTGCTACTCATCACAGTTTTATTTAATATGTTAGATATGTAAAAATAATAATGATTTCTTTATTTATTATATATAATTTTATCATTTATTAAATATTTATTTTTTGTTTAAACAATATTTATTTTTTTTATTTCTTTTCAGCACATTAATTTCATCATCACAACAGATTGATAATGATACTGCTACTGATTATATTAGAATTGAAGGTGATACTATTGTTAAGGGTTCTATTGGTTTAAATGAGGTNTTGTTATTACCCAGAAGACCTTTTAAAAACTCTGAGCAAATTAGAAAATATCTAATTCTAAAAAGAAAGACAATAAAAGTGTATCCATATTCTGTAATGGCATCTAGAAGATTAAAAAGTCTTAACGATAGGTTGTTAATTATTAAAACTAAAAGAGAAAGAAGGAGATATACAAGAATGGTTCAAAAGTTTCTAGAGGATGAACTTACCCCTGAGTTAAGTAAATTAACTAAGTCTGAAGGTCAAATATTAATTAAATTAATATATCGTCAAACAGGAATTACTACTTATAATCTTGTAAAAAACCTAAGAAATGGAGTAAAGGCTTTTCTCTACAATACAACAGCTAGATTTTTTGATTTAAATCTAAAAACTGAATTTAATCCTGAGATTATTTTGGATGACTATTATATTGAGGATATAATTCAGAGATCTGTTAGGGATAATTTAATCGAATATAATGAGCCGAAAAATAAATATGATTTATTTAAACTAAAAACTTTGTGGGATAAACAAAACTGATTATGAGTGATAACTTTAAAATGATAGCAAAAACCTTTTATGGNTTTGAAGAAATACTTTCAGAAGAGTTNCTTAAACTTGGTGCTCAAAAAATAATTAAAGGTAANAGAAATGTCAGTTTTTACGGAGATAAAGGTTTTATGTATAAATCTAACNTTAGTNTAAGGACTGCTTTAAANATTATAAAACCANTCAAAGAATTTANGTTTAAAGATATCGATGANTATTATAAAAANATATATGANATCAAATGGGAGGATTATTTNGANTNTANTAGTTCTTTTTTGATAAACTCTGTTGTTTTTAANTCCAAAATTTTTAATAATTCAAAATNNACTTCTTTAAAAGCAAAAGATGCAATAGTNGATAGATTTCGAANTAAATTCAANAATAGACCTAGNATTAATTCNTTCAANCCAGAGTTAAAAATAGAAATACATGTTAATNGAAANTTNTGTACTATTTCACTAGACAGTTCNGGTGAATCTTTACATAAAAGNGGTTATAAAAAATATAANTCAGCAGCNCCATTGAATGAAGTATTGGCTGCTGGAATAATATTAATGTCAGCTTGGGATAAAAAATCTGATTTATTGGANCCTATGTGTGGTACAGGCACNTTTCTTATTGAAGCNGCTATGATNGCTNGNAATATNGCTCCAAATNTTAATCGTTTNGCTTTTGCATTTGAAAAATGGAAAGANTGGGACAATGAATTATTTGAAACAATTGAAGAATCAGTAAAAGGTAAAGAAATTGAATTTGACCACAAACTTTACGGATTTGATGTTTCAAGTGCTATGGTTAAAAAAGCTGAGAAAAACATAGAGATAAGTGACTTAGGGGTTGATATTGAAATAGTAAAAAAGGATTTTTTAAACTCTATAAAAACTGATAATGATAAATTACACATACTAATAAATCCACCATATGATAGAAGAATATCTGCAGATGTCAATAAACTATATAAAAACATTGGTGACACTTTAAAAAATAATTATTTGTATTCTGATGTTTGGTTAATCACCGCAAATCTGGAGGCTATCAAATCAATCGGTTTAAAATCTAGTAAAAAAATTAAATTATTTAATGCTAATCTTGAGTCAAGATTGCTTAATTATAATATTTACCCTGGTTCAAAGAAAAACAAGAATTAATTTTATTTTTTTATAACTGGTATTAGGTAAGAAACCGTGTAGCTAAATCCAGCTCCTAAACCTGAGCTATCATATGTTCTGTTAAATCCTGGAATGTAAAAATTGGTTATGTTTTGAATGTTTTTTTGTTTTATGATATTCTTTAATTGAAGCTCAAAACCTAGAAAAAGATTATTTAATATTTCGGTTTTCATCCCAAATATAAACTCAATCCATAAGGTATTTAGGTTTGATAAATTTATTGGATTATTAATTGTTGATTGTCCCCAGTAATTACTGTGTGTATTATAAATAGTGTAGCTGTTTATATTTTGATCAAAATTGCTGTAACCAACACTTAAACCAGAGTAGACAATATTTTGCGTTCTAATATCATTGTTTAATTTAAAATTTACACCAAACTTTACATATGTACCTTTAACCGAGGAATTTATGTAATTACTATTTATTTCTTTTACCTCATTTCCAATCTCAGAAAATATGTAAAATGACTCCATTAGTCTGATATCTCCACTTAAAGAAAATCCTGCATAATCTTCATCAGTAGCAGACCTTATTATCTTATTTAAATCTAATCCTGCTCTGACACCAAATTTTTCGATTGTATCATCTGCTATTTTAACATTACCAAGGGTAATATTTATAAATAAAAAAGTAATTATGCTAATGAAGTATTTTAACATGAGATTGATTTTCATTATTTACAGAATCATTTAGAATAATTACATCAGAAATCCAGTTTGTTGGACTAGGAGTGTTTATGGGGTCATAGGGTAGAGTTAGTGATAAATTGTAATTATTAATAAAGCCACATGCTCTAGAGACGAATCTTTCATATATTTCATAGTCAACATATAAATGATTCGGTAAACCAGCTGGAATTACGGTTATATCTTCCGAAAAATCTTTACAAAATTTAAAATTTGAAACAGATTCATCATCTCTTAGTGGAATTGCAATAGAATCGGTATTTATACCGTTAATCTCATTTATCAGAGTTAATTCACTATTTTTAACAATATAGACCCCTAGGCTTTCCACATTTTTTCTTTCCTCAGGATTATTAACGTCATAAAAGGTAATAATCATTTTAGGTGTTGTCAAAGTTGATTCAGGGCATATATCATCACTTTCACAATTATAATCTGTAACAGTTGTAATCAATATTATAAAAAACTTTTTCATTTATATTTTTTCTAAAAGTACAACATTTTCCACATGATATGTTTGTGGAAACATATCTATCGCTTGTGAAGTTTTTAACTTATAAAATTCTTTCAAATCTATAATATCTCTAGCCTGAGTAGAACTATTACAACTCACATAAATAATCTTATCTGGTGATAATCTAACTAAGGAATGAATAACAGATTTATCAAGTCCATTTCTTGGAGGATCAACAATAATAATATCAGGGTTTTTATGGTTTTTTATTGGTTTGTTTATAACATCCTTAACATCACCTTTAATAAATTCACAATTTGAAATATTGTTTAGCTTGGCGTTTGATTTTGCAGAAATTATAGCATCTTCTATAGTTTCAATTCCAATAATTTTTTTTGCATCGTTTGCTAAGAATAATGAAATTGTTCCAATGCCACAGTAAAGATCATATACTGTTTCATTTCCTTTTAAATCAGCAAATTTTTTCACAATATTATAAAGTTTGCCGGTTTGAAAAGAATTCGTTTGAAAAAATGATTTTGCTGAAATTTTAAAAGACAGATCATTTATTTTTTCGTTTATATAATTGACTCCGCTAAAACATTTTATTTCTAAATCATAAATTGTATGATTTGCTTTCTTATTAATAACGTAAAGAATTGACTGAATCTCCTTGAATTCAGATTGTATATATTGTAAAAGTTTTTTGGATTTTTCAGAAAATTTATAAAACTGAATTAATATCATAATTTCTTTTGTCGTAGTTGACCTGATCATTAAATTTCTGATATCACCTTTTTGTTTAATTAAATCAAAAAAATCCAGTTTTAACTCTTCTGCTTTTTTCCTAATAAAATTTCTAATTTTATTAGAAATATTGGCCTGCAGATAGCATTTTTCAATATCTACAACTTTACTCCACATTCCAGATTTATGAAAACCTAATGCATTTTTATTTGTAATACTATTTCCTTCGTAAATCTCTTTTTCTGTAATCCATCTGGAGTTGCTAAAAGAGAACTCCATCTTATTTCTATAATAATAAGTTTTTTCAGATTTAATTATTGGTAGTTTTATATATCCTTCAGATTTACCAATTCTATTCAGGTTTTCGGTCACTTCTATATCCTTATACTTTAGTTGATCTTCATAATTCATGTTTTGCCAGCTGCATCCTCCACAAATTTCAAAATGTGAGCATTTTGGAGTTATTCTTTTTGATGAATATTTATGATATTTAATTATATCACCTTCTAAATATGATTTTCTTTTCTTTCTAACTCTAATGTCTACAATATCGCCAGGCACACCATTTTTTGTAAAAATTATTCTTTCCCCTTCTTTTTTGGAAATAGATTTACCCAATGAACCAGCATCTGTAAGTTCAATCTTTTCCAAAACTATATTTCTTCTTTTCCTACTCAATTCAAATTAAATTTTACTAAATATAATTCATTAAATTTGGACAAAATACAACTAGTTAAAAATTATTACAATGTTAAATTCAAAAGATCTAATTAATCTAGAATACAAATATGGAGCTCATAACTATCACCCATTACCAGTAGTTTTAGAAAAAGGTGAGGGTGTGTATCTTTGGGATGTAGAAGGAAAAAAATATTTTGATTTCTTATCAGCATACAGTGCTGTAAATCAAGGTCATTGTCATCCAAAAATAATATCTGCATTAATTGATCAGTCAAAAAAACTTACTTTAACATCAAGAGCTTTTCATAACAACATCCTAGGTCAGTATGAAAAATTTATTACTGATTTTTTTGATTATGACAAGGTTTTACCTATGAATACGGGTGTTGAAGGAGGTGAAACTGCAATCAAGTTAGCTAGAAAATGGGGATATGAAGTAAAAAAAATACCCAAAGATTCTGCAAAAATAATATTTGTTGAAGGAAACTTTTGGGGAAGAACCCTTGGTGCTATTTCATCTTCTACAGATTTAAGTAGCACAAATGGCTTTGGGCCATTTATGCCTGGATATGAAATAATTCCTTACAACAATCTAGACTCACTAAGTGAGGCATTAAAAGATCCAAATGTTGCTGCTTTTATGGTAGAGCCAATTCAAGGTGAGGCTGGAGTAGTAGTCCCTGACGAAAACTACTTGAAGAATGCATATGAAATGTGCAAAGACTCTAATGTTTTATTTATAGCTGATGAAGTTCAAACAGGTATAGGAAGAACTGGGAAAATGATTTGTTGTGAACATCATGGTTTTAAGCCTGATATTTTAATTTTAGGAAAAGCACTTTCTGGAGGAGTCTTTCCTGTTTCAGCAATTTTAGCTTCAGATGAGGTAATGCTTACAATTAAACCTGGAGAGCATGGCTCCACTTTTGGTGGTAATCCTGTAGCATGCGAAGTGGCGATGGCTGCGTTGAAAGTAATTAGAGATGAAAAATTAGCTGAAAATGCACACAATATGGGTGTTATATTTCGGGATAAAATTCAAAAATATATTAATAAAAGTAATATCGTTGAAAAAACAAGAGGAAAGGGATTGTTAAATGCGATTGTAATAAAAGATGATGAGAATAGTGATATAGCATGGAATATATGCTTAAAAATGGCGGAAAAAGGTTTGTTGGCAAAGCCAACACATGGAAATATTATAAGATTTGCACCACCTCTGATAATTAATGAAGATCAACTAAATAATTGTATTGAAATAATTACCTCATCTCTGAAAGATTTTGAATAATATTTTAATAAATTAGTACTACTAACCACTTTATATGTCTACAATTTATCTTGATAATGCTGCCACAACTAAGGTTAGAGATGAAGTTGTTGATGCTATGTCAAATGTTATAAAAAATGAATATGGAAATCCATCATCTACACATAGTTATGGTAGGTCTTCTAAATCTCTTGTTGAATTATCAAGAAAGGAAATTTCTGATATTTTAAATGTAAAATCATCAGAAATTATTTTTACTTCTGGAGGGACAGAAGGTGATAACATGATTATCAGAAATTGTGTAAATAATTTAGATGTTAGACATATTATTTCCACAAAAATTGAACATCATGCTGTTACCCATACAATTGACGATTTGTTAAATACTAATAAAATTGAAGTATCATTTGTTAAACTTTCAAAATCAGGAAACGTAGATTTAGAAGACTTGGAAAATATTTTAAAAAATTCTAATCAAAAATGTCTTGTTTCTTTAATGCATATTAATAATGAAATTGGAAACATCACAGATATTGATGCGGTTTCAAAAATTTGTAAAAAATATAATTCTTTATTTCACAGTGACACAGTACAATCAGTTGGACATTATGATTTAGATTTTGAAAAAATAAAAGTTGATTTTTTTGTTGCCAGTGCACATAAGTTTCATGGGCCAAAAGGGATTGGCTTTGCGTTCGTTAGGAAAAATACCAATCTAGGACCTTATATAACAGGGGGAATGCAGGAAAAAGGTCTAAGAGCTGGTACTGAATCAGTTCACAATATCATTGGGATGTCTGAAGCTTTAAAAATATCTACTAAGAATTTAAAATCTGAAAAGAAACATATTAGCGAACTCAAAAAATATTTTATTTCAGAAATAAAAAAGAAAATTAATGGTGTTAAATTTAATGGATTATGTGAAGATGTAAATAAGTCAACCTATACACTTGTTAACGTCTTGCTTCCGATTAAACGTGAAACAGGAGGATTATTTATGTTTAAGTTAGATATTAAGGGTATTGCATGTTCAAAAGGGAGTGCTTGTCAGAGTGGAAGTGACTCTGGTTCTCACGTTCTTAGAGAAATTCAAAACAATGAAGAAAATCAAAAAGTTTCATTAAGATTTTCATTCAGTATTTTCAATACCAAGGAGGAAGTTGATTATGTAATTAATCTGATTGATAGTCTGGTTAATTAAAATTTAATTTCCATATTTAGATTAAATATTCTTGGACTAAGATAGTTTGGGATACTGTATTGTCTCTTTGAGTATACATCTCTTACCCATGTATTTGTTATAGTATTTTGTATGTTGAACATATTAAAAATCTCAAATCCGATAGATAACTCATCAATGTTAAATAATATATTTGAATCTTTAATTAAATACATAATTCCCAGATCTGCTCTCTTATAATCAGGTAATCTGTTTTGATAAGCATAAGGGTCAGCATAGCTAGGCGATCCACCGGGCAATCCGGTGTTGTAAATAAGATTAATAAACATTTTTAAGTTCGGCATATTTGGTACGTAATCCTGAAAGAGTATTCCAAATTTCAATCTTTGATCTGTTGGTCTAGAAATGTATCCTCTATTGTCAATATTTTCTTCGGTCTTTAGATATCCAAAACTGAACCATGATTCAGTTCCTTTAACAAATTCACCGTTAAGTCTCAAATCCAATCCATATGCATATCCAAAAGCATTATTATTAGCTTGATACCTTACTCTAACATTATCAATCGTGTAAGGATTAATATTTTCTAAATCTTTATAATAAATTTCAGAATTTAATTTAAATGGTCTTTTCCATAAATCAAATTTATATTCATTTGAAAAAACATAATGAGTTGATTTTTGAGCTTCAACTGACAGGTTTATTTGTCCATTAAAACTTCTTAATTCTTTGTAAAAGGGAGGTTGGTGATAAATACCATATTTCAAATTAAATATCATATTTGGACTCCAGTTTGGAATATATCCAATTTGAAGTCTAGGACTAATTACTGTATTATTGGATAAGTCTTCGCTAGAATCAAGTGACCAATTATGGATTCTAAAACCAAGGTTGTAGTATATTTTATTATCATTAATATAGCTTTCGTTTTCCCATTGACTATAAAATTGTATTCTATTGATAGTAGATTCGGTAGTGGCTCGAATATTTTGAAAAGGAACTATTGGTCCTTGATTTACTTCATAAGGTTGTTCTGAAATATTTGTTAAAAAAGGTGGGTCGATTAAGTAGCCCGCTGAATCTATAACCTCCCATTCAACAATTCTGTCATTGATTTTTTCAGATGTAAATTTCAGAGAAAAATTAAATTCATTTTTATTCCTAATTAGTTTGAGTTTTGATTCCACATTTAAAATTTGTGCATTAAGGTTATTTCTTGCGTGATTTAATTGACTTCCAACTCCTTGGCTAAATTCAACTTCACCTAAATCTTCATCCCCAATATTTGAATTAACCTCGGCTAAATTATACTGCGCTAGTATATCAAAATATTCTTTCTCATTGGTATTGTAAAATGATGTATTAAAAGTGTATGTATCACGTTGATTTGGCTTAAAATCCAAAGAAAAAGAGTTAAAAAATGTAGAATACTTATCTTTTTCTTCACCGTTGTAAAAAATAATTAGTGCTAATGGATCTTCTATTGTTCCAAAGTTAGTCTGTCTGTTTAAAGGTTTAAAATTGTATCTGTTAATTGAAAAATTTGTGATACTTGAAATATTAATTTTTGAATTGAATTGAATTTTTAAAAAATTTTGAAGATCAAAGAATGAAGGTTTAAAATTGGAGTTAGTTTCTTTGGAATTGACAAGAAGTGAATTGTCTCTGTATCTTACTCCTAAAATATTTGAAATTTTATTATTTTTTGAAATATTTTCAGAAATAAAACTCCCTCCTAACAAACTTGCATTAAAATTATACTTATTTGTGTCGGGGGATTTATACTTAATATCCAAAACAGAAGACATTTTATCTCCATAAATTGCCTCAAATCCACCAGATGAAAAATTAATATCTTCAATCATTTCTGAATTTATAAAGCTAAGTCCTTCTTGTTGACCTGATCTTATCAGAAATGGCCTGTATATTTCAATCCCATTTACATAAACTAAATTTTCATCAAAATTTCCCCCTCTTACTGAATATTGCGTGCTCATTTCATTATTAATGCTTACACCAGGAAGTGTTTTTAGTATATTTTCAATACCAGGTTGTACCCCTTTTATATTTCTTAATTTTTCAGGTGAAATACTTAAAATAGATTTTAATTGTGCTCTTGTAAATGATTTTAAAATAACTTCAGAAATTTGTTCAAATTTGGTATTTAATATAGGATTGAATTCCAAAATTTCGTTTTCTACTAACTCAACACTAATTTTTAGCTGTTTGTGATTAATATGACTAAAGACAATATCAATTTCTTTATTAGATTCTAGTACTATTTTATAGAAACCGTTTTCATCGCTAATTGAACCTTTATCATTAAATTTAATATTAACATCCTTGATTGGTGAATTTTGATCATCCAAAATTAGACCTGTTAGAATTGCTTCCTGAGAATAAAAAGTAAAAAAACTTAGGAATATGAAAAGCGATAAAATTTTTTTCATTATTTGATTTTTCTGTAAAATGTTTTTGTTAATTTTTTTACATTCCCAACCCTATCTTCTATTTTAATTTCTAAAATGTTTTTTGCATCATCACTGTTAACATTGTCATTAAAATCATATGATAAAATTCCTTTCATAGGATTATATTCTAATAAAATCCATTTATCATTAATAGTACCTCTGTAATAATTGATTCCTGATTCATTGTCACTTATTTTTATGCTTAAATTTTTTCTATTTGAGATCCATTGGTTGTCTGAAATATCAATTACACTAATATTGGGTTTTATTGAATCAACCTTAATCACAAAATTACCAAGGTTATTAACTTTTGCAATAACATAATTTTCTTCTTTTTTACTTGAAACGAATGATGGTTTTTTATTTTCACCGATTCTAACTATGTACGTTTTATTTCTTATAGAATCATTATAACGACTGACATCCATTTTAATTGTTATTCCTTTTAGAAGTGGTATTGAGTCTTTATCAATATGTAACAAGTTGTTTTCTTCAAAAATCTGAATTATTTTATCTGTATAAAATGAGTTTTTTTCGATTGAAACTTTTGTCCCAGGGAATTTAAAATTATATGTACTATCCTTATTTACTTTGAACATATTATCAAAATCTAATTTTCTAGCAAATAAATTATATTGTTTTATCCATTGAATTGGTACTAGAATTTCAGATTGGTTTTTATTAAAATCAAATAATTTTATAATGTAGAGATAAGTATCATTTCTTTCATTTATTTTAACAACACCATCGCCAAGCGATCTTTTATACATATCAAGTGGATTATACTCTTCAATATAGAGTTTTTGAATTTTTATTTTTTTATTCTTGTATGAAGGATAATCAATAAAAGTATTTATGTGCCTCCATTCATCGTACGAAAATAAATTTAAGTCCATATCAAAAATTTCATCACCATCAATATTAGTTTTAATGTTAGATAAACCCATTTTATTCCATGTATTATTCATCCTGTCGAATGAATTTATACCAAATCCAACAGGTCCACTTGTTTTTAATGTGTCTGAAATAAATAAATTATCTGAAATTTTTTTCAATTTTAGTTCATTGAAACTTGAATTTGAACCACTTATTGAGTTTTCAGGAATTAATTTATAGTAAAGACCTAAAACAATAGGCGGGATGGTGTCCCTAACCGGATAATTTTTAAATGCCATGGGATTTATTGGTCGATCAAATTCATCTCTAAGTTCATAGTGTAAATGCGGCCCAAAACTTCTCCCAGTGTTTCCGCTAAAACCAATTAATTCTTTTTCAGAAATTTTAATTTCATCTTTTGAGAGGTAAGTCTTAAAGGTGTATGATTCTTTAGAGTATTGAATTTCCTTTACAATTTTTTCAATTTTAGGCGAAAACTTTTGAAGGTGAGCATAAACCGAAGATTGACCATTTTCATGTTTGATATATAATGCTTTTCCATATCCGCCATGAGTAATTTGGATTCTACTTACGTAGCCATCACCGATTGAATAAACTTTAAAACCTTCGGTACCTTTGGTTTTTATGTCAATACCTGCGTGAAAATGATTAGGTCTCAGCTCACCAAATGTACCAGAAAGAATAATTGGAATTTCAAGAGGATAATCACCAGAATTTTGTGAATTTATTATTGAAGCACAAAGAAAAAATATTGTCAATAAATAATATCTCATCAACCCTAAAATAATATATAATTGTTAAGTTATAAATGAAAAATTCAGAAAATTTAAAATATAATGTTTAAATTGGAATTATAGTATTTGTACTATGGATAAAATTAAGGATTTGTTTTTTGATTTAGAGAAAAAAGTTGAATCTAATTTAAATGAACTTTTAAGTCTTAGAGAGGAAAACAATGAGTTATTAGACAAAAACAAATCCCTGATTAATGAAAGGAATGATTTAATGTTAGATTTGGAATCTCTTGAAGAAAAGTTTAAGGCATTAAAAATTGCAAATACTATTACGGGTAGTGAAAATAATATTAATGAAACAAGAAGTGAAATAAATTCGCTTATTAGAGAAATAGATTTATGTATTTCTCAATTATCAGATTAAATATGAGTGATAAGCTCAAAATTAAGTTATCAGTTGCTAATAGAGTATATCCTTTAACAATTGATCCTTCTCAGGAACAAGGGCTTAGATTAGCTTCCCAACAAATAAATACTCTGATAAAAAAGTTTGAACAGAATTATTCTGTTAGGGACAAGCAAGATGCTTTAGCTATGTGTGCTTTACAAATTGCTTCAAGTAAAAAACAAAATTCTTTAAATGAAGAAACATTTATTAATGATTTGGAGGATAGATTATCTATACTGATAAATATTCTTGATGAAAAGAGTTAAGTTCTTTAAATAATATAATAAAACTACCTACATTAGTTTTTTTTGTAAACTCAACGCTAATTAATTATAAAGGGTGAGTTTAGGTTGTTAAATCGTGCTGAATTTTTTCAGATTTTTGATCAGCCTTGTAGCCCTAATCCTGTTAAACTGGAGTTTAAATAAAAAGGCTTTTGTAGGTTTTTTTTAAAAATTAAATTAATGGAAATATCAAGTGGGTTAATAATTGCAGGAATAATAGGTTTAATTGTAGGAATTGTTATAATTAGTCTTATCAATAAAAATAAATCATTGAGTCTATTAAGTGATGCAAAAAAAAAAGCTGAAAAAATTATCGAATCAGCAAAAGATAAAGGCGAGAATATAAAAAATAATAAAATACTTCAGGCTAAAGAAAAATTTTTAGAGTTAAAATCAGAACATGAAAAAATTATTTTTTCTAGAGAGGATAAAACAAAAATAATTGAAAGAGAAATTTTATCAAAAGAATCCAAAATTGATTCAATTATAAAAAAACACGAATCTTTAACTTCAGATTTAGAAAAAAAGAATACTGAAATTGAATTAAAACTTAACAAATTAGAAAAGAAGACAAAAGAGGCAGAAAAAGTAAGAAAGGATCAAATAAAACAACTAGAAGTTATTTCTGGACTTTCAGAAAAAGAAGCAAAGAAAAGTTTGCTTGAATCCTTGAAAAGAGATGCTGAAAATGATGCTTTATCTTACGCTAAAGAGAAAATGGAAGAGGCTGAGTTAACTGTGAAAGAAAATGCTAAAAAAGTTATCTTAAATACTATTCAGCGAATTGGTGCAGAAGAGACTATTGACAATACTGTTTCGGTTTTTAATATCGAATCTGATGATATTAAAGGTAGAATAATTGGTAGGGAAGGAAGGAATATTAGAGCTCTTGAATCAGCCACTGGAGTTGAAATAATTGTCGACGATACCCCAGAAGCAATAATACTTTCTTGTTTTGATTCTATAAGAAGAGAAATAGCTAGAATTTCGTTACATAAACTAGTTAAGGATGGAAGAGTACATCCTGCCAGAATTGAGGAGGTTGTAAGGAAAACAAAAAAAGAAATTGACCAGGAAATTATTGAGGTAGGTAAAAGAACAGTTATTGACTTAGGAATCAACGGGTTACATCCTGAGTTAATTAAATATGTAGGTAGAATGAAATACAGATCATCATATGGTCAAAATTTACTTCAACATTCAAAAGAAGTAGCAAAATTATGTGCAATTATGGCATCTGAAATTGGTATTGATCCTAAAATGGCAAAAAGAGCTGGTTTGCTTCATGATATAGGGAAAGTTCCAAGTATAGAAAAAGAAATTGAGACACCACATGCAATTTTAGGAATGCAATGGGCTGAGAAATTTGGTGAGCAAGCTGATGTTTGCAATGCAATTGGGGCTCATCATGATGAGATTGAAATGAATTGTTTAATATCCCCAATAATTCAGGTTTGTGATGCAATGTCTGGAGCTAGACCAGGAGCAAGAAGACAAGTTCTTGACTCATACATTGAGAGATTAAAAAATCTTGAGGATATCGCTCTTGATTTTAATGGTGTTGAAAAGGCTTATGCTATTCAAGCTGGAAGAGAACTTAGAGTAATGGTTGAAAGTGAAAAAATAAATGATGAGGAAGCATCGAATTTATCTTTTCAAATATCGAAAAAAATCCAAACAGATATGACATATCCAGGTCAAGTTAAAGTTACAGTAATAAGGGAAACTCGCGCAGTAAATATTGCTAAATAGACTTCGATCGCGGATGAAATTTTTTCATAACATTGATTAATGCAGTATTATCAAGATGCATATATATTTCAGTTGTTGTTATGCTTTCATGTCCTAACAATTGTTGAATGGTTTTTAGATCAGCTCCGTTTTCTAAAAGGTGTGTAGCAAAAGAATGTCTAAAAGTGTGAGGAGATATTATTTTTTCTATCATACATTTTTTTGATAGGTTTTTAACTATTGTAAAAATCATCGCTCTCGTAAGCCTGCTTCCATTTCTATTTAAAAACAATACATCTGAATATTTTGGATTAATATTTAGTTTAGATCTTGAGTTTAATATATATCTGTTAATACATTTCTTATTAATATCACTTACAGGAACCAACCTTTGTTTATTTCCTTTTCCGGTAACTTTTATAAAATCCTCAGAAAAGTACAAATCTGAAATTTTTAATTCTATCAATTCACTGACTCTTAACCCACATCCGTATAATGTTTCGATAATCGCATTATTTCGCTCAGATTCCTTTTTTGTTTTATCAATGCTTTTTATCATTAGATTTATTTCATCTAAAGAAAGAGTACTTGGAAGTTTCCTTTGTTGTTTTGGAGATTCGATATTCGTAAGTGGATTATTATTAATCAATTTTTCAAATAACAAATAATCATAAAAGCTTCTGATACCTGAGATTATCCTTGATTGAGAGTTGGCTTTAACCTTTTTTGAAATATGATAAATAAACTCTTTGATATGATCTGGTTTAACGACTAGGGGGCCAGTAACTTGTGAATTATTAGTAAGAAATGATTCAAGTTTTTTTAAATCATTTTCATAGCTAATTATAGAGTTATCACTTAACCCCCTTTCAATTTTGAGGTAATCTTTATAATCATTAATTGCATGAATCCATCTCATAATATATCATTCTCTAATAAATTTAATAAATTTGAATCATGAAAAAAATTATCATTATTAATGGTCCAAATTTAAATCTTTTAGGTCAGAGAGAAACTGACATTTACGGAAACAAATCCTTTGAGGACTTTTTTAATGATTTGAAAATTAAGTTTTCATCAGTTGAAATCGAATATTTTCAATCTAATATAGAAGGTGAGATTATTGATAAATTACAAGAAGTTGGATTTAGCTTTGACGGAATAATTTTAAATGCTGCAGCATACACTCATACTTCGGTTGGAATTGCTGATGCTATAGCTGCGATTAAAACTCCTGTAATTGAGGTACATATCTCCAATATACATTCGAGAGAGGAGTTTAGACATAACTCATTAATATCTAAGAATGTCAAAGGAGTTATATGTGGGTTCGGCATACAATCCTATGAATTAGCCCTAGAAGCTTTCCTTTAAAGGTGGATCACTTCATCATAAGCTGCTGCAACAGCTTCCATAACAGCTTCCGACATTGTTGGGTGAGGATGAATAGCCTTTAACACTTCAGTTCCTGTTGTTTCAAGTTTCCTTCCTAAAACTGCTTCAGCAATCATATCTGTAACTCCAGCTCCAATCATGTGACATCCAAGCCATTCACCATAGTTTTCATCAAATATAACCTTAACAAAACCCTCCTTTGAGCCTGACGCACTGGCTTTACCAGAAGCTGAGAATGGGAATTTACCTACTTTTATTTTATATCCTTTTTCTAAAGCTTGTTTTTCCGTTAATCCAACACTAGATATTTCAGGGCTACAATATGTGCATCCAGGGATATTTCCATAATCGATAGGAGATACATCATGACCTGCTATTTTTTCAACACACAATATTCCTTCTGCTGACGCAACATGTGCTAACGCTGGGCCTGCAACAATATCACCTATTGCGTAGTATCCAGGTATATTCGTATTATACCATTTATCAACCAATATTTTATCTCTGTCTGTAGCAATACCAACATCTTCAAGGCCAATATTTTCTATATTAGATTTTATTCCTACAGCAGAAAGTAAAATTTCAGATTCAATTATCTCTTCTTTTCCATTAGATTTAACTGATGCTAAAACCTTATTTTTTTTCTTCTCAACAGAAATTACTTCTGATGAAGTCATAATTTTGATACCTTTTTTCTTAAATGATTTTTCTAATTCTTTAGAAACATCTACATCTTCTAAGGGTACAATATTTGGCATATACTCAATCACGGTAACATCACTTCCAATGCTATTATAAAAATACGCAAATTCTATTCCTATTGCTCCAGACCCTACAATGGTTATGCTTTTTGGTTGCTTTTCAAGCGTCATTGCTTCACGATAACCAATTATTTGCTTTCCATCTTGAGGAATTGAAGGTAGAACTCTTGATTTTGCACCAGTTGCTATTATTATGTGGTTGGCACTGTAATCTGTTCCATCAACAGATACAACCTTATCTTTTTTAATCTTGCCAAAACCTTTAAGGATATCTATCTTATTCTTTTTCATTAAAAAGTTAACACCTTTACTCATGCCTGAAGCTACATTTCTGCTTCTAGCAATTACTTTTGTGAAATCGTGGCTAATATTTTCAGCATCTAAACCATAATCCTCAGCATGATTCAAATACTCAAATACTTGTGCTGATTTTAACAGGGCTTTAGTTGGAATACAACCCCAGTTTAAGCAAACCCCACCAAGACTTTCTTTTTCAATTACAGCAGTTTTAAATCCTAATTGAGAAGCTCTAATAGCTGTCACATAACCTCCAGGACCACTGCCTAGAACAATGATATCATAATTACTCATATATTATTTTTTATTTGGGTCTTTTTTAAAGTCAATACTTACTGAATTTACACAATATCTTAATCCAGTTTCGGTTGGTCCATCATTAAATACGTGACCTAAATGACCATCACATTTAACGCAAAGTATTTCGGTTCTAATCATATTGTGAGAATAATCCTCTACATACTTAATAGTTCCTTCAATTGCTTCATCAAAACTTGGCCATCCACAACTAGTTTCAAATTTTTGATCACTATTAAATAGTGGAGTTTTACAACCGTTACAGTTATATACCCCATTTTCAAAATGTAAATTATATTTACCAGTATGAGGATATTCTGTACCTTTTTGTCTTAGAACTCTATACTCTTCATCACTAAGCATATCTTTCCATTCTTTTTCTGACTTGTTAACTTTTTGTTTGCTCATTTCATAGTTTTTTTGATGGTTCTTGTTTTGAGAAATCACAACATTTGAAAAGATAAAAGATAAAACAATAAACAATGTGATTTTTTTCATCATTAAAAAATTAATCAAATGGATAAAATATTGTAATATTAGTATCTGTTTGAAATCAAATACAAATTTATTTTAATTAAATGAGATTTTATAAAAAAGGTGATAAAAAGTTATTAAATGCATGGGCTGTTTACGATTGGGCAAATTCTGTTTACCCACTTGTTATATCAACTGCAATATTTCCAATCTATTTTAAATCAATAACAAAAGGGGAAAGTGTTGATTTTTTATGGTTTAATTCAATAGAAAACGATGCTTTCATTGGATATATTTCATCATTTACCTTTTTGATATTAGCTATAATCTCACCTTTATTATCTGGTATAGCTGATCATACTGGATATAAAAAACTCTTTATGAAGTTTTTCTGTTATTTAGGTGCGATTTCTTGTATGTTATTATATAGCTTTGATTTAGACAATTTTGACTTAGGAATAATATATTACTTCTTTGCAGTAGTTGGATTTTGGGGAAGTCTGGTTTTTTATAATTCATATTTACCGGATATTGCAAATATAGATCAACAAGATATTACAAGTGCCAAAGGTTATTCTCTTGGTTATCTTGGAAGTATAATTTTGCTCATTTTTTGTTTGGTCATGATGCAATTTCCTGAAATTTTGAACTTGAATGATCAGCAGCAAGCAGTCAAAATTTCATTTGTTCTTGTTGGATTTTGGTGGTTGGTTTTCAGTCAATATTCATTTTATCATTTACCCGGAAGAAAACATTATAATATTAAAAAAAGTGATCTATATTCAATCAATACTTTTTTGAGTGGTTTTAACCAGTTAGTTGATGTTTTAAAACAACTTAAGGGCAATAGAAAACTAAGAATATTTCTATTATCATTTTTTATTTTTACAATTCCAACCCAAACCATTATTTTATTAGCTAGTTATTTTGGTGCAGACTTAGACGAAATAAGTTGGAAGAATGCAGAAAGCATGCAAACAGGCCTTATATTAGCAATTATTGTTATTCAGATACTTGCTGCAGCAGGAGCTTACTTAAGTGCAAAACTTTCTGATATTTTCGGTAATGTAAGAACATTAATAGCTATAAATATTTTATGGGGAATAATATGTTTTTACGGCTATTTTGTAACAACTCCTACCGAATTTTATATTGCTGCTGGTTTTATTGGATTAGGAATGGGAGGTATTCAGTCTCTTTCACGATCTACTTATTCTAAATTGATTGATGTAAAATATTCAACATCTTATTTTAGTTTTTATGATGTTTCTCAAAAGCTGAGTATAGTGTTAGGTACAGCATTGTATGCTACGATGGATGTTTTTACTGGAAGTATTCGACTTGCAATTTTAATTTTTGCATTGTTTTTTATCCCATCAATTTTTTTGTTAAAACAAATTTCAAAAAGGTAAATTTTAATGGCATAGTAGTTGAAATATACTAATAGTTATAAGTGTGTTTTGTATGATTTACTGATATAAAATCATTTACATAACAATAAAATTTTTATATGTCTAGAAAAAATATTTTTAACATTGACAATTTGTCAGCTCGGGATATTGATGAAAATTCTGAATTAATACCTTTGATGACTCCAGAGGATGAATTGGAAATAAGTAAGGAGGAGCTTCCACAAACCTTACCAATACTTTCCTTGAGAAATACAGTCCTATTCCCTGGCGTTGTAATACCTATCACAGCCTCAAGAGACAAATCAATAAAGCTTATTAAAGACGCCAATAATTTCAATAAATTGATTGGAGTAGTTGCTCAAAAAGATGAGAGTATTGAAGATCCCAAGTTAAAAGATATTTACAATATTGGAACCGTAGCCAAAATTCTTAAAGTTTTACAAATGCCAGATGGTAATACCACAGTGATAATTCAAGGAAAAAAACGGTTTGAAATTGAAAGAGTAATTTCAGAAAAACCATATATTACATCAAATATAAAAGATAATCATGAGGAGAATCCAGGAAAAAAAGATTCTGAATTTAATGCAATTATAGACTCGATTAAAGATCTGTCTTTAGAGATAATTAAAAGAAACCCTAATATTCCCTCGGAAGCTTCATTTGCGATTAAGAATATTGAAAGCAACTCATTCCTTATAAATTTTGTTGCTTCAAATTTAAACCTTCCTGTTAGCGAAAAGCAAACACTTCTCGAGATTAATGATTTACAGCAAAGAGCATTAGATACTTTAAAACATATGAACGTTGAGTTTAAAAAACTCGAAATAAAAAATGATATACAATCTAAAGTTCAAAGTGATTTAAATCAACAACAAAGAGAGTTTTTCTTACACCAGCAAATGAAAACAATCCAAGAAGAACTTGGAGGTGTAAGTCATGATTCAGAATTGGAAGACATGAGAACGAGGGCTTCCAATAAAAAATGGAATAAAGACGTTAAGGAACATTTTGAGAAAGAAATAGCAAAGTTACAAAGAATGAATCCTCAAGTGTCTGAATACTCTGTTCAAAGGAATTATTTGGATCTAATATTAGAATTGCCATGGAACGAATTTTCAAAAGATAAATTTGATCTTGTCAAAGCAAAAAGAATACTAGATAGGGATCATTTTGGTCTAGATGATGTAAAGAGAAGAATTATCGAATATTTAGCTGTTTTGAAGCTTAGAAATGATATGAAATCTCCTATTTTGTGTCTACAAGGACCTCCTGGTGTAGGTAAAACTTCATTAGGTAAATCAATCGCAGAGGCAATAGGAAGAAAATATGTTAGAATTTCACTTGGTGGATTACGTGATGAAGCTGAAATAAGGGGTCACAGAAAGACATACATAGGTGCAATGCCTGGAAGAATAATTAAAAATATAAAAAAAGCAAAAACTTCAAACCCAGTATTTGTTTTAGATGAAATTGATAAATTAACATCATCAAATGTTGGTGATCCATCATCTGCAATGCTTGAGGTTCTTGACCCTGAGCAGAATAATGAATTTTATGATAATTATTTGGAAAAGGGGTTTGACTTATCTAAAGTAATGTTTGTTGCTACGTCAAATAATATTTCAAATATTCAACCTGCCTTATTAGATAGGATGGAAATTATTAATGTGAGTGGATATACTACTGAAGATAAAGTTCAGATTGGTAAAAAATTTCTTCTACCAAAACAAATTAAAGAACATGGTTTATCATCAAAAGATTTAAAGTTAAGTGTTCGTGTAATTGAAAAAATTATTGAAGGTTATACAAGGGAATCAGGAGTTAGGGGATTAGAAAAAAATATCGCAAAAATTGTAAGATATTGTGCTAAAAATATAGCAACTGAAATAGAATATAACCCAAATATTTCTGATGATAATATTGTAGAGATTTTAGGTCCTGCTAAATTAATTAGAAATAAATTTGAATCAAACGAAGTTGCTGGAGTAGTAACTGGGCTTGCCTGGACTAGAGTTGGGGGAGATATTTTATTTATTGAATCTATTTTGTCAAAAGGTAAAGGTAAACTTTCTATAACTGGTAACTTAGGAAAGGTTATGTCAGAGTCTGCAACAATTGCACTAGAGTATATAAAATCAAACGGAGACCAATTCAATATAAATCCGGATGTTTTTGATAAATATAATATCCATATTCATGTTCCAGAAGGTGCAACTCCTAAGGATGGGCCTAGTGCTGGTATTGCAATGTTAACATCACTAATTTCTTTATTTACACAGAAAAGAATCAAATCAAGGATTGCAATGACAGGAGAAATAACATTAAGAGGAAAGGTTCTTCCAGTTGGAGGTATAAAGGAAAAAATATTAGCTGCCAAAAGAGCAAAAATAAAAGAGGTAATTCTTTCTACACAAAATAAAGCTGATGTTAAAGAAATAAATAATCAATACCTAAAGGGATTAACATTTCACTATGTTTCTGAGATGAGTGAAGTTATTGATATTGCTTTGACTAATAAACCTGTTAAAAATCCAAAGAAATTATAATATAACAGCTTTTAATTAGTTTTAAGAATATGAAATTTAAAATTCTAGTTTTACTTTTATTTTTTTCATTACTTAATTTTACTCTTTCTTTTGCTCAAATTGCTGGTGAATCGACATATCAGTTTTTAAATATTCCAAGTTCGCCTAGACAATTAGCTTTTGGGGGTAAAAACATAACTACACTAGATGATGATGTAACTTCAGGTCTTTTCAATCCATCATCTATAACTCAGGAAATGGATAATATGCTATCAATAAATTATTTCAGCTATTTCTCTGATATTTCATTTGGCTCTTTAGCATACGCCTATAGACTTGATAATCGAGGAAACACCTTACACTTTGGTTTTTCCTACATAAACTATGGAGATTTTATTGGTTATGATGAATTTGGTAACTACACATCTAATTTTTCTGGTAATGAATCTGCTTTATCAGTTGGGTATGCGACTAAATTGAAAAATATGCCTATAACTTTTGGAGCGAATTTAAAATTTATTACATCAACTTTTGAGCAGTATAACTCCTACGGATTAGCAGCAGATATAGGATTTTTCTATTTAGATGATATTAATGATATTAAAGCTTCCTTGGTTTTTAGGAATGTAGGGTTTCAATTAAAGCCATATAATGAAATTCATGAATCATTACCATTTGAAATCAATTTAGGAGTTTCACAGAAACTTGAAAATGCTCCCATCACATGGCATATTACTTTAGAAAATATTCAAAAATGGCCTATTGGATTATCTAATCCATCAAGAATTATAACAGATTTAGATGGAAATGTTTCTGAAGAAAAAGTTTCTTTTTTTAATGAAATTTTAAGACATACAATTGTTGCTGTTGAGTTATTTCCAGATTCTTTTTTTAAGATGCAGTTAGGTTTTAGTTTTAGAAGATCTGAAGAATTGAGAATATTGGAGCAAAGAAATTTTTCAGGAATATCCTTTGGATTTGGAATGAAATTTAATAAACTTCGTTTTAATTATTGTCATTCCAAATACTCAAGTGCTTCTAATGTAAATTTCATCGGAATGCAAATTGATTTAGATTAATGAAAAACCTAACAATAGCTATTGATGGTCATGCATCAACTGGAAAAAGTTCAATTGCTAAAGAATTAGCTACTAAATACGGATATATATATATCAATTCAGGATCTATGTATAGAGCTGTCACCTTATTTGCAATTGAGAATAATTTGTTAACACTTGCCAAGAATAACATTAAAATATTTATCAAAAAGATGAGAGAGATTTCGATAAATTTTAAATTTAACAACAATTGTCTTATCTCTGAAATATATTTAAATAGCAGAAATATTGAAAATGAGATATGTAGTATGCAGGTTTCTAAATTAGTAAGTGAAATTGCTGCAATTCCAGAAATCAGAACAGAGATGGTAAAATTACAAAGAACTATTGATAGGGATAAAGGGGTTGTAATGGATGGCAGAGATATTGGTTCTGTGGTTTTTCCAGATGCAGATTTAAAATTATTTCTAACCGCATCAGACTCAGTTAGGGCTAAACGAAGATTTGAAGAGATGGTAAAAAAAGGTTTGACAGTTAGCTATGATGATATACTTCACAACATAATGAACAGAGACATGTTAGATTCGACTAGATCTGATTCACCACTGATAATTGAAAAAGATGCCATAGTAATTGACAATAGTCATATGTCAATTAGTGAACAAATCGATAAAATATCACAATTAATAGAAGAAAAATTTTCTAATTAAATCTTCTGTTCATTCTTTTTTTTAATTAAATTTTATATTTTCGCATGCCTTTTGTCACATAATAACTGATGCATTAGGATTTATTATATTTTAATTTCTTCTAAAATTTATGTGTAAAATCAGTTAGAATTTTAGAATACAAATTTTTCGTCATGCCAAAAAAAGCTGAAAAAAAAGAAACTACTGAAGAAATAGTAGAAGAAAATGTAGCTGTAAAAGAATCTTCAAAAAATGCTACTAAACCAAAAAAAGATTCCGAAGAAATTGATAAAAATTATAATAATTTGTCAGATTTTGACTGGCATAACTATGAAGAAGGTATTGATCAAGTTGATGACAAGCAAATTAAAGAATTCGAAAAATTAGTTGAGGAAAATTTTGTTGAAACATTAACAAACGACGTTGTAGAAGGAACTGTTATTCACATGACTGACAGAGAAGCTATAATAGACATAAATTCAAAATCTGAAGGTGTAATTTCCTTAAACGAATTTAGATATAATCCTGATTTAAAAATTGGAGACAAAGTAGAGGTTTTAATTGATATAAGAGAAGATGCTACTGGACAACTAATCTTGTCACATAGAAAGGCAAGAGTTATTAAAGCTTGGGACAGAGTAAATGAAGCCCATGATTCAGGTGAAATTGTAAACGGATTTGTAAAATGTAGAACTAAAGGTGGGATGATAGTTGACGTTTTCGGTATTGAAGCTTTTTTGCCTGGCTCACAAATTGATGTTAAACCAATTAGGGATTATGATCAATATGTAAATAAAACCATGGAGTTTAAGGTTGTTAAGATAAATCATGAGTTTAAAAACGTTGTGGTTTCTCACAAGGCTTTAATTGAAGCTGATATTGAATCACAGAAAAAAGAAATCATCAAGCAATTAGAAAAAGGACAGATTCTTGAGGGTGTTGTAAAAAATATTACATCCTACGGAGTTTTTATGGACCTTGGTGGTGTTGATGGACTAATCCATATTACAGATTTATCTTGGTCAAGAATTAGTCATCCAAATGAGTTAGTGGAATTAGATCAAATTCTTAAAGTAGTTATTTTAGATTTTGACGAGGATAAATCTAGAATTCAATTAGGTTTAAAACAACTTAGTAAACATCCATGGGAAGCACTTTCAGAAGAAATAAAAGTAGGAGACGAGGTTAAAGGTAAGGTTGTCGTAATTGCTGATTATGGAGCATTTGTTGAGATATCAGAAGGTGTTGAAGGTTTAATTCATGTTTCAGAAATGTCCTGGTCAACTCATTTAAGATCTGCTCAAGATTTCTTTAATGTTGGTGATGAAGTGAAGGCAAGAATTTTATCATTTGACAGAGAAGAAAGAAAAATGTCTTTAGGTGTTAAACAGTTAACACCCGATCCATGGACAGATATAACTAAGAAATATCCGGTACAATCAAAACATTCTGGTATTGTAAGAAACTTTACAAACTTTGGTGTATTTGTTGAACTAGAAGAGGGTGTCGATGGTCTAATTTATATCTCTGACTTATCATGGACAAAGAAAATACACCATCCACGAGAATTTTGTAAAACTGGAGAAAAAATTGATATTTTAGTTTTAGAACTTGATGTTGAAAATAGAAAACTTAGTCTAGGACATAAACAATTGACAGAAAACCCATGGAACAAATATGAAACAGAATTTTCTATGGATTCAATACATAATTCCGAAATTTTCGAAATTGTTCCTAAAGGTGCGACTGTTAAGTTTAATGATGATGTTATTGCATTTATTCCGTCTAGACATATGTTCAAAGAAGATGGCAGTAAGCTTAAAAAAGGTGAATTAATTGACCTTAAGGTAATTGAGTTCAATAAAGACACTAAGAGGGTTGTGTTATCTCACACTCAGACTTTTAAAGATATTGAAGAGATTAATAAAAAAGTTATGACTAAAAAAATGAAAGATGATAAACTCTCGTCCAAGAATACATTAGGTGACGCAAATGAACAATTGCAAGAGCTAAAAGATAAAATGGATGGAAAATAATAAAAAAAGCCTTTCAATTGAAAGGCTTTTTTTTTAATTTGAAATGATATTTTCTTTCAATGAGTAAAAAAATAATCCTTAATAATGACCAATTAAATTTATCTATTGATAGGTTAGCTTGTCAACTTTCTGAAAATCATAATGATTTTAAAGATTCAGTACTAGTAGGGTTACAACCACGTGGAAAATCACTTTGTAAGAGTCTTTTAAAAACTTTATCATCAAATTATAATATTAATAGAGTCGATCATGGGTTTCTTGATATTACTTTTTTTAGGGATGATTTTAGAAGAAATAAAGATATTCTAATTCCAAATAAAAATGATTTTAAATTACTAGTTGAAAATAAAAAAGTTGTCTTTATTGATGATGTCTTGTATACTGGAAGAACAATAAGAGCTGCATTAACAGCTATTGAGAGTTTTGGTAGACCAAAAACAATAGAATTATTAATCCTAATCGATAGAAGATTTAGTAGAGAATTGCCAATTCAACCTGATTACAAGGGTATACAGGTTGACATTTATGAAAATCAAAAAGTTAACGTAAAATGGAATGACAATAAATATGGTAATCACGTATATATTGAAAATTTGATGAATGGAAAATCTTAGTGTAGATCATTTATTGGGTATAAAATTCTTAAATCAAAATGATTTAGAATTAATTTTTGAAACTACAGATAATTTCAAGCAGGTTATAAATAGACCTATAAAGAAAGTTCCATCCCTTAGAGATATAACGATAGCAAATCTTTTTTTTGAAAACTCTACTAGAACAAAATTATCATTTGAATTAGCTGAAAAAAGATTGTCAGCGGATGTTTTAAATTTTTCATCTTCACAATCATCTCTTAAAAAAGGCGAATCTTTAATTGATACTGTGAATAATATCTTATCAATGAAGGTTGATATGGTTGTTATAAGACATTCTAACCCTGGTGCCCCACAATTATTATCAGAAAAAGTTAATGCTACAATTATTAATGCTGGAGATGGAGCTCATGAGCATCCAACCCAAGCTCTGCTTGATTCATATTCAATGAGGCAAGAAATTGGTGATTTAAGAAACAAAAATATTCTTATCGTTGGAGATATTATTCATAGCAGAGTTGCTTTATCAAATATATTTGCACTTCAATTACAAGGCGCAAATATCAAAGTATGTGGACCTAATACACTTATCCCTAAGTATCTTAAAGATTTTGGGGTAAAGGTTGAGACTAATTTAGATAAAGCCTTGGAATGGTGCGATGTCGCTAATATGCTTAGGCTTCAAAACGAACGAATGTCAGATAGCTTTTTCCCATCCGTAAGAGAATATAAAAAGCATTTTGGTTTAACTATGGAGAGATTGGAAAAAATAAATAAAAAAATAGTGATTATGCATCCTGGTCCTATAAACAGAGGGGTTGAGATTACTAGTGAAGTTGCGGATTCCAATAATTCTATAATATTGGAACAGGTTGAAAATGGAGTTGCTATCAGAATGGCCGTAATCTATTTGCTTGCTAAGAAAAATTTTGACCGTTGAATTTAACAGTTTTAGGATCTCAAGGTGCAATTCCTAAGCTAGGAAAGTATTCAACTTCTTTACTGTTAAATATTTCAAATTCTAATATTTTAATTGATTGTTGTGAAGGTGTACAGCATCAGTTAAGAAAGTATAAGATTAAACTTTCAAAAATTGATATTATACTAATAAGTCATGCACATGGAGATCATTATTTTGGATTAATTGGATTAATTTCGACTCTTTCACTTTTAAAAAGAGATAAAAAATTAACGGTATTTTGTCCAACTTCTGTTTTAAAAATTATTCAATCACATATCAAGTATTCACGGATGAGTTTAAACTATAATTTAGATCTTAAATCTTTAAATAATAAAAGTGAAGAAATCATTTTTGAAGATTTTAATTTTATAATTAAAGCTTTTCCATTAAAGCACTCTGTATATACAAATGGTTTTCGTATTAAAGAAAAGAAAAAAAGAAGAAAATTATTACTTAAAAAGGCTATCGAATTTAAAATCGACAAAGTTTATTATAATAAATTGACTAAATCTGAAAATGTTTTTAATGAAGATGGTGAAGAAATAGATTATTTAAAGGTTACGGCTGAGGGGCCTAAATCAAAGTCATTTGCCTACTGTAGTGATACAGTTTATTTTGACAAGTTAGTTGATTATATTAAATGTGTAGATTTATTGTATTGTGAAACTACATTTCTTGAAAAGGATAGAGATAAAGCCCTTTCAACTTTGCATTCAACAACTACTGATGCTGCAAATCTTGCAAATAAAGGCACTGTTAAACAATTATTAATTGGTCATTTTTCATCTAGGTATGATGATTATTCAAATTTTTTAAAAGAAGTGAAATTAATTTTTGATAATGTTGTTTTATCGGAGGAAGGAAAAAACATACAAGTGTAGAATTAAGAATATTTATTATTTAAATTTGTATTATGCTTAGAGATGTAAGTAATTTAAGGAAATCATATACACAGAATAGTCTAGAGGAGGTAAATCTACCGTCAAATCCATTTTCATTATTTGATAATTGGTTTAAAGAAGTAAAATCAACTGATAGTAAATTTGAGGTCAATGCGATGACATTGTCAACAATAGATTCAAATGGGTATCCAAATGCACGTATTGTTTTACTAAAATTCTTCTCAAATGAGGGCTTTATTTTTTTTACAAATTACAATAGCAATAAGGCTATTTCAATTGAAAACAATAATAAAGTTTCAATTTCTTTTTTTTGGGAGGATTTTGAAAGACAGGTTATTATTAAAGGACATGCTAAAAAAACTAATGAAGATTTAAGTACTAAATATTTTAATTCAAGACCAAAAGGAAGTCAAATTGGTGCATTAGTATCGGAAAGACAAAGCTCAGTAATTCCATCCAAAGATTTTCTTATTGAAAAATTTAACTCACTAATTCAAGAATTTGATAATAAAGATATTTCTAGACCTGAAAATTGGGGGGGGTTTATCGTAAATCCGATTGAATATGAATTCTGGCAAGGAGGAGAAAATAGATTACACGATAGAATTAGATATAAATTTGTAGATAATCTTTGGAAAATTGACAGATTAAGTCCTTAATTATGAATAATATACATAAGCTTGCAGCAATTGATATTGGTTCCAATGCTGTTAGATTACTCATAAAAAGTATTAAAGTAAATAAAACAGACACGAAATTTAAAAAAATCAGCCTTGTTAGAGTTCCTTTAAGATTGGGTGAGGATGTGTTTTCTAAAGGTAAAATTTCAGATAAAAAATTAAAAAAACTTCAAAAAACCTTAAAAGCTTTTAAAATTTTAATGCAAATGCATGAGGTTTATATGTTTAAAGCAGTAGCAACTTCAGCTATGAGGGAAGCAAAGAATTCAACTAAAATTATTGAAGATATATCATCAAAAATTAACATTAAAATTGATTTAATTTCGGGAAAAAAAGAGGCTTTAATGATTGCTAATTTTTTTTTAGATACTATGGAAAATCCAGTAAACAATTACTTGTATGTTGATGTTGGAGGTGGAAGTACTGAGTTAAATCTTATTTCTAAGAATAAAATCGTTAATACAAGATCATTTAAAATTGGAACAGTCAGAACATTAAATAATATTACTAAAGACATATCATGGCATAATTTTAAAAACTGGATTGAAAATAATTCTAAACTTTATAAAGATATTGTTGTTATAGGTTCAGGAGGAAATGCAGATAAAATTTTAAAAATTTCTAAAAAAAATATAAATCAAGTAATTGATATTAGTGAATTAGAAGACATTAATTCTCTTGTTAAGAGTATGTCTTTTGAGGATAGGATTTTTAAGCTTCAATTAAATGCAGATAGAGCAGATGTTATAATTCCAGCTATAAATATATATTTGAAGTCATTAAAATATTCAAAATCAAAATCATTCATAGTGCCAAGAATTGGCTTAGCTGACGGAGTTATAAGGCATATTCATTTAAATAATAAGGAAGGGCAATTGCTTAGATTGATAATTTAAATTCATCCTTTAAATTATCAATTAAAGGATTTTTTTCTTTTAGCAACAGATATTTCTCTTTGTTAGTATATGCTTTTTTGCTTTCTATCTTTTTGTCTACGCTTACAGTTAAATCTATTTTTGATTTTAACTTTGTTCTAAAAAATAAAAGTAATTGCTGTTTTTCAAAGTCAATCTCTAGGGAAGTTGTATTATTAGGCACACTATATATGATAGTATTTTTTTCAAAACCAGGAGTTGAAATTCGTAGAATTGATGCTATATTATACTTTCCTTTATCTTCTTGAATTTTAGCATATTCATTCCACGTCTCAATTATATCCTCTGAGGAAATATTTTTTTCATCATAAATTTCATTCTCAACTAGTTTATGATCAATTTCTGATTTGTTTTTTTCTAAACTTTTAAGTGAAAGAGTAGAGGTTTCAAAGTCAGCAATATTTATATTTGCAATTGGTTTTTTTTCTTTCTGTATTTTAACTTTTGATTTGTGCTCTCTAAATAATTGGCTCTGAAAAGTTGATACTGGTATTAATTGATATTTAAATTTTTTTTTTTTGTCGTCAAACTCAAGTGATGAAATTTTTAAAAGTGTTAGTTCAATCAATAACCTTTGATTTAAACTTTTTTGAAAATTTATTTCAGCCTCATTAAGTATATTTAAATATTCAATAATGGTATTATATTCAATCTTTGACCCCAATTCAATCAAGATTTTAACTTTAGACTCATCATAATTCAAAAGTTTGTGAGATAGCTCATTTTTACTTACTAAAACATCTCTGTAGAATGATGATATTCCTGAAATAAATAAGTCCCCTGAAATACCCATGTCTAATACTGTGTTAGTAAGATTTATTAAGTTAGGGATGTCTTTTTCATTTATTACATTGATAATTTCTAAGTACATTTCAAAACTTACAGAGTTTAGGTTTTCTAAAACCATTTCTGAAGTTATTTTTTTATTGATACCAACAACTTTATCAAAAAGTTGTAATGCATCTCTCATAGCTCCATCACATTTATTTGCAATTTGAATTAAAGCATCATTATCACTTTCTATTTTTTCTAATGCGCAAATATTTTTAAGATGTATAATGATATCATTATTTGTTATTCTTTTAAAATTATAAATTTGACATCTTGACAGTATTGTTGGGATAATTTTGTGTTTTTCCGTTGTAGCTAGAATAAAAATACAATGAGCAGGGGGTTCTTCTAAAGTTTTCAAAAAAGCATTAAATGCTCCTGATGACAACATATGTACTTCATCAATAATATATACTTTATACTTACCAATTTGAGGTGGAATTCTCGTTTGATCAATTAGATTTCTAATTCCTTCAACTCCGTTGTTAGATGCAGCATCAAGCTCAAAGATATTATAAGAATTATCATCATTGATTTCAAAACTATTTATTTCTCTTGCAACAATTCTTGCACAACTTGTTTTACCTACACCTCTGGGACCTGTAAATAATAGTGCTTGAGCTAATTTATTATTTTTAATAGCATTTTTTAGAGTAGTAGTAATTGTTTCCTGACCAACAACATCTTCGAAGTTAACAGGTCTATATTTTCGTGCAGAAACTAAAAATTCACTCATATTGTTTAGAGAATTAAATGTCTGATTAAATATAGGAAAATGACAAGATTTTTTTATCAAATAAATCTTTTAATTATGTATTTATATTAACATTCATATATTTGCAGTGTGAATCGTCTTGTCGCTATTATATAGAGGAAAGTCCGAACACCAAAGTACAGCACAATGGTTAACGACCATCAACTGAAAGGTTAGGAAAAGTGCAACAGAAAGTATGTACAGGTAATGCTGTAGTGAAATCATGTAAACTCTGTGCGGTGAAATGCCATGTAAACCAGCTTTTAAGAGTTGTACGCTTAATGTTGGAGGGTAGGCAGCTAGAATATATGGGTAACTATATATCAAGATAAATGACAAGAGCTTTAATAAAGTACAGAATTCGGCTTATAGATTCACAGAAAAGCGGGTAATACCCGCTTTTTTTATTTGAAAAAAGAAAAGGAACAATCACCATAATCTCGACGCTCTTCAAACTCAGAAATATCAGAGAAATCATTTTTTTTAAAATGTTCTATAATTAACAAGCCATCAGTTCTTAAATTATTATTAACTATCAACTTAATTAACTGTAAATATTGCTCATATGAGAACTTATATGGTGGATCAGCAAATATATAGTCAAATTTTTGCTCAGATGTTTGTAGATATTTAAAAACATCAGATTTGAAAACCTTGTTGTTAAGTCCTAGAAGCTTAAGTGTTTTAACTATGTGTTTAAAACATTTTATATTTTTTTCAACAAAAATTACATCAGCTCCTCTTGAAATAAATTCTAAACCAATTAAACCAGAACCTGAAAACGTATCAGCAATTTTTAAATTCTTTAAATCAGATTTATTAGTTATAATATTAAAAATACTTTCTTTTGCTAAATTGGTTGTAGGTCTAATGGGTAAATTTTTCGGAACAACTATTCTTCTTCCCCCAAATTTTCCAGATATTATTCTCATTAGAAATTTCTAAATAAAATATTAGACTTGATTATATCAGAGTTTATTCCTTCAATTTCATCAAAATTTAATAATTCAACATTTCTAACATATGTATATAATAGCTCATAAATTTTTGAATCTAGACTTATATTGCCAGAACATGCTACATGTGTTTTATCAGGATTAAGATTAAGTTGATTTAAGCAGAATAAAAGATAATATAAAATATCTTCATTACACGAGTGGTCAAAGGTATTATAGAATTCAAGTTTTTTATTCTTGAAATATAAAATATCTATAAATCCATCATTTAAATTTAAAAAAAATTTTTCTGAAAAATTATCTGAAATTTCTAAACTTAAAAGCTGTATCAAAAGAGAAGAATAGTGGAAAAAATCAAATGTTTTAAATTTATCAAATATATAGTTATTGATATTTACATAAGGTATAAAGACATTTGTTACCTCATTGTTTAAAATACTGTCATTTGCTGCAAGATCGTTGATTTTGATGTTAGTATTATACTTTAAAAAATTCAAAGAATTTTTTTCATCAAATAAAACAGAAGGAACTAACGTTGAGCTTTTATCATAGTAAATTAATTTTACTGCTTTTGGTGCTTTTGTTTCTGTTATAGATTTTATGTATTTTTTGATTGTTTTTAACAGAAATGTAGGAGTCTTTTTAGCTAGAAAAACAACCTTATCTATATCAATTAATTTTTCTTGAGAAAATAAACAAAATACAACCCAATTTTCATTTATATGAATTGAAAGTGTATTGTTATTAATATTATCGTTTGAATTATTTATCTTTTGAGTAATTTTTAGGCCAATTCCCATTTGTATTAACTTCATTCATAGAACCAATTTTTAGCGATGAGCCATTTACTCCATCTACTGATTGAACTTGATTCTCTTTTAAAACCAAATTTAGAGACTGATCGTGAAGAATTACTTTCTTTTTAACCTGAGCTTCAAAGACTGGGATATCTATTCCATTTTGATTCAAATAACCTGCTTTTAGTTCAAATTTAGTATCGTCGCTTTTAGAGAATGGAACATACATCATAGTTTGGTATCTAGAATCAAATCCAAATAAAGAGTCCTTAACTGAAACAAAACCTAGTGTATCAACAATGACAATGTCTTTATATGTTTTAACACCACCATATCTTTTAGTCATTTCCTTGTCAATAACGCTTGAATCTCTTCTTTGTGTGATTGTAAATGAGTCAACTTCAATAAACTTCACTAAAGTATCCCAATTATTTTGAAACTCTCCTTTAACTGTTCTGTGCGCTAACTGAGTATCTCTAATGTCTTTTAAGTTTTTTATTACAACCTGATATCTAGCATTTTTAACTTCATCAAATTTAATTTCATCATATATGGATGAAAATAAAAGAAAACCAAAAAGTAAAATCAATGTCCATAAACTTCCTAATACATAAGGTTTATGTTTGTCTTGCATTTTGGTTCTTACGAAATAAACTATTGCAAGAGTAATTGGAATGGATAGAAATAAAAGGATTTTCATCATGGTTTGGAGTTATTTATAAGATAAACAAAACTACAATTTTTTTTTATTTGTAAAAATCTAAGACAACAAAAAACATTTATATATTTGATAATACAATAATATTCTAAAATGGAGGATAATCTATCAGTAATTATTAAAAAGGGCCTCCAAAGTGAACTAACTACAAAACAAGATTTAGCATTAGAAAAAATCGTTTTTTTTATTAATGATAAAAAAAATGACTCAATATTTCTTTTAAAAGGGTATGCTGGTACAGGAAAAACATATATTATTTCTAATATTGTTAAAAATTTGTGGAAGATAAAAAAAACCGCAGTTTTATTAGCGCCGACGGGTAGGTCAGCAAAAGTTCTTTCTGGATATTGTAATAAAGAGGCCTATACCGTTCATAAAGAAATTTTTTATACAAAAAACAATTTTTCAGGTAATCTAGAATTCTCATTGAGAGTTAATAAACATAAAAACACTCTCTTTGTTGTTGATGAGGCATCTATGATAGGAACTAATAGAAATGATGGTGTTGGCCTATTTTCTCAGTCCTTATTAGATAATATTGTTAAATATGTTTATTCAGGATTTAAATGTAAGCTATTAATAATAGGAGATTCTGCCCAGTTACCTCCGATAAAGTCAAATATTTCATACGCTTTAAACGAAAAGTTTTTAAAAGAAGAGTATAATAAAAACATTATCTCTATTGAGTTAACAGAAGTTGTTAGACAAGATTTAAACTCCGGTATATTATCATATGCTACCTTAATTAGAGATCAAATAGAAAATAATATTTTTGATAACATTAAATTTAAAATAAATGGTTTCCAGGATATAATTAGAGTAGAGGATGGTGAACATTTGATGAATCTTATTCAAGATTCATATAATGAATTTGGTGTTGAAGAAACAGCAGTAATTGTAAGATCTAATAAAAGAGCAAATTTATACAACAAAGGTGTAAGGGATAAAATATTATTTAATGAAAATATAATTTCCGTTGGGGATCTATTAATGGTTATCAAAAACAATTATTATTGGTTAGATAATAAAAAAGATATTGGATTTATTGCAAATGGAGATATTATAAGAATTGAAGAAATACATAAACTTAGTAATATATATGGGTTTAAATTTGCTGAGGTAAAAATATCATTGGTTGATTATCCTGGAATTAAACCTTTTGAAACAGTTTTAATATTAGATTCTTTATATATAAATAGTTCATCTTTAGATTACGATCAGCTAAATAAGTTGTATCAAGAAATACTAAAAGATTATATGAATATTAAAACTAAATATAAAAGACATTTAGGAGTAAAAAATAACAAATACTTTAATGCATTACAGGTTAAATTTGCTTATTCTTTTACTTGTCATAAGTCACAAGGTGGTCAATGGAATTCAATTTTTTTAGAGTTTCCTTATCTCCCTAATGGAATGGATGAAGATTTTTTTAGATGGCTTTACACAGCAGTAACAAGAGCTAAAAACAAACTTCATTTAATAGGTTTTGATCAAGAATTTTTAAACTAATGATTAAATATTAATTTTGTTATATGAAAATAGCCGCTGTAATTCCTGCTAGATTGGATTCAATGAGATTACCAAATAAACTTTTAAGAGATATTTGTGGTAAATCTCTAATTATT
>PABM01000020.1 GCA_002702745.1 Flavobacteriaceae bacterium | reverse complement strand
CCACTTGAAGGAATCTCAGTTCCAGAATCAGATATTGTAGAAGCGCCTGATTTTGAANNAGAACCNGANCCAGAACCTGAGCCAGAACCTGAGCCAGAACCAGAACCAGAACCAGAACCAGAACCAGAACCAGAACCTGAGCCAGAACCTGAGCCAGAACCAGAAGGGTTTTTTAAAAATATATTTTCAAAGAAAAAAAAGGATACACTTAACAAGGGTTTAAAAAAGTCCAATCAATCGTTTTTTTCAAAATTAAATAAACTAGTTACAGGAAAGACAAAGATTGATTCTGAAGTATTAGATAACCTTGAAGAGGTTTTAATTTCAAGTGATGTTGGTGTTAGTACTACTTTAAAAATTATTGATAAAATTGAATTAAGAGTAGCTGAGGAAAAATATTCAAATTTAAGTGAATTAAACATTTTATTAAAGGCTGAAATAGCTTCTTTATTAATCGAACAAGAAGAAGAACTAAGTAATAACAAGAATAAATTTACAGAAAAACCACATGTCGTAATGGTTGTTGGAGTTAACGGGGTGGGTAAAACAACAACAATTGGAAAATTAGCAAATAAGTACAAAAAATTAGGTTTAAAGGTTGTAATTGGTGCAGCCGATACATTTAGGGCTGCTGCGATTGATCAGTTGGTTAGATGGGCTGATAGAGTCGATGTGCCAATAATAAAACAGCAAATGGGTAGTGACCCTGCTTCGGTTGCATTTGATACTTTAAACTACGCTAAAACAAATAATGCTGATTTAGTTTTAATTGATACAGCTGGAAGACTTCATAATAAAATTAACTTAATGAATGAGCTTTCAAAAATAAAGCGAGTCATGAATAAGGTAATTGAAAATGCACCTCACGATGTTATGCTTGTATTAGACGGTTCAACTGGTCAAAATGCATTTATTCAGGCAAAAGAATTTACCAATACCACTGAAGTTAGCTCTCTAACGATAACCAAACTTGACGGAACAGCAAAAGGAGGGGTAGTAATTGGAATTAGTGATGAGTTTAAGATACCTGTAAAATATATTGGTGTTGGAGAAGCACTAGAAGATCTTCAAGACTTTAATAAATTAGAATTTGTTGATTCTTTTTTTGATTAGAATTTGAGAACAAAATATTCAGATAAAAATAAAATAAATGTTATAACCCTAGGTTGTAGTAAAAATACCTATGATTCAGAAGTGTTAATGGGACAACTCAAATCAAACAATAAAAATGTTGTTCATGAAGAGGAAGGTAATATTGTGGTAATTAATACTTGTGGATTTATCGATAATGCCAAACAACAAAGTATTGATACAATTCTTGAAAATGTAAAAAAGAAAAATAAAGGATTAATCGATAAAGTTTTCGTTACTGGTTGTTTGAGCGAAAGGTATAAGCCTGATCTAAAGAAAGAAATTCCAGATGTAGATGAGTATTTTGGAACCTCCGAAATGCCATCTTTACTTAAACATTTAGGCGCTGACTATAAACATGAATTAATAGGTGAAAGACTTTTAACCACACCCAAAAATTATGCTTATTTAAAAATTTCTGAGGGATGCGATAGGCCGTGTAGCTTTTGTGCAATTCCACTAATGAGAGGTAAACACAAAAGTGTGACTATTGAAGATTTAGTTTATCAGGCCAAAATTTTAGCAGAAAAGGGAATTAAAGAACTTATTTTAATTGCGCAAGATTCTACATATTATGGTATAGATTTATATGGAAAAAGATCTTTGTCAAAATTATTAAAAGAGCTTGTAAAAGTTGATGGTATTGAATGGATTAGACTACACTATGCCTTCCCTAATGGTTTTCCTGTTGATGTCCTTGAAGTTATTAATTCTGAGCCTAAAATTTGTAATTATATTGACATCCCTCTGCAACATATTTCAAATAAGATTTTAAAATCAATGAAAAGAGGTGCTTCTATGGAAAAAATTAATGATTTACTTCAAATGTTTAGAGATAAAGTTCCTGAAATAGCTATTAGAACAACTTTAATCGTAGGATACCCAGGGGAAACAAATGAAGATTATGAATTATTAAAAGAGTGGGTTAAGAATACTAAGTTTGATCGTTTAGGTTGCTTCACATATTCTCACGAAGAAAACACTGGTGCTTATAAACTTATAGATGATGTTCCTCAAAAAATAAAAAATGAGAGACTCAATGAGATAATGGAAATACAGTCACAAATTTCCTGGGAACTTAATCAGAAAAAGATAGGTAAAAAATTCAAAGTTATAATTGATAGAAAAAGAGGCAACTATTATGTTGGCAGAACACAGTATGACTCACCTGACGTAGATAATGAAGTTCTGTTAGAAGCTAAATCAAATTTCTTAAGAGTTGGACAGTTTGTCAATGCCAAGATAATAGATGCTTCAGATTTTGATTTATACGCTGAAGTCTAGTTTATATAAAAAATAGAGTTTACCAAAAATAATTTTCCGTTTTCCCAAAAATTTCTAAATAAAATGTTATCAACAAAATAAATGACATTGCCTCTCCCAATTCTCTCATGACCAAAGATCAGAGAATTCTTAAAGTTATCCTTAATATTATCTCCAACAAATCCTATTATTGAGTTTTCATCGTCATCAATTTTACCAACATTAAACCCTCTTTTTAATTTCTCATAAGTTGAGGATGATGTTTTTAGCGAATAATATTCATTTTCGTAACCGTATGCCAGTGGGTGAGTATTATCAATATTTACTTTAATTATTGCGCCAGAAAGATAATTTTGAATTCTTTCCCTTTTTAAATCTTCAAATTTAACATCTTTACTTCTTTCAGTTTCATTTCTTTTTACTTTAACAGAAAATCCATCTTTATTTGTGAAAATTCTTATTGCATTTTCAAAAGCAATTAGATTACCACCTTTAGAAATCCATAACTTAATTTTTTCTAGATTAGTTTCGTTTCCTAATGAACCGTAATATCCACTAGGAATAATTAAAGTGTCAAACTCATCTAATTCAATATCTTCAAAATTTTCAATATTAAGATGAGTGAGAGGATATTTAAGTTCTTGTTCAAAGAAGTGCCAAATTGCTCCATAGTTAAGTGATGATACTATATTATCATTATCCTCACCTGAAATGATTGCTACTTCTCTTTTCCTAACAAGTTTTACAGATTCAGAGCCTAGATCAGGGCCAATTTCGGACATACCAGTATAAATATTATTAAGNTTTATTTTATTTTTCTCTGCGAGACTTAATATTANTTCATCATAATTTTTTATTATTTGATCACCTTTNTATATAATATAAGATCCTCTTGGTANATNTACNTCACCATTNTTTATAACTTTCTCATTATATCTGACCTTAATTTTATTATTNATNAANCCAGANAAAAATCTTGCATCATTCATGTGGTTCCAAACTCCTGCATANGCTATGGCATTTTTATCTAAANTATTATCAATTTTACTTTCTAGNTATTCACTTATNTTAACTTTATTTTCAGTGCTGTATCCGTTAAGACCGTAAACAAAAGGTAAGCTCCATGCTGTTATATCGTATGTGATTGAGTCACTAAGTTTTGTATTTCTTTCAAATAATACATTTACAAGCTTTCCCTTGGCTTGATAATTTGGTATTACCAGGTCACCCGATGAGGTTCTGTAACTCACAGATTTATTTTTATTGTAACTAAATGCACTTAACTTTTGAACTTTTGGGGAATAAAAATCAATTTTATGTTTACCCAAAAACTTTGATAATTGATCAATTTTATCACTATCTCCACTTACAATATAGTTCACATTATTGTTATTAATAAAAAACCTGTTAAATTCCTCATTCAGTTTTTTTGAGTTGGCCGATGATATTTCAATAGTAGATATCCCTGCCACTGTATTATGTCTTACACGATCAACAAGCGTTAAATTTTTACCTTCAGAATTTAATATTCCAAGCCCAGCGACACCTCCACCAGCTTGTTCATAGGTCATCCCAATTGCACCGAGGTAGGTAGGATATGTATCACCATAGCTTGGATATAATAAGTCAAAAAACTCCTTAGTAAAATATAGCCAACCGTTTTCGTCAAAATATTTTGCATTATTTTCCCCTATCATATGTTGAAAATCCCTTTGCCATTTGGTAATAACCTCATGATATGGTTCTGCAGCTGGAGCAAAGTAAAATGGTTCATTTATACCTTGTTCATGAAAATCTGCGTGAACATGTGGCAACCATTTATGATATTCTTTTAACCTCTTTTGAGACTCAATCTGGGTAATCCAAGCCCAGTCTCTATTTAAATCAAATAGGTAGTGGTTAGCTCTACCTCCGGGCCATGGCTCACTATGTTCCCTTGAAATTTTATTTGTATTGTAGGGAACTGTTCTGGTTTGATTATACCAATTTGCATATCTATCTCTACCATCTGGATTTAAACAAGGATCAATAATAACAACTGTGTTTTCCAATAAATCTGCTCTCTCAGTCAATAGCTCATAAATTGTCTGCATTGAAGCTTCGGTTGTTGATGATTCATTACCATGAACATTGTAGCTAAGCCATACAATTGCTACATCATTAGATTTGCCTATATTTTTTTCTAGGGCTGAAATGTTATTTAATCTAATATTTTCAATTTTTGACATATTTTTTTCTGATGAAACAACCGCATAGAACAGTGGTCTTCTTTCATAAGTTTTTCCATAATTTATAATTGATACATTTTTATTCATTTCTGTAGCAATGTGATCAAAATAATCTGCAACTTGACTATGTCTTGAAAATTGTGTTCCAATTTCATAACCCAAAAATTCAGATGGTGATTTTAAATTTTGACTGTTAACATCAAATACTATCGAAAAAAGAATAAAAAGTTTAAATATTGATTTCATAAAAAGTAATTTATAATAGGACCAACAAATATAGAAAGAATAATACAGTTCAGTATATTTGTTTAATATGAGTTTAAGAGAAATTAAATACGCCGATACGAATGCTTTTAGCAAACTACTTGTTGATTATAGTCAAAGCGAAAAGCATTTTTCTAAATTAATTTCTCATTTTCCCAGTTCTGACAATTTGAAAAAACAAGTTTTGTCTAAGTCAAAAAATTATAATCATTCGTTCAGAAAGTTATTAGTTGAAGAGATTTACAATCAGTATGAAGGTTTTAAATTAAATGAAAATCAAAAGAAAAAAATTGATAAATTATTAGAAAAAAATACTTTCACAATTACCACTGGTCATCAATTAAATCTTCTTACTGGACCACTATATTTTATATATAAAATTATTTCGGTTATAAACTTGTGTGAAAATATGCAAATGAATAATCCTGAAAATAATTTTGTTCCTGTTTATTGGATGGCAAGCGAAGATCATGATTTTACAGAAATAAATCATTTTTCCTTTAAAGATAAAAAATTTGTATGGTCTTCAAAAGAGAATGGTATTGTTGGTGAATTCAAACTTGAATCAATTGAAGGCACTATTGATAGATTTGAAAAACATATCAAAGGTTTTAATTACACAGCCGAGATAACTGAGATAATCAGAGAGTGTTATTTAAATTCGGTTGATTTGTCTAATGCAACCAGGAAACTGGTTAATATTCTTTTTTCAAAATATGGTTTAATTATAATAGATGCTAACAACAAGAATATAAAAACCCTATTTAAGGATTTAATTTTCAAAGAAGTTTCAGAAAAGTTAATACATAATGAATCAAAACAATCAATAGAAATATTAAATGAACTTGGTTATGATATTCAGGCAAATCCAAGAGAAATAAATCTTTTTTATATAGAAAAACAAAGTAGAGAAAGAATTATATTAAATGAAAATAATTTTCAAACATTGAGTGGGTCAAAAAAATGGAATCTAGACCAAATTAAAAAAGATATTAGTGACAATTCAGAAAAATTTTCTCCTAATGTGTTATTAAGGCCCATATTTCAAGAATATATTCTTCCAAATATATGTTATGTTGGTGGTCCAGCTGAAGTTTCATATTGGTTACAATTAAAATCTGTTTTTGATAGTATTAAATTAGATTTCCCAATTATTCTTAATCGTAATTCCGCTTTATTGTTAGAAAAAAAGACTTTAAATAAAATAATAAAGCTAGATATCTCTGTTGAGGAAATGTTCTTATCCGAAACAAAATTAAAAGATATATTGGTTCAAAAATATTCTAAATTAGAATTAGATTTTACATATTTAAAACAACAATTAATAAATCAGTTTTCTGTATTGAAGAAGAAAGCAAAACATACTGATAAGTCTTTTATTGGAGCTCTTAGTGCTCAAGAAAAAAAGCAGTTAAATGGATTAAAAATGCTTGAAAAGAGGTTAATCAAGTCTGAAAAGAAAGCCCATAATAATAAAATTAACAGAGTGATTGAAATTAGAAAAAAATTATTTCCAAATGAAAAACTTCAAGAACGATCTGTAAATTTTTCTGAATTTTATGTTAATGAGGGTGCAAATTTAATCGACACAGTAAAAAATAATTTAGATCCGTTAAATCAAAAATTTTCAATAATCGAAATTTAATAATAATACTATTCTATTCTTTTTAATTAGAGAATCAATTTCTATTTTTACACATGCAAAACAACGTACTAATTCTTGATTTTGGCTCACAGTACACTCAATTAATAGCTCGTAGGGTCAGGGAATTAAATGTTTATTGCGAAATACATCCATTTAACAAAATCCCAAAAAATTTAAATTATTTTAAAGCTCTTATATTATCAGGTAGTCCTTATTCAGTAAGAGAACCTAATTCGCCAAGAGTTAATTTAAATGTTTTATTGGAAAAATTTCCAACTCTTGCTGTCTGCTATGGAGCACAACTAATTGCTCAAGAAATGGGAGGGTTGGTATCTGCATCAAATATCAGAGAATACGGCAGGGCTAACCTTTTTCTTAAAGAAAAAAACTCTGTTCTTTTTGACAGTATCTCAAATAACACCCAAGTTTGGATGAGTCATAGTGACACAATAAAGAAACTTCCTGATAATTCTTCATTACTAGCAAGTAGTGATGATGTTGAAAATGTTGCATACAGGTTTTCAGAAAATGTGTATTGCTTACAGTTTCATCCTGAAGTTTATCATACAGTTGAAGGGAAAAAAATTTTAGAAAATTTTTTAACAAAGATTAGTTCCTTAGAACAAAACTGGACCCCAGACTCCTTTATCGATTCTACAATAACTGAGCTAAGGGAAAAAATAGGTAGTGATAAAGTAATTCTTGGACTTTCTGGTGGTGTTGACTCATCGGTCGCTGCTATCCTTTTGCATAAGGCAATAGGTAAAAATCTTCATTGCATTTTTGTTAACAATGGCTTACTCAGAAAAAATGAATTTAATGATGTATTGGATCAATACAAAGAAATGGATTTAAATATTTCTGGAGTTGATTATTCAAAAGAGTTTTATAATGAACTTAAAGGTGTTTCAGATCCTGAAAAGAAAAGAAAAATAATTGGAAGGGTTTTCATAGAAGCTTTTGAAAAAGAGTCTAATGAAATAAAAAATGTTAACTGGCTTGGTCAGGGTACTATTTATCCAGACGTAATTGAAAGTATTTCTGCAACAGGAGGACCTTCTGCTACAATTAAAAGTCATCATAACGTTGGTGGACTTCCTGAATTTATGAAACTTGAAGTAGTAGAACCTTTGAAACTTTTATTTAAAGACGAAGTTAGAAGAGTTGGTAAATCACTAAATATCGATAAAAAAATTCTTGGAAGGCACCCTTTTCCTGGACCAGGATTAGCCATTCGTATTCTAGGTGAAGTGAATAAAGAGAATGTCCAAATGCTTCAGGAGGTAGATCATATTTTTATTCAAGGGCTTAAAGAAGCAGATTTATATGATAAAATTTGGCAAGCCGGCGCAATGCTGCTCCCTGTTAAGAGTGTAGGTGTCATGGGAGATGAAAGAACTTATGAAAAATGCGTTGCCTTAAGAGCTGTTGAAAGTACTGACGGTATGACTGCTGATTGGGTTGATTTACCATATAAATTTCTTCAGAATATTTCAAATAAAATTATTAATAGGGTTAAGGGAGTGAATCGAGTAGTATATGATATAAGTTCAAAACCCCCTGCAACAATAGAATGGGAATAGCCAATGATTATGAATTTTTTAAAAATATTTTCTTTTCTCTTTTTTATAAACTCGTTTTCTCAAAATATTGAAACGATCGAAGTAGAAAGAGACCAAAGAATTTTAAGTTTTATCAATGATTTTAAAATTTCACCTAATGACTTCTTTATCCTAAATCCTAGCTATACAAATACAAGATTTAATCACTCAGAGTTAGATTTAAATAAAAATATTATTAAAGGAGATTTAGTTAGAGTATTTAGTATTAGCAAAAACAATGACTTAGAAGAAATAAGTTTTATTTCTCATAAAATTAAAAGAAAGCAAAATCTTTCGGAGATTTCCTCAATTTACGGAGTTAGTAAAACTTTAATCCTAAAGTATAATAGTGGTGTAGATATTAGCAGAAACAATATACTTAAAATACCAGGAGTCGTAAAATCCAATTCACCAACTCAGGACAGATTAAAACCTTACATCGTTCAGCCAAAAGAAGGTAAATGGAGGATTGCATATAAATATGGAATCAGTATTGAAATTCTTGATAATTTAAACCAAGAAACCGGAACAATACTTAAAATAGGTCAAAAAATTGCTGTACCAAATAAAGCTGAACTAGAATTAAAAATTGTTGAGGAAAATCGAGACTATTTTGAAATTCAAAACAATATCCAAATTTCCGTACTAGAGCAAAAATTAGGATTAAATAAAAATTCAATTGTAAAACTAAATCCAGGTATAATTGATAAAATTGAAAAAGGAATTATAATTAAGGTTCCCTTTTTGACCAAAACAAATGAAGATGTAATCAATCTTTCAAAAAAATCTTTAAAAGAAAATATTATCAATTTTGAAACAAAGAAGTTTGCTTTAATTCTTCCGTTTAGATTAGATAATTTTAACTACGATTCTATCCAGAAATCTACCCCAATTTTAAAAAATGATAAACTTCTAAATATATCTTTGGATTTTCTTTTTGGAGTTGAAATGGCAGTTAATTCTTATTCCCAACTTGGAATTGATGTTCAGATGGATGTTTATGATAGTGCATTAAATATGCAAAAAATAGATAAAATTTTATCAGAAAATGACTTTGAAAATTATGATTTTGTATTAGGCCCACTAAGCAATAATCTTTTTGATTATTTTGTTAATTCAACAGTAGATTTAGATATTAAAATTATTAAGCCTTTATCAAAAAAACAAAACACTGATAGCAGAATAGTAAATACTATTCCAAATGATTCAATACTTTTTAATAAAATAATTTCTCACGTTAAAAAAGATTCTATTAAGTCTGAAAAATATATTATTTCAGACTTAAGAAGTATTGATATAAGTGATAAAATCAAGCAAATTTTCCCAAACGCAAAACAATTTTACTCAAAGGTAAACGAGTCTGGAGTTGATACAAAAACTTTAGTATATGATGATTTAGACTCCACATTTGTTAAGGGTAAAAACATTGTTTTTCTTGAAACCAAAGAGCAAGGCTTTGTTTCAAATGTTACTAGTATCCTGAATTCGTTTATTAACGATACAATTAATATCGAATTGGTAACAACAAATAAAAACAATGCTTTTGAGGGAGTTAACATTTCAAATAATTTTCTGTCAAATTTAAAATTCCAGTACCCATCAATAAATAAAAAAATTGATATTGAAAAGGATAGCACTTTTATTGAAGAATTTATTTCAAATTATAATTTTTCCCCTAATAAATATTCGCTTAGAGCATATGATTTGGTTTATGATATGCTGTTGAGGATTAGTAATGGTGATTTTGATGATAATGATCTTCATGAAATAGAAACTGAATATTTTGAAAATAAGTTTAAATACAAGAGAAGTTTTTCAGGATCCATTGATAACGTGAGTGTATACCTGATGAAGTTTGAAAATTTAAAAGTTGATCAGTTATCTGATAATTAAAAAATCAACCCGATTTTCTACCTCCATTGCATTTAATTTCATTAAATTTGTTCGCGTTTATAACGCATTATGTCTTCGCAAACTAAATATATTTTTGTTACTGGCGGTGTTAGTTCATCCCTTGGGAAAGGGATAATAGCTGCATCTTTAGCTAAACTTCTTCAAGCACAAGGATATAAAACAACTATTCAAAAGCTTGACCCATATATTAATGTCGATCCCGGAACATTAAATCCTTATGAACACGGAGAATGTTATGTTACTAATGATGGAGCTGAAACTGACTTAGATCTTGGTCACTATGAAAGATTTTTAAATGTCCCAACTTCCCAAGCAAACAATATAACAACCGGAAGAATTTATCAGAATGTCATCAGTAAAGAAAGACAAGGTAAATACCTAGGAAAAACAGTCCAGGTAATTCCTCACATAACTGATGAAATTAAGGAGAATATAAAATTTTTAGAAAGTAAAGGTGAGTATGATATTATTATAACAGAGATTGGCGGTACTGTTGGAGATATTGAATCATTACCATATATTGAAGCATTAAGACAATTAAAGTGGGAAATGGGAGAGGATAATCTAATTGTAATCCATCTTACACTTATTCCTTATTTGTCTGCAGCAAAAGAATTAAAAACCAAACCTACCCAGCATAGTGTAAAAACTCTTATGGAAAGCGGAGTTCAGGCAGATATCCTTGTTTGTAGAACAGAGCACGAATTAAGTAATGAAATTAAAGAAAAGTTAGCAAGATTTTGTAATGTGAATGTTGATTGCGTTATTGAATCTATTGATGTTAATACTATATATGATGTTCCTAATCATATGCATCATGAAGGTCTAGATAAAGTCGCACTCACAAAACTTAAATTAAATTATAATAAGCCCAATTTAATTGCTTGGAATGATTTCCTAAATAAATACAAAAACCCTAAAGACTCTATTAATATTGCATTAATTGGAAAATATGTTGAGTTACAAGATTCATATAAATCGATTCTCGAATCTTTCATTCATGCAGGAGCTATTAACGAAGTGGATGTAAATATAGTTCCATTGCATTCTGAACATATTACTTCTGCAAATGTTCAAGAAAAATTAGAAAGTTTTAATGGGATTTTAGTTGCACCAGGATTTGGTGAAAGGGGTGTTGAGGGTAAAATTGAAGCAATTAAATATGTAAGGTTAAAAAAAATACCATTTTTTGGCATCTGTTATGGAATGCAAATGGCAGTAATTGAATATGCAAGAAATGTTTTAAAATTAGTTGACGCTAATTCAACTGAGGTTAATCCAAGCACCAAAAATCCTGTCATTGATCTTATGGAAGAGCAAAAAAGTATTACTGACAAAGGGGGAACAATGAGGCTTGGTTCCTGGAAATGTAATGTTAAAAAAGAAACTTTATGTCATTCAGTTTATAAAAGCGAAAATATCGATGAAAGACATAGACACAGATATGAATTAAATAATAAATATTTGAATATGCTTGAGGATAACGGTCTAGTAGCTTCGGGAAAAAATAATGATACAAACCTCGTTGAGGTTGTAGAAATAAAAGATCACCCATGGTTTTTAGGTGTTCAATTTCATCCAGAATATAAAAGCACTGTTTTATCACCTCATCCATTATTTGTATCTTTTGTTAATGCTGCAATTTTAAATAAGAATAATTAGATGGACGAAAACAAGGTTGACATTAATTCATTAATAGGGTTTTTCCTGATTGGTTTAATTTTTATCGGGTGGTTATATTTAAACCCGCCTCCTCCAACACCTGTAGTTACTCAAACGGAAAATAATGAAGTAAATATCGAAAACGAATCTCCAACACAAGATTTATCAGAAGTTCTCTCTGTATCTAGGATAAATGACAGTCAAGATTCTAATCTAAGCTTTGAAAATTCATTATCCGAAAAGAATGAACTGGTTAAAATTGACACAGAAAAATTTATAATTGAGTTTTCTACATTGGGTGGGCAGATATCATCTTTAGAACTCAAAGGACAGTTAAATTATTTAGGTGAACCTGTAAACCTAATACAATCTAAAAACTCTACATTTAACTTAGACTTCACAACAAAAAACGGAAGAATATTTAACACAAAAGATCAAAAATTTATTTATTCAACAAATGACCTTGGTTCAGTCAAGCAAGTTTCTATGAAGCTTATGGTTTCCGAGGATGTTTTTATTGAATATTTGTATTCTGTTAATCAAGATGATTATATTATTGATCTAGATATAAATTCAAGAGGATTTTATAATATTCTTGATACAAGTAAAACATATAACTTAAATTGGGAGTTAAGTGCATTTAGAAACTCAAAGAGTATTTCTTATGAAAATAGATATTCATATCTAACATACTTTCATGATGATGACAAGATTGATTATTTATCAATTAGCGGAGATGATGAAGATGATGAAGAAAACATTAACTGGATTTCATTCAAACAACATTTTTTTAGCTCTATAATAATCGCTGAAAATGAAAATCCATTTAAAAATGTTGAATTTAAATCTGAAGACTTAGTTCAAGATAATAACACCGATACTTTATACACCAAAAAATTCATTTCAAAAATTCCTTTTGATTACTCAAATAATGAGTTTGATAATTCTTTGAAATTTTATTTTGGACCAAATCAATATTCACAACTGGAAACATATAATATTGGTTTAGAGGAAAGTGTTGATTTTGGTTGGGGTATATTTGGATTTATTAACAAAAACGTATTTGTTCCGCTTTACAGGTTTTTAAGTGGTTTATTCCCATATGGAATTGCGATTATTTTTATGACAATAATTGTAAGAATTGTTCTTGCTCCTGTACTTTATAAATCTTACTTATCACAGGCTAAAATGAAAATCTTGAGGCCCGAACTTGATGAAATTAATAAGAAATTTAAAGATAATGCTATGAAAAGACAACAAGAGATGATGTCTTTATATAGAAAAGCTGGAGCTAACCCAATGAGTGGATGTTTGCCTGGCTTACTTCAGATCCCCGTTTTTTATGCCCTTTTCATGTTTTTTCCTTCAGCATTTGATTTAAGACAAAAGAGTTTTTTGTGGGCTGATGATTTATCAGCCTATGATAGTATTTTAGATTTTGGTTTTTATATACCACTTTATGGAGATCATGTTAGCTTATTCCCAATACTAGCCTCTGTCTCAATATTTTTCTATATGAAAATGACCACTGGTCAGCAAATGGCCTCTCAACCTCAACCACAAGAAGGCATGCCTGATATGACTAAAATGATGAAGTATATGATTTACTTTGCTCCAATTATGATGATGGTATTCTTTAATAATTATTCCAGTGGACTTAGTTTATACTATTTCATTTCAAACTTATTATCAATTGGTATTATGTTTACTATCAAGAATTATATTCTTGATGAGAAAAAAATAAGACAACAAATACAATTTAATAAATCTCAGCCTGTAAAACCTCCTAGTAGATTCCAAAGGAAAATGCAAGCAATTATGGATGAGGCGGAGAGACAGAAAAAAAATAAGTAATAATTTAGCCCTCATTTCTCATTTTATCATTCCTAATAGTGGCATAAGCTTTGATATCATTTTAATAAATAATAACATCATGGATAGACCAAAATGCGGATGTGGTAATACTCAGAACCCTAACGGTTACTGTGACGGATCACACCTAAATAATAATTAAATTGAAAAGAATAGTTGTAATTGGTGCTAGTAGTTCATCTAATTCAATTAACAAAAAATTTGCTAGCTATGCTGCAAATTTAGTTTCTCTAAAAAAAGAGGTTATAGAATTAGATCTGAGGCAATATGAAATGCCAATATACAGTGAAGATTTACAAAACCTTTCAGGAATTCCCAAAAAAGCATTTGATTTTAAAAGCGAAATCTTAAATTCTGATGCATTAGTTATTTCACTTGCTGAACATAATGGTTCTTACACAGCAGCGTTTAAAAATATTTATGATTGGATTTCTGTTATAGAAGCTGATGTTTGGTGTAGCAAACCAATACTTCTGCTATCTGCTTCAACCGGTGCTAGAGGTGGAAAAACAGTCCTTGATACTGCTTATATTAGATTTTCTAGAAATTATAAATTTAAAATTCCTTTTTTTTCACTACCAAATTTTAATAAAAATTTTGATTCGGCTCAAGGTATCATTGATATAAGACTTAATCAAGATTTTCAGGCAGTTTTAATAGATTTTGAGAATATAATAAATGAAAGTTAATTTTTACCCACCAAGCGTTCAAGTTTCTGGAAACTTTAATTTTGGTAAAATACTTGAAAAAAAACCAATTGGATTTCCTCAAGATGGCGGACAATTGAAGCCTTTTTCAAATCTATTTTACTGGGCTTATGCATGGACCCCAGAAAAAAGAAGTACGATTGGTTTGCATCCCCATCAAGGTTTTGAAATATGTACTTTTGTTTTAAAAGGAAGTATAAATCATTATGATACTCGGTTAAATAAATGGATTAGACTCGATGAAGGTGATGTGCAAATTATAAGATCAGGTAATGGAATTTCACACTCTGAAGAAATTCTTGAAAAATCAGAAATATTTCAAATATGGTTCGATCCAGATTTATCAAAATCACTTAAGAAACCTGCTTCTTACAATGATTATAAAAATGATAAGTTTGAGTTTACCAAATTTGAAAATTATTACATAAAACATATTCATAATAAAAATTCAAAAATGTGGATGGATTCTGAAGATGTAGTTATTAATGAATATTTTATTGACACATATTCATCGGTTGATATTAAAATTGAAAATGACAAGATTCACTCCTTTTTCTTATATGATGGTGAGATTTCTCTTAAAGAGTTCAATTTCAAAAAAGGAGATTTCTTCAATATTTCTGACGCTAAAAACATCTTCATAACAACTCAAAAAGCATCTAAACTATTTGAGATTTCATCCCCAATTAAACCGTCTTACAAGACATATTTTAATTAACATCTTAATTATTAACTTTACACTGTGAAAAAAGTTATTATTGGTCTTTCTGGAGGCGTTGACTCAAGTGTAAGTGCTTTGTTATTAAAGCAGCAAGGATATGAGGTTATTGGACTTTTTATGAAGAATTGGCATGACGAAAGTGTAACTATTTCTGATGAATGTCCTTGGTTAGATGATAGTAATGATGCAATGTTGATTGCAGAAAAATTAGGAATTCCTTTCCAAACAGTTGATTTAAGCAAAGAATATCATTCTAGGATTATAGATTACATGTTCAACGAATATGAAAATGGAAGAACTCCAAATCCAGATGTGCTTTGCAACCGAGAAATTAAATTTGATGTATTCCTTGAAATAGCTCTTGGCCTTGGAGCAGATTATATAGCTACTGGACATTACTGTCAGGTGAATAAAATTAATAAAGATCATAAAGAAATTTACAGATTAATAGTTGGTGCTGATGAAAATAAAGACCAATCTTATTTTCTATGTCAACTGAATCAAAAACAGCTTTCAAGGGCTATTTTCCCCATTGGTCACTTAAATAAAGCCGATGTTCGAAATATTGCAAAAAAAAATGATTTAATCACTGCTGATAAAAAAGATTCTCAAGGTTTATGTTTTGTTGGAAAGGTCAAATTGCCAGATTTTTTGAAACAGAGATTAATACCTAAAAAAGGTAAAGTCATCAAAATTGACTCTAAATTTATTCAACAAAAAATTGATTTAAATCTGTTAAATTCAAAAGAAGAGGAATTAGAATTATTAAGTTCTCCATTCTCATTTTCATCTAATGACGGTCAAGAGATAGGTGAACATAATGGCGCATATTATTATACAGTTGGCCAAAGGAAAGGTTTAAATATTGGAGGCTTTAGAGAGCCTCTCTTTGTTATTCAAACAGATGTGTCTAAAAATATTATTTATGTAGGAATGGGAGAATCTCATCCAGCACTATTCAAAAAAGCTCTTTTTGTAAATTCAAATGAAATTCATTGGATCAGAGAAGATTTAAAAATTTATGAAAATGAAACAATGGAAGTTAAATTTAGAATTAGATATAGACAGCCTTTACATACTGCAACCTTATTTATGTTTAAAAAAGGTTTATATATGCTGTTTGATAAACCAATTTCGTCTGTTACATCTGGTCAGTTTGTTAGCTGGTATCTTGACGATGAACTCATAGGTTCAGGAATAATTAGTTAATTATTTTTTGATACAACAAATAATCCTCTTTGTATATCACTTATAATTATGTTTTGACTATCAAATAAAGGGTAAACACTCCAAGCACCACTAAACCCACTACCTTCGCCGTCTGGAAAAGTATCAAAGAACCCTGTTTCATACATGTTTTTAGATTCAATTTGACTAATATCAATTTCTCTCATTCCTGCTTTGTAACTTGCTAAGTAGAATTTATCTCCTTTGATATAACCGTTATGATCAATCGCAAGAGTAGGTCCATTGTAGTCAAAGTGTATAAGTGGATTATCAAGGTCAGATAAATCTAATACGATGCTTCTTGTATTAATTCCATCTGCAGCTTCATCTAATTCGTCACCAACAATAAAAAACTTATGATCTTCGGTTAGCCAACCTTGGTGAGTATAATGTACATTATCATAGGAAATTGAAGAAATATATACAGGATTTGATTTATCAGTAATATCAACTATGTCTACATGATTTTGATTACAGCCAATAATAATTTCTTTTCCAATGTAATCTTGATCAGGTCCATTATATACAACTGACTGAGCATCGTGTGAATATCCAGCTTCACTAAATCCTCCTTCCAAAATCGGATTAGTAGGGTTTTGGATATTAATGAATATTGGACCTCCGTCAAATAAACCTCCACTTTCATGTCCAGGATCACGAGTAAAATTTCTTCCAGTGTCTTGATTTCCAACAGGATATGCATAACCTGTATCCTCATTAATTACAATATTATGAGCTCTACCAAAATCAGTAAAATGATAATCAGCAATGAATGTAGTTGGACTATTTTCTACGTTTCTTAATTTTGTTAAATCAAATACCTGCATTCCGTGATTTGATGCTTCACTAACAATGTAAGCATGGTTATTATACACCTTTATATCTCTCCATATACTATTTACCGTGGCAGATGGTAAAATTCCAATAAGTATTAGGTTTTTTGGATCACTCATATTTACAAAAGCTGTATGAGATGATAAGCCAATTATAGCATATTCATCTCCGTTTAACGGATCTTTCCATCCCCATGAGTCATTAACTCTAGTATTAGACTCATAATCTATACTTAATCCCTCAATTGATAAATGTCCAAGAAGATTAAATTCATTACAAGGATATTCACCCGCAAACCCATTAATACAATTGAGAGATATAAAGTCAACCAGGTCACAATCATCGCCAATACCATCACCATCAGAGTCTGTTTGATCTGGATTAAAGTTTAAATAACAATTATCCTCTGAATCAATTATACTATCAAAATCTAAATCAGAACAAGAATCTCCAATTCCATCACCATTTGAATCTGTTTGTGATTGATTTGAAACATCAGGACAATTGTCTATTGAATCGTAAAATCCATCTTGATCAGTATCAGCATTAAATATGTCAACAGATTCATTTTGACAAGAAATAGTAATTAATAGGAGAAAAATTTTTTTTTTTAAGTGTTTCATATTACTTCTAAAAGTTTAAGTTAATGAAAATATTTAGATTTTTAAATTTTGTACTATTTTGTCCAAATTCTCCATGATTCATCAGCCTGAATTTCTAGCATTTCTAATCCGTTTTTTATTATGCAACCAAATATCATTCCTTTTTTTAAAAAAAGTGATTGAGCTGGATTATATATTAAATCGTATAAAATATGGGCTCTTGTTAAATATTTATAGGGTATATTTGGATACTCGTTTGTATTGGGAAAAGTTCCAACGGGAGTACAATTTATTATAAATTTGTGTTCATTGATGATACGCTTATTTAAGTCTTCATAAACAAATTCAGATTTACCAGATTTTCTAGAAACTGTGGAATAATTAATTTTTAATTTATTTAGAACATATTTGATTGCTTTAGATGCACCACCACTGCCAAGAATTAATGCATTTTCAGGCTTTTTATTTTCAATCAAGCCTAGTAGTGACTTTTCAAAACCTATAAAATCAGTATTAAATCCAATATATTTATTATTAATTTTTTTGATTGTATTGACTGCGCCAATAGTTTTTGCAGCTTCATCGATTTCGTCAAGAAATTTTATAATTTCTTCTTTATATGGGATTGTAACATTAAAACCATTAATTGTATCATCCTGTAAAATCATTTTTACATGGGAGATATTCTCGACATCAAAGTTTGAGTATATACAGTTTAGATTTTCTTTTTCAAATTTTTCTGAAAAAAATTTCTTTGAGAAACTGTAATCTATATTTTTCCCGATTAGTCCGTATTTTCTATTTTTTTTCATAACTACTTAAAAACACAACCAATGCTATTCCAAAAAACATAAAGATAATGGCATAAAAAGTTTCAAAATTAATTTCTGGCAAATACCTTACTATTTTATATTCGTTTTCAATACTCAAAGTTGACTTCCAAGGCCAAATTACCCCTAATGATCCAATTATAAAACCAAATATAATAGAATTACAAAGTTGGTTGAATTTACTTAAAAGATAACTAAGAATTTTTGACAGTGTAATAAGCCCAGTTATCGAACCGAGAGTGAATACTGATAATACTTTTATATAATTTATACGTTCTTCACTTAATAAGTTTGAAAAGTCTCCTCTAATTATTTCATTAATACTATCGTATAAAGCATTAACTGAATCAACCAATAGTAACACATAGTTTCCCAGCAGCATAAGAAGGAAGGATCCTGAAAGACCTGGTAATATCATTCCACTTACACTTATTATCCCACAAATAAAAACAAAATATAAATTGTCATTTTCCTTTGCTGGATCTGCTAAACTCAAAAGAACACCAATCGAAGTTCCCATAATAATGAAACAAATATTTTTAAAGTTTTTAAGGTCAATAATTGTTCTGAGATGAAAAATAGTTCCGATAACTAATCCAAAAAATAAACTCCAAACATATATTTCAAAACTATTTAATAGAAGGTCTAATATCTTCGATGTAGAAAAGTAGCTAATCACTATTCCTGAAAGAATAAGGACTAAAAATTTGCCATTAACATATTTTAAAAAATCGTTGAATTTAGCCTTTATTAAAAATTTTAGAGCTGTTTTATCAAATCTTTTTAAACTAAAGATTAATTCTTCATAAAAACCAATAGCCATAGCCACTAAACCACCTGAAACTCCCGGAATCTTGTTTGCAGTTCCCATCAATATACCTTTAATTAGAATTTTCAAATAATTAGATATCGATTTTTTATCTGTCATTTAATATTTTTTGTTTTTTCTAATAGAAAAACTATGATAAAACCTAAAATTACAAGGAAAACAGACAGTAATAAATTAAGATTTGATAATTCCACAGAAAAACTTTTATTCCAGGGCCATACCTTTTCGATTGTACCAATGACTAATCCGAGCAGTATAGTGTAGGTAACGTTTCTGTGATTTTTAAAAAGATATTTTAGAATTCTACTAAAACCTAACAATCCGATTATTGCACCCAAAATAAAGGTAAATATCACGATAAATTCTAAATTATCAAGAGACTGAATTAAATAAGTATAAACCCCTAAAATTACAAGAATTAAAGATCCAGAAATTCCTGGTAAAATCATTGCCGATGAAGCAATTATTCCAGAAAAAAAAACATATAATAAACTTATTTCGGCAGTTTCATAGATTGAAAAAGATGAAAGAAATAAAGAAAACAATACTGATATTACTAAAAAAAATAAACTTATAGAAGACCAATGGTTTATCATTTTATAAATAACATATATCGTCGCAAATATTAATCCTAAAAAAAACGACCATATAAATAATGGAAAGTTTTCAAGTAAATTTGCTGAAATTTTTACAAAAGAGATTAAACTAATTCCAATTCCTAAAGAAACAACTAATAAAAAGTTTCCATTTAATTTTTTCCAAAAAGAGTTGAAACCATTTTTTTTAAATTCATAAAAAAGACTAATATTTAATTCACTAATTGACTTAATTAGTTCTTCATATATTCCAACCAACAGGGCTATCGTTCCACCTGAAACACCTGGTATTGCATCTGCTATGCCCATGAAAGCACCCTTAAAAAATAACTTTATGAAATCAAATGTATTTCTACTTCGCATATTAAATTTCTAGTATGTTAAACTAGTAATTTTTTGTTGAAGTTTTAGATAAACAGTTTAAATATATTTTCCAGTATTTGGATTTTTCTTGGTTTAGCTTAATTGCTTTCTCGATATATTCTTTAGCTCTTTTGAATTTGTTTTCCCTATAATAGAACATTGACAGCCTAAAAAAAGCTTTATCCATATTTGGATCTTCATTAATACATTTAAAATAGTAGTTTAAAGAATTACTATAGTCATACTTTTTTTCATAACAAAATGCTATCCTAAATAGGGCATAGGAGGAATTTGGATTAATACTTATAATTTCCTTATAGTTATTAATAGCTTCATCATATTTTTTCATTTTCTCTAACAACTTACCCTTGTCGATATATGGGCTTGTAAATGTATCATCTGAAAATATCGCATAGTCATATGATGCAATAGCCTGATCATACATTTTATTTTTTTCGTAGCTTTTACCTAAATTATGCCAACCAATTTCATTGTAGGGGTTTTTTGAAAGGTATTCTTTCAAAAATAATATTAGACCATTAGAATCTTTAATCATTTCATAACAATAGAGTATATTGTATAGTGCACTATGATCTAAATAATCATAATTAAGACTTTTCTTAAAATAGTAATTAGATTTTAAATAGTTTTCTGTGTACAAATACTCAATACCAATCTGATAAAATAATTCTGACTTGTTTTCATAATCATTGATTATGGTTTTGAGTAAAGAGATAGACTTATTATGTTTTTTTTGTTTGGAAAGTATACTTGATTTTAAAATTATAGCTTCATAGTTGGTGGTTTCAATCATTAAAATTGAATTAACCAAGTCAAGAGCATTTTTAAGTTTGTCTTCCTGAATAAAAATCTCAATTTCATAAAGAGACAAATTAGTATTTGCGGGATGTTGGCTTAATGAAAGCTTCAGGGCTTTTTTTGCTAATGTAAGTTTTCCGGTATCTAAATAATAAGAAATGATATTTTCGAACTCAACAGAATCAAAGAAAATAACAGTATTTTCTTTAACCATTTTTTCAAACTTACTTATTGAAAAATTTATGTCATTCACATTATCCATCTCAAATCATCTTATACGTTAAAAATAAATATGATTTGTTTTAAAATCAGTCAACGGATTTTAAACTTCTTAACAAACTAATTAACACCTATTCAATAGAATTGAGAATATTTAAAATAATATCACACCCATCCTCAATTTCTTTTTTAGAAATTGTTAGGGGTGGGGTAATTCTTACAGCTCTTTTTTCGATGAGAAGCCAAAATAGAATTAATCCTTGATTTTTTGCTTTCAAAACCAACTTGTTAGCAATTTCTGCATTGGTCATAATCAAACAGAGCATTAAACCAACTCCTCTAATTTCTTTTATTAGTTTGTGATTTAATTTTTTTCTGAATATTATTTCTTTTTCTCTTGATTTTTCGGATAATTTTGTATTTAAAACAATTTTTAATGTTTGAAGAGCCGCAGCTGTTATCACAGGGTTGCCTCCAAATGTTGTTATGTGACCCAGGACTGGATTTATGTGAAGACTATCCATTAATTTTTTTGAGCTTGTAAATGCTCCAATAGGAATACCACCGCCCAATCCTTTTCCGTAAACAATTACATCTGGAATGCAATCATAATTTTCAAACCCAAACAATTTACCAGTCCTACCTAAACCTGTTTGAATCTCATCTAAAATTAATAATGCACCAACATCTTCACATTTTTTTTTTACCGCCCCTAAATATCCGTCTTTAGGCATAATAAATCCAGCACTGCCTTGAATTGTTTCCAATACAACACATGAAGTTTGATTATCGATTTTATCAATATCCTCAAATGAATTATAATTGATAAAATAAACCTCAGGAATTAGGGGAGCAAATGGTTTTTTTCTTTCCTCTAAACCCATTAATGTTAGGGCGCCCATAGTACTTCCATGGTATGCATTTTTTGCAGCAATAATTTTTTTTCTTCCGGAAAATCTTCTTGCTAATTTCATCGATCCCTCTAATGCTTCTGTACCTGAATTAGTAAAGTATGTACAATTAAGGCTTTTAGGTAGGTTTTTGGCTAATAATTTCGCTAATTCTAAAGATGGTTTTGTAACAAATTCACCATACACCATTACATGCATATACTTTTCGGATTGATCTTTAATGGCATTTATTACTTCCACGTTACAATGTCCAACACTACAAGCGGATACTCCTGCTACAAAATCTAAATATTTTTTATTGTTTTTGTCATATATATAACTACCCTTGGCCTTTGCAACTTCAATCATTAAAGGGAAGGGTGTAGTTTGTGCTTGATATTTTTTAAACTCTGATATGATAAATTTTTTATTTTAAATCTTTAATTTTTGTTAATTTAAATTTCTTATCCTCTAAAAACAGGTCATCGATTGATCTAATAATTTCATCTTCTCTAAAATAAAACCCTTTAAGTAATTTGTCATTTTCATTGAATTCATCTTCTGGATATACCTTTCCGTCAATTTGATTTATTTTATTAAAAGTATCAATATTTTGGTTAGAAATAAATATTTTAATTTTTGCTGACTTTGATTTGTCAATGCCTATCAATTCATTTTCTGAATTTCTTAAATAGTAAATAGACTCTGCATTTTTTATAATATCTATCTCATTTAATTTGCCATCAACGAAATTTCCGTTGAGTCTTTTACCCGAAATTTGATTAAACCCAAATTCCATTGTATCCTTTTCTATAATAAATGCATTGTTAAAGACAAAAAGAGAGTCAATCACTTCTTCCTCGGTATTAAATTTAATATGAATAGAATCGCCAGTAATTTGACTTCTATTATTCCATAAAATAGGCTTTCTTTTTTTTCTTGACCCGCTATTAATTATATTTTCTTTATTAATTAATTGGGCAATTCCCGTTATCTGATTAAAGTGTATTGAATCGCATTTTCCACTAAGGTTATTTCTTAAAATTTTTCCATTCATAAAAGCCCTAATAATTTGTTCATTCTCTTTTCCAGTTATTATAATTGATTCACCATGTATATATGTAGTATCCTTTTCTTTGAATGATGCGATTAAGGCTTTTTTCTCAATAAACATTGAATCAACATTTCTGTGAACCTCAGCATAGTGCCCCGTAGTCATATTTTTATTTATTGTATCAAGGATTTTAATATTATTAGTTGCAGATGCATAATTTATTGATTTGTCAAAATAAATACTGTCTCCATTAATCTGATATTCTTCAAAATCAATTTTTGAATTTTTAATAAAATATCCATTATCATTAGTTGTATCATAATACCCAATTTCACAATATATTTTTGAGTCATCAGTGATAATATCAGTGGGTCCTGAAAAATATGATTTTCCCGTTTGGGTATAGTAGTTTAATATATCAGAGTAGATATTATATTTTGGAGTTCTTAAATCAACATCTTTTTCAAATCGATATTTTTTTTCATTGGCAAAAAAAGTTCCCTTTAGACTAAATATTGTATCTGTAAAGCTTCTTATTAATTTACCTTTTTTATTATAAAAAGCTTCTTGCTTGTTTCTATCAAAATATAATGATTCGGTATATAGTTTTGACTCGGGTTCATTTAGAATAACATTTCCACTTGCAAAAACTAATTTAGTGTTCCCATTATACTCAAGATAATTTGCTTTTAAATCTATTGTGTCTCCTTGTTTCAATGATACTTCCCCAAAAGCTTCAATAAAATTTCTTTCTTCGTAAAAAAATGCTTGATTACATGTCATCAACACGCCATCATGAGAAATAAGTACTCTTTGGTCTTTATCCCTTGTTAAAACAGATGCATCAGGAAATTTAATTTTATCTTTTTCGAAGAATCCAGCTTTTTCTATTTTTATTTTTGTTTTTTCTTGAGCAAATATTTCTGTGTAGAAAGAAGAAACTAAAAGAATTAAACAGACTAAAAGGAATTTTTTTTTCACCTTACTATCTAAAAAGTGTTTCTTTTCTGTCTGGACCAACAGAAACTATAACAATAGGTATATTCAATTCTGATTCCAGAAAATCGATATAAATATTCAAGCTTTGGGGTAAATTATCTGCAGTTTTTAGCTCCCTTAAATCTTCTGACCACCCCTTAAACTCTTCATAAATTGGCTCAAGAGATTCCTCTGAAAGATTATAAGGTAAATTCTCTATTATTTGCCCCCTATATTTATATTTTGTGCATACTAGTATTTTATCAAAACCACTTAAAACATCTGTTTTCATCATCATAAGCTTAGTAACTCCGTTAATTCTACAAGCATATTTGAGAGCAACTAAATCTAACCAACCACATCTTCTTGGCCTCCCAGTTGTAGCTCCAAATTCGTTACCAACTTTACTCATTTTTTTTCCATAATCGTCAAATAATTCAGTTGGAAATGGCCCTGATCCAACTCTTGTTGTATAGGCTTTAAAAATCCCAAAGACTTCATTGATAGAGTTTGGGGATATTCCCAAGCCGGTACATGCACCTGCAGCAGTAGTATTAGAGGATGTAACATAAGGATAAGTGCCAAAATCAATATCTAACAGTGAGCCCTGAGCTCCTTCAGCAAGGACTGATTTATTTTTATCTTGTGATTCAAATAATAAATTTTCAGAGTCAACAAAGTTTATTCTTTTAAGTTTTTCAATAGCCTCAAAAAACTCTAACTCTAAATCTTGCAAACTAAAATCAAGTTCGACGTTATAAAAATCAATCAATTGTTGATGTTTTTTTGAAAGCTCGTAATACTTAGTTTTCCAGTTTTCATTTTCTAAATCACCAACTCTAAAACCATTTCTTCCTGTTTTATCCATATATGTTGGTCCTATCCCTTTTAGAGTAGATCCGATTTTATTTTTACCTTTTGATTTTTCACTGGCTGCATCAAGAAGTCTGTGTGTAGGAAGAATTAAATGTGCTTTTCTGGATATAAATAAAGTTTTATTTATATCAACATTTTCCTCTTTGATATTTTCAATTTCTTTGTTCAAAATTACAGGGTCTATTACTACTCCATTGCCTATTAAATTAATTTTTTCATTGTGAAATATTCCTGAGGGAATCGTGTGTAAAATATATTTTTTATCATTGAATACAAGAGTGTGACCAGCATTTGGCCCCCCTTGAAATCTAGCAATTATTTCATAATTAGATGTTAATACATCAACAATTTTACCTTTTCCCTCATCACCCCATTGGAGTCCTAATAATAAGTCTACAGCCATTTAATTTTTTTTATTTTTTTTTCCATAGAAGTATAATGAGTGACTATCAATAGTTACATCAAAAACTTTCTCTATTGTTTGTTTAATTGTATCAATTCTTGGGTCACAAAATTCGATTACCTCACCAGAATTGCTAATAATTAAGTGATCATGTTGATTATTAAAATAACATTTTTCATATGAAGCTTGATGGTCATTTGAAAACTGATGTTTACGAACTAAAGAACATTCAAGCAGAAGCTCTATAGTATTATAAAGAGTTGCTCTGGAAACCCTATATTTTTTATTCTTCATCTTAATGTACAATGATTCAATATCAAAATGAAATTTAGTTTCATAAACTTCTTTTAAGATTGCATATCTTTCAGGGGTTTTACGATAACCCTTTTTTTCTAAAAATTCTGTAAATACATCCTTTACAATATTTTGATTATTTATATTATCTAACATAGTCAATTAATACTATTTATGTTCTTTTGATTTTGTCAATTCCATTCAAAAATTTTAGTTTTTTTATGAGGTTATTTACCTCAACATTTGATTTGACGGAAATAATTATATTACCTACAAATGTATTTCCAGCTGTCTCAAAATTAAGCCTTTTCATATTAATATTCATATTTTCTGAAATGACTTTTGTTATATTGTTTAACAGGCCTAATTTGTCAATTCCTGTAATATTAATTTGAACAGTAAATTTTTCTTGAGATGAATCAATCCATTTTGCTTTTATTATCCTGTAGTCATAATTTGATTGCAGGCTTAGTGAATTAGGGCAATTCTTTTTGTGAATTTTAATGCCGTCATTTATGGTTATGAATCCAAATACTTTATCACCAGGTATTGGGTTACAGCAAGGAGCATTTTTATAATCAAGTTTTTCTTCATCATTTCCAAAAACCAGTAAATCATATTTGGATGTTATTTCATCTTGATTTTTTTCATCAATTTTAACATCACTTTCTCTTGAAATCTTTTTTCTTATAAAACTTATGAATTTATTACTTCTTGAAGAAACGAATTTTTTTAATTTCTCGTTGTCTATGGTATTTATTCCAACTCGGTAAAATAGATCTTGGCTAGTGTTAAGTTTGAAATATTTTTGAATCTCAGTTATAATACTATCACTAAAATTAATTTTTAGATGTTTTAATTTTCTTTTTAATATCTGTTTACCCTCATCAGCAAGTAGTTTCTTTTCTTCGTTTAATGTGGCCTTTATCTTTGATTTAGCTCTGGCCGTTGTTGCATAGTCTAGCCAGTTTGCACTAGGTTTAATTTTATCAGAAGTTAAAATTTCAACTCTGTCTCCGCTAGACAATTCTTTATTAAGAGGAACTAGTTTTCCGTTAACTTTTGCTCCTCTTGTTTTTAATCCAATCTCCGTATGAATAGCAAATGCAAAATCTAAAGGAGTTGCACCCTTTGGCAGTGATTTTAAATCTCCCGTGGGGGTAAACACAAAAATTTCTTTTGAATATAAATTTAGTTTAAATTGTTCAACAAAGTCTACGGCATTTGTCTCATAGTTTTCAAGAGCTTCTTGTAATTTATTAATCCAAGAATCTAAATTGTCATTTTTGTCATTCTCCTGTTTATATTTATAATGAGCTGCATATCCCTTTTCTGCAATTTCATCCATCCTCTCACTCCTAATCTGAACTTCAACCCATTTGCTTTTAGGACCTACAACCGTTATGTGAAGAGCTTCATATCCAGTTGATTTTGATGCTGATATCCAGTCTCTTAATCTCGTTGGGTTAGGGGTGAAATTATCAGTGATTATTGAATATATTTTCCATGCGATAAATTTCTCTTTTTCTGGTTTCGACTTGTAAACAATTCTAACAGCAAACTTATCATAAACTTCTTCAAAGGAAATCCCTTGTCTAATCATTTTATTATTTATTGAAAAGATTGACTTTGTTCTGCCTTTAATAGTGTATTTAAGTTTTTCTCTGGTTAAAGTTGAACTAATTATTGAATTAAACTTATCAATATACTCATTTTGATCTTTTTTACTTTCAATTAGTTTTTTTGATATTTCATCATAAGTATCAGGGTCAGTATATTTTAAACCTAAATCTTCTAATTCTGTTTTAATATTATACAATCCGATTCTGTGTGCAAGTGGAGCATAAATATATAAGGTTTCTGATGCTTTTTGAATTTGTTTTTCATAGGGCATACTTGCAAGAGTTTGCATGTTGTGAAGCCTGTCAGCAATCTTAATTATTATTACCCTTACATCTTCGTTAAGGGTAAGTAACATTTTTCTATAATTTTCAGCCTGAATTGAAACATCTGAATATCCTTTGGTGTTAAGTTTACCTATCTTGGTTAAACCGTCAACAATTTTTGCAATTTTATCTCCAAATTCTTTTTGGATTTTTTTCAGTGTATGATCATTGTTATCTTCCACAACATCATGAATTAGTGCAGACGCAATTGATACAGCATCAAGTCCAATTTCAGATGCAACAATTTTGGCAACAGCTATAGGATGAAAAATATAAGCTTCACCTGATTTTCTTCTTTGGTGTTGATGAGCATCCACAGCATAATTAAAGGCTTTTCGGATTAATTTTTTATCATCTTTACTTAGCGACTGGTAACTAATTCTTAAAAGCTCCTTATATTCCTTGGCTAATGCTTTTTTTTCTGTTTCGATATCATGAATAGGCATATCTTAAAATTAGCATAAACAAGGTTAATAGACAATTTCTTTATATAATATTTAAGAACTTATCTATTAAATTCATTTTGTCTATTTATCTCATATAAAACAATTGCAGTAGAAACAGATACATTTAGTGAATCAATTGATCCTAGCATCGGAATTTTTATTAATTTATCGGATTTTGTTGTCCAGAATTTTGATATTCCTAAATTTTCAGATCCTACTACTACAGCACAGGATGTATTATAATTGATTTTATCAATATTTTTTTTCCCGTTTAATGAAGTAGCATAAACTTTTAGATTGTTTTTCTTTAAAAAACTATATGTGGATTTATAGTCATTGCTGATTATTTTTTGCGAAAATATTGTTCCCAAACTTGATCTTATAACATTTGGGTTATATAAGTCACATTTTTGATTATTAATTATAATAAGATCAACCTTAGCAGCGTCACAACTTCTCAAAATTGCACCAATATTTCCGGGTTTTTCGACTCCATCAAGAATGATCACCAGATTATTTTTTTTTGGTATTAGCTCAATTTTTTGATCTTTTTGCTCAGAAATACCAACAAGCCCTTCTGTTGTATTTCTAAAACTTATTTTAGAATACACGTCGTTATTAACCTCAATTATTTCAGATTTAAATTCAGATTTTATAGATTCAAGATTAGCAATATTTGTATTACAAAATAATTTTTTAATATTGAAGCCGTTTGATTTTGCCATTCTAAGCTCTCTAAAACCTTCGATAACAAATAATCTAGATTCATTTCTTAATCTTGATTTATTTGTAAGTCGAATTATATTTTTTATTTCTTTATTATCTAAGCTTGTTATTCTTTTACTCATTTATTTGATTCTTAAAGTTTAAAAATAAAGAAATACTTTCATTATAATTTTTAATACCTGTTTGTATATTATTTTGTTTTAGATATAAATCATAACTTCTTTTTGAAACTTCTTCAATCTTACCGTCATATTTTTTCCAAAAATTATTGATTTCAACATAATCTTTAATGATTCCTTTATTTACTTTTTTTAGCATATTTTGGTATTGATTATAATCTATTTTAGAAAGTTCATTTAAACATAATCTTAAAGCGTAGGAATAACCACAGAATTTATGATATTGATTATCACTATTTATTAGCATTATATATGAAATAAAATTTGCATCTTTTTCACTGGCTATTCCAAGTTGATGTGCAATTTCGTGGTTAATAACAAATGTTAAACTTGTTGAAGGAATTTTTCGGTTAATATTTGCTTCGTTAGTGAAAGGGTTAATATATCCGCTAAAACCCATATATGTGAGAGGTAAACTAAATAATGATTTTTTTACAGAAATATTTTTGTAATTAGACTTTAAAAATGATTCTTTAAAAACACCTTTTAATTTTGCAGTATTTTCTTTTGAAGTTTGAACATTTTCTTCAAAACTGTAAATATTTTTTGGTTTCATGCTATCATGAATAAATAATAATTTGTGCTTATTATTAATTTTAATAATAAGATTTTCGGTGAAATTCACCAACTCTTTTTTTTCAAATTCATTCTTAATCTTTAAATGGTCTTTAATAGTGATTCTCTTATAATTAAATCCCCAGAGAATGTAAAACAAAAAAGTCAAGATAAAAATAGATGATCCCAGATTAATGATTTTGTTAAAAATGTTATTTTCATCATTAATTAAGAAATAAATTAAGCTAATGCCTAAAAATAAATACAAAACATCTCCTACAGAAAATATTACCCAACCTGTAATTAATCGTAGTTTTTCAGAGATTAGAGGATAAAGTAGATTTGAATAATATTTTTCAAAAGCTATATTGCTTGGTTTTAAATAATTAATCATTATTAACATGGGTACTAAACCTATCGTCAATAAAAACTTTAATTTTTTCATAATTAAAATATACAAACGAAATTATAAATTTATTATTCGTTAATTTTATAAAAATTTTGTCAATATGAGTGTAGAAGTTTCAAAAGTTGAGCCAAAAGAGGTTTGGAAAAACTTTGTTTTATTAAATGAAGTTCCAAGACCTTCAAAGAAAGAAGATCGTGTTATAGAATTTTTAATTTCGTTTGCAACGAAAAATAATCTATTGTGTAAGCAGGATAAAGTTGGAAATTTAGTAATAGTAAAAGAATCAACGCCTGATATGATTAGTCGTGAAACTGTTGTTCTTCAATCTCATGTTGATATGGTTCACGAAAAAAATAATGATGTTGAATTTGATTTTTTAAATTCTGGAATCAAAATGTATGTTGATGGTGACTGGGTAAAGGCAGACGGGACAACTTTAGGAGCTGACAACGGATTAGGCGTTGCTTCAATCATGGCTATCTTGGAAAGTAATGAAATTTCACATCCAAAGATTGAAGCATTATTTACTATTGATGAGGAAACTGGAATGACCGGTGCATTAAATCTTTCTGACACTATTCTTACAGGAAAAATATTATTAAATCTTGACACAGAAGAAGATGATGAAATTTGTGTTGGTTGTGCTGGTGGAATTGATATTACTATGAGTAAAAATTATCCGTTACAAGAATTAAATAAAGATGATATCAATGTAAAAATTTTATTGAATGGATTAACAGGTGGTCACTCTGGAGCTGAAATTCACAAGGGTCTTGGTAATTCAAATAAAATATTATTTAAACTTATTAAAAAACTTAATTCAGATTTTGATGTAAAAATATCTTCTGTAGATGGGGGAGGGTTGAGGAATGCTATACCTAGAGAGAGTTCTGTGATAATCTCATTTGATGAAGATAATTTAAATTCATTTAAAAAAATAATCAAAAATACATCACAAATATTAGTAGATGAGTTTAAAGAAACGGACGATAATATAAATTTAGAATTTGAATTATTAGAAAATAGATTTCAAACACTTTGCACCATTGAATCGGAAGAATTAATTAATGCAATAAACGAATGTCCAAACGGGGTCTTTGAAATGAGTGAAAACATTGATGGGTTGGTTGAAACATCAAATAATTTAGCCAATATTAAATTAATTGAGGGAAAACTTAAAATTCAATGTTTGACAAGGTCATCATCTGAGAATTCAAAGGATAAGTTATCGAAGATTATTTCAAAGATATTTGAAAATATTGGATGTGATTGTAAATTTTCAGGAGGGTATCCCGGATGGGAGCCTAACCTAAATTCAGTCACATTAAAAGAGGTAAAGCATTCATATGTCAAGTTATTTTCATCAGAGCCAAAGGTTAATGTGATTCACGCTGGCTTGGAGTGTGGCATAATTGGATCTCATTATCCAGAGATGGATATGATAAGTTTTGGACCAACTATATTAGGAGCTCATTCACCTGACGAAAAGGCTTCAATATCATCAACTCAAAAATTTTGGAGATTTTTTAGAGAAATTCTTAGTAATATCCCTGAAAAAGTTAATTAGTTAGATATATCTACTAACTCAATTATAAACTCTAAATCTGAATTAGCAGGAATTCTATTACCCATAGCTTTATTTCCATAACCCATATCTGAAGGGATGTATGCATATACCTTATCTCCCACACTCATCATCATTAATACTTCTTTAAATCCCTCAATCAATGCCATGTTTGACGAATATGTTATTTTAGATGGGTCATACCATCCTTTGTTTTCTTCATCTTTAGAATACATGCCATAATCAATCATTTTTTCTTTTCTGTTTGTTCCAAACATTAAACCATTATCGGCTAAGTAACCCTCATAGTAAAAAAATATCTCATCTCCATTATTTGGCTTTATCCCCTTACCTTTTTTTATAAAGTGAACTTTTACTCCAGAATTTAATTTTGATGATTTTGATTTGTATGATCTGTTAACCTTTTTTTCTAAGCTAGCCAGAGAATCCATTTTTTTTATTTTCTTTTCTTGTTCAACTTGTTGGGTTATAAATAATTTTGGTTCCATTTCACTCCAGGTTTTGACCGCATCAAAATCTTTTGCTTTTGAGCCCACCCGAATTATATTTAATTCATTAATTTTCACATCATTTACAGGCCTATTCCCGACTGCAGTTTCAACATTGGAGATGGTATCCTGTATTTCAATTCCTTTAACCATATATCCAAAAACTGTGTGTTTACCGTCTAAGTGTGGGGTAGGAACCTCGGTTATAAAAAATTGACTTCCATTTGTTCCGGGGCCAGAATTTGCCATAGAAAGCATACCAGGTTGGTCATGCTTGAGACTATCATCAAATTCATCTAAAAATCTGTAACCAGGACCTCCAGTGCCATCACCTTTTGGGTCACCTCCTTGAATCATAAATTTGTCAATAACTCGGTGGAAAATTATTCCATTATAAAATTTAATGCCTTTAAAATCATTATCGACTTTTGGATGATTTCCTTCTGCGAGGGCAACAAAATTCGCAACTGTAACTGGCGTTTTATCATAGGTTAATTTAATAAGCATTACACCCATATTAGTATTAAATTCAGCATATAGGCCGTCTTCTAATTCTTGATAGTTGTTGTAACTATTATCACATGCAAAAACCATTGAACAGACCAGGAAAAAAATTGTAAACTTTGTTTTCATAATTTTATTTTAATAATTCTTTATAATTTTTTAAAGATTCGATAAAGTAATCTATTGTTTCTTTAAGATTTTTTTTACTAATGGCTCCAGCGGCATTTTTATGACCACCACCACCAAATATATTTTTAGAAAATTCATTTACGTCAAAATCACCTCTGGATCTCAAAGATATTCTAATAACGTTTTCCTTTGAATTTTCCATGAAAATGATGGCAAACTTAATATTTTTTATCGAAAGACCATAATTAACAATTCCTTCAGTATCACCCTTTTCATAATTGAATTTATCAAGATTTTTTTGAGATAATGATATGTAACATGTATTTAGATCTTCAATTATTTTAATTTGACTTAGGGCAAAGCTCAAAAGTTGAACCCTTTCAAATTTATTGTTATCATAAATTTGTTTATGAATGTCTGAGTGAGAAATACCTGTTTTTAGTAGGTTTGAAACTACTTCATGAGTAACGGAGGTGGTTGATGGAAATTTGAATGATCCAGTATCTGTCATGATTCCAGCATATAACGATTGTGAAATATTTTTATCAATTTTTTCCTTGTCTCCCATTTTATCAATAAAATGATAAATCATCTCACAAGTTGAGCTCATCTTGGGAGCTGAGTACATAAAATCAGCATAATCGGATGGATTTTCGTGATGATCTATCATTATAATTACAGCACTAGATTTTTCAACGTGGTCTTTCATTGATGATATCCTAAGCAGATTATTGAAGTCAAGTGTAAAAATTATATCCGCATTAATTATTTTTTTAATACAATTTTTATTTTCAGAAAATATCTTTATAAGATTATTTGGATCCATCCATTTCAAAAAATCAGGAAATTTATTGGGACTGATAATTTCTACATTATGATTAAAATTATCTAAATAATTCTTTAAACCTGTACTAGCGCCAATTGCATCACCATCAGGGTTTTTATGTGGAATTATAATTATTTCCTTTTTATCAGATAAGAGTTTTCTTATTTTATCGATTTCATTAACATCCATATTTCGCGAAGATAAACATTAAAAGTAAATACTAATAAATTAATAAAAAGTCTTATTTTTGCAAAATTAAAAATATACAAAATGAGTAGAATTACATTTACAATGTTAAAACCAGATTCTGTAAGAAATGGAAATATAGGTGCTATTCTTGATAAAATTGTTAAATCTGGTTTCAAGATTAAGGCAATGAAGTTTACACAAATGTCAAATGATAAAGCAGGTGATTTTTATGCTATACATAAAGAAAGACCTTTCTTTAATGACTTAGTTGATTACATGACTAGCGGTCCAATTGTAGCTGCAATTTTGGAAAAAGATAATGCAGTAAACGATTTTAGAGATTTAATTGGTTCAACAAACCCTGAAGAAGCACAGGTAGGTACCATTAGAAAAATGTTTGCTAAGTCAATTAGTGAAAACGCTATCCATGGAAGCGATAGCGATGATAATGCTAAAATTGAATGTGAATTTCACTTTTCAAATGATGAAATTTTTTAATTAAGTATTATTTTTTCAACTATATTTTCTTTCAATCTTTCATTAATCAACTTAACAAGTTTTTCTTTTCCATAGCTTAGTTCCTCTTTTAGGGCAGGTGAGCTTAATTTTATGTAAAGAGTCCTTTTTCTCAAACTTACATCTGTAGTGTAATTGGCTACTCCGTTATTCATAAGATCAAACCAAGCTTTCTTTACATCAATATTTAATATTCCCTTTTCAAGTTTATTTTCCTTGAGAAATGTGTTAATTAGATTCTTTAATTCTTCATTATTCATTTAAATAATTTTTTGGATAAAATCTTTTATACTCATAAGTGAATCCCTCTAAGTTTTTTATTATTAAACTCATTGAGTCGATTTTAAATACAGACTCAGTAAAATTTTGATTTTGACCGTAAACTAATTTAATTGAATTACCGAGATTTAAGTCAAATTTAAATAAGCTTACATGTTTTTTTTCTTCATCAATATTGAAATCAATTTGATGCATTGTAACCTCAAAATTACCGTCGAATCTGGGCTTAACTTTTTTTCTAAAACCTTCTGATAAATTTTCATTCAACTCAAAATAATCAATAGTACCACTAAAAGGATAATTTTTAATTTTATTGTTGTTTTTTTTAACAGAGTATATTTCCCAATATCCAGAAAGATATTTTAAATCTCCCGAAGTGTCACAAGAACTTAAAATTAGGAAAAATAAACTTATGATTGACAAACTAATTTTATTCAAATTTCAAATATTTTATATGATTTATTTACATTCTTGATAATGTTTTCTGACCTGTTTTTATTTGTATCAGAAATAAATATTTGATTAAATTTTTCTTCATTAACCAGATTTATAATTTGCTTGACTCTAGTGTCATCTAATTTGTCAAAAATATCATCTAATAATAAAATAGGATTTGAATCAAGCTTTGAAAGATAGTCAAATTGTGCAAGTTTCAATGCTATTAAAAATGTTTTTTGCTGACCTTGACTTCCATATTTTTTTATCGGAAAATCATCAAGGTTCAAATTAAGGTCATCTTTATGTATTCCTTTGGTTGTATATTGGAACCTTAAGTCTTTTTCAAGGTTATTTTTTAGTAATTTATATAGATTTTGATCTGATGAAATATCACTTTTATATTTAATTTCAACTTTTTCTTTGTCATTACTCAACTCTTTATATCTAGATTTAAATATCGGAATAAATTCAGAGAGGAACTCCATTCTTTTCTCGAAAATTTTCTGCGCGTCTGATGAAAGTTGCTTATCATAAATATCAATGGTTTTTTTTATATTTTCTGAATTATCATAAAACATTTTTAATAAAGCATTTCTCTGTTTGAGTGTTTTATTATAACCTATAAGATTATTTAAATATTCTTTATTAGTTTGTGAAATAATTCCATCGATAAATTTTCTTCTTATTTCGCTTCCTTCCATTATTAAATTTCTATCATCAGGAGAAATAATTACAAGTGGAATTTTCCCAATATGATCACTAAATTTTTTGTAGATTTTATTATTTCTTTTGATTCTTTTTTTATCTCCTTTCTTAAGAGATATTAATATATCTTCTTCATTACCATTAATTATGTACTTTCCTGAAATGAAAAAAAATGATTCTCCGTGTTTAATATTTTGAGAAGGAATTGGATTGAAGTAGCTTTTTGTATAAGAAAGATGATATATGGAATCTAAGATATTCGTTTTTCCAACTCCGTTAAGTCCTACAAAACAAATAATTTTAGTTTCAAAACTAAACTTGAGGCTTTCAAAATTTTTATAGTTTGTTAATGATAACTCTTTTAAAAACATAAAATATAAATAGTATTAGAGAAATTGAATTGTAATCCACTTAACCCAAAAATAACAAATAAATTATCCAATTTTTAATAATAAAAATTTTATTTTTACTCCCTAAAATAATATTATGGCAACATACAAGAAAAGAGGTTTTAAAAATAAAGTGTCTTCTAATAAGGCAGAAGCTCTTGAAAACAAGTCAACAACTGCAAATGTATTTAATACACTTGATGAAGGATCATCCAAAACTCAACAATGGGTTGAAAAAAATCAAAATATAATTCTTGGTGCTGTAGGTTTTATATCAATCATGGTTATTGGTTTTTTTGCCTATTATAAATTAATAACAGAGCCTAAAGAAAGTAAGGCTTTTAATGAGATGTACTTCGCACAAAAAAAGTTTGATGAAGCAATTTTAATTGATAATGATTCTGTATATAATATTGCACTGAATGGAGATGAACTTAATATGGGTATGCTTGACGTAATCGAAGAATTTAGCGGAACAAATGCTGCAAATCTAGCAAATTATTATACCGGCATGATATATTTAAACATGAATGATTACCAAAACAGCATTAAATATTTATCAAAATTTAGCTCTGATGACATATTGCTTAGTTCATTAGCTAAAGGGGCAATTGGCGATGCTTTTGCTGAGTTAAACCAGTTTGAAGATGCTTATGATTATTACGTGAAAGCTTCAAAAGCTGATAATAATTTTACAACTCCATTATTTTTATATAAGTCAGGCACTGTAGCTATGAGATTAAATAAATTTAAAAAAGCGGAAGAGTATTTTAGCAGTATTAAGCTAGATTACCCAAAAAGTCCTGAAGCAAAAAACATAGATGCATTTATTTCCAAAGCAATTGCATCAAAAAAGTAAATGAAACTAAGAGGGCAACATTTCACAAAAATAACTTTAGAGGATTTCCCTAATTTGGAAAAAAATAAAATTGGGATTGTGGTATCTGAGTGGAATAAAGATATTACTTCAAATTTACTTAGTGGGGCTCAAGAAAAATTAGTTGAGCTTGGTATAAAAAATGAAAATATCAAAATTTCATGGGTTCCTGGTTGTTTTGAACTTGTGTATGGCTGTAAAGAATTATCAAAACAAAATCTAGACGCCATCATCGCCATAGGATGTGTTATTAAGGGGGAAACTGATCACTATGATTTTATTTGTAACGCTGTTTCCAACGGAATTATGCAATTAAATATTTCATGCACAGTGCCTATAATTTTCTGCGTACTAACTGACCACAATAAAAATCAATCATTGGCTAGATCTGGAGGAAAATTTGGAAATAAAGGAGTTGAAGCAGCGATAACTGCTTTGAAAATGATATACATTAATTAAGATATTTATTATATTTAGTTAAATTCATATATCACGGTTTGGGTCTTTTTAAATTAAAAAAAAATAAACGTTACAGTCATTCTGGCAGATATTCTGAGGATAACTCCTATTTAGGAAAGTATTCTGTGTCGAAAAAAATTAAATCAAAGTTCAACGATTATAGAACTACTGTTGGAAATGATAATAGTTTTAGAAAAAAATTTAGAAATGCAGTTGATGACTATAAGAAAGGATCTGAAAAGTCTGTTAAAATAAGACTTGTAATTATTTTATCAATTTTAGTCTCTTTATTTTTATTGTTTTTTTTTATTTAAAATAACTAATTGATGAAAAACATTATTAATATTTTACCCGAAAATGTTGCTAATCAAATTGCAGCTGGTGAAGTAGTGCAAAGGCCGGCTTCTGTGGTAAAGGAATTGCTGGAAAATTCAATCGATGCTAATGCAACAGAAATAAAAATCTTAGTTAAAGATGCAGGCAAGACAATGATACAGGTTATTGATAATGGAGTTGGGATGTCTAAAAGAGACGTCTTGATATGTTTTGATAGACATACAACATCAAAAATTTCAGACGCAAAAGATTTATTCAATATTAAGTCTAAAGGATTTAGAGGTGAAGCATTGGCTAGTATTTCTGCAATTTCACATGTCAATTTAATCTCAAAACAATCTGGTTTTGAATTAGCTAACGAGATAGAAATTCATGGCAGTGAAATTAAGAGCAATAAATCAACAGTAAGCGAAGTAGGAACTAAGGTTTTTGTTAAAAATCTTTTTTTTAATATACCTGCAAGAAGAAACTTTTTAAAATCAAATAATGTCGAATTAAAACATATTGTGACCGAATTTTTCAGGGTTGCATTAGCTCACCCTGAAATAAAATTAATTTTTTATAATGATGAATCTGAAATGTATAAACTTCCTGTTTCTAATTTTAAAAAAAGAATCGTTAATTTATTTGGCGTCAAATCATCAGAAAAACTTGTTCCTGTTTTTGAGAATACAGAAATTTTAAATGTAGATGGATTTATATTTAAACCACAGTATTCTAAAAAAACCCGTGGAGAGCAATTTTTCTTTGTAAATAACAGGTTTATTAAAAGTCCATATTTAAATCACGCCATTAATTCTGCATTTGAGGGCCTGATTGATTCAAAATATAACCCTTCCTATTTTTTAAATTTAGAAGTTGATCCTGCTTCAATCGATATAAATATTCACCCTACAAAAACTGAAATTAAGTTTGAAGATGAACATTCAATTTATGCTATTTTAAGAGCCTCCGTTAAGCACAGTTTGGGTCAATATAATATTACACCTGTTCTAGACTTCAACAGAGATAAGTCTTTAGACACCCCATATGATTTTGAGAAGAATGGTAATTCTAACTCTGTTGGTATTGATATTAACACAAATTATAATCCCTTTGAAGTAAATGAATCTGGTGAAAAATATGTAGAGATAGATTCATTTAAAGAAAAAATGGACTCTTTAGAGTTTTCGTCAGAAAGTAACGAATTAGAGGAATTTAATTTTGAAGATTTTGAATCAAATATTCATTTAGTTAACCCTATTCAATTAAATAAAAAGTTTATTGTAAATAAGACTAAATCAGGATTGATAATAATCAACCAAGAAAGAGCACATCAAAGAATTTTATATGAAAGCTTTCTGAAATCATTAACTTTAAACAAGGTTAATCCACAAAAATTACTTCATCCAATAGTTGTTGATTTTCCTGAAGTTGATATTGAAATAATAAAATCTAATAAAAATATTCTAAATCATTTTGGCTTAGACTTTGATTTAGAGTCTAAAAAAATTAATATAAATGCGGTCCCATCATTTGTTAATACTGATAATTTGAAAGAATTATTTGAAAATTTAATTTTTAATATACAAAATGAAATTCCTGATAATAGTTTTAGTGAATCTGACTTAATATGTAAAATCATGTCTAAATCTATGTCAATTAGGAATGGTAAGTCTCTTGATTTAAAAGAACAACAATATATTATAAACTCATTGTTTGCTTGCAAAGAAACAATGATATGTCCCTTTAACCTCAAGACTTATGTAAAGATTAATTATTCTGAAATTGAAAATATGTTTAAGTAAATGAATAGAATTTCACCTACTGTTAAGCAACTTCTTGTAATCAATTTAATATTTTATTTTGGTTCAAGTATGTCATTAAATACCGAATTTATTTATTCTTTGTTTAGTTTGCACTTTCCTGAAAACCCTGACTTTAAATTTTGGCAGCTTATTACGCATATGTTTATGCATGGAGGAATATTACATTTAGCTTTCAATATGTTTGCACTATGGATGTTTGGTTCTGCTATTGAATCCATTTTCGGATCTAGAAAATTTCTATTTTTTTATATTACATGTGGTTTAGGAGCTGCACTCGCTCAGATTAGCTTTCTGTATTATTCTTTTTATTCTAACCTAGATATCTTAAGCAGTAGTGGTTATGATTCTCAATTAGTTATGAATTTATTAATGGAAGGTAGATATAATACAAATTGGGGTAATATTTTGGGGGCTGACGGCCTCTTAAGCTTTAATACCTCATTTTTATCTACTATGGTTGGGGCATCTGGTGCAATCATGGGAGTTTTAGTAGCTTTTGGAATGTTTTTTCCTGAAAGTAAACTTATGCTAATATTTTTTCCAGTTCCAATAAAAGCAAAATATTTTATTCCTGGAATAATTCTTCTTGATTTGTTTTCAGCAATTACAGGTCAAGCGATTTTCAGTCCAAGTAATACAGCATATATTGCCCACATTGGCGGAGCCTTAACAGGCTTTCTGATAATGTACTATTGGAAAAAAAACCAATTTAATCAAAACCGTTGGTACTAATGAATTTTCAAAATAATCTTAATTTGAATTTTTCAAATCTTAATTTCTTTCAGAAAATTATCGGGATTAATATTTTGATGTTTATCATCTATCGTCTTTCTCCGGTTTTTGGTTTCCAGCAAGAAATAATTTCTTTGCTTTCTCTCGACTTAAATTTTTTGACTAAGCCTTGGGCAATTATTACATATTCTTTTATACATCAAGGTTTGTTTGAGCTTATTTTTATGATATTTCTTCTTTTGTTTACAACCAATTCAATTTCAAATTTATTAGGTGAGAAAATTTCAATTAATCTTTTTTTTGTAGGAATTTTTTTTGGTGGTGTTATTTATCTTTTTTCAGGATCTCAATCTCCTCTTATAGGTGCATCCGCTGGAATTTCTGCTCTTTTAATGTTTTTGTTATTATTATCTCCAGATTTAGGGCTCAGGATATTTAGATTTACTATTAAGTACAAATATTTAATTGCTTTTATTTTATTCACAGACTTTCTAAAACTTATCTCACCTGGACAATTTGGAGTGTATTCACATTTGGGAGGTTACTTGGTAGGTGTATATTACTATTATTCATTATATGGTTTTCCAAAATTTATTAAAAGAAAAAAACCCCCTTCTAGAAAATATACTAATAAAAACAAACAAACAAAAGTTGATAAAATTTTAGATAAGATTAGTAAGAGTGGATATGAAAGTTTAGACAAGGATGAGAAAGAATATCTGTTCAAACAAGGTGGAAAAAAATGAAAAACTTAGGTCTTTTTGAAAAGCTTCTTTTTTTTATTAATTCGATAATTGCATTCCTTTTTTTGGGCTCCTTATTAATTCCCTACTTAAGGCCATCAATTTTTTATCAATTTTCAATTCTTAGTTTATTTTCCCCTTTAATTATCATAGCAAATATTCTTTTTCTTTTATTTTGGATTGCAAAACTCAAAAGACAATTTTTGTTATCACTTGTAGTCTTGATAATCGGGGTTGATAGCTTGATAAGCTTCATAAATTTTTCTAATAATTCTAGATTTTTAGGAGGTAATGAAATTTCAATAATTAGCTATAATGTAAGATTATTTAATATTTATAAATGGATTGAGGAAGATAATGTCAATATAAAAATAAGAGACTTTATAAAAGGAAAGAATCCTGATATTATCTGTTTTCAGGAATACCAAAATTCTGAATTCAAAATTAATAATTATCCATATGTGTATGAAAAATTGAGAGGTGATAATTTAAAATATGGACAAGCAATATTTTCTAAATATCAAATTATTAATAAAGGCGTGGTAAATTTTAATAGTTCTTCAAATAATGCAATCTTTTCTGATATAAAAATTATGAATGACACTATTAGAATTTATAATATTCATCTTCAATCGTTTTCTTTTGAAAAGGCCAATCCCTTAATTGATATAAATAAAAAGAATGAGAAGGTTATAAAAAATATATCAGATACTTTCATACAGCAAGAGCAGCAAGTCAAGGAACTTAAAAATAGTATAGAAAACAGTCCATATAAGGTTATAGTTTCAGGAGATTTAAATAATACAGCCTTTTCTTATGTATACAAAGAACTTTCCAAAAGCCTCACTGATGCATTCAAAGCAAAAGGTAATGGACTAGGAATTACATATAATTATAATTTTATTCCATTAAGGATTGACTTTATTTTGACACAGGAATTATTTAAAATAAATTCATTTAAAACATTTAAGCTTAATCTTTCTGATCACGAACCGATCTATACTGAACTTAAATTTTAGATTTATTAAAAAAATTTAAGCATCCTATTCCTTCATTAAAGATTAAGTCAAGTATACTTAAATTTTGTATGTGACCATGTCGATTGTCAAATACTTGGGGATATCTTTGAATTATGTTTTTTGTTTCCTCTATTTTTCTGTTGCTAATATTTCGTAAATCATTCTTTAAATGATATTCAGCCTTGTATTCCTTAGTAAAAGAGTAATTTAGTTCTAGTTCTAATATTTGAACTATTAAATCGATTGATTTAATACTAATATCAATTAGGAATTTTTCTTTTTTTTTAAAAAATTCAGAAAAGTAATCTTCGAAAAATTCAAAATAAGGGGAACTCCGATATGAAATTTGTATTGATTTTAAATGATTTTTTTGCCATTTAGTATCATTGCAAATTTTTATATCCTTGAGTTTTTCTTTGTTTTTGTAAGAGTATTTTACGGGAATTGCTAAGTTCAATTTTCCGTTTGAACCATAAATTGATGTTCTGTTTCTAAAAGTCTGTTTTTGATAAAAATCATTAATCTCGAAGCATAAATAATTCGATTTTAATATATGATTAAAGTGTTCAATATTGGGAAAATAAGTTGGGTGAATTAAAGTCATTGTAATTTCTTTCTTCTGAAATAAGAAATTACATTCCATAAAACCACAACTGCAATAAAATATAAAAAATAAGAAGTTGGTTTACCCTCTCCATGAACCGTAGTAAACATTCTATCCCAACGGATTTTATTAAAACCCTTTGCATTATAATCAATGCTTAGCCATTTAAAAACTGGTTTTCCAACAACATGATCAAAAGGCACAAAACCCCATGATCTTGAATCCTGAGAATTACTTCTATTATCACCCATTAACCAATAATAATCCTGCTTAAATGTATATTTTTTTGTTTCAATTCCATTAACATAAATTTTACCGTCCATCATAAATAAATCATTATTCTCATAAACCCTAATGAGTCTTTCATAAATAGCTAAGTTCTTTTTATTTAATTCAACTGAAGAATCTTTTTTAGGTATGTATATCGGTCCATAAAAATCATTATTCCAATTGAAGGATGATTTTTGGGGAAAAACAGAAGGGTCTTTAAATCCCTTTGGAAAAGTATCTTTTTTTATCCATTCAACGTTTGTATCTTTTTTTAGCTTCTCAAGTGATGAGTTACTTATACCCATAAACTTATAAGTATAATCACTATTTATTGGTCCAAACCTGTCAGTTATATCATAATTATTAATCATAACTTTTTGGTTAAACTTATTTTTTTTTGGTTGAACTAAATATGAAAATTGAAGTTTAGCTCTTTCTGTCAATTGATTTTTTTGTCCATTTATATAAACGTAACCATTTATTACTTCTAATGTATCTCCTGCAATTCCAACAGCTCTTTTTACATAATTGGTTTTTTTATCAATGGGTTTGTAATAATACTTGTCAGTATAGTACATATTTTTAAATGTATCAACTGGCCAATTAAAGCATACTATTTCATTTCTCTTTATCTTTTGCAGCCCCGGTAATCTCATATATGGAAGTTCTGCTACAAATGGAAGTTGTTCTTTATTTATGTAAGAACGTGTTTTTATGATTGGAATAGTGTCATGTACCATAGGGGCTGCTACTGTGGTCATAGGCACTCTTGCTCCATAATGAAACTTACTAACAAATAAGAAATCTCCAACCAAAAGAGATTTTTCGAGTGAAGAAGTAGGAATTGTATAGGGTTGCATAAAATAAGTGTGAACAAATGTAGCAGCTATTACAGCAAAAATTATTGAACTAGTCCACTCTCCATTAGAGCTTTTTGGATTTATGTCTCTGTTTTCAACATATTTAGCTTTTGAAAAATAGTTAATATAATAATTATAAAATCCTAATGAGCAGATAGAAAGTATAGTGTCAGTATATTTGTTTTTTCCAAAACTTCTTGAGATTTCAACCCANAGAACAGGAATAATTATNATATTTANAACAGGTAAAATTAAAATAAAAATCCACCACCATGGTCTNTTAACTATTTTGAGTAAAACCAATATATTATAGACAGGTATGAATGACTGCCANCCCTTATTACCCGAAATNTTATATAATTTCCATGTACCAATTCCATGGATAATATTTAAAAAAAGTAAAATAAATAGGATTTCAATCATAATTCTACATTTAGAGAAATTCCAAAATTTGATTTATTTANAACTTCGTTATAATTTATTTTTGGTTCTAATGTCAAATTATCGTCAAGATTATACTGAAGTAAATGTGCATCAACATTAGCATCAATAATATTTAGAATATAAAGTCCTACCGTAACTAAAATTGAAAGCTCTTTATTTCTTTTTAATGTATTTTGAGCTCTTATTAACCCATCATTAGAAATTGAAGGGTATAGTCCATTACCNTAAAACTCNTCATCAGTAAAACCTGCTAATCTTCTNTTATATGCATTTCTATACCTNTTATAATCTTTATCATTTTGATTATAAAAATATATTCCAGTAGCTAGNGCTCCATAAACTATNGGAATTTTCCAATATTTTTTATTGTAAGCTTGACCCAGCCCAGGAAGAACAGCGGAATAAAACGTNGCTTTTGAAGGTCTTAAAGCCATTTCTAAATCNTTATCAGGAAGTTCATTTTGACTAAACATAAAAATTGNCNTAANAAAAACGATNATATATAATGACTTTTTATTCATTTATTTTNTTTACTATTCTTTGAAAATCACTTTTAGATTTAAAACTTAAAATAATTTTACCGCTNTTATCATTTTTGAAAATGAATTCNACTTTGGTATCTAGATTTTTTTCTGTTTTATTCTTTTCCTTGGTGAAATCTAAAAGTACTTTACTGTTTTTCTTTTTTATATGCGGATNTTTTAAAGATTTAATTAGTCTCTCGGTNTTTCTAACNGATAAATTTTTTGAAATTATCTTTTCATATATCGAAAGTTGAAGNTTTTCATCATCAATNTTGATCATTGCTCTTCCGTGGCCCATTGAAATNAAGCCATCTTTNATTCCACTTTGAATTATTGGGTTTAGCTTGAGTAATCTCAAATAATTACTTACCGTAGATCTTTTTTTTCCNATTTTATCACTCAATTNCTCTTGTGTAAGTTTAATTTCTTCAATTAATCTATTATANGAAATTGCTATTTCAATGGCATCTAAGTCTTGTCTATGAATATTTTCAACNAGAGCCATTTCTAATGATTCTTGGTCATTGGCTTTTCTGATATAACAAGGAATTTTATTAATTTTTAATTGTTTAAATGCTCTTAATCTTCTTTCTCCAGAAATTAATTGAAATTCATTTTTTGATAATTTTTTTACTGTGATTGGTTGNATTAANCCAATATTTTTGATNGATATAATTAATTCCTCTAATTTTTCCTTGTNAAAAGNAGATCTTGGTTGAAATGGATTAAGGNTTATNTTAGAAATTTCAATTTCAGTACTGTAGTTTGTTTTAATTTTNGAAATTGNACTTGCCTTGTTTTTAGAATCTTTAAGTATACTNGTTAGACCTCTACCTAAAACTTGTTTTTTTGTTGCTTTAGCCATTATCAGTTTTTTGAAATAATTTCCTTTGCTAAATTTAAATAATTATCTGCACCTTTACTGCTTACATCATAATCTATNATACTTTTTCCGTAACTGGTTGCCTCTCCCAATCTTACATTTCTGTGAATAACTGTTTTAAAAACCATTTCATTGAAATGTAGTTTAACCTCCTTTTTTACTTGATTTGAGAGATTTAATCTAGTATCATACATCGTTAATAANAAACCTTCAATTGAAAGNTCTTTGTTATGTAGTTTTTGAATGCTTTTAATTGTATTTAGTAATTTACCAAGTCCTTCAAGNGCTAAATATTCACATTGAATAGGAATCAANACTGAATCGGCTGCTGTCAAAGCATTTANTGTTAACAATCCAAGAGATGGAGGGCAATCTATAATNATAAAATCATAATCAGCTTTAAAATCAAAAATTGTATTTCTCAATAAATACTCTCTTTCAATCATATCGATTGATTCAATTTCAATTCCNACTAAGTCTATATGAGCAGGAATTACATCTAGAAATTCAAGATTAGTNTTATTAATACAATCATCCGATGAGCACTNATTTTCCAATAAATCATAAATTGTTTTACTTCCAATATTTATNTCAANTCCNATGGATGATGTTGAATTTGCTTGTGGGTCAAAATCTATTAATAANACTTTTTTTTCTANAGCTGCAAGTGAAGAAGATAGATTCACNGAAGTTGTGGTTTTTCCAACCCCTCCTTTCTGATTAGAAATNGCAATAATTTTACTCATATTTTTGACCTAGAAATAAATTTAAATGTACGATTAATAAAATTTAATTAGAACTAATTCTTGTTAAAGAAATTTTAAAATATTAACAGGAAAAATTAACTATAAGTTTTAATTAAAGATTCTAATATGGTACTTGCAGATTTNCCAATATTTGACCCTGGCCCAAAAATACATTTAACCCCTTTTTCATATAGAAATTCATAATCTTTTTTTGGTATNACACCTCCAACAACAATCATTTTATCATCACTATCATATTTTTTTAATTCTTTAATTAAATTTGGNACAAGTGTTTTGTGACCACCAGCAAGTGATGAAATTCCTACTATATGAACATCATTTTCAACTGCTTGTTTGGCAACTTCTTCNGGTGTTTGAAATAATGGCCCTATATCTACATCAAATCCAATATCAGCAAAACTAGTAGCAATCACTTTTGCACCACGGTCATGGCCATCTTGACCAANTTTTGCAATCAAAATTCTTGGTCTTCTACCATCAATNTCTGCAAATTTATTGCAAAGATTTACAGCATTTATATAAGAACTATTGTCTTTCATNCCTGATTTATATACTCCCGAAAAGCTTCTAATTTCTGATTTGTATCTTCCAAACTCTTTTTCCAAAGCTAAGCTAATTTCACCTAATGTAGCTCTAGCACGAGCAGCTTTTACAGCTAAANCTAGTAAATTTTTATTTTTTTCTTTTGNNGCAATTCTTAACTCATTTAAAATTTTNTGAACTTCAGACTNATCTCTGGANCTTTTAATCTTTTTTAAATTGTTTATTTGATTATTTTTTACTTCTTCATTATCTATTTCTAAATAANTTATTGATTCATCTTCATTTAATTGAAATTTATTTACCCCCACTATCACAAATTCTTTATTATCAATTTTTGCTTGTTTTTTTGTTGCCGCTTGTTCAATTCTCATCTTGGGAATCCCTNTTTCAATGGCTTTAGTCATTCCACCCGCATCATTTATCTCATTTATGTGAACCATTGCTTTTTCTATAAGTTCTTCNGTTAAATATTCAACATAATAACTTCCGCCCCAGGGATCAACTGTGTCACATGCTCCAATTTCTTCTTGAATTATTAATTGNGTATCTCTTGCAATTTTTGCAGAANATTTTGTTGGTAATCCTATCGCTTCGTCCAATGAATTTGTATGTAGACTTTGGGTTCCTCCAAAGACTGCTGATAAAGCTTCAATCGTTGTACGNGTTATATTGTTAAATGGCTCTTGTTCAGTCAAACTCCAACCACTTGTTTGACAATGNGCTCTTAAGCAGTATGACTTTTCTNNTTTAGGTTTGAACNGTTTCATTAGTTTAGTCCAAAGATATCTAGCAGCNCTCATCTTAGCTATCTCCATAAAATGATTCATTCCAATACCCCAAAAAAANGAAAATCGATTNGCAAAATCNTCTACCTTAAGCCCNGCATTNATNCCNGTTTTTACATATTCAATNCCATTAGCNAGAGTATANGCNAGNTCTAGATCAGCACTAGCTCCCGCTTCTTGCATGTGATANCCNGAAATGCTAATACTATTGAATTTTGGCATATTCTTGCTTGTAAACTCAAAAATATCTGCAATGATTCTAATCGAATCTTTTGGAGGATATATAAATGTATTTCTTACCATATATTCTTTTAAAATATCATTTTGTATAGTTCCAGAAAGTTTTNCNATATCAACTCCTTGTTCTTCAGCAGCAACAATNTAAAATGCCATAATTGGTAATACCGCTCCNTTCATNGTCATTGAAACGCTCATTTTGTCTANTGGAATCCCATCNAATAATATTTTCATATCATCAACACTGTCAATGGCTACCCCCGCTTTCCCAACATCTCCAATNACCCTGGGATTATCNGAATCATAACCTCTGTGGGTTGGCAAATCAAAAGCAACAGAAAGGCCTTTTTGTCCAGCTTTTAAATTTTCTCTATAAAATTTATTACTTTCTTTTGCCGTTGAAAAACCTGCATATTGTCTAATTGTCCATGGTTTTTTGGTATACATAGATGAGTAAGGCCCACGAACAAACGGTGGTAATCCNGCGATTGACTCAGATACTTTTATTTTTGAAAAATCCTTTGAATAATAATTAGATTTAATTTTTATTTGTTCATCGGTNTCAAAAAACACATTTTTNTCTTTTTTGNTAGATTTTGGACTAAAGTCNTTTAGGGTTATATTGNNAAAATTCTTTTTATTCATCTNTATATTTATTGAATCCCACTAAAATTTTTTCCCCTGAANTATATTGTTCTTTTTCTTTTTTTGAGTTNAGTAAAATATGATTAAAAAGCCCATCATTTTTTAAACTCTCAGAATAACCTCCGTTTGATATTATTTTTTTAAATAAATCAATAGATTTTTGAGCTAAGTTTTCGATTAAATAAGTCAGATAATAACTACCACTNATGGCATTATTAACCTTGTNAATTGNAGTTTCATTTTTTAAAATTAATAGTTGATTGTATTTAATTCTTTCAGAAAATTCATTTCTNTTCTTAAATTTAATGTCATATGGGATGGATTTTATAAAATNACAACCNCCTAAAATTCCAGACATACACTCTGAAGTTGATCTTATAATATTATTATTATAATTTTCAATTGTTTTGTTTTTTACGGATGGTTTAGCAGTAATGATACAATCATCGATCTGTTTACCATATTCTTTTGAAATTATACTCCAAATAATTCTTAAAACTTGAATTTTTGCTATTTCAAAAAAGTAATTATTTCCCTGAATTACCTCAAATGATACTTTTTCAATAAGATTAATTCCATATTTTTCTACTAATTCTGAAGCTACTGAGATTAAAAAGGCAATTTCTTGTATTATGTTAGCTCCAGAGTTTTTAAAAAATTCTGATGAAATATTTAATTTAAATTTTTCATTTACACAATCATTTAAATTTAAATCATTTATTGAGTCCAATTTTGGTTCAATTAAAATATTTAGATCAGTCTTTTCCATGAATTTATCAGAGCTGATAAAAAAATTACCCCTTGAAATAACTGACTTATCAATATCCTCATTTGCATAATTATATAATGTGAAATTATTTATGTCATTCTCTAATAATTTTTTTATTTCCTCATTTAAATCAATGATGTTCCTGCAATCAATATCGCCCATAATATTCCAGGTTTTTGGAAATAATAATTTATTGGGATTGATTATAGAATCAGCATTTTTTGAATAGTGCGGTGAAATAGTTACTTCTTCGTTTGATAATGAGAATAAATCACAATATTCCTTTTCCCCAATGTCATTTATTATCTTTGCAGCCCATTGATTATATATAGTATTTTCAACTTTCATTTAATCAGAAATTGTGTCATATTCTATTAAAAAAATTTCTTCATCATCCTTTTTCATAAATAATTTTTCTCTTGCATATTTTTCAAGTCCTGAGTCAGATTGTATCATTTCAAGTTCAATGTTGTCTTTTGAAATTTCTTTCTTGTAGTATGTTTTTTGCTCATTTAATTCTTTAATGTCATTATTTAGTTCGCTGTGAAAAATTAGAGAATTACTATCAAAAAATATCATCCAAAAAATGAATAATATTATAATAATTCCATAGGTGCTTTTAATAAATTTTAAAATTTTATTTTTCATCACAAATTCTTTTTTATTACGTTAATCAAAGGACTAATTTTAATATTTTCGTACGTATTTAAAATTAAATCACAAAATGTTTTGTGTGGTTCAACATATTCAGAGTGCATAATGTCAAGTCTAGTTTCAAATAGTTTTATAACATCATTATAGTTTCTTCCTCTTTCTTTGATATCCCTTTCCAGCCTTCTTTGGAATCTTACATCTCGTGGACAATCTAAAAATACCGAATAATTAATACTGTCTCTTAAAGTTTTATTTGTAAGAATCAAGATACCTTCTATTATTAATATTTTTTTTGGTTCTACTACTGTTGTTTTTTCAAGTCTTAAATGTGTAGTAAAACAATAGTTAGGTACATTAATATTTATTTCTTGTTTAAGTAAATCAATATGTTTATTTAATAAGTCAAAGTCAATTGCCTCAGGTGTATCATAATTTAATTTATCCCTTTGGTTAAAATCTAAACTGGCATTATTCTTATAATATGAATCTGAAGACAACAAACAAATTTCTGATGCATCAAATAAATTAATGACTTCGTTAACAATTGTAGTTTTTCCACTTCCAGTACCACCAGTAATTCCTATAATGAACATGTTATTCTGTTAGTTTTATAATTCCAAGGTTTTCAACCCCCACAAAAATATTTTTGTCTTTGTCTAACTCAACTGATCTTACTCTGCCAATTTGATCAAATAATTTTTTTTCCTCTATTACTTTGCCGTCTTTAATAATGGATTGGTGTATGTATTGAAACTTTAAAGACCCTATTAAAATACTTTTATTTAGTGACGGGTATTTTGGGTTGTCAACATAAACCATACCACTGGGTGCAATAGACGGAACCCAAAAGTGAATTGGGTCAACCATACCATCTATAGAAGTTTTATTCGTAAATTTTGTTCCGATATAATTTATACCGTAGCTGGCTAATGGCCAGCCATAATTTTCTCCAGCTTCAATGATATTTATTTCATCACCACCTCTAGGGCCATGCTCATGAATCCATATTTTATTATTTTTTTCGTCATAAAACATTCCTTGGGGGTTTCTGTGACCATAGCTGAAAATCGCTTTTTTTGAATTTTTCTCATTAACAAAAGGATTATCAATCGGAATTCTTCCGTCATCATGTAATCTATAGATTTTACCACCATCTCTATTGATATCTTGCGGGTTAAGATCCCGATTTCCTCTGTCGCCAATACTGAAAAATAAATAATTATCCTTGTCAAATACCATCCTACTTCCATAATGAAGATTTCTTTTACTGTTCGGTAAGGCCTTATAAATTATTTCTTGATTAGTTGCTTGATTTCCTTTCAATTTAAATCTCAAAATAGATGTATTTGTTCCTTCATTTTTATCGTTAGAAGATGAGTAAGAAATGTATATCCATTTGTTTTTAGAATAATTAGGGTGTAATTCGATGTCGAGCAACCCTCCTTGATTTTTAGAAATAATTTCAGGAAGATTTTTGACAACCGTTTTTATTCCGTTTTTAAAGTGAATTAACTCACCTCTACGTTCGGTAATTAAAATTGAATCGTCAGGTAAAAAAACAAATGCCCAGGGTACATCTAAATTATCAACTATTAATTCGTATTTCAATTCATTTGGAAATGAATTATTAAAAAAACAAAAAACCGTAAAAAATAATATAAACTTCTTCATATAATGAAATTACAAAAAACTACTTATTAAATGGTTAAATGCATGCTTCAAATAAACAATAATTACATATTTTTGTTTATCAAATTAAATGTAAATGAGTGAAAAAGTAAATTGCCTTATCATAGGCTCAGGTCCAGCAGGTTATACAGCAGCAATATATGCTGCAAGAGCAAATATGAATCCAGTTTTATATCAAGGGATTCAACCTGGTGGCCAGTTAACAACTACAACGGATGTTGAAAATTTTCCTGGATATCCAGACGGAGTTTCTGGTCCTGAAATGATGGTAGAATTACAAAAGCAAGCAGAAAGATTTGGTACTGATATCCGAAATGGTTGGGTAACAAAAGTTGATTTTACTGATAAGTTAAAATTATCGATTAATGATGAACATGAATTGGAATGTAATTCAGTAATAATATCAACTGGAGCATCTGCAAAATATCTTGGTTTAAATTCTGAAAAAAAATATCTTGAATCTGGCGGTGGAGTATCAGCTTGTGCAGTATGCGATGGGTTTTTTTATAAAAACCAAGAAGTTGTAATAGTTGGTGGTGGAGATTCTGCATGTGAAGAAGCTCATTATCTTTCAAAATTATGTAGTAAAGTGACCATGTTAGTTAGAAGAGACGAATTTAGAGCCTCCAAGATTATGCAAGACAGGGTTATGAAAACTGAAAATATTGAAATACTTTTTAACACATCTACATTAGAGATTAAAGGAGATGGTCAATTAGTATCGTCAATTCTTACAAAAAACAATATAACTGGTGAAATAAAGGATATTCCTGCTACAGGGTTTTTTGTTGCTATTGGACATAAACCTAATACAGATATTTTTAAACCATACATAGATATGGATTCGACAGGCTATATAATAAATAAACCTGGTTCAACAAAAACTAATATTGAAGGTGTATTTGTTTCTGGAGATGCAGCTGATCATACATATAGACAAGCAATTACAGCAGCAGGAACAGGTTGCATGGCAGCATTAGATGCCGAAAGATACTTAGCTTCTAAGTAAATTTTTTAATTTAGTGAGTCTATGCAGTTTTTTAAGAGAAATCCCTTTGGCCATATACTATTTGTTAAAAAGTGGATTATCAGAATTATCGGCGCCTACAGTCATAGGAGATACAGAGGATTTAATGAACTTAAAATCGAAGGCTCTGAAATTATTAGAGATTTAGAAGATTCAAATGTTTTATTTATTTCCAATCATCAGACATATTTTGCTGACGTTGTTGCTATGTTTCACGTATTTAACGCAAGTTTAAAAGGAAGAGTAGATTCTATTAAGAATATTGGTTATTTATGGAGCCCAAAATCCAACATTTATTTTATTGCAGCAAAAGAAACTATGAATGCGGGATTAATTCCAAAAATTTTAGCTTATGCAGGTTCTGTAAGTATTGAAAGAACATGGAGAAGTAATGGTGAAGACGTAAATAGAAAAGTAAAATTTAGCGATATTTCTAATATCGGAAAAGCATTAGATGACGGATGGGTAATAACATTTCCGCAGGGAACAACCACTCCATTTAAGCCCGTGAGAAAAGGAACAGCATTTTTAATTAAGCAATACAAACCGGTAGTTGTACCTATTGTTATAGATGGATTTAGAAGATCATTTGATAAAAAAGGTTTGAGGGTAAAGAAAAAAAACATTCTTCAAACAATGACTATAAAAAAACCTTTAAAAATTGATTATGATAAAGAGTCAACGGACGAAATAATTAACAAAATTGCACACTCAATTGAGCAACATGAAACTTTTTTAAAGGTAATTCCTCAAAAAGAGCTAAAGAAAGAGAATGAACTTAACAAAAAAAGAGAGTTTTAAATTTTAAATACATCACCTTCTTCTATAATATCATTAACCTGGGAAGCAACCCTGTGAAAAGCATCTAAGTCAGACGCATCAATTTTTGATCTAACTAAACTTTTGAAATGTCTTATTTTTTCAATAACAATCTTTCTTTTTTTTAAGCCAAGCTTAGTTAGTGAAATTATTATACCTCTACCATCATTAGGATCAGGTCTTCTAGTAATAAGGTTTTTATTTTCCATAGAATTTAATATCCTAGAAATACTATTAGATTCTAATCCCATTACAGGGCCTATCGAAGTAGATGGACTTCCGTTTTCTGGGTCAATACTTATTAAAGTAAAACTAATTGAGAATGTAACATCATATTTAGAAGCCTCAAGATTATACATTTTCTCTATGTTTTTCCAAGTTTGTCTAACAACAAAATCAACCCTTCTTCTAAAATCTTTATTAATTATCATAATAACATAAGTTAACAATATATAATGCTTGCAGGGTAAATTTAAAAAAATATTTTATTTTTTTATAATCCTATGATTTTCAACACCTGAATCTGAAAATAATTTGACCATATAAATACCAGGATTTGACATTGGTAATTTTATTTTTGAGATATCAAGTTCTTCTTTTTCAAAAAGTTTTTTTCCAAGTAAGTCATATATCTCTAATCTATTTATCTTATTTTTTGATACTATATTTATATAATCATTGGCAGGATTGGGGTAAATTCTAGAACCATATTGTTCAATTTCAGAAATGTTTAAATTTTCTGAAACCCCCTTTATTTTAAAGTTATCAAAATAAAACCCATCTCTTCTGAGGCCTCCGTCGGAGTAAAGCTTAAACCTCACAAAAATTTCATCGCCTAAATAATCTGTAAGCAAAATACTTTCACTAATCCATTGTGGTTGATTTCCGTCATATAGTGGTTCATCTTGTGCATAATCATGTGTTTCTATTCCTTTCCTAGTGTATTCTCCACATTGTGGAATCCAAGTGTTTCCATTATCAACTGAAATTTCCAATTGAACATAATCATAACCTGATTCAATGCTCCACTTAGCATCAAAATTAATTTCAGCATAAACATATCCAGAAAGATTTATAGGATTAATTAGTTGAATTATTTCTTCAGAATTATTGCTGTAATTAGAATATGGAGAATCTGTAATACTAGTTTGCGGTGAAAAATATTCTTCATAGGTGTTAGACCATTCAGAACTGTCATCCCAGAAACTATTGTAATTATCGCTTTCATCTTCAACAATTATTTGTGTTTGCCCATAAATCTTTGTTACTTCTATTTCTTCATCAAATAAACCATTATTTAAAACATATTTATAAATAATGTTATCTCCTTCAACAATTGACTCGTTTAAAGAAATATCAAAACTATCGTTAATGATTTCACCAATTTGAGCTGAACTGACACTAATTGAAGATGAAACATTACTAATATTTGAGGAAACTGGTATTATGGAAATTAAAAATTCTTCATCATCAGAAATTCCAAGTCTTTGAATACTAAAATCCGATTGAAAATTGAGACTAGAAATAAAGTTTGAAGTATTATCCTCTAATTTTGCATAATTCCCAATCATTTTAGCGGCTGTTAAGTTTAAATTGAGCATTCCTTTACAAAGGTCTTCAATTGTTGATGACTGTGGCCAAAATGAGCTACCAATTTCAGGTGTCATAGCAAATATTTTTTCTCTTGTTTGGTTATTTTCTGTAATTAGCATTCCATACATAAAATCATCACTATCACCAGCTGCGGGGTATAGATCAGCGCTTATTATATTTTCATAATTATTTTCACTCACAAGCTCAGACGAAATAAATTGATAGATTTCATCATCATCAGTTGGTTGATTATAATCATATCCATAAGGATATAAAAGTAAATTACCATATGTATGATTATTCAGAGCTAGTTTGAAATTTTTTGACTCAACTAGATACCTTACAGCTCTGTTTTCAGCTTCTGAGAATGGTTCATCACCAGCATAGGTATTTCCATTAGGACTGCTTGATGTCCCAGACGTATTCCAAACTTCGTTACCATTATTATCAACATAAGAATAGTTTCTATTATTATCTACCCCATGATTATCTCTTCTATTTTTTCTCCACATTCCGCCCCCACTTGGTTCACTCGTTTCATTATATATATATCCATCAGGATTTACACAGGGTACAAAATATAACTCTGAATTATCAATGATTTGCTTAATACTTTCATTGGAGTCATAATTTTCTAGTAAGTACCACATAAAATATATTAGTTGTTGCATAGATCCTGGTTCACGAGCATGATGAAGAGCTGTGTAAAGGATTTGAGGCTCCTCTTCTTCATCAGTTTCAGGGTTATCTGAAATTTTTACCAATTGTAGAAATCTACCTTCATATGTTTTGTGAATATGAGGAGAATTTGAATAATTAGGATCTTTAATATTAACCCTTTCTGAGATAAGATTTGGGTATTGGAAATACATATCATCTAATTCATCCAACATTTCATTGTATGTGTAAAAGCCTCCAAAATCATCACCTTCCTTAAAATCATAATTTTCTGGTGTTCCAATATCATTGGTTGTTTCACAATAATCATTTGATTTTCTTTTAATTTCAGTCTTATTTCTATCTTGATAAAAGCTTGTGACATCTTCAATTAAGATTTCGTATGAGAATCCCAAAAGGTTTATCTTATTTAAATCCTCAGTGGAAAAATCAGAAATGAAAAAATGATTTTTTTTATTAATTCCGTGGTCAATACAGACTCCATTATTTGCAAGTTTTACTAAATCTGATGCTTTTGAATAATTGATTTTAACTTTATGAAAAACATCTATGTTTTGCAAAAATGTTGACTGAAAAGTCAAAAGTGATACTAATAAAAAAAGAAGCTTTTTCATTAAAAGTTTTCTAGGATACGGCAAATATTATTCCGAAATCATGGAATTTTCTAAAATCCAATCTTTAGCGTTCTTAAAGGCTAATATCCAAGGGCTTACTTTGTCATTTCTGTCATTATGGTAGAATGCCCAATTCCACTTAAAAATTGACCTTTCTATGTGAGGCATGGTAACAAGATGTCTACCATCATCACTGCAAAGCATAGCAGAGTTAAAATCAGAACCATTTGGATTTGACGGATAATCACTGTAACCATATTCTGCAACAATATTATAATTTTCAGAAGAGTAGGGTAGTTTAAATTTTCCTTCACCATGGCTGATCCAAACACCTAATGTTAAACCCTCCAGCTTATCCAACATTGCTGAATTATTTTTGTTTATCTTAACGGAAGTAAAATTACTTTCATGTTTTTTAGAATCATTAAATGTCATTTTACCATGTTCTTTGTGGGTTGGATAAATTAAATCAAGTTCCATAAACAATTGACATCCATTACATATGCCAATTGACAAAGTATCTTTTCTTGAAAAGAAGTCCTCTAATGATCTTTTTGCAATTTCATTATATTTGAATGACCCTGCCCATCCTTTAGCTGAACCAAGAACATCAGAATTAGAAAACCCTCCAACCGCACCTAAAAATTGAATATCCTTGAGGGATTCCTTTCCGCTAATCAAATCAGTCATGTGAACATCTTTAACCTCAAAACCAGCCATGAAGAGTGCGTTTGCTAATTCTCTCTCACTATTACTGCCTTGCTCCCTCAAAATTGCAGCTTTTGGTTTTACCAGTGACAAATTAAATCTATAATTTCCTTTAAAATTTTCTGGAAATTTAAATTTAAGTGGTTGTTTTTTATAATTTTTATATCTGACCTCAGCTAAATTATTTGAAGTTTGCTTTCTGTCTAATAGCATGGATGTGTGATACCAATAATCTCTAAATTTTTCCAGGTCAAATGAATACTTATTTTCAAAATTTTTGATATTTAGTGTATTACCGCTTATAACTTCACCAATCTTTAATGCATTAATTCCATTTTTTGAAAAGGTTTTTTCTGCTTCTTCATTGTCAACTTGTATTATTATTCCACTATTTTCTGAAAATAAAGTTTTAACTATATCTTTTTCATTTAATGCTGAGAGATCAATATTTGCTGAAACATTGTTTGATGAAAAACACATTTCCATCAACGTGGTAATGAACCCACCTGATCCTATGTCATGACCAGCAACTATACAATTATTTTTTATTAGAATTTGAATTGTTTCAAATGCGTTTAAAAAGTATTTCGCATCATTAATTGACGGGGTTTCATTTCCAATATCTCCGATTATCTGAGAAAATGAGGACCCTCCGAGTTTAAAATTATCACACGAAAAATTTACATAGTAAATCGATCCACGATTTAATTTGAATACGGGTTCTACAATATTAAAAATATCATTACAATGAGCTGTAGCTGAAATGATTACGGTTCCTGGTGACTTTACTTCAATATTATCATATTTTTGATTCATTGAGAGTGAATCTTTTCCTGTAGGAATATTAATGCCCAATTCAATTGCAAATTTTGAAACAGATTTAACTGCCTCATAAAGTCTTGCATCTTCCCCTTGATTTTTACATGGCCACATCCAGTTTGCTGAAAGAGAAACACCCTTTATTCCATTTTGCAGAGGCGCCCAAATAATATTTGTCAATGCTTCTGCAATACTATTCTTACTTCCAGCAATTGGGTCAATTAATGCGGAAATAGGGGAGTGTCCAATAGAAGTTGCAATTCCATTTGAAGTTGAATAATCTAACGCCATAACTCCACAATTATTTAGTGGTAGCTGTAGCTCACCCACACATTGTTGTTTAGCAACTTTTCCTCCAACACATCTGTCAACTTTGTTAGTTAGCCAGTCTTTACACCCAACTGATTCTAAACTGAATAATTCTTTTATATATTCATTTACTAATTTTTCTGAATATTGTAATTCATTATATTTTTGATGTATTGTCGTATCGGTTAAGATAGTTTCTGGTGAACTTCCAAAAAAATGATCTAGACTTAGGTCAACGCAACTAAGTTTTGTTTTATCTGAATTAATTGTAAACCTATTATCATCCGTAACTTTTCCAACAATATATATCGGAGCCCTTTCTCTTTCACAAATTCTTAAAAATTCGTTAATATTTTCCTTTTTTATGATTAACCCCATTCTTTCCTGAGATTCATTACCGATAATTTCTTTATTAGAAAGTGTTGGGTCACCTACTGGTAGTTTATCTAACTCAATAAAACCTCCAGTATCTTCTACTAATTCTGTTAAACAATTTAAATGGCCACCTGCTCCATGATCATGTATAGAAACTATACAATTTTTATCATTTTCTATTGTACCTCTTATAGCGTTAGCAACTCTTTTTTGCATTTCTGGATTTGATCTTTGAATTGCATTAAGTTCAATACCAGCGGAAAATTCTCCAGTATCTGCCGACGATACTGCCGCACCACCCATTCCAATTCGATAGTTATCTCCACCCATAATTACAATTAAATCATCCTTCTCAGGAGTTTTCTTTAAAGAGTGATCTTTATTTGCATAACCGATACCACCGGCTAACATAATTACTTTGTCATATGCCTGAATTTCTCCGTCTGTCTCATTTTCAAATGTAAAAATTGACCCAGATATTAAAGGCTGTCCAAATTTATTTCCAAAATCTGAAGCACCGTTAGATGCTTTTATTAAAATATCTAACGGAGTTTGATAGAGCCATTTTCTTTCTTTTATATTTTTTTCCCATTTTTTCTCATCAATTCTTGAGTAGGGAGTCATATATACAGCAGTACCTGCAAGGGGAATTGAACCTCTTCCTCCAGCTAACCTATCTCTGATTTCACCACCCGAACCTGTAGCAGCTCCATTGAATGGTTCAACCGTAGTTGGAAAATTATGAGTTTCAGCTTTTAGTGAAATTACACTATCAATTTCTTGAGAAACGTAAAAATCTGGTTTATCTGAAGTTGCAGGTGCAAATTGATTTATTTTTGGACCTTTTATAAAAGCAACATTGTCTTTGTAGGCAGATACAATATTTTCAGGGTTTTCTTTAGATGTTTGTTTAATTAATGAAAATAAACTATGCTCTTTTTCTTCACCATCAATTATAAATTTACCGTTAAATATTTTATGTCTACAATGTTCAGAATTTACTTGTGAGAACCCAAAAATTTCAGAATCAGTCAATTTCCGATTAATTTTTTTCGAAATATTATTTAGATAGTCAATTTCATCTTCGCTTAGAGACAAACCTTCTTTCTCGTTATATTCTTGAATATTAGAAATACTTGTGATTTTTTTTGGATCTAAATTTATCTTGAAGAGCGATTGAGATAAAGAGTCAAATTTTTCATTTAACATAGGGTCAAAATCATTTTTAGAATTTTTACTCTCGAAATATTTTTCGATTCTTAGAATAGAATTTAATCCCATGTTTTTACATATTTCAACTGCGTTTGTACTCCATGGTGATATCATTGCAGCTCTTGGCCCAATAAATTCTTTTTTTATTTGATCGTCTGAAAGTAAAGTTGCATTTCCTAACAACCATTCAAGTTTTTTTATTTCATCCTTTGAAATAGTATGATCAGTTTGTACTGCAAAAATTGAATGATTTTGAGATTCAAAAAAAGATATCATCTAATAAGGAATATGAATGCTAAATTTAGTCCAAATTAATTTATAAACTAGTAAAAAAAATACACTTAAATAAATAGTTATTCACCTCTTTTAAACACTGATTTATATTGACTGCATTTTAACAAGATTGCTGTAAATACCATCATTTTTCATAAGTTCTTTATGTACACCCGATTCAATAATTTTTCCTTTTTCTAAAACAATAATTTTATCAGCTTTTTGGATTGTTGATAATCTATGAGCTATAACTATTGAAGTCTTATTTTTCATTAGATTTTCTAAAGCATTTTGGACTAGCTTTTCACTTTCACTATCTAGAGCAGAAGTTGCTTCATCTAAAACCAGTATAGGAGGGTTTTTTAGAACTGCTCTCGCAATACTTAATCTTTGTTTTTGACCTCCTGAAAGTTTATTTCCGGAATCGCCAATATTAGAATCTATTTTTTCAGGCATTTTGCTCACAAACTCCCAAGCATTTGCAATTTTTAAGCATTGGATTATCTCTTCATTTGTTGCATCAGGTTTTGCAATTCGGAGGTTATTTTTAATTGAATCATTAAACAGAATTGAATCTTGGGTTACAAGTCCTATAAGATTTCTTAAGGAATCTTTTTTTAATTTTTTAATATTTATCCCGTCAACGTTTATTGACCCATAGTTGACATCATAGAATCTACAAATTAAATTAGCTAATGTAGATTTTCCACTTCCTGATTGTCCCACCAAAGCAATACTTTTACCTTTTGGGATTTGTAAGTTTAGACCGTCAATAACAGTTTCATATCCATAGGAAAAAGTGATATCATTGATTTTTATACTACTGTTAAAAGATTCAATATTTTGTGCCTTTTGATCTTCAAAAATAATTGTGTCATTATCAATTATGTGAAAAATTCTTTCAGCAGCTGCAGAAGCTTTTTTAACCTTATATGTAGCTCTGCTCAAGGATTTGGCAGGTGTTAAAATATTATAAGCAAGTCCAAGATAAACAATGAATGCACTAGCGTCTAATGAGTTTTCTTTTAATACCATAATCCCTCCAAACCACAGCACACCAGCAATTGATGATATTCCTAAAAATTCACTTAACGGACTAGCAAGATTTTTTCTATTTAAAACACTGTTTGAAAATTTATAGAATCTATTTGTTGAGTCGGTAAATTTTTTAAAAAACTTTTTTTCTGCATTAAATATTTTTAAAATTTTCATCCCAGAAAGGGTTTCGTCTACCAGCGAAATAAATTGGCCTTGTTCCTTTTGAACTTTGAGAGATTTTCTTCTAAGTGATTTCCCAACAATAGAGATGACAAATCCGCAAATTGGGATAAATATAATTACAAATAGACTAAGTTTTGGACTTATTAAAAACATTGAGATTAGAGTGAACAATACCATTAGAGGGTCTTTTACAATCAATTCAAAAATTGACAAAAATGAATTGTCTAATTCCTGAACATCGGAAGATATTCTTGCCACAATATCTCCTCTTTTTTTTTCAGAGTAGAAGGAAAGAGATAATTTAATCATCTGTTCATATATATCATTTCTTATGTTTTTCACAACACCGTTTCTAAGAAAAGTTATAAAAAACATAGACAGATAATTGAAAATATTTTTCAATAAAAATGTAATAATGATAATGGAGACCATAAAAATTAGAACGTCATCACTTCCAGAAGCCTTTTTTGTAGTTACAAAGTAGTTCAAATAATTTTCAAAGTAATTAGCTGCCACAGACATTCCTTGCCAAACAGGTGGTGTATTAAGTTGTTCTGTTTGGTTAAAAAGTACCTTCAGCATCGGAAACAAAGAAATCATGGATAATGTTCCAAAAAATGCATAAAAAATATTTGTGATTATATTCAGTATAAAATACTTTTTAAAGACCCATGCATATCGGAATATTCTGTTAAAGTAGTTTGTTTTCATAAATCTATACTTTTAACTATTTCTTTAATTTTATTTTCCAATCTAATATTTACGGATTTAAACTCATTGATGTTATCCAAATCAGCATGAACACTAATGTACATTTTAATTTTCGGTTCGGTTCCGCTTGGTCTTAAAATAATTTTACAGCCGTCAATTGATTCAAATTCGATAACATTAGATTTTGGTAATAAAATTTTTTCATTCGTTTTATCAATTAAATTTCTCTTTATCGAGGTTGAATAATCACAAAAATATTTCACCCTTGATTCTAAAATAATTTCTAAGGGATTTTTTCTGTAATTATTAATAAGACTTTTTATTTCTTCTTGACCTTTTTGACCTTTTTTGACAATAGAAATTAATTTTTCCTTGTAAAATCCGTGAAGAATATAAAGTTTTACTAATTCATTGAAAACACTACTGTTATTTTCCTTATAGTAAGACATCATTTCATAAGCTGCCAAGCTCGATGTTAAAGCGTCTTTATCACGAACATCGTCTCCAATCATCAATCCATAACTTTCTTCTCCACCAACAATAAACTCCTGATTTGGAAAATCCTGAATCATTTTGGCTATCCATTTAAAGCCTGTTAAGCTTAATTTAAAGTCAACATTATAATATCTAGCAATGTTTTTAATCATTGGTGTTGAAACAATTGTTGAGGCAATAAAATGGTTTTTATTAAGTGTAGTGCCTGTTTTTTTTCTTTTTAAAATATAATCGAACATTAATACCATTAACTGATTTCCATTAATCAATATCAAATTATTATTTAAATCTCTTACTGCAACCCCTAATCTATCTGCATCTGGATCAGTTCCTATTATCATTTCGGCATTTTCATCCTCTCCTAACTTTAAAGCTAAATCAAGGGATTCAGCTTCTTCAGGATTAGGAGAAATGACGGTAGAAAAATTAGCATCAGGAACCATTTGAGCTTCAACATATTTAGCATTTTTATACCCTGCTCTTTTTAATAATTTTGAAATTATAGTAGATGATGCTCCGTGTAAAGCAGTAAAAATAATTTTACTAGATCTATTTTTTAAATCAGTGTTTAATCCGTTTTTTAAGCAAATATCAATGAATAAGTCGTCAATTTTTGTATCAATAATTTCGATTAATTCATCCTTGAAATTAAAGTTGATATCATTGAAATTCACTTGTTCGATTTCATTAATTAATAAATTATCGACCGGAGGGACAATTTGACCTCCGTCTTGCCAGTAAACTTTAAACCCATTATACTCAGGTGGATTATGTGAAGCAGTTAAAACAATTCCACATGTACAATTTAATTTTCTAACCGCATATGAAAGTTCAGGGGTAGGTCTTAAATTTGAAAATAAGAATACATTTATATGATTAGCAGAAAATACCTCGGCGACAGTTCTTGCTAACTCCATACTGTTGTGTCTGCAATCATAGGCAATAACAGCAGATTTTTTACCAACAATATTTTTGTTTAGGTAATTTGATATTCCTTGAGTGTTTTTACCTATTGTATATTTGTTTATTCTATTTGTACCTACACCCATAAGTCCACGCATACCCCCTGTTCCAAATTCTAAATTTTTGTAAAACGCATCATATAATTTGGTTTTGTCCTTTACAAGATTATTTATTTCTTTTTGTGTGTGCTCACAAAAAGGATATTTAGACCACTCTTCAATATTTTTATTTACTGTGTCTTTCATTGAATGAAATAATTTCAAAATTATGGTTTAACAAGATTATTTGAAGGGTAATGTTGTTAAATATATCACAAATTTGTTTGCTTTTGTATTACGTACTGAGGGCTTTTATTGATACTTTTTAAGATTAATTCACCTATAAAGCCCATTGAGAAAAATTGGCTACCAATTATCATTGTAACTAAACTTATGTAGAATTCAGGTCTTTCTGTTATTAGCCTGCCATCTGGATTTACAAAAATTTTATCGTAACCAAGAAAAACAGCAAATAAAAAACCTGTTGTTAGCATAATTAGTCCCAACGAACCAAATAAATGCATCGGTCTTTTTCCAAAACTAGAAATAAACCATATAGTAAGTAAATCCAGAAAACCATGTAAAAATCTACTAGGTCCAAATTTTGTATTTCCATGTTTTCTTGCTCTATGATTCACAATTTTTTGACCAATCTTGCGGTAACCCTCATTTTTAGCTAAAATGGGAATATATCTATGCATTTCACCATAGACATTAATGTTTTTTACGACATCTTTTTTATATGCTTTTAATCCACAATTAAAATCGTTTAACTTTATTCCTGAAGTAACCCTTGCTGCAAAATTGAAAATTTTTGAAGGTATGTTCTTGAATAAAATTGAATCAAATCTTTTTTTCTTCCACCCAGAAACGAGATCATAATTATCATTTATAATCATATCGTACATTTCTGGTATTTCCTTTGGGTCGTCTTGCAAATCACCATCCATGGTAAAAACAACATCACCATTACAGTTTAAGAATCCAGCATGTAACGCCTGAGATTTACCGTAGTTTCTTTTAAATTTTATTCCTTTTATATTGGGGGAACTTTTAGAAAGTGTTTGAATTACCCCCCAAGATTCATCAGTACTACCGTCGTCTATCAAGATAATCTCATATGTAAAGCTGTAACTTGATATGACTTCACATATAGAAGCGCATAATTCATTAAGTGATTCACTTTCATTGAGAAGCGGTATTACAACGGATATATTCACCTTATTTTAAGATTTTTTAAAGATTAATGCTATTATTACTCCGAAAATTGCATTTCTTAAAAGTGCATTAGCATAATTTTGAAAAATAGCCATCCATGAGAAAGAGTGATTTTTTTGCATTTCATCCATTGTGAGGGCAATAACATCAGAAGGAGTATTGAAATTTTCCATCATAGTTTTTGTAAAAACCATTATTTCTTCATGAATTAAATCTGCAGCAGCTGTATCAATAAATTTAAACAGCAAAATGTTACCCATCGTAACAATCAAATATCCGATGGCAACACACAAAAAATATGCTGTAAACGCCTCTTTAAAAGTTATAATTTGGTTTTGTATTTTTTTGGCACTGTATACGGAGTAGATGCTTACAACAAGCGTTGGGAGCATAAAAGCTAGCATTATCCATGTATTAGTAAATAATTTTAGATCAATAATATAAATTACAGCTGTAACAACAAATAAAAATGTACCTAGCTTAATTCCAAAATCGATTGTATTTTTCTTAAGGTTAGTTTCCATGATTTTGTAAAATTTGATTCAAATATACAAAAACGATATTCCAAAAAAATCAAATTAAATGTCTACAACTATTGTTTAGTATTAAAAAATCAATAAATTTGCACCTCAAAATCGGTAAAATGAAAAAAGGAATACACCCTGAAAACTATAGACTTGTTGCTTTTAAAGACATGTCTAATAATGATATATTCTTAGCTAAGTCAACAGCTAAGACTAATGAGACTCTTTCTGTTGAAGGTGTTGAGTATCCTCTAATTAAATTAGAAATTTCAAGAACTTCTCACCCATATTATACTGGAAAAGCTAAATTAGTTGATACTGCTGGTAGAATTGATAAATTCAAAACTAAGTATGCTAAATTTAGCAAAAAATAGTATCAAAAAATATAAACTTAAAACCTCTCAAACATACATTTGAGAGGTTTTTTTTTTACATTTAACCGACTACATAATTAATTATATGTCAAAAGTATATTTTAGGAATATTGAAAAAGAAGATTTTAATCAGGTATTTATTCTTTTAAACCAATTAAAACCTTTAGATATTTCAAAAGTTGACCCTGAAAAGGCTTGGGATAAATTTGTAAATAATTCTAGTTCCAACTCAATTGTTGGAATATATGATAATAAGATTGTTGCCTATGGCAGTGTTGTTGTTGAAAATAAAGTTAGAGGTGAGGTTGCTGGACATATTGAGGATATAGTTGTTGATCCTGAGGTAAGAGGTAAAATGATAGGCGTTTCTCTTATCAAAGAATTGGTCAAAGTTGCTAAAAGTAAAGGATGCTATAGAATAACATTATTTTGCAAAGAATCGCTAATTAATTTTTATTCAAGAAATGGTTTTAAGGTTAACAATATTGTAATGAAAAAATACCTTTAATCTACTTTTCTAACATTCCTAAGATCCAATAAATTAGTAGCGTTTATATCCATTCCTACAACATTTTTAGAAATGAATCTCACAACTTCGTCATAAAATAAAGGAACAATTATTGATTTTGATGTTATAATAGAATCCATTTTTTGATATAATAATTTAGATTTTTCAGGGTTTGTTTCTCTCAATGAATTCTCATATATTTTGTCGTATTCATAATTGCTAAAATGAGTGTAGTTAGGTCCGTCTGGGGCAAGATTTTTGCTATAAAAAAGAGATAAATAATTTTCTGCATCTGGGTAATCAGCAATCCAGCTAGCTCTGAAGAAATCTAACTTGCCATTTGCTTTAGCTTGCTTTAATGCAGATCCAGGAATAACATCAATATTAATTTCAACACCTATTTTCTCAAGTTCTTTTTGAATAAATTCACATAAATCAAGATAATTACTAGAAGTAGTTAAAGTTAACGAGGGTGTAGGGTTGTATTTTTCTTTATAAGTTTTTACATATGACTTAGCAAGTTCTGGATTGTATTTATTTATATCATTTTTTTTGTAACCAGGTAGCCCTGAAGGTATAAATCCTGCTTCAGCTGGGATACCAACCCCATTTCTTAAAAATTTCAGCATCTTTCTTTTATCAAATCCAATATTAATTGCTTTTCGAATTAGTTCTGATTTTATTTCATTTTTTTCAGATTTTAAAAAAAATGCTAGATACTCAGTGTTTAAATAAGGTCCACGCAACATTTCAATTTTATCTTTATAGAACTCGTTAAGTCTACCATCATTAGTTATTATTTCATCTTTATATGAGTTGTCAAGTCCAGAAACAAAGTCAATTTTTCCTTTTACTAATTGTAAAAACTCACTTTGTTTTTCGGGCAGAAATGTTATGGAAACAGCTTCTAAGTAAGGTAATTGGTTACCAATTGAATCTTTTTGAAAATATTTTTCATTTTTTCTAAGTACTAATTTGATATTTTCTTCCCATCTCTTAAATTTAAAGGGCCCTGTACCTATTGGATTTGATCTAAAGTCATCATCATAGAATTCAACTACATTTTTTGGCACAACTGAACAATATTTCATTGTAAGTAGGCCTAAAAATGCGTTAAAAGGGTTTTTCAATTTAATTTCAAAAATTGAGTCATTTTTTGCCTTAAAGCTATCGACTTTATCAAATATCCAACGTCCTGGTGAAGCATTTTTGGGATCTAATAATCTATTGAAGCTATATTCAAAATCATAGGCAGTAACATTTCTTTTTTCAAGACTTGGATGCGGATGAAATTCAACTGATGTATTAATATTAAATGAGTAAAGCTTTCCGTTTTCTGAAATTTTCCAGCTTTTAGCTACTGAGGGGACAACATTTAATTCTTTATCCATTTCAACAAGACCATTAAAAAGTTGATTTACTGCTTGTATATTTGCAATATCTTTTGCAAAAATCGGATCTAATGAATTTATATTCTTATGCTCATTATATCTGAAAACAGTGTTTAAATCTATAGACTTTCTTTCTTCACATGATGAAAAAAATATAAATAAAGCAATTAATTTAAAGTATAATTTTTGCTTAAAAACTAATATATCGTTTTTGAGAAACATAATTAGTCGTAAATTTACAATCCTTTTAGGATAAAAAAATGTTAGCAAAGAAAAAAGTCGCATTTCACACGCTTGGTTGCAAATTGAATTTTACTGAAACTTCAACCATTGCCAGATCATTTGTTGAAAATGGTTATGAATTAACAGATTTTTCTGATAAAGCTGATTTTTATGTTATCAACACTTGCTCTGTTACTAATAATGCTGACAAAAAGTTTAAAAACATTTTAAACAAGGCAAATAAAAGTAACCCTGATGCATTTAAAATTGTTATTGGATGTTATGCTCAACTCAAACCAGAATCAATTTCTAAAATTAAAGGAGTTGACTTGGTGTTAGGTGCGAATGAAAAATTTAATGTAGTTGATTATTTAGATTCACTAAGTAAGGAAAATACTCATTTTTATTCGTGTGATATCAACAAAATAAATTCATATGAAACTAGTTATTCAATTGATGATAGAACCAGATCATTTTTAAAAATACAGGATGGATGTGATTACAAGTGTACATATTGTACAATTCCATTAGCTAGGGGAATTTCAAGAAGTGACAGCCTTAATAACATAAAAAATAATATTTCTCAAATTTCGTCTAAGTCTGTCAAAGAAATTATTTTAACAGGTGTAAATATTGGTGATTACGGAAAAGGTGAGTTTGGCAATAAAAAACATGAAACTACGTTTCTTGAGTTAATTAAAGAATTAGACTTAACCACTAAAATTGATAGATTCAGAATTTCCTCAATTGAACCAAACTTATTAAAAAATGATATTATAGATTTCATTTCAAATAGTAATTTATTCGTACCTCATTTTCATATACCTCTTCAGAGTGGTTCAAATAAAATACTAGCAAGAATGAAAAGAAGGTATAAAAAAGACCTTTATGAAGATAGGATTAATCATATTCATTCAAAAATTAACGATTGTTGTATAGGGGTTGATGTTATTGTTGGTTTCCCAGGTGAAACTGATTCAGATTTTCAAGACACTTACGATTTCTTATTAAATCTTGAAATTTCATATTTACACGTTTTTACTTACTCTGAAAGAGATAATACTGAGGCTGCTTACATGAATGATAATATTCCAAAAAATATTAGAAATCAAAGAAGTAAAATGCTTAGGTCACTTTCAGAAAAAAAGAGAAGAATATTTTATAACTCTCAGCTTAATAAAATTAGGCCCATTCTGTTCGAAACTGAAAATAAATTTGGATACATTCATGGGTACACAGACAATTATATAAAGGTTAGGCATCCATGGAGTCCTAGTCTTTCAAATAAAATTATATACGCAAAACTTTCAAAGATTGATAATGAAGGTTTTATGAGGGTTGAGGATTTGGATAAAATAAATAAAAAAGATAAAGAATATTTATATTCTAATTCCTACTGGTAGTAAAGACTTATATTTTCTGTTTTTTCTGATAAACTTTGTGATAATTGCCGCTGTTGGAACAACACTAATATTTCTATCACGAATTATTTCCAAAACTTCTGAGATAAATAGTTCAGAAAATTCATCTTTAGATTTCATTTCAGGTACAAAAATTTTTGTTAAGAAGATTTTTCTTTCTTGAACAGAATATTCAATTATAGCCAAACCACCACTAACTTTAGTTTCAAATTGTCTTAAAAAGCTGTTATCAACAATCTCCATATTAACACTTCTTTATTAAAAAGTTAAGTGCAAAAATAATAAATTTATACTAAATCATTAATTATCATAGTAATTACGGATATGAAGAACTACATATACATGATGCCTGGATTAGCTGCTAGCTCCTTAGTTTTTGAAAATATCAGACTTGAAAACCCTAATTATCAACTTTACAGGCTTGATTGGATTCAGCCTAAAAAAAATGAATCTATAAAGTCATATTGTTTCAGATTATCAAAAAAAATAAAACACAAACAACCTATTTTATTGGGAGTATCTTTTGGTGGTATTATTGTCCAAGAATTAGATAAAATTGTAAATGCAAAAAAGATAGTAATAGTTTCTAGTGTTAAGAGCCATGTTGAATACCCAATGGTTTTTAAGATAGCTAGAAACTATCAACTTAATAATGCATTACCATTTGGAATGTTTGACAACTTTATAAAATTTTCGCTTAAACTAAACATAAACAAATTATACAAAAGAATCGACTTGGCTGAAAGATACCTAACCGAAAGAGACGAAAAATATCTTGAATGGGCCGTATGGACATTATTAAATTGGAGACAAGACAAATTCAGGGAAGATATAATCCATATTCATGGTGAAAAAGATAAGGTTTTTCCAATAGATAATATTTCAAATTGTATAAAAATAAAAGGAGGGAGGCATGAAATGATTATATTAAGAGCAAAATGGTTTAATGAAAATCTGGTTTCATTAATTGAGGGGTAAAGCTACCTTCTTCTCATATTATTTCTGCCAAAATGTTGGTTTGGTATGTTTGTTTTTTTCATTTGATTTTTCATCATTTTGATTTGATCTTTCATCATACCATTTTTATCTAAATCTTGAGCTTCTTTAAGTAGCTTTTGGGCTTCTATTTTTCTTCTCTTCGAAAATAATATTCCTGCTAGATTTAATTTGGCCATTGCTAAATCATGGTCCATATTTAAACCCAATGTTATTGCTGTCCGAAAATATTTCTCAGCTTGATTCATATTTTCTTGTGAAATAATTAATCCTTTTAAATAATTATAATATCCTTGCTGCTTGGTTGTTAAAGCTGATTTAGGGTTTTTAATTCTATTTAACCACTTATCAGCACCTACTAAATTCTGTTTTCTAAGCTGAAAAAAAGCTAGTATTAAAAATCCATTCCTAAAATATAGAAGAACGAATAAAAGTGACAGTAAAATTAGCATTATTCCATTTCCTGTTGATCCTACAGCTCCATCAACGAATTGTTGAATTGACAAAGCAAAAACTATTAGTGCCAATACTATTTTAATATACTTGTTAAACATTTTAATTTTGGATTAAAAATTCGTCTAAATTTAATAAAAAACAATTTGATAATTATTAAATAAATTGATTTGTTTAACTAAAAAGTCTTTGTATATTTGCCCGCAGTTTTAGTTTTAAAACGTTAATATTTAAAAGATGAGCAAAAGAACTTTTCAGCCTTCAAAGCGTAAAAGAAAAAATAAGCACGGTTTCAGAGAAAGAATGTCTACCGCTGCTGGAAAAAAGGTGCTTTCCAGAAGGAGAGCTAAGGGTAGAAAGAAACTTTCAGTTTCATCGGAAAATAGCCCGAAATAAAATGATTAACAATTGTTAATATATAATATGGTGTTACTTACAGTAACACCTTTTTTTTTATTTTTTTGATTAGTACATTTAAAAAACTTTAATTCAATGCCAAAAGAAGCTAACCTCAAATCTATATTAATAATCGGTTCAGGTCCTATTGTTATAGGACAGGCATGTGAATTTGATTATTCTGGTTCTCAAGCACTACGATCATTACGTGAGGATGGAATTGAGACTATTTTGATTAATTCGAATCCTGCAACGATAATGACAGATCCTGTAATGGCAGATCATGTTTATTTATTGCCTTTAAATACGGCTTCAATTATTCAAATTTTAAAGGAGCATCCTCAAATTGATGCAGTTTTACCAACTATGGGAGGACAAACTGCATTAAATTTATGTATTGAAGCAGATGATAAAGGAATTTGGGAAGATTTTAACGTAAAAATTATCGGAGTTGATATAAATGCAATAAATATTACTGAAGACCGAGAGAAATTTAGAAATCTGATGCTTGATATCGGCATTCCTATGGCCCCACAAGCTACAGCTACATCTTACCTTAAGGGTAAAGAAATTGCACAAGAATTTGGTTTTCCTTTGGTTATTAGAGCTTCATTTACACTTGGAGGTACTGGGGCATCTTTTGTTTACGAGGAAAAAGATTTTGATAAACTTCTTACAAGAGGTTTAGAAATTTCTCCAATTCACGAAGTTATGATTGATAAAGCTCTAATAGGATGGAAAGAATATGAACTTGAACTCTTAAGAGATGCAAATGATAATGTTGTAATAATATGTTCTATTGAAAATATGGACCCTATGGGCATTCATACAGGTGATTCCATTACTGTTGCACCGGCTATGACTCTAAGTGATACATGCTATCAAAAAATGAGAGATATGGCTATAAAGATGATGAGAAGTATTGGCGATTTTGCAGGAGGTTGTAATGTTCAATTTGCCGTTAGTCCAGATGAAAATGAAGATATTATTGCAATTGAAATTAATCCCAGAGTTTCAAGATCATCAGCACTTGCTAGTAAGGCAACAGGTTATCCAATTGCTAAAATTGCTGCAAAATTAGCAATTGGTTATAATTTAGATGAATTACAAAATCAAATTACAAAATCAACGTCAGCCCTCTTCGAACCAACATTGGATTATGTTATTGTAAAAATACCAAGATGGAATTTTGATAAATTTGAGGGTAGTGATAGAAGACTAGGTCTTCAAATGAAGGCTGTTGGCGAAGTAATGGGTATTGGAAGGTCTTTTCAGGAAGCTCTTCATAAAGCAACACAATCATTAGAAATTAAGAGGAATGGACTTGGTGCAGACGGAAAAGGAATATCAGATTATGAAACCATAATATCTAAGTTGTCGATTGCCTCTTGGGATAGAGTATTTGTTATTTATGATGCGATTCAAATGGGTATCCCATTAAGTCGTATTTATGAACTAACCAAAATAGATATGTGGTTCTTAAAACAATACGAGGAATTACATATTTTAAAAAATGAAATTTCTAACTATTCAATAGACTCCATTCCTAGAGATTTGCTTTTAGAAGCTAAACAAAAAGGTTATGGTGACAGACAAATAGCACATATTCTAAATTGTTTAGAGAGTGAAGTTTACTCTAAAAGAGAGGAAATGAACATTAATAGAGTTTATAAGCTAGTTGATACATGTGCTGCAGAATTTAAAGCTTTTACTCCTTATTATTACTCAACTTTTGAAAACGAAATTGAAACCAAAGATGGCTCTGTTTATTCTGAAAATGAAAGTTTAGTTTCGGATAAAAAGAAAATAATTGTTCTTGGTTCTGGACCTAACAGAATAGGTCAAGGAATTGAGTTTGATTATTGTTGTGTGCATGGGATTTTGGCAAGTTCTGAATGTGGATATGAAACAATAATGATTAATTGTAATCCGGAAACAGTTTCTACTGATTTTGATATAGCTGATAAGTTATACTTTGAACCAGTATTTTGGGAACACATATATGATATAATTAGACATGAAAAACCAGAAGGTGTCATAGTTCAACTTGGTGGACAAACTGCTCTTAAATTAGCTGAAAAACTTGAAAGATATGGGGTGAAAATCATAGGTACTAATTTTAAGTCGTTAGATTTAGCTGAGGACAGAGGTTCTTTTTCAACTTTATTAAAAGAAAACAATATTCCTTATCCTATGTTTGATACTGCATCAACTGCTGATGAGGCTCTTGAAGTTGCAAAGAAGTTAGATTTTCCAATTTTGGTTAGACCCTCTTATGTTTTGGGAGGTCAGGGTATGAAAATTGTAATCAATAAAGAGGAGCTTGAAGAGCATGTCGTAAATCTTTTGAGAAGGATTCCAGATAATAAACTTTTATTAGATCACTATCTTGATGGTGCTATTGAAGCTGAAGCTGATGCAATATGTGATGGCGAAGACGTGTACATAATTGGTATTATGGAGCATATTGAGCCTTGTGGTATTCATTCTGGAGATAGCAACGCTTGTTTACCTCCCTTTAATCTAGGAGACTTAGTGATACAACAAATTGAAGATCATACCAAAAAAATTGCCAAGGCACTAAACACTGTTGGACTAATTAATGTTCAGTTTGCAATTGTTAATGATAAAGTTTATATAATTGAGGCTAATCCGCGTGCTTCAAGAACAGTTCCATTTATTTCTAAAGCTTACAAAGAACCATATGTAAATTACGCTACCAAAGTAATGCTTGGTAAAAACAAGATTAAAGATTTTAATTTTAAGCCAACTTATGAAGGGTATGCGATAAAAGAGCCAGTATTTTCATTCAGCAAATTTCCTAATGTTAATAAGAAACTTGGTCCTGAAATGAAAAGTACTGGAGAAAGTATTTTATTTATAGATAACTTACAAGATGACAAATTTTACGAATTATACTCAAGACGTAAAATGTACTTAAGCAAATAGATTTATTAGTATTTTTTTTTAGTAATTTAATAGTAAATTCTGTTTTATGGACATAGTGATTATTGTTTTACTTACACTTGTATTTATTTCATTAGTTTTTTTGATTATAAAATCAAAAATTTCTAAAGATTCAAATATTGATTTATTGAGTTTTTCTAACTCTTTAAATTCTCAAATTCAAGAAATAAGGAAAGAAATTGATAAGAATTCAAGAGATAGTAGAAATGAAGTTGAAATAAAACTGAATAAAATTAATCAACAAATAAATGATTATCACAAATCATCATCAAGATCAATAACTGAACAATTTAAAGAGTCTAATAAGGTTATTAAAGATGTGACATCTGAACTGAAAGATATTAAAAACACAAATGAACAGGTTCTAGGTTTTTCTAATCAATTAAAAAATCTTGAAAAAACATTTTCTAATGTTAAACAGAGAGGAACTTTTGGAGAAATTCAACTTGAAAATATTTTATCTGATTATGCCCCAGTAGGTTCTTATGAAATGCAATATTCATTTAGTAATGGTGATACTGTTGATGCTATCATCAATTCAGGTGAATATATAATTCCAATCGATGCTAAATTTCCGATGGAAAATTATAATAGACTTTTAGAATCATCAAATACTGAAGAGGAAGCGGAATACGTTAACAAGTTTAAAAATGATGTTAAGAAAAGAATTGATGAAACAGCTAAATATGTTAGACCCAAAGAGGGAACGATTGATTTAGCCTATATGTTCGTTCCTGCTGAGGGTTTGTATCAAGACATGTTAAGAAGTAGGACAGGAACAATCAATATTAATGATGTAAATTTAATGCAGTATGCTTTTAAAAAAAATGTTATTATTTGTTCACCGGTGACATTATTTGCTATGCTTTCTGTTGTTGTAAAACAAATTCAAAATTATAAAATAGAAGAGTCTATAAAAAATGTTGTTAAAAACGTTGAAAAATTATCCAGTCATTTAAACGCATACAAAGTATATCATGAAAAGCTTGGGAATCAACTTGGAATTACTGTTGGGCATTATAATACGAGCAGTAAAGAATTTAAAAAAATTGATAAGGATATAATCAAGATTTCAGGAACTTCTAAAATTAATATTGATTCGGAGTTAATCGAAAAGCCTCAATTAGATGATTAATTTGATGTCTTAGCTAAAATTGAAGAAATTTTATGAAAAGAGAATTTAAAGAGATAGCCAAAAAACAAATCTCCTACTAACGAATATCCAAAAAATGGAATTGCCATAGAATAGCATATTATAAGACCATCAATAGTCTTAGGATAACCAATTAACCATACACCGAAATTTGAAATTATAAAAAAGATTATGCTGCTTAAAATAATATTACCAAATTTAATTGATTTAATGGTTGTTCCAATAAATACTATTGTTAGAAAACTAGCATACACAAACAAATTGATTAGTGAAAAACCTAATAGCACATCTGATAAAATTAAAATGCATATTGGTAAGATAAATGCAATTCTTTTATTGCTAAAATTTAACCCACTAAATAAAGCGATTGCTGCAATAGGGGAAAAATTTGGTGGATGTGGGATAATTCTAGCTAATACTCCAAAAATTATCAGAATTAAAACCAACTTTTGAGAATTATCAAAGCTTATTTTCATGAGATAGTTTTAACGGGGTTTTATTAATATGCATTCTTTTATCAAGATACTCAAAATTGAAATTATCACCAATTAATCCAATAGCCTCAGGACTATTTTTGGTATGATTTCTTGAATTAATTAATTCTAGTGTAAAATTAAGCATTGGTTCGTCTAAATCACCTATTTCGCCCATATTGCTAGGTCTTTCTTCAAATTCATAATCAGGATTAATTCCGTGAAAATAATCTGTTACACCGTTAACATTAAGTGTTTTTAAAACCAATGGCTGTAAAGCATAATTATGTGAAGGATTTATATTTTGTTTTGAAAAATTTTCTGAATCATAAAGTGTAACAGATGCCTGATATTTACCGTAAGTTGTTGTTCCGATTTGAATTACATTAATATAAGGGTTTAAACAATTAATAATTAGTTCACTGGCAGATGCAGAAGATCTAGTAGTTAAAACAAAAACTCTGTTCATGCTAAGACTATTTTCAATTGATATAAATCTGTTGATTAAATATTCTGGATCATTTTCAATCCAATAGTTTTGAATTTCAGTATTCCATTGTTCAGTGTTAAAAATTTCATTTTCAAATTGACCAGTAATTAAGCTAGATAATAAAATTGCAGAATTAATACTGCCGCCTGGGTTATAACGAAGATCTAAGATTACATCATCTATAGAATTTGATTTAAATTCTGAGAAAATAGATTCTAAATATTCATCATAATTTGACACAAATTGATTATACATTATATAGCCAATTTTTCCATTTTCAGAATTGATTATAGAATGATGATACACAGGGTTTTTAATTAATGGTAACTTTTGAATTTCAATATTTAGATTATTTGAACTTATACTATCATCATTAATTTCTTCAGTTCCATTGTCATTATAATCAGCAAAATTTATTAGATAAGTTTCTTCTGATAAAAGATTACTATAGTTATTAATAGTTAGTTGGGTATCATTTATGCTATTAAATATATCTCCTCTTTTTATATTGTTTAAGTCAGCTTGAGAGTTTGGGTGAACATATCTGACAAATCCGAATATTTCAGAAGAGGAGTTGGGAACAAAGCTTAAACCAAACTCCATTCCATTAGAAATTATATTGCCACTTAAATATTGTTCAAGCTCAACATAGTCATTAACTATTATACTGAATTTATCTATATTATCCCTATCATGTATAAGTGATTCAAATATTGATTCAGGAGAATCATACTCATTTAGATAATTTGCATATTGATCAGAATTATCAAATCTGTTATTACTTAGGTCAAATATTTCTTGTTTGTATAAATATGCTGCATTCATTCCTTTCCAAACAAAGTCATTTATTTCACTTGCATATGCTCCGTTATCATCGTTATCTTCAAAACAACCAAAACTTAGTATAGAAATTGTAATTAGAAGTAAAATTTTCTTTCTTAAACTCATTTAATAAAATTAATGAATTCCGGTAAAATTTTCTGGAGTAATATTTTTTAATTCCTCTTTTGTAGAATTATCCACATTCAAATTATCAATGAATTTATGAATATGGTTTTTGTCAATTCTTTCATTTGTTCTTGTCAAATCTTTTAGAGCTTCATAGGGTTTAGGATAGTTTATTCTTCTAAGAATAGTTTGAATTGCTTCAGCAATAACGGCCCAATTATTTTCTAAATCAGCTTTTATTTTAGATTTGTTCACAATTAGTTTATCAATCCCTTTAATTGTAGATTTAAACCCAATTAAAGTATGAGCAATAGGAACACCAATGTTTCTTAAAACTGTACTATCTGTTAAATCCCTTTGAAGTCTTGAAATAGGTAGTTTACGAGATAGATGTTCAAAAATGCTGTTAGCATACCCTAAATTTCCTTCACTATTTTCAAAATCAATTGGATTAACCTTATGAGGCATGGCTGAACTTCCTATTTCTCCCTCTTTTATCTTTTGTTTGAAGTAATCCATGGATATATAATGCCAAATGTCTCTATTAAAATCGATTAAAATTGTATTTATTCTCTTCAGATTATCAAAAATGGCAGCAATATGATCATAATGCTCGATTTGTGTTGTTGGAAATGAATGTTTCAAACCCAATTTTTCTTCAACAAATCCTTTTGAAAAATTTAACCAGTTGTGTTTGCTATATGCAACGTAGTGTGCATTAAAATTCCCTGTTGCTCCTCCAAATTTTGCAGAAATTGGAATTTTTTTGAGTAAATTAAGCTGTTCATTAATTCTAGTTTTAAACACATTAATTTCCTTTCCAAGTTTGGTAGGCGATGCAGGTTGACCATGAGTCCTAGCTAGCATAGAAATATCCTTCCATTCTTTTGAAATTTTATCAATAGAATTAATTAAATCATTTAATGAGTCATAATAAATTTGATTCAACATTTCTTTAAAGCTAAGTGGAATTGCAGTATTGTTAATATCTTGTGAAGTCAATCCAAAATGGATAAATTCAGAATAATCACTTAAATTTAAGGCTAAGAATTTATTTTTTAAATAATATTCAACTGCTTTAACATCATGATTTGTTGTTTTTTCAATTTCTTTAATCTCAGCGGCATCAGTACTTGAAAAATTTAAATATATTTCTCTTAAGGATTCAAATTTATTAGAATCAAAATCCTTAAGTTCATTTATATTAAACTCACAAAGACTAATAAAGTATTCTATTTCTACAATCAGTCTGTATTTGATTAATGCTTTTTCAGAAAAATAATCGTTTAGCTCAGATGTTTTGGAAGCATATCTTCCGTCAATCGGAGAAATAGCATTTAAATTAAAATCATTCATAAAATAAATGTTAAAGATTTGCAAAGTTAATCAAATAATTACATTTTATGGTTAATTTAGACCCTCTAACAAAACAACTTAATTTTAGATGATTA
>PABM01000019.1 GCA_002702745.1 Flavobacteriaceae bacterium | reverse complement strand
TTATTTGAAGGCATTAATTTTGAAATTTATACCCAACTCCCTTAATAGTTTTAATGTATGAATCCCCAATTTTTTCTCTCAATTTTCTGATATGGACATCAATAGTTCTATCACCTACCACAACATCCTTACCCCAAACTGACTCTAAAATAAATTCTCTTTTAAAAACTTTACCGGGCTTTGAGCCTAACAAAAATAATAATTCAAATTCTTTTCTAGGCAAAGAAATATCTTTTCCATTTAAAGAAACTTTATAACCAGATCTATCAATAGTTAAAGAACCTATTTTAATTACTTCTACTTCATCTTGAGAAATCCTTCTTAACAGAGATTTAATTTTGCTCTTTAAAAGCTTTGGTTTAATGGGTTTTGTTATGTAATCATCAGCGCCNGCATTAAAACCAGNNACCTGACTATAGTCTTCNCCNCTTGCTGAAAGAAATNCAATTAAAGNATTTCCNATTTCNGAATCNNTNCTAATAANTTCACAAGCTTCAATACCATCCATTTCNGGCATCATNANATCTAANATTATCAAATGAGGCTTTATTTTTTTTGCTAGTTTGATAGCTTTNNCTCCATTTTCAGCANTATANACAAGATANCCNTCGNTTTTTAATGTNTANGAAATNATCTCAANAATATCAGGCTCATCATCAACTAATAGAACTTTAAACTTTTCCAAAACCGTAACTTAGTATTATTTTTTATAAATTTAATTAAAATAATTTATGAAAAATACAATGATTATAATTAAATACTAATTATGAAAACAAACTACTTATCAATATTTTTTTTATTTCCGCTTTTTATTTTTAGCCAAACATCAGATTTAATGTTTTCTAAATATGGGGAGGGCAGCAGTAACAACAAATTTCTTGAAATATATAACGGTACAGGTCAAGATGTTGATCTTTCTGCTTATTCAGTTTCATCTTGTTCAAATGGATGTGATGAAGATAATCAATTTGATTACCCTGATAATATCACCTTCGAACCTGGAACTATTATTTTAAATGGGGGTGTTTATGTAATTACTCATCCTAGTGCAGACCCGTCTATTGCTTCGGATCAGACTTTTACGTACTTAAGTAATGGTGATGATGCTTTTGCATTAACTGTTGCTGGCGCTACTGCTTCTAACTACACTATAATTGATATAATCGGAGATATGCTTGGTGATCCAGGAAGTGGATGGGAAGTCGCTGGGATTTCTAATGGTACTAAGGAGCATACTCTTACAAGAAAAAGTTCAATTTGTGATCCAAATCCTATTCCACTAGCATCATTTGGAACAAACGAAAATGATTCTGAGTGGATAGTAACTGGTCAAAATTCTGGATGGGATACAGTTGGCTCATTTGAAGGATGTGTTGCGGGTCCAGCGCTAACAATATTATCTCCGTTTAATAACCAGGAATTTGAGTCTGGCACAACCTCTATTACTATTTCAATTTCAGTCGATAACTTCAATGTTGGTGAAGAAGGTTCTGGATCTGATGGTCATATTCACTGGAGTATTAATGGCCAAAATCAAGCAATGAAGTATAATCTAGAAAATGAAACAATTGATGTTATAGAAGGGGAAACTTATTCATTATATATGGAATTAGTAGATGAAAGTCATCAACCGATAAATCCAGCTGTAAACCAAACAATAAATTTTTCCGTTAGTTATCCATGTGATTTAAGTATAAATACTATTACATCAACTTGTGATACAAATACACATGATGATTCCGATACCTACACTACAGCTTTAGAATTCACGGGAGGTGGGACCACAAATTATACTATTGACACCGGAGGCATTGGTACAATTTCGGGTGATGATCCGTCTAATGTCGCTGAAGGTATAATATTGATAAGTGGCGTAACAGAAAATACAGATTTTATTGTAACATTTTTAGGTGAATCTACTAATAGCTCATGTGACTTTACTAGAACAATAAACAGTCCCAACTGCGTTCCATTATTATCTCTTCCCTATAATGATTCTTTTGATTACGCTGATGGTTCCCTGACAGCGTCTTTAAATTGGAATAATTTTTCTGGTACTGAAGGGGATTTACTGGTTACTAATGGACAAGCCTTGGTTGAACATGGAGATCCATCTGAGGATGCAGGCGTGTCTTTTCAAGCAGTTGAAGGAATAATATACTATGCTTTTGACTTTTCGGTTAATAATCCTGGAGTAACTTTTGTAGGAAATGATTCTGAATATTTTGCAATGTTTAAAGACGATGGGTTCTCTTATAGAGCAAAAATTGATATAGTCCCAGCTAATGGTCAAGGTGATTTTACTGTTGGTATCTCATCAACCGGAAATGAGGCTGATGCTACTTGGCCATATGACTTGAGTTTTGATACCACATACAGAGCCACTGTTAAATATGATCAAAGTGAAAATATAGCTGAGTTATGGATTGATGCAGGTTCAGAAAACGACGAATCAATTATTGGTAGCGACGAAGATGATCCTGGAACTTCCATTACCCAATTTGGACTCAGACAATCTGATTCTGCAATTAATGAATCTATACTTGTAGATAATTTATCAATTACACAGGCTTTTAGTGAAACACTCTCGTCAAACCAATTTTCAGACATTAATTTTGGCATAGAACTATTTCCCAACCCAACTAGTTCTGGTTTTGTTAATGTTTCAGCAAACCAAAATGGTTTAATTTATGCTGAGGTTTATGATATACTTGGAAAACTAGTTATAAGTTCAACTATTAATAACAACATTTTAAATTTAAATGATTTAAAAGCGGGGATATATATTGTAAAGATAACACAAAATAACAAATCGGAGATTAAAAAGCTTATTATCAAGTAACCTGATTGTTTTAATTTTTTGAGAGCGTTTACATAGTAGACGCTCTTTTAAATTGATATACTTTTACAATATATTTAAAGAATTTAAATGGATTCCAATTCAATTTTTGAAATAAAATCAGACTTAGATTTTAAGAACAAGGCTCTTGAAATTTTCTTTTTTCAATATGAAAATAATATTATTTACAATTCATTTTGTAAACTAATCAAAAAAGATCCCTCATGCGTCAATAAAATAGAAGATATACCCTTTTTGCCCATTAGTTTTTTTAAAAATCATATAGTTAAAATCAACTCTCATAAAACTCAAAAAATTTTTACAAGTAGTGGAACAACGGGGAGTTTGTTAAGTAAACATCATGTTGTAGATTTAAATTTATACGAAAGAAGTTTTGAAAAGAGTTTTGAAATTTTTTATGGAGATATTAAAGATTATACCATTTTAGCTCTTTTACCATCTTATCTAGAGCGGAATAATTCATCATTAATCTACATGACAAATAAAATGATTGTGAAATCACAAAATTTGAAAAGTAGATTTTATCTTAATCAGATGAATGAGCTAAAAGAAACTATTTTAGAGCTTGAAAAAAATGAACAAAAAACAATCTTGATAGGAGTTTCATATGCTCTTCTAGATTTAATTGAGTTTTTTAAATTTAATTTAAACCATACAGTTGTTATCGAAACAGGTGGAATGAAGGGTAAAAGAAAAGAAATGATAAAAAATGAATTACATAAAAAACTAAAAGAGGGATTTGGCCTGGATCATATACATAGCGAATATGGAATGACCGAAATATTATCTCAAGCCTATTCTAAAAGAGACGGAATTTTTAAAACCCCCAATTGGATGAAAGTCATCATTAGAGATATTAATGATCCGCTGAATCTAAAATTTAACAAAAATAGTGGTGGTATAAATATTATCGATTTGGCCAATTTATATTCTTGCAGTTTTATTGCAACTGAAGACTTGGGGAAAACTAATGAAAAAAATGAATTTGAAATTCTTGGAAGAATTGATAATAGTGATCTGAGGGGATGTAATTTGTTATTGGATTAATCTTTAACCTTTATTATAAAAGTACTTTTTTTACCTCTGTTAATTATCACATATTTTTCTTTAATCAAATCTTTTTTATTAACAACATAATCCTCTCTGATCTTTTTCTTATTTACCGAAATTGAATTTTCCTTTAGAGCTCTTTTGGCATCAGAGTTAGAGCTTAAAAATCCAGACTTTTCAAAAAGTAATCTCATAATATCTATTCCATTATTAATCTCATTTGATGAAATATTTGAAATTGGGACTCCTTCAAAAATATCTAAAAATAGAGCTTCATCAATTTGATTAATATCATTTAAGAAATCTTTGCTAAAAAGAACCTCAGAGGCTTTTATCGAGTTAGTTAATTCTTTTTCACTATGAACCATTCTCGTAATCTCTGAAGCTAGGGTTTTCTGTAGTAATCTAAGATGAGGTTCTGATTCATGTTTAAAAATTATTTTTTCTATTTGTTCTTTTTCTAAAAAAGTGAATATTTTAATATAATTTTTTGCATCATCATCAGTACTATTTAACCAATACTGGTAAAATTTATAGACCGAAGTTTTATTTGAATCTAGCCAAATATTACTTCCTTCAGATTTTCCAAACTTTGAACCGTCAGATTTTGTTATTAAAGGACATGTAATTGCATAACCTTTTTTACCGTCAATCCTTCTCAGCAACTCCATTCCAGTTGTTATATTACCCCATTGATCACTACCACCCATTTGTATTGAACATTCATAATTTCTATTAAGATAGAGAAAGTCATATCCTTGAACCATTTGGTATGTAAATTCGGTAAAACTCATTCCAGACCTTTCTTCAGATGAGATTCTGTTTTTAACGGAATCCTTTGACATCATATAATTAACTGTGATGTGTTTACCAATATCTCTTATAAAATTTAAAAACGAAAAGCCTTTCATCCAGTCATAATTATTTAAAATAATTGCGGGATTTGGCAGGTTCTTATCAAATGATAGAAACTGGGAAAGTTGATTTTTTAATTCCTGCTCATTAAACCTTAGCTTATCTTCATCCAATAAATTTCTTTCGGAGGATTTTCCCGAAGGATCTCCAATCATTCCAGTCGCTCCTCCAATTAAGGCTATTGGTTGATGTCCGTTTTTTTGAAAATGCGCTAATAACATTATCGGAACAAGACTACCTATATGTAATGAGTCAGATGTTGGATCAAAACCAATGTAAGCTGTTTTTTTATTTTCTTTCAAAAATTCCTCAATCCCAGGAGCTGAATCATGAATCAATCCCCTCCATTTAATTTCATCTAAAAAATTATCCATTTATCAAAGTTAGTTTAATTTCTAATAATTTTAGAATTAATAGTATCAAGTCCATTTGTTTCAAATTTAGACACTTCAGAATTAATTATTTCCTTACTTCTTTTTGCTCTTTCATTCTTGTAATTTTCTAAGCTATCCAAAATCAAATCTCTATTATTTTCCAATTTTTTTAAAACATTCTCATAAATCATTAGATATTTTTTTAAATCTTTTGAATAATACTCATTGCTTAAAACAAACTGAAGACTATCAATTTCGTATTTATTAAGTATGTAGGGTTTAGGTTTTAATCCATTGTTTTCTAATATTCTTTTATTTACTCCCTTTGACACACTAATTAATGACATATCATAAATTATGTCGGTCATTTTTTCTTCAGAAATAATATTTTTAGGAATTTCTGAATTATTTTTTTCAAAACATGAATAAAAATTCATTATAATAAATAAATAAATTAACTTTTTCATCTGATAAAATTAATTTTCATTCCCATACCGGATTCTATAATTTTTCCGTTTGAATAAACTAGGTTGCCATTAACTAGAGTGTGTAATATCCTAGATTTAAAAATCTTATTTTCAAATGGGGACCATCCACACTTATACATTAAGTTATCTTGTGAAACCTTCCATGGATTATTTAGGTTAAAAATTACTAAATCTGCATAAAAGCCTTCTCTAACATATCCTCTTTTACTCACGTCAAATAAAATGGCTGGATTATGACACATTTTTTGAACAATTTTTTCCAATGAGATTTTTTTATTATGATAAGCATCTAACATTGAAACTAATGAGTGTTGAACTAAGGGGCCACCTGACGGACATGAAGTATAAGGGTTATGTTTTTCTTTAAGGGTGTGAGGAGCATGATCTGTTGCAATTACGTCAATTAAGTCATTATTCAATGCATCCCATAGTTTTTCCCTATCGCTAGATGTTTTTATGGAAGGATTCCATTTAATTTTTGAACCGAGTTTATCATAATCTTCATCACAAAAAGTTAAATGATGTATACATACTTCTGAGGTAATTTTTTTATTTTTTAATTGAATTTTATTTGAAAACAGTTCTAATTCTTTAGCACTAGACAAGTGAAAAACATGTAATCTTGCACCTGTTTTTTTAGCAAGATCTACTGCCATACTTGATGAAATAAAACAGGCTTCTTCACTTCTGATTTTGGAATGGTAATTTATGGGGATATCATCGCCATAGGTTTCAACGTGTAATTTTAAATTCTCTTTTATCGTTTTTTCATCTTCACAATGAACCGCTATAGGAATATTTACATTTGAAAATATTTTTTCTAGTGAATCTAGATCGTCAACAAGCATATTTCCTGTTGATGAACCTAAAAATAATTTAATTGCTGGAATTTCTTTTGTGTCGTTTTTTAGTATTTCCTCTAAATTAGAATTAGTGCCTCCAAACATAAAAGAATAATTGGCAATGGAATTTTCTTTTGCAATTTTGAATTTATTATTTAGCTCATTGATTGTTACAGTATTGGGATATGTGTTTGGCATTTCAAAAAAAGAAGTAATTCCTCCTGCTACTGAAGCTCTAGATTCCGAATATATATTTCCCTTATGAGTTAACCCTGGTTCTCTAAAATGAACCTGATCATCAATTAGACCAGGGATAACAAAATTTGCTTCAGCATCAATGATTTTTGTATTTGGAAATTTTGGGCTAATTGATTTGGAAATTTTTGAAATAACTAAATCCTCAATTAAAATATCTGACTCAAATATCTTTCCTTCATTAACAATATTTGCATTTTTAATAATTGTTCTCTTCATTTTCTAATTAAATAAACTCTTTATTTTCATCAAAATAACCCCCAAAACAGCCTCACCTATTATAGAACTATTTAACTTTGATTTACCAAATTTTCTGTCCGTAAAAATTATGGGAATTTCCTCCAAACGCAATCTTTTTAAAAATAGTTTAAATTTCATTTCAATTTGAAATGCATATCCGTTAAATCTAATTTCACTTAAATCTAATTTTTGTAGCGATGTAACAGAATAACATACAAATCCTGATGTTGGGTCCATAATTTTCATTCGAGTTATTAATCTCACGTATAAAGATGCAAAATATGAAAGAATTATTCTCTGAAGTGGCCAATTTACAACATTGATACCTTCAACATACCTTGAACCAATACAAATATCATTTTTTTCATTTACACATGAATCATAAAGTCTATTGATATCAGAGGGGTTATGTGAAAAATCAGCGTCCATAGAAATAATGTAGTTGAAATCATTATTAATTGCCCAATTAAAGCCTTTTAGATATGCTGTTCCTAGACCCATTTTTGATTCCCTGCTTATTAAGTTAAGCTTATTGTTGTATTTTGAGATTACTTCTTTAACTTTACCAGATGTGCCATCTGGTGAGTTGTCATCAACAACCAAGATACTAATGTCTTGATGAATAGTAAATATTGATTCAATGATTTTGATAATATTTTCGCTTTCGTTGTAGGTCGGAATTATTACTAAAACTTCATTCATCAAGTTGTTTTTTGCAAAAGTATTATTTTTTAGTTTAAAAGATAATTTTATTAATAATTATGATTAGAGAAATAATTTCAAATGACTACTTGACATTGATATTATTTGGTTCCTTTTTTCTTCTAATTATTTTAAAAAAAGTTGATCCAAATATCTTTGATCAAAATTTAAGTTTTTTGAAGAAAGAGTCAAGAAATACTTTCTCTAAAAATTATTTCGAAATTAAGTTTTCTGAAATAATTTTTAATATATTATTTATTTCCAATTTGTCATTAATAATGACATTTATTTATAATGATAATTTTGAAAATGTTATTTATGTTAATTTTTTTGTAAATCTCATTGTTTTTTTTTCACTCAAAATTCTTCTGGATTTATTTGTCGGAATTTTATTTTCTATAAAAAAATTGATGAAAAAATACATTTATTTAAAATTAGTTTTTAATAATTCTTTAGGCGTTTTACTGTTATTTTTTAATTTTTTTATTGCCTACTCAAATTATGATATAACTTTAATTTTTACCTCTTTAACACTAATATATTTTATATTTAGTTATTTTTTGATCTTTTTTTCTATGAAAAAAGTTATATATAAAAATTGGTTTTATTTTATTTTATATCTTTGCACACTTGAAATTATTCCATATTACTATTTGCTTAGTAATATTTTATAAAAATAGTGGCTTAAATGAAAATCAAAACAATACTTGTTTCACAACCACGTCCAAAGCTAGAGAATTCTCCTTTTTTGGATTTACAAAAAAGAAGAAAGCTAAAAATTGACTTTATTCCGTTTATTCATGTAAAAGGTGCAACGGTTAAAGAAATCAGACTTCAAAAAATTGACTTAACCAAGTTTTCTGCCATAATTTTAACAAGTAGATATGCTGTTGACCATTACTTTAGAATCTGTGAGAAAATGAGATTTAAAGTACCCGATTCAATGAAATATTTTTGTCAATCAGAGGTGGTTGCACTATATCTTCAAAATCATGTGGTATATAGAAAGAGAAAAATTTATGTTGGTAATAGAACTTTCAAGGATCTTTGTCCATTAATCGCAAAACATAAAAACGAAACATTTCTTTTGCCTTCTACAGATAAATTAAAGCCTGAGGTTCCAAAGTTACTTGATGAATTAGAGATTAAGTGGAGACAATCTGTTTTTTATAAGACAGTCATAAGTGATTTATCTCATTTAGCTAATGTAACTTATGATGTATTAGTTTTTTATAGTCCTTCAGGAATTGAATCATTATTTCACAATTTTCCTGATTTTAAACAAAATAATACCAGAATAGCAGTTTTTGGAGCGATAACTAAAAAAGCAGTTGAAGAGAAAGGATTAAATGTTGACATTTACGCCCCTTCTCCAAAGTATCCTTCCATGTCCATGGCATTAGACAATTATATACTAAAAGCAAATAAAAAGAAGTAATTTTTTATTTTGTATTTGGAGCTCCTGATAAAATCTGATCTTCTGCTTCATCAGAAAATTTTTGAAAATTCTTAATAAATGCAGATGATAACATATATGCCTTTTTATAATATTTTATATCGTTATTCCATGTCTGTCTGGGGCTTAAAACACTGGTTGGTACATTAGGACAAACTCTTGGCTGCATTAAATTAAAAACCGAATGAATATGATAATTACCATTATTTAATTTATCAAGTTCGCCTGACATAGCAGCATTTATCATCGCTCTGGTATATTTTAGCTCCATTCTTTTACCTACACCATATGGACCACCTGTCCAGCCTGTGTTTACTAACCAAACATCAACTCCAGATTCTTTCATTTTTTTGATTAACATTTTTGCATAAACAGTTGGGTGAAGTGGCATAAAAGGGGCTCCAAAGCATGCTGAAAATGAAGGGACAGGCTCGTCAACTCCGTCCTCAGTTCCAGCTAATTTTGAAGTGTAGCCTGAAATAAAATGATAAGCAGACTGACTTGGAGTTAGTTTTGATATCGGCGGTAAAACACCAAAAGCGTCTGCAGTTAAAAAGAAAATATTTTTTGGGTTATTCCCTACTGAGGGTTGCTTGATATTATTGATAAAGTAAATAGGGTAACTAACCCTTGAGTTTTGAGTTATTGTCTTATTTTTAAAATCAACCTCAGCGTTATTGTCAAGAATAACGTTTTCCAGTAAAGCACCTCTCTTTATGGCACCAAAAATTTCAGGTTCTTTATCCTTTGAAAGATTTAACACTTTAGCATAGCAACCACCCTCAAAATTAAAGATATTATCATCTTGATCCCAACCATGCTCATCGTCCCCAATTAATTTTCTTGAAGAATCAGTTGACAAAGTAGTTTTTCCAGTGCCAGAAAGACCAAAGAAAATCGATGTATCACCATTCTCTCCTGAGTTTGCACTGCAATGCATCGGTAAAACATTTTTCTGAACAGGCAAGGTGAAATTTAAAACAGAAAAAATTCCTTTTTTAATCTCGCCAGTGTATCCAGTTCCACCAATTATGATGATTTTCTTTGAGAAGTTAATAATTGAAAAATTCTCATTATCTATACCATCTTCTTTAGGGTTTGAATAAAAATTTGGAGCTGATATTACTGTCCACTCTATTTTGAATTTCTCATTATTTTCAGGCCTTAAAAACATATTATGTGAAAAAATATCACTCCAAGCATATTCACATATTGTTCTAAGATTTAGTTTATTTTTTTGAGATGCGCATGCATAGCAATCTCTAACATATAGCTCTTTTCCACTAAGATGATTAATCATCTTAGTAAATAGTTTGTCAAAAACATTTGACTCAATCGGTCTATTTATATCACCCCACCATACTTTATCCTTTGTTATTTTGTCTAAAACGATATAACGATCTTTAGGAGAACGGCCTGTGAATTTCCCAGTGTTGATTGCTAAAACATTCTTATTAGTTAAAACTCCTTGCTTACTGTTGACACAGATATCATACAGAGACTCAACGGGAAGATTATAGTTGACTTTAGCATTTATAATTCCATAATCTTCTAATGAAATTAAATGTTTTTCTAAATCGTTTGAGTTTCGATTCATAAATAAATTTTCAATAGAATGAAAGATTAAAATTAATCTAAATTATTTAATTAATAGTTATATTAATTTACTAATATTATATTTTAAATTGTGTTGTATGAGAAATATTTTAATCGTTGGTGCAGGAAAATCTTCTCCTTATTTGATTAAATATTTATTAGATAAATCTCAAGAACAAAATCTTTATTTGCACATTACTGATGTTACAATTGATCATTTACTACATTATAAAAAAAACAACAGATGTACTGTTTCAACAATAAATATTTTAGACAATAAAGAGAGAGAAGGATATTTGTTAAAGAATGAAATTATCATATCAATGTTACCCGCAAGACTACATATGATTCTTGCTAACTCATGTCTTAAACTCAAAAAAAACTTAATAACTGCATCGTATGTTAGCGATGAAATGAGAAGCATCAATAAAAGCGTTAAAGATAGAAATTTAATTTTTTTGAATGAGATGGGTCTTGACCCTGGGATTGATCATATGAGTGCAAAAAAAATAATTGATAAACTTAAGAAAAATAGTTGTTCTATATACTCTTTTAAATCATACACAGGTGGCTTAATTGCCCCTGAGAGTGATAATAATTCATGGAACTACAAATTTACATGGAATCCAAGAAATGTTGTTTTAGCTGGTCAAGGCTCACCTGCTAAATACATTGAAAATAAAAAATATAAATATTTACTATACAATAGACTTTTTGAAAATACTGAAAGAATAAATATTAATGAATATGGAGAATTTGATGTATATCCAAATAGAGATTCATTAAAGTACAGAGAAATTTATGGTTTAACTGAGATTGAAACAATGATTAGGGGGACTATCAGAAAAGTAGGTTTTCCAGACTCATGGAATATGCTTATAAGGTTAGGATTAACCAATGATAGCTTTAAGATGTTTGATTGTAAAGACTTGTCTTACAGAGATTTTTTGAATCGTTTTCTTCCGTATAATAAATCTTTAACTGTTGAAGAAAAGGTTAAAAATTTATTAAATATAAATGAGAAAGATATTGATTGGGCTAAGCTCAATGAAATTAATCTATTTAGCAATTCAGAGAAAATTCCTTTTGAAAAAGCTTCTCCAGCACAAATTTTAGAATATATATTGAAGGAGGCATGGCAGCTTGAGGATAATGACAAAGATATGATAGTGATGTATCACGAATTCAAATACAGGGATAATTTAAATAAGGAAAAGACTATTGTTTCAACAATGGGATGTATCGGAGAGGATAGTACATTTACAGCAATGGCTAAAACTGTAGGCTTACCACTTGCGATTTCATGTTTAATGATTTTAAATGGTCAAATAAATTCTCCAGGTGTTCAAACACCAGTTAATAAAGAAATTTACGAGCCAGTTTTGAAAGAACTAGAAAGTTTTGGAATTTTATTTAACGAAATATGATAAGTTGAAAAAAGATATTTTGAAAATAGACGGTATAGATAAAAAAATTCTAAAAATGCTTATGGAAAATTCAAGAAGACCAATTCTTGAAATAGCAAAAAATATTGGAATTTCTGGAGCAGCAATACATCAAAGATTGAGAAAACTTGAGGCTCAAAATTTAATAATTAGCTCAGGAATTAAACTTAACACCAAAATACTAGGTTTTACTACTTTAGCATTTATCGGGATTTTTTTGGATAATGCAACAATCAACAAAACTGTTGTAAATCAATTAAAAGAAATACCTGAAATAATTGAATGTCATTACACTACTGGAGACTGGAGCATACTTGCCAAGTTACTCTGTAAGGACAATGAGGATTTGATGAAAATTTTGACAAAAAAAATTCAAATCATTAAAGGAGTGGCAAGAACTGAAACATATATTTCATTAGAACAGCAAATTGAAAGACAAATAAGTATTTAAAATAATTCAGAGTATTAATATTTCTGCTTATTTGTAAAATTTATTATTTGAAAGAATTATAAAATACGGCCAAGGAATACAAACAGCGATGGCATAAATTATTGCACTGGTTTCGATATTAAAAAATATAGTAAGTGAATAGTGTATAAAGTGAAACATTTAGCATAAATTTTCTAAAAAATTTCAGGTAATTTATCAAATCAAATCTGTTTTTTTCGTCTTTTGACATTGTATTATAATCAGCCAATAAAACATCTGCATTCTTTACATTAACAATATACCCGCTAAGGGATATGATTAAAGAGGTAAAAATCACAGCAAATGTCATCATATAACAAAATTTATGATTTTTCCAGGGATAACAATAACTCGTTTTGGCTTATTTCCTTCTAATTTTTTTATAAAATTTTCATCAGATAATATAGCTGCTTCTATCTCATCTTTAGACAAATCAGACGGTAATTCAATTTTAAATTTTAATTTTCCATTTATTGAAACAGGATATACTTTTGTACTGTCTTGTAAATAAGATTCAGTGTATTCTGGAAAAGATGAGTAAACTATTGATTCAGTATTACCTATTCTTTCCCAAATTTCTTCGCAAATATGAGGAGCAAATGGGGATAACACTATCAATAGAGGTTCTAAAATTTCTTTACTTCTGCATTTTTGTGCAGTTAATTCATTCACAGTAATCATTAATGTTGAAACTGCTGTATTGAAAGAAAACGACTCTATATCTGAAGAAACCTTTTTAATACATTTATGAAGAACCTTTAGGTTATTATCGTTTGGTTTAGAATCATCAACTATGAGATGATTGGAGTCAAAATAAAGTTTCCAGAACTTTTTTAAGAAATTGTGAACTCCAGAAATTCCAGCAGTATTCCATGGTTTTGATTGCTCTAGTGGACCAAGAAACATTTCATACATCCTTAAGGTATCTGTGCCGAATTTTTCACAAATGTCGTCCGGATTTACAACATTATATTTCGATTTTGACATTTTTTCTACTTCCCTGTGAACTTTAAAAGTACTATCAAACTCAAAAACTGCTTTTTCAAATTGTGAGTTTTCTTTTCTCAATAATTCTATATTAAGTTCATTTTTTTCATTAACATATTTTATATCAACCAGGATTTTTTGTGTAAAATATTTTTTTTCAAGTTCAACAGAAACGTATCCGGTCTGATCAGTTTTTCTAAAAATATATGCACTGTTACCAAGTATCATACCCTGATTGACTAGCTTTTTGAACGGTTCTTTAGTATTAACAAAATTCAAATCATACAATACCTTATGCCAAAATCTTGAGTATAATAAATGTAATACTGCATGTTCAGCTCCACCAATATATAAATCGACTGGCATCCAATATTTTATGCTTTTCTCAGATGCGAAGTTAAATTCATTTTTAGGGTCTAAAAATCTTAAATAATACCAACATGAACCAGCCCACTGAGGCATTGTATTGGTTTCCCTTAAATATTTTTTTCCGTTTATTGAGACAGATTTCCATTCATCATTTCTTGCTAATGGTGACCTACCGTCAGCTGTTGGTAAATATGAATCCACTTCTGGAAGTTCAAGAGGTAAATTATTTTCATCAACTGATTTAGTTCCATTATCAGAATGTAAAATTGGTATAGGTTCTCCCCAATACCTTTGTCTTGTAAATATCCAATCCCTTAGTTTATAATTCGTTGTCTTTTTACCCATTCCTTTTTTTTCTAAAATCTCGGTTACGACAGCCTTAAATTCTAAACTATCAATTCCGTCATATTTTCCTGAATTAATTATTTCACCTGAGCCTGAATAAAAATCGTCTTTACTATTTATAACCTTTGTTATTTCAAGATCAAATTTATGGGCAAACTCATAGTCTCTTTCATCATGAGCAGGAACTGCCATTATAGCTCCAGTTCCGTATCCATATAAAACATAATCAGAAATCCATATTGGAATTTTTTTATTTGACATTGGGTTAATAGCATAAGATCCGGTAAAAACTCCTGTCTTATTTTTTTGATTTTCCTGTCTTTCTAAATCGCTTTTTGAAGAAGCAATTTCTTTATATTTATTTATTTCTTCTGTTTGATTTTCAGCAATAATTGAATCAAGTATTGGATGTTCAGGAGCAAGAACCAAATAAGTAGCGCCAAAAATTGTATCAGGTCTTGTAGTAAATACATCTATTTTATTATTGTTGTCAACCTGAAAACTAATTTCAGCACCTTCTGATTTTCCAATCCAATTTCTTTGAGATGATTTGATTGATTCAGGCCAATCAATGTCCTCTAAATCTTTTAATAACCTATCCGCATAGTCGGTAATTCTCATTACCCATTGTTTCATTGGTTTTCTTATAACTGGATAACCTCCTCTTTCACTCAATCCTCCGATTACTTCTTCATTTGCTAAAACGGTACCCAATTCTTCACACCAGTTAACATCGATTGTATCTATGTAGGCTAATCTTTTACTGTCAATGAATTTATTTATTTGGTCGTTTTCAAGCCCTTTTGGAATTTTCAAATCATCAATATTGACTGCTTTATTTTTTTCTTTATCAAAATATGAATTGTAGAGTTTTAAGAAAATCCATTGAGTCCATTTGTAGTAACTGCTGTCACTTGTTTTAATTTCTCTATCCCAATCATATGATAAACCTAGTTTATCCAGTTGTTCTTTAAATCTTGCTATATTTTTTTCGGTAGTAATTTTAGGATGTTGACCGGTTTTTATAGCATATTGCTCTGCAGGTAGTCCAAATGAATCAAAACCCATGGGATGCAGGACATTAAAGCCTTTTGTCCTTTTATATCTTGAAATAATATCAGAAGCTATGTAGCCTAGAGGATGACCAACATGTAATCCTGACCCTGACGGGTAAGGAAACATATCAAGAACATAATATTTTGGTAAGTCAGAGTTATTACAAGAACTGTATACTTTTTTTTCACGCCAATATCTTTGCCATTTTTCTTCTATTTTAATAAAATTATATTCCATGATATTTATATTGACCAAAAAAACAAATTTACATTTTCTACTAACAATAGAAAATCTTTTTAATTATTGATTTCTTCATTACTTTTATGAAGAAATCAAAAGCGAGAACTATTTAATGGCAAATATTAAAAATAGAAGACTTTTTACATCCTACATTTCAATAACTATCATAATGTCTGTAGTTTTATTTTTATTTGGTTTTTTTGGTGTTTTCTTTATCAGCTCAAATTCAATAGCTAATTCATTCAAAGAAAATTTTTCTGTTTCAATTTTTTTTAAGGAAGATGCCAAAAATATTGAAATCACTCAACTACAAAATGAACTTTTAATGAGTGATTATGTGGAAAAACTAAAATATGTTTCAAAAGATGAGGCTGTACTACTTATGAAAGAAGAATATGGTCAAGATTTTATAAAAGAATTGGGGTTTAATCCTCTTGTTAATTCGATTGATTTAAATTTGAAAAGCGAATACGTGGAAGAAACTTCACTAGACAGTATTTCTAGATTAATTGAAAACAAAAATTATGTTGATGAAATTGTTTATGATAAGAATTTAATTAATATAATTAACGATAATATCAAAAGAATTTCTTTATGGCTAATGCCTTCAATAATTATATTATTAATAATTACATTTCTAGTTATTAATAGTTCAATTAGACTGTCAATTTATTCAAATAGGCAAATTATTAAAACAATGCAACTTGTTGGTGCAACAAAGTCATTTATTAGAAAGCCATTTATAAAAATCAATATTTTTTTAAGTTTAATTTCATCCGTTATTTCAATATCAACAATAATTTTATTGATTTATTATATTGATTTAAATATCTCATTTGTTGATAACATAAGTATTGAATCTGTTATAACTTTATTCTTAATCATTTTAAGTCTTGGGTTGTTTATTAGTTATATTAGCACATTCTTTGCAACTCAAAATATTTTGAAAATAAAAGCAGATAATTTGGACGTTTAATATGAAAAAGAAAAAAGATTTCTTGCTTGACAAGTCTAATTATAAGTATGTTATAATTGGAATTATATTTATTATTATTGGTTTTTTACTGATGCTTGGTGGAGGAAGTAAGGATCCAAATATATTCTCCGAGGAGATTTATAATTTTCAAAGAATTAGACTTGCACCTGCTTTTATTTTGATTGGATTTGGAATTCAAGTTTACGCCATTCTAAAATCTCCAAAAAAATAAAAATGAATGAAATAGATGTTATTATCCTGGGTGTTATTCAAGGTTTAACAGAATTCTTACCAGTATCATCAAGTGGCCACCTTGAAATTACAAGAGAATTACTCAATACAAATCAACTACCGTCTGATAATTTACTAATGACGTCTGTATTGCATTTTGCTACCGCCTTAAGTACAATTCTGGTATTTAGAAAAGATATTTTTAATTTGATCATAGGATTGTTTGACAAGGAAAATAAAACTAGTAAATCATATGTAGTCAAGATTTTAATCGCCATAGTACCTGCGGGGCTTGTAGGGTTTTTATTAAGTGATGAAATAGAGTTTTTATTCTCAGGAAATATGACCCTAGTAGGTCTAATGCTAATTATAACTGGAACAGTACTTTTTCTGACAAAAATTTTGAAAACCAAAAATTTAAAAATATCTAAAGTTCATGCACTTATTATTGGACTATCTCAGGCATTTGCTGTTATTCCCGGTATTTCAAGATCTGGAGCTACAATTTGTGCCTCACTTTTTTTAGGTAATAATAAAAGTGAGGCAGCTAAATTTTCTTTTTTAATTGTTATCCCGGTAATATTTGGAGCAATATTAAAAGATGTTTTATCAGGAGATATTTTTGACAATGAAATCAAAATCTCAATATTAATTATAGGGTTTATATCCTCATTTTTAACTGGAGTCTTGGCATGCAAAATAATGTTAAAAATAGTAGCAAATAACAACTTGATATATTTTAGCTTCTATTGTATTGTTCTGGGAATTATTTCAATTTTTATAATTTAAAATAAATGAACTTCGATTTTCAAAATGGTGAAATAATTCTAATTGATAAAGAATTAAATTGGACTTCATTTGATGTTGTAAGTAAGCTTAGAAATTCAATAAAAAAGAAACTTGATTTAAAAAAAATTAAGGTTGGTCACGCAGGAACTCTAGATCCTCTCGCAACTGGACTACTTATTATATGTACAGGAAAAATGACAAAAAGAATTGATGAATTTTCATGCTTAAATAAAGCTTATACCGGAAAAATAACGATTGGGTCCTCAACTCCCTCTTACGACCTTGAAACTAAGCCTAATGTATATTACCCAATAAATCACATAAATGACGAACTAATACTAGATACAGCAAAGAAATTTATCGGAAAAACCTTACAAAAACCTCCCATTTTTTCGGCAGTAAAAAAAGATGGAGTAAGATTGTATAAACTTGCAAGAAAAGGTGTAAATGTAAAAATTGAAAAAAGAGAAATAACAATTCATGATTTTACAATCACATCAATAAATTTTCCAGAAATAGAGTTTTCAGTTTCCTGTAGTAAGGGAACTTATATAAGATCTCTTGCAAACGATTTTGGAAAAGAATTAGGGTCTGGAGCACATCTTTCAGAACTTAGAAGAACTTCCATAGGAGAATATTCAGTTGATAAGTCATCTAAATTGACGAGTTTTATCAGAAACATATAATTTTAAAATTTAATTTCCTGAGAGTGTATCTGGGTTGATTTATCGTAAGAAATATTTTTCAATATTAAACTTATGGCTTCAATTCTAGCATCAATCTTTCTGTCTGCACTAATAATATTCCAAGCAGCTATTTTAGTATTTGTTTTTTTAAACATTTCATCTTTATACTTAGTGTATTTATCCCAAAGTTTTTGTGCTTTACTGTCTACCTCTGTAAATTTCCATTTTTTTAATGGACTAGCCTTTATCTCGCTAAATCTCTTTTGTTGAGTATTTTTAGAAATTGAAAAGTAAACTTTTAATAATATAATATCATCATCAATTATCATCTTTTCAAAGGCATTGACATGATTCATAAAATTAGAATACTGCTCTTTTGAGCAAAAACCATTGACTGGCTCAACAACTGCTCTATTATACCATGATCTATCAAAAAAAACTATTTCCCCATGTTTAGGGAAATGATGAATATATCTTTGAAAATACCATTGCCCTTGTTCAGTTTCAGAGGGTTTTGGTAAAGCAACAACCCTAAGTTTTCTTGGATTTAGATTTTGAATTGCTCTTCTAATTGCTCCCCCCTTGCCTGCAGCATCTCTTCCCTCAAATATAACTATCACCTTTTTATTTTTTTTATAAACCCAGTTTTGAAGCTTGATCATTTCTAATTGTAACTTTTTTAATCTTCTTTCAAACTTAATGTAGCGAAGTGTTTTTATCAAAGATGCATCGTCTCTTGACAATAAATTAATTAAGGATTTATCCTTATTTAATAATTTTAAATCTTTGGATGAATAGTTGAATTTTTTCTCATTTTTGACAACTCGGGGTTTCAATTTAATATTTTTGGTTTGTTTGAATTTTTTAAATTTTGATAGTACATATTTTATTGAATCTACTCTTGCCTCTAGCTTATCATTACTGTCTATAATTTTCCATGGTGCGTATTCCAGGTTAGTCTCAGAAAACATTTTTTCTTTGTACTTAGTATAAATATCCCATCTTTTCTGACCTTCCATATCAACATCACTAAACTTCCAGGTTTTTAGTGGATTAGATAATCGATTTATAAATCTTTTTCTTTGTTCCTGTTTTGAAATAGAAAACCATAATTTCAATAATATGACTCCATCGTTAACTATCATTTTTTCAAAATTATTAACCTGATTCATAAATAATTCATAATCATTTTTTTTACAAAAACCCATTACAGGCTCTACAATGGCTCTATTATACCAACTTCTATCAAAGAAAACCATCTCACCGGGATTAGGCATCTCTTTTAGATATCTTTGAAAGTACCATTGACCTTTTTCTACATGGGTTGGTTCAGCCAAAGCCACAACACGCGAATTTCTTGGGTTTAAATGCTCGACAAATCTTTTTATAGCACCTCCTTTTCCAGCTGCATCTCGACCCTCAAAAATTACACATAACCTTTTGTTGTTATTAATAATCCCATTTTGAAGATTAACTAGGTCAGTTTGTAAGTCAACGATTGTTTTATTGTAATTAATTTTTTTAAAAATTTTATTGTAGCGCTTCGCGGATAACTTTTCTTTAAGTAAAGACAAAAAATTATCTCTTTCATTGTGCTTGTTTAATTCTTCAAATGACAACATAATTTAGAAGGGAAGATCATCCAAGTCTTCATCATTTGTTTCAGATGCAGGCTCAAATGGACTTAAATTGTCGAGTGGGGGTAAGTCATCATCAGAATTAGAATTTTCTAAAAATTCAATTTTCCACCCTTGAATTGAATTAAAATATTTTATTTCCTTTGTTTGTGGATTCTCCCATTCTCTTCCTCTTAAATTAATGCCAACCTTAACGTTTTGACCAATCTCAAATTTGTTTAATAGATCAGTTTTATCTTGGATAAATTCGATGGATAGTGTTTGAGGGTATTGTTCATCAGTTGAAACAACTAATTCTCTTTTTTTAAATGTCGCACTGATTTCTTGAACTTCTCCTATAACCTTGATTGACCCTTGTACTTCCATATTTATTAATTTTTATAGTAAATATGAAGATAGATAATAAATAAGAATTATTGAAGTTTAATTTATATATTAACTAATTATATTTAATATCACTAAGTCTAAATTTCAATGAAAAATAATAAAAACAATAATAATTGGTTGATAATACTTTTATCGTCAATTATTGTGTCGTTTATTTTATGGAATACTTATGTTTTTGTTCAGAACTTTAAAACTGAGGAAAGAAATAAGATGGAGTTGTGGTCATTAGCAACATTAGAACTTATTGATATTGAGGGGGAAATTTCAAATCTAACATTAGAAGTTCTTAAAAAAAACAAAACAACACCAATGATTAAAGTCGATAATAATGGTGATATTGAAATTAATAATATTGATAATTTAAATAGGTCTGATTCCCTACAAATAAATAATTTGATTAAAAAATTTAGCTTAGAAAATGAACCTATAAAAATTTATTTGTCTGGAAATCATATTTCAACTTTGTATTATGGAAATTCAAATTTGCTAAATAAACTTAAATTTTATCCTGCTGCTCTTCTTATAATAGCTGGGTTATTTGGTTTTATTGCCTTTTTATTTTTTAGAAGTTCAAAAATTGCAGAAATGAATTTATTATGGTCTGGTATGGCTAAAGAGACCGCCCATCAAATTGGGACTCCCCTTACTTCACTTATGGGTTGGATAGAACTTTTAAAAAATAAACCTAGTGAAAAAAAATATTTAAAAGAAGTTGAAAAAGATTTACAACGTCTAAATATTATTTCTGAAAGATTCAATAAGATTGGTTCAAAACCAAAATTAGACAAGGCTAACATATATGATGAAATTGAAAAAACAATTGATTATTTAAGATCAAGATTAAGTAAAAAGATCAATTTAGAATTTGATAATTCAAAACAAGAAATCTATGTTTATTTGAATAAACAATTATTCAGTTGGAGTCTAGAAAATATCATTAAAAATAGTATTGACGCAATCAAAGAAAAAGGCAAAGTTAACGTAAGAGTGTCAAAAGTTAATGAATACGTGAAAATATTTATCGTAGATAACGGAGTTGGAATAAAAAAATCTGTAAGAAATAAAATTTTTAACCCTGGGATCACAACAAAAGAAAGAGGTTGGGGTTTAGGTCTATCGCTTAGTAAAAGAATTATAGAGGAATATCATAATGGGGAAATAAAGGTTGAAGAATCCACAATCGGTCAAGGAACAAAAATGATGATTAAATTAAAGGGAATTGAATGAATTTGAAATTAATCTTGCGGTTTCTTTAAAATCTGAAAGTGATAAGCTTACTTTATTTGAAAAATTAGCATCTTTCATTTCATTTATTGGAATTAGATGAACGTGTACGTGGGGAACTTCTAAACCAATTATAGAAATAGAAACCTTTTTACATTCAACAACTTGTTTTATGGATTTAGCAACTTTTCTAGAAAACAACATTAAGTTTTTATAAGTTGTCTCGTCTAAATCAAGAATATCGTCTACCTCTCTTTTAGGAATACAGAGTGTGTGACCTATAGAATTTGGATTGATATCGAGAAAGGCTAAAAAATCATCGTTTTCTGCTACTTTGTAACAAGGAATTTCGCCATCAATAATTTTACTGAAAATTGTAGACATTTATCGACTAATTTCAACTATTTCAAAGTTAATAATCCCGCTTGGAACGTTTATTTGAGCAATTTCTCCAACTGATTTGCCTAATAAACCTTTCCCAATCGGAGAGTTTACAGAAATTTTTCCCTTGGCCAAATCAGCTTCTCCATCAGCAACAAGCGTGTAATCCATCACCACACCATTAACTTGATTCCTAATTTTAACCTTAGATAACACTAGAACTTTGGAATTATCAAGTTGAGATTCGTCAATAACTCGAGCGTTTGAAAGAGTTTCTTCTAATTTTGAAATTCTCATTTCTAGCATACCTTGAGCTTCTTTTGCAGCATCATACTCAGCGTTTTCACTTAAATCTCCTTTATCTCTTGCTTCTGCAATAGCATTCGATGCATTTGGCCTTTCTACATCTTTAAGATGATTTAATTCTTCTTTTAATTTTTGTAGACCTTCAGCAGTGTAATATGAAATTTTACTCATATCAATGTTTTTTTGTTTTGTTTCTCCTATAAAAGAAAAATCTCGCTTTCACGAGACCTATCTCAAATATACAAAATATTTAAATCATACATATTTATTGTATTTTTAACAGGTGAAGCGAGTTTATTTATTATACTGTACCTTATTTTTATTAATTATTGGATGTGTTAAAGATGTTAATGATTCTAGATGTAATTTTCTTCTTAATTTGGATATATATTATGAGGTAAATTTAAATTTACCTCAGTATAATGAGCTTAATTTTATCAGTAATTCAGTTTATATTCCAAATGTTGGAAATGGAGGACTAATTGTTGTAAATTCTGGAACAGGTTTTCTAGCTTGGGATGCTGCAGATCCAAACCAAACAAACCTTCCTTGCTCAACTTTAAGCATTAATGGGTTAGAAGCAACATCTGGTTGTGCAGAACAGAATACCTATAGTCTAATCACTGGACAGTCTATTGGAATAGCCTTAACATGTTCTCTAAAACCCTACAGGGTTGAACCAAACGGAAGTATTTTAATAATTACTAGTTTTTAAAGTTTAAAAGTAAACCCAAGTAAAAAATTTCTTTTTGCTTGAGGATAATAACCTGTTCCCTCAATGGTTGTAATAATATTTGGATCTGACCAAGTGTCATCGTAAGTATAATAATAGCCATTAGAGGCATATTCTTTATTAAAAATATTATTTAGCATTGCAGTAATGATAATCTCACTAAAGTAACTTGAGTTTTTAATCTTATACAATATGTTTAAATCTGTCGTAGAATAAGAGCTAAGTTTTGATATTACTGATTCGGTATTACTCATATACTGATCCCCAACTAACTTATTATAGATTGTAAAAGTTAAATCATCAGATGCATTATATAGTATGCCTACTGAAGAAACTATGTTTGGTGAAAATGAAATTTCAGTATTACCCCAGTTAGTAATTACTCCATTAAAGTTGGTCTTATAATCTATATTTTTGTTTTCACTGAAACTAATATTTGCAGAAATATTTAATTTATTTGTAGCCTTGTATACAGACTCCACCTCGACACCCATTCTATAACTTTTACCACTGTTTTCTCTTATCGGTGATCCGACATCGTCTATAGCCCCAGTTAATACCAACTGATTTTTATAGCTCATATGGTAGAGATTAGAGTTAAAGAAAAACTTTTCAGCATTGTATTTCCAGCCTAATTCATAATCAACTAATTCCTCTGGCTGAATATTGATATTGTTTTCAAAATCGCTTCGAGTTGGTTCTCTGTGTGCCTTTGAAAGTGAAAAATAGATTTTATTCTTTTTATTTAGATCATAATTAAATCCTGCTTTTGGATTAAAAAAAGAATATTTTTTATCTATAGCTAATTCGTCAATATTTGAAGTACTTCCAGATGTCTTGTAATCAATATTTCTAAATTGTAAATCGGCATAAATACTTATATCATTTGAAATTTTATAAATTGATTTTATAAAATTGCTAAAGTCTTTTTTTAAACCATTTCCATTATAGAAAAGATCTGTAAATTCGATATCACCTGAATTTTGAGACCATATTGTTTCTCCAAAGTGATCACCATTATATTCACTATATGTTGAGCCAAAAATTATGTTATTTTTATTTTTTAGATAATTTAAATTATAATTAATTACATAAAACTGATTATCTAACCACTTTCTTGTAATAAAATCTTCACTTCCATTTTCATTATATTGCTCATAATACCCGCTACCATTTGTAAGGTTTAACCCTAAATTTGATGAAAGATTATTAGAAATTGACTGGGTCCAATGAAACTGAAAATGATCTTGCTTATAATTGTCAACTTCATTTTCATGAAACCTTTCCTCTCCATTTAAATCATAATAAAGACCGGATGGATTATAAGTTCTATTGTTTTCTAAAGTCTGAAGATCAATACCATTCCAAGCTTGATAGGTTATTTCATGACCACCAAAATTTAAAAACTTTAATAATGTTTTATTTTTCTTATATGAAAGTTGAAGAAAATAAGATTTCAAATCTGATGAGGCTCTATCAATGTATCCGTCAGAATCTATTTTTGAAAGTCTACCCGAAAATTCAATAGACTCGTTTAACAAACCCGTACTGAATCTAAAGTTGTTTTTTACAGTATTAAAACTTCCTATTGTATTAGCACTTTCGAAGTATGGATTTTGAGAAATTTTATCTGTCAAAATATTTATACTTGCTCCAAAGACACTCGAACCGTTAACTGAAGTTCCAATACCTCTTTGAACTTGTAAGTTTTCAACAGAGGACGAAAAATCAGGCAAATCGACCCAGAATGTTCCTAATGATTCTGCATCATTATAAGTTATTCCATTGATAGTAACATTCGTCGACTGTGAGTTAACCCCTCTTATTCTAATGCCAGTATAACCAATACCTGCTCCTGCATCCGAAGTAGTAACTACATTGGGTAAAAAGTTTAATAAAATTGGAATATCTTGACCTAAATTCCTTTTTGAAATTTCTTCTTTAGAAAGATTATTAAATGCTATTGGGATATTGTCTTTAACCCTCACTGAGGAAACAATTACTTCTTCTAAATTTTGAACCTCTAGTGAATCAACAACAGATTCTTGTGCACTTAGCGATATGCTAAAAGCGAATAAAACAAACACAATTTTTTTCATGAAATATATAGTTTTGATTATATGGAGTAACTACAAAAACTATATTGAAATTAAATCAAGTTCCTAAACAGCATTACCTGTTCCAGGTTCAATGGGTATAATCTCAGCCTTCAAAGCACCCCTATTATTTGAAACAAATATACAATTTTTGGTAATTAATTAGTAGCTATAACTAACCGAAAGCATGATGTTCCTACCCATTTCATGAGTAAAATACCTAAGTCTATTTAGATAGTTTTTATACAGATTGTTTAATAAGTTCTCGACTCTTAAATTTATTTTATAATTACCACCATTTTCTGTTTTGAATGCTATTGAAGATGCAAAGTTTAATAAATGATATGCATTAGGTGGTGTGCTTGTGTCTAAAAGCTTGTATGTATTTTCAGTTGGGATAAAAACCTCAAAATTATTATTTGGGTACTCATTTTGCCTAAAAACATATTCACTTTCCAAAGAAAGGTTCAAGTTATTAAGCTTTGGAATATTGTACGAAATTTGGTTTTTCAGATTTACCGGAGGCATATTTATTAAAGGTTTATCGTTAGCCCTTTCATATCCTTTTACAATTGAAAACTGATGTACTACAAAGAAATTGGTAAAATATTGCCTGTCGTATTTTAAATCAAAACCAAATAATTTTGCATTTTCTTGTTTGTACTCCCAATAAGGAAAAACTCCAGCAATAGTCGGCATTAAACCAACTGGAATCATATATATAAAATCGTCTACAATATTAGCAAATGCATTAACGTTTAAACTTGATTTTTCATTTGAAGAATCATAGGTTAAAGAAAAATTATGCCCAACTTCAGGGTTAAAGCTTAAGTCACCAATTTCAATTCGAGCGGATGAGTGATGTAGCCCCTCGCTAAAGAGTTCAGATGGGTTTGGTTTTCTTGATGATATTGAGTAGTTAATGAAAATATTTTCACTTTCGCTTATTGAATATCTTGTACCAAGGTTAGATGAAATATTATGAAAATTAAATTTTGGATTTGTAAGAATATTGAGTCCTAGATCTTCAACTACAAATTCCGGGAATAGCTCATCATAATTTCTTGCTTCCCAAAGTGATGTTCTGTAATATTTATATGCGTCGATATGGGAAAAATCATACCTAATTCCAGCTTCTAAAAACCAATTTTCAGAAAAGTTTGTGTCATAAACTGAGTATAAACTAAAATCATATTTTTTATAATCAGGAATAATTCTTTTAACTCCAGTTGATGGATCTGGAAAATTCTTTTGATATCTAGCAGAAATTCCAGCTTTCAAATTCGAATTATTCTCAAATTTTGACTCAAGGTCAAAAGCTAGAGAATGTGTTTGAAGATTTAAATCAAGTGCAGGTCTCGTTCTATCACCTCTTCTAATATCATATTCTTTTCTGTCATTTAATTGAAAATCATATCTCATGGATAGCTTACCAAAATCAAAGTTCTTGAATCCTCTTAACTTGAGTAGATTATGACTAATTTTTTGCCTTGGAATGTTGATGTCATATGAAAAGTCTTCAATTATATGAGGCACTTCATTTTCAATGGCATTAATTATATCAATTGCTGTATGTGCGTGTGAAGATCTAAGGATTCCAAGATAGTTACTGAAAAGNGAATAATAAACATCAAAACCATGATCAATTCTGTTGAGGCCTGCTTTAAATGATAAATTATGTTCTGAAAAACCGGTATTTGTCATCACATAATTTGGTGTTTCAAAATCACCCATTCGTTTTAAAGTTCCTTGTAATCTATAGTACCAACCATTACTATTTGTTTTTGTAAAATTAGTTGATATTCCACCTCCTCTTCCATTTGATTGAAGATTAGTTGTAGCATTTCCATAAATAGTATCTAATAATTTTTCTCTTGATGATTCAGCAATAATAACTCCACCTACCGCGTCACCAGCATACTTTAATGCACTAGCGCCTTTAATAATTGCGATTTTATCAATTGAATTTATATCAATACTGGGGGCGTGCTCAATTCCCCACTCCTGATCTTCAAGCCTGACACCATTATTAATCAAGATTACACGACTACTATGTAATCCATTTATTACAGGCTTTGATAGATAGCTGCCTGAATTTAAGCTGCTAACACCGGTTACAGTTTTTAAAACTTCACCTAAAGTTCTACTATTGTAATCTTCGAGTACTTCTTTGGAGATTTTATTTTCAAAAAGGGTTCTAGAGTTTTTTCTGTTATTAGAAATAACCATAATTTCCTCTAACTCATTTAAATGGTGCTCTAATCTTATTTTACGAAAGGTATCTTTTTTTATATCAATGGTTTGTATCAAAGATTCACAATCCTCATGAGAAATAGTTAATAAATAAGTATCCTCACAAAGATTTTCAAAAGTTAAGTTACCGTCAAAGTCAGTTGACCCCTTTAAGTCATTAGTTTGGACTGTTGCATTTTCTAGTGGTGTTCCATCGTGTAAATCAACTACCTGAATCGATAATCTGTTGTTACAATTTTGGGCAAATAAGTTAATGCAACATACTGAGAAAAAGCTATACAAGGTTAGTGCTAGTTTCGATTTGAAACTAGCACCGCACTTATTGCATTTACAATTCATATGTTTATTCTACAGTAACTGAAAAAGCAGTTTGGATATCAATAGATCCACCCGCTGTGTTAAGCGTATTATCATTTGGCTTATCAGGCTCATGAATTAATGTGATAATAACAGATCCTTCACCCGCAGTGAGTGGTGCAAGCACAAACTGAGTTCCAACAGGGTTACCATTTCCATCAAAATCCATATAAACAAACTCCATTGATACACCTGAAGCACTAAAGAATACTTGGTGTTCATCATCTTCTTCTACAATTTCTTCTGTAATATTTTCAGCTGGATCTTCCATTTCATTTAACCAAACAATGGAACCTGAATATGATGTTCCTGAACTAAGTGGGCCTGACACGGTAACAACTGGTTCGTCTGGACCATCACCATCTAAATCTTGAGTTTGCATTGTAACAACATCATTACCATCCTGGTGATTTACTAGAGTAACTGTCATTGTAGTAATTACTTCTTCTTCATTAATTTCGTCTGGAGCATCGTCATCATCACATGAGAAGTATAAAAAAGGTATTGCCAATAAGGCGTATTTGAAAATTTTCATAATTTTTTAATTTAAAAGTTTAATNNTNATTAATTGGGTTGCGATTAGTATCGCTTATTGAAAATACAGAAATTTATCAAACAACTGGCGGAGCTCTTAAATTAAAAGTTCTTAAGTTGTTTGACTTATGGTTTTCATAAAGATCAATGACTAATTCATCTATTAAAACCAAATTATAATAAAACTCTGTATAGCTTATAAAGCTATTTTCTGTGTTATTTAATACGAAGCAGGTAGAACAGTTAATTTCGTCTTGATGAAAATGAATTTCAGTTTCTGTACAAACCTTGTGCTCTTCAAAAACGTGATGAGCAAAGCTTACAATACTTGGAAGTATTAATAAAACTGAAAGAAAAAAACTGTAGAATTTTTTCACGAACCAAAAATATAAAATTTATATTATTTTGTTTATACAATTAATGGCTTTTTTTAGTCTTTCAATTTTACTGCCATTTATCAATTCAAAGGGAAGATTATTTTTGATTAGTTCGTTTTTAAAAATCTCAAAAGATTCCTGTCTTTCGTTGGGTTTATCCCTCAGATCATCTTTTTCCCACGGGATATCAATATCTGTTAAAAGATACAAATCATAATTATTTTTAAGTGCGTATTTTTCAAGCAGTGGATCACATTTGCCCCCGTAATAATATTTTGAATACACCATTGTTTCAAAAATATTAGTGTCACAAATTATAAGTGAATCAGACTTTTTCACATAATGATTCTCTAACTCCATTTGACCTATCGCAATTGGTAAAATATCGTTTGGTTCACAAATTCTTTTTTCGTTATCCCAAACTTTCTGCAAATACTCTCTTGCATATTCAGGAACCCAATGAACATTGAAATGTTTTGATAATTCAATTGATAAAGTCGTCTTTCCAGTTGACTCTGGTCCATACAAGACAACCCTTTTACAATTAGATTTTATTTGCTTAAGCTTCTCTTCCATTCTATATATGCCTGTATAGCAAGTATGGTAAAAATAACATATTGAATTGATAAAATAATCTTGTCATTAGAAAGATATAAAGGAATGGTTATTACATTTCCGATAATCCATAATATCCAATTTTCTAATTTTTTATTAGCCATTAACCACATTGCAGTTACAAAAATTCCGGAGGTTAAAATGTCCAATTCCTTAATTTGATCTTCGAAGTTGGTAGCAAAAAAATCATGAGCTAAATTTGCTGTAAAGACAATGAAAAAGAAAATTAGCAATGACTTAGATAAATCATTTGATGTAAATTTTGAAACCTTGACAACTAAATCATTATTCTTTCTTCTAGACCAATTCCACCAACCAAAAAAACTTATAATTGTATAGAGTAAATTGACAAGGATATGGCCTAATAAACTTACCTTATACATTAGATACATTGTAATTATTGTGCATATAATACCGGTAGGATATACAAGAATATTTTGTTTTTTAGCAAAAACAACACTGATGATTCCAAACCAAAAAGCAAAAAATTCTAAAACTATATCAACTCTTGAATAATCTGAATATGAATTGATAAAAAAATCGTAAACTTCTCCCATTAGTTTTTAATTACAAATGCTAAGGTATATTTTTTGAAAATTTTAAAATGAGTCTCAAATGAATAAATTTCATCATTATCTATAAACCAACTTTTAGTCGTATTCTTCTTCATGTTTAAAGGAGGTACGAGAATATTTTTTTTAAAATCTACACCTTCTTTGGGCACTGCCTTGAATACACTTTCTTTAATGTTCCAATAAATAAGTGCGGTTGCTACCTCTAATTTTTCTGGATAGTTAAGTTCGGTTTCTAAAAATTTATCTTTTATTTTTAGAATTCTGTCATTCATTTTTTCAATATCGATTCCCACAACGCTATCACTTAATATTGCAGCGGCAAAAGGGCCGGAATGAGAAAGGGAAATATTTTGACCACCCATTATATAAGGTCTTCCTGATTCTACATATGTCATATCGCGATCATCAATGGACAATTCATTTAATATATTTCTAATAGCCAAAAACTGTTTTTTTTGAACGTCTGATTTTCTTTGATTAAGCAATTTTAAAGAATTCTTACTTAAAATAACTTTAGTTTTAAGTTCGTTAATTGTTTCTGAAATCTCCCAAATAATCAGTCTACTATTTTCTGACAATGTTAAATCCTCAATAATTGGCATAATTAATTATTCACTATAATATAAATATACAATTAAGGGTATAAAAAAACCTCTTCGTTTGAAGAGGTTTTTAACTTATATTATTCTATGCCTTTGGATCAGGTCCCCATTTATTACCTTCTTTTTGACCTTTGGTACAAGATAAAACTATTAGCCATACTGCTCCAATGAACGGAATTAAAACATGACTTTAACTTAATATTGTGTTTTATTAAGTCAATAAACAAATAAATTCGAAAATTTAAAAACGTGGATTATGCAGGTATAATCGAAACAAAAGACTTATTGTGTTTCTTTTTTGTAAACTTAACGACACCATCTACACCAGCATGAAGCGTATGATCTTTACCTAGATAAACATTTTCGCCAGGATTGTGAACAGTACCTCTTTGTCTAACAATTATATTTCCAGCTTTAGCAAGCTGACCACCAAAAATCTTAACTCCTAATCGTTTTGACTCTGATTCTCTTCCATTTTTAGAACTACCTACTCCTTTTTTATGTGCCATTTTTTATAAGTTTAGCTAAGCGCTTTGATTAAATCTGCTTTTTTCATCGAAGATAATCCTGTAATTCCTTTAGATTTTGCCATATCCTTTAAAGCAGCAACAGAAAGTTTAGTTAAATCTTGCTTTTCTTTTTTAGGAATAGCCTTTTTAGCTTCTTTATTTGCAGGAGCTTCTTTTTTAACCTCTTTTTTTACAGGAGCTAATTTCTTGGTAACTCCGGTTAAAATATCACTTATTTCTATTTCAGTGATAGCTTGACGATGTCCATTTCTAACCTTGTATCCTTTTCTTCTTTTCTTTTTGAAAACTATAACTTTATCGGATTTTAGATGCTTTAAAACTTTAGCATCGACCTGAGCCCCAGAAACATTGGGAGCACCTAAAGACAATTTTGAACCATCATTAACCATTAAAACATTATCGAATGATATTTTTTTTCCTTCAGCAACATCTAATCGGTTGACAAAAAGCTTTTGCTTTTTTTCAACTTTAAATTGTTTACCTGATATTTTTACTATTGCGTACATTTTAATCTTTAAAAGCGAATGCAAATATAAAGCTAATTAACAAATCAGCAAATTTTTATAAAAATTAAATTTAGAGCCATATTTAAATGTTTTTTAACATAATTTCTAGTAGTAACCATTATATTTGAGGTCTAATTTTTATTATAATTAATTGCAAATAAAATATTTATGAAAAATAATTTCTTATTAAGTTTTCTTTTAATTACTTCAGTGACATTTAGCCAACAGGTTGATTTTACTGAATTTGACTTAGAAAATGGCTTACACGTAATACTACACCAAGATAATACAGCCCCAGTTGTTATAACTTCAGTCATGTATGATGTTGGGGGTAAAGACAGAGAAAAAGGAAGAACGGGTTTTGCACATTTTTTCGAACATTTATTGTTTGAGGGGTCAGAGAATATAGGAAAGGGTGAATTTATGAAAATTATTCCTGCAAATGGGGGAACATTTAATGCTAATACATCCCAAGACAGAACATATTACTATGATATTTTTCCTTCAAACAAGCTAGAGCTAGGTCTTTGGTTGGAGTCTGAAAGAATGCTTCATCCAGTTATTGACCAACTTGCTGTTGACACGCAAAATGAAGTTGTTAAAGAGGAGAAAAGACAAAGCTATGATCGTCCATACGGAAAACTATTAAAAGTACTTTGGGAGAATTTATTTAAAGTACATCCCTACAAGGATGAAAACATTGGAAGAATGGAAGATCTTGATGCGGCAACTTTAGATGAATTTTTAGCTTATTTTGATAAATATTATAGTCCTGATAATGCTGTATTAATTGTTGCCGGAGATATTGAGATTGAGGAGACAAAAAAATTAGTTTCAAAATATTTCTCTGAAGTTAAAAGAAGGCCTGACTTTACTAGAAACTTCCCAAAAGAAACTCCTATTACAGAAACAGAAAAAGTAACTGCGTATGACAAAAATATCCAGATTCCTGCAGTTTTAGCTGCTTACAGAATGCCTGGAATGGCTGAAAGAGATGCTTTCGTTTTAGATATGATTTCTACATACTTAAGCGGGGGGAAAAGTTCTGTATTATATAAGAAACTTGTTGATAAAAAGAAATTAGCTTTAGAAGCAAGTGCTATTAATTTAGGACAAGTAGACTACAACATGTTCGCATTTTTGGCACTACCACTTGGTGAAACTAGTTTAGATACATTACTCGATGAAATTGATGAAGAAATTTTAAAAATGCAGAATGAATTAATTTCTGAAAGAGACTATCAAAAACTTCAAAATCAATTTGAATCTCAATTTGTAAATTCTAATTCAAGTGTAGCTGGAATCGCAAGTTCACTTGCAACCTATTATTTGCTCTACGATAATGTTAATTTGATAAATGAACAAATTGATATTTATCGTTCGATTACTAGAGAAGAAATACAAAGTGTTGCTCAAAAGTATTTGAGCCCAAATCAAAGAGTTGAAATTGAATACCTACCAGGTGAAGAAGTAGGAGAAGAATAAAAAATGAAAAAAATGAAGAAAATTATATTAACTATATCAGCATTAATTTTTAGTTTAAATATTAATGCTCAACTTGATCGTTCAGTAATGCCAGCAGGGGGTCCATCTCCGAAAATTAAGTTGGATAAACCTAAAGAATTCAAGTTGAAAAACGGAATTAAAGTTTTGGTTGTTGAAAACCATAAATTACCTAGAATTAATTATTCACTTAGATTTGACAGGAAACCAATTGTAGTAGGGGAAAAAGCAGGTGTCATCTCTATACTTGGATCAATGCTTGGTAATGGAACAACTTCAATTTCAAAAGATGAATTTAATGAAGAGGTTGATTTTTTAGGGGCAAGCGTTAATGTTGGTTTTGGATCTGGTTTTACTTTTTCCTTGACTAAAAATAATGAAAGAGTTCTAGATCTATTCTCAGACGCTGTTATTAACCCGTTGCTCACTGAAGAAGAATTTGAGAAAGAAAAAGAAAAATTAATAGAAGGACTAAAAAGTCAAAAAAAGGATATAGATGCTATTGGATCAAGAGTAGGTGATGCACTTTCTTATGGGAAAAGTCATGCATATGGAGAATTTATCACGGAACAAACAATAGACAACATATCTTTCCAAGATATCCTTGATTATCACGCTAAATACTTTATCCCTAATAATGTTTATATAGTTGTAATCGGAGATGTTAATTATAAAAATGTTAAATCTTTGATATCTGAAAAATTTGGTTCTTGGAAAAAAGGTAAAAATATTGATGATCCTGAACCTGTTTTAACTGAAAATGTTACCCTAACTGAAATAAACTTTATTGATTTACCTACAGCTACACAGTCTGCTATACAGGTTACAAATAACGTTGATTTAAAAATGACTGACGAAGATTATTTTGCAGCACTAATGGCAAATGATATTCTTGGTGGTGGTGGTGAAGGATACCTATTCAAAAACCTTAGGGAGGATAAAGGATATACATATGGAGCTTACTCTAGTATAGGTTCAAATAGATATGGCGTTTCTAAATTTAGAGCAGGCGCAAAGGTTAGAAATATGGTAACTGATAGCGCTGTTTCTGAAATTGTCAAAGAGATTTCAAGAATAAGAATGGAAAAAGTTGATTCAGAGTTACTCAAAAATGCTAAAGCTAAATATGTTGGTAGTTTTATTAGGAATGCTGAAAATCCACAAACAATTGCTGGATACGCTCTAAATATTAGGCTAAATAGCCTTCCAGATGATTATTATGAGAATTATCTAGAAAACATAAATTCAGTCAGCGAAGCAGATGTTAAAAAAGCAGCGAATGAACATTTTAAAATAGCAAACACTAGAATTGTAGTTGTTGGAAAGGGAAGTGATGTTGTAGCTAATCTAGAGGAAGTAGGCTTCCCAATAAATTACTACGATCAATATGCAAACCCTATAGCTAAGCCAATCTTTAATAAAGCAATTCCGGAGGGATTGACAGCTATTGATGTTATTAATAACTACATCAGCGCAGTTGGTGGTAAAACAAACCTTGAGTCCGTAAATACCATAGTAATGAAAGCTGATGTCACAATCCCTGGAGCTCCTTTTGCACCTCGGTCTACAATGAGACAAAAACTTCCAAATAAATCTTCTTTTGTAATTGAAGTAAATATGCAAGGTCAAAAAATGACCTTAAGTAAAACTACTTTTGATGGTAAAAGAGGGTATTCTGAGATGCAAGGACAAAGAGTTGAATTTGATGAAAAACAGCTAAATGAAAATAAAAAAATTAAAGGAATTTTTGAAGAACTTTACTTTAAGTCTGAAGAGTTAGAGCTTGTTAGTATAAACTCTGTAAATTATCAAGATGCTTACAAAATTAAAGTTACTGCTGATGGTAAAGAATCATACAGATACTATTCTGTTAAATCTGGACTACTACTGAGTACTGAGGTTACTGATGATAACAATAATATTGTAACTACAAATTATGGTGATTATCAATCTGTTCAAAATGTTATGTTTCCATTTTACATGGAGTTACCGGCTCAAAAACTTGAGTTTAAGACAAGTAGTGTAGAGATAAATAAAGAAATAAAAGATTCTAGTTTTTAATATTTGATTTTTTATTTGTCAGTATAACACCAAATACTATTATAAATGTTGCTATTAATTGATAGGCAGAGAATTTTTCTCCATCTACAATTCCCCAAAAAATAGAAACAATCAGCATTGAATAAGTAACAGAAGAAGCGAAAACAGGACTTGAAATCTTTATCAGTTTATTAAATATTATTTTAGCTAGGGCTGTCCCAAAAAGCGCCAATATAAATACATAAAATACAGATGTTTTTACCTCATCATTTTCTAAACTGGAAAACTTAAAGTCCGAAAATATGAAAACCAAAATAGCAGGAAATATTATGGCTGTAAAGTGCCCTACCGTTATTGTTAATGCCGAAAGATGTTGAAGATATTTTTTTATAATATTTACATTCAATGCGTATAAAAATGAACAAAGAATTACCAATCCGGCATAATTATAATTTTGATCTGGATTTAGTTTTAATCCTGAAGTGATTAGAAGATATGTGCCAAAAAAACCAATAAGAACTCCAATAATCTGCCTTTTAGTAGACTCAATTTTAAATATAATCATACCTAGTATTAAAGTATTTAAAGGAACTATAGAATTGATTATTGATGCTACTGAACTATCAATTTCTTTCTCAGCAAATGCAAATAGAAATGCTGGAAAAAAACTTCCTAAAAATGCGGAGATCGTTAACCACTTCCATTCTATTTTTTTAATCGAAAAAATATTCCTCCACGCAATCAAAAAAATAAAAATTGAAGAAAATATAATTCTTAATGAACCAAGCTGAGAAGCTTCAAGACCAACTAAAGCCTTTTTTATCAAAATAAATGAACTTCCCCATATTATTGATAAAGCAATTAAATAAAACCACTTGTTGAGTTTCATTTCATATTCCAATTAATAGATTCAAATAAAACTAAAATATCATTTTTAACATATTGAATAGAAGGGTATATTGAATCATAATTTGATTTGAATTTTAAATTAACCGACCCGCTAATGAAATTTGAAACACTATCCGTAAGATAAAATTGAATGGGAGATGCTACATCTCCTTTCATTTCATAAAGTTTTCCAAACATTCTATTAACATCATTGTCATATTCTCTTAAAACAATTCCATTTGATTTTTTTATGTGGGTATCCAAAATCAAAGAAAAATCACGTGATTTTTTTTCTAAATCCAGTTTAGTTTTAATGCTATAAAATGATAAATTAAGAGATAGATTTAAATCCTTATAATCAAATAGAAATTGGTCACTTCCTATATGATCTATATATGTGTAATTTGAATTATAATAAAAATTGAAAGGGTTATCTATTTCTTCATGAATTGTATAGTATGGCTCTTTAAATTCGATTCTAAGAAAGCCATTTTGCTTAGGTAAATTAGGTTCATTACATGAAAAGGTTATCAGAGTAAAAAAGAATAGTGAAATAATTATTTTACCCATTGTCACATAAATTCTATGGTTAAAAAATAAAATTAATTTTAATTCTAAAACGGTAAATCGTCGGTTTCTTCAACAGAATCAGAAACACTCTCTACTTTCTTTTCATCAATGACTGGTGAATTATCAGATTGAGTTGGGATATCATTTTTATTGGACAAAAAGGTAAATTCAGTACAATTTATTTCAGTAGAGTACCTATCATTTCCTTTATCATCTTGCCATTTTCTAGTCTTAATTCTACCCTCAATATATACCTTATCTCCTTTAGACAAATATTTTTCACAAATTTCAGCCGCTTTATTTCTTAGGACAATATTATGCCATTCGGTATTAGAAACTCTTTCATTGGTTTGCTTATTCATATATGTTTCATTTGTTGCTATAGGGAATCTTCCAACACATCCACCATCCTCAAATCTGTGAATTTTTACTTCATCTCCCAGATGACCAATTAACATGACTTTATTAAGTGTTCCAGACATAGTTTTTATTTTTTTCTAATTTACTATTTTAACTTAAGATAAACTCAATTCGTTAGTATATTTTTCAATAAACTTGTGCATTAATTTAGACATCGGATATTCCTTAAATGAAGAGACATAAATTCCTTCACTAACATTAATTTTATTCACAGTTAACCAAAACCTAGACCTTATATTGATATGTGACAATTTATGCTGAATATATTCAAAATCAATGAGATTAATCGTCAAATTTTTAGACCGATATTTTTTCAAGAAGAACCTAAAAATTTCTTTTTTTTCTTTTTTTGTTTCTGAAATATGAACAGGGAACTGATACATATTCATCCAAATCCCTTCTTTTATCTGCTCTATTAATACTTGGTTGTTATGGTTTACAACCAAGTAATCAAAATATAACGACTTAATCTTACTATTAGAGTTCTTTACTGGAAAATATTCCACAGAATTGTTTTTGAAAGCTGAACAAGTTTTTGAAATTACACAAGATGAGCAAAGTGGGTTTAAAGGTTTACAAATAATAGATCCAAAATCCATTAATGCCTGATTATAGTCGCCAAATCTTTCACTTGGCATCATTTCGTTAGCCTTTTCTTTAAAAACTTTTCTTGAATTATTTAAATCTATTGGGTTTTTGATTTCAAAAACCCTAGAAATAATTCGAAATACATTTCCGTCCAAAACTGGCTGAGCTCTTCCAAAACAAATAGATGATATTGCACTAGCTGTATAATCGCCAATTCCTTTGAGTTTGATCAACTCTTCATAGGTTTCTGGAAATTTTGAATTTAATTGAGTAAATATATGTTTCGCTGTAGAATATAAATTTCTGGCTCTTGAATAGTAACCTAAGCCTTGCCACAATAATAATATATCCTTTTCTTCTGAATTTGCTAGCGTCTTTAAATCTGGGAACTTAGAGATAAATCTATTGTAATAATGAACTCCATGTTCCATTCTAGTTTGCTGTAAAATAATTTCAGATATCCAAATATTATATGGGTTTTTAGTATGTCTCCATGGTAAATCTCTTTTGTTTTTATCATACCATTTTAAAATTAACTTATTGATTGCCATTGAGATAATTAAGCTCAGTAAAGTTAATCTATAGAAGTAATAAATTAAATTATAAAGCAATTAAATATTGAAATAAAAAATACATATATTTGCAGGCATTGTTGAATTATTAATGATAAAAAAATATTTTGATTTATGACAAAGGCTGAAATTGTAGCAAATATTTCTGAAAAATCAGGAATCGAAAAAGTTGATGTGCAACTTACTGTTGAATCACTTATGAAAGAAATAATTGATTCATTAGAAAATGGTGAAAATGTATATTTAAGAGGTTTTGGAAGTTTTATAGTTAAAAAAAGAGCAGAAAAAACCGCTAGAAATATCAAGAAGAATACTACCATTAAAATACCAGCTCACAATATTCCAGCTTTTAAACCCTCAAAGTTTTTTATTGATGGTGTTAAAACAAAATTAAAAATTAACTAAAATATAGTTTATGCCTAGCGGAAAAAAACGTAAAAGACATAAAGTAGCAACTCACAAGAGAAAAAAGAGACGTAGAGCTAATCGTCACAAGAAGAAGGATTAATTCTGATCAATCTTCTTAATTAACATTAATATCAACTTAAGTTCTTTGAAATATATTCATTAGCACGTTGTAATAATCGCTTTTACAATAGATGAATAAATGTAGTTTATATATTAATCAGCATTAATGCAAAAAAATGATAAAATGAATAAAGAATTGCTAATTCGTTCAAGTTCAAACAATGTTGATTTTGCCTTGCTTAAAGACGGTAAACTTATTGAATTTCACAAAGACAATGAGAACACAAAATTTTTAGTTGGTGACATATATCTTGCAAAAATTAGAAAAACAATGCCTGCTTTAAATGCAGCATTTGTTAATGTAGGATATAAAAAGGATGCATTCCTTCATTATCACGACCTAGGACCAAAAATTTCTACCCTTCAAAATTTTTTAAAGGGTGTAAGTTCTGGAAAAATTAAAAACGCCTCTTTAAAAGACTATAAATTTGAA
>PABM01000018.1 GCA_002702745.1 Flavobacteriaceae bacterium | reverse complement strand
GTTATCATTCTTCTCAATAACCCTAATGTTATATCCATTATATTGAAGCATTTTATACTATTTTTGTATTGTGAATATACACGAAAAATATATTAGTAGATGCATTGAACTAGGCAAATTAGGAATAGGAAATACTTACCCCAATCCAAGTGTTGGTTCTTGTCTTGTGGTTGATGATAAAATAATTGGTGAAGGTTACACATCTAAGGCTGGTGGAAATCATGCGGAGGTTAATGCTATTGATTCTGTTGAGGATAAATCATTATTAAAACTTTCAACAATCTATGTGACCCTAGAACCATGTTGTCATCACGGAAAAACACCACCATGTGTAGATAAAATTATCGCCTCTGGAATTAAAAAGGTTGTTATTGGAATTAAAGATCCTAACCCAATTGTCTGTGGAAAAGGAATTGAAAAGCTAGAGGAAAACGGAGTTGAAGTAATTTCTGGAGTTTTGAAAAAAGAGTGTATAGAACATCACAAAAGATTCCTAAGCTACATTATAAATAAAAGGCCGTATATAATTCTTAAGTGGGCTGAAACTGCTGACGGATTTATTGCTCCGACTGAAAAAAACGTAAATGAACCTTATTGGATATCAAATACAAAATCCAGACAACTGGTTCACAAATGGCGCAGTGAAGAACAGGCTATCCTTGTTGGGGCAAAAACCATTCGTGAGGATGATCCAAGGTTAACAACTAGAGACTGGGAGGGAAAGAATTGTGACATATATATATTGTCAAAAAAAGGGTTTCAAAATGATTATAAAATTTTCAATCAAGACTCAAAAGTTACAATACTTGATAATCAAGAAATTGACTATGGCAAAGATGTTGTAAAACAAATGTGTGACAAATTTTATGACGATAAAATTCTTTCTATAATTATTGAAGGTGGGGCTAAAACATTGTCAAACTTTATAAATTCTGAAACTTGGGATGAGATAAGAGTTTTTAAAACAAAAGAAAAATTAGTTGATGGAATTAAAGGTCCTAATATAAAATTCGAGGAATCAAAAAAAATTGAAATTGGAGATAACGAACTCGTGTACTACGCAAACAAAGGAGTTACTTTTTCCAACATATAATCTGGACACCTCACAGGTCTCTTCGTTTCCTTATTTAAGAAAGCTAAAACTGTATTGCCTGTAACAACAACTTCATCATTATTTTTTATCGTGTAATTAAAAATTAATCTCGAGGTTGGCATCTCTGCAAGCTCCACATTGACAACTAAATTATCGTCAAAGTATGCTGGTTTTAAGTAACTTACATTAAGCTTTGAAACAGGAAGTATAATTCCTGACTTTTCCATTTCACTGTATGAAAAGCCTAAGTTAGAAATCCAAGCAATTCGTGCTTCTTCAAAATAATTAACATAACCTCCATGATGAACCAAACCCATTTGGTCTGTTTCACAATAACGCACTTTAATGTTTATAGAAAAAATTTTCATTATTCACAAAAAAAACATCCAAAAACTGATAATTTTTCAATCACTAAAACATCCAAAAAAAAAATTTAAAAAACAACCCATTTTAATTTTTTTTTTAAAAAATTTGTTTACATATTTGTTACTAACGTTTTGGATTTAATATTATTCAATGTTAAACTAAAATTGGACTAATTTCGAAAATTTAATTTTTATATAAATGAATGTAAATGCTAATTCTGTGTGGTCTGACTGTCTTAAGTTTATTAAAGACAATATACAACCACAAGCTTACAAGACTTGGTTTGAACCAATCAAAGCAATCAAGTTAGCCGACAAAGTTCTTAGCATTGAAGTTCCTAGCAAATTCTTCTACGAATGGTTAGAAGAACATTATGTAAAAATTCTTAAGGTTGCATTACAAAAGACCTTAGGTGATGACGCAAAGCTTGTTTACATTATCAAAATGGAAAATACATTTGGCAACTCACAACCATTTACTGAAAAAATTCCAAGTTCTAATTCTTCAACAATTCTAACCCAGAATGCAACTACTCCAATAAATAGATCAGTGCCTGAATTAAAAAATCCTTTTGTCATTCCCGGAATTAAAAATGTAAAAGTTGAATCTCAACTTAATCCTAATTACACATTTGAAAATTTCCTTGAAGGTGATTCAAATAGATTAGCTAGAAATGCCGGTATAGCTGTGGCTAACAAACCTGGAGGAACATCTTTCAATCCATTTTTAATATTTGGTGGTGTTGGATTAGGTAAAACACATTTAGCAAATGCTATTGGGATTGATATCAAAAAAAGATATCCAGAAAAAACAGTTCTTTACACAACTGCAGAAAAATTTACTCAACAATATATAGATGCAGTAAAAAAGAATAATAGAAATGACTTCATTTATTTTTATCAAATTATTGATGTGTTAATTATTGATGATATTCAGTTCTTTTCTGGAAAGCCTGGAACACAGGATGTATTCTTCCATATATTTAATCACTTGCATCAAAACGGTAGACAAGTAGTTCTAACAAGTGATAAACCCCCTGTTGATATGCAGGATATTGAACTTAGATTACTTTCAAGATTTAAATGGGGTCTTTCTGCAGAATTACAAAAACCCGATTTTGAAACTAGAGTTTCCATCTTAAAAAATAAATTGTATCGTGATGGAATCGAAATGAATGAGGAAGTTATACATTATGTTGCAAAAAATATAAAAACTAATGTTCGTGAATTAGAAGGTGCAATTATATCACTTATTGCCCAGGCATCATTCAACAGAAAAGAAATTAACCTATCCCTTGCTAAAGAAATAATAGAAAAGTTTGTAAAGAATACAAAACGTGAAGTATCAATTGACTACATACAAAAAATTGTTTCTGATTATTTCCAAATGGATATTCCGACATTACAATCCAAAACTAGAAAAAGACATATCGTACAGGCTAGACAGCTAGCAATGTTTTTTGCTAAAAAATATACTAAAGCATCCCTTGCTAGTATTGGTTCACAAATTGGAAAGAGAGATCATGCAACTGTGTTGCATGCTTGTAAAACGGTTGATAATCTTTCATCTACAGACAAGCAGTTTAGAAAATTTGTTGAAGACTTAGGTAAAAAACTATCTGTTTAAACCGGTTCAATATTAAAGGTAATCTTTATATAATCCCTAGCTCAATTAGTGAGGAAAATATTTTCCCTGAAATTAATAAAGACATCATAAATTCAATCAATCGTTTTGTTGTTGAAAACAGCAAGGTATCTCTTGGATTTATTAAACGTATTTGTCCAGAAAAAGAAATTAGTTATGAAAATTTTGAAGTACTTGACGAAGATGACCCAATAATCACATCCAAACAATTAGGGCCCTGCATGAGTGGAGAAAATATCGGACTATTAACTGATGCTGGTTGTCCAAATATTGCAGACCCTGGAGCTAAACTTATTTTACATGCCCACGAAAATAATATTAATGTAATTCCACTTGTTGGACCCTCCTCTATTTTATTGGCAATGATGGGGTCTGGATTAAACGGAAATAATTTTAGCTTTAATGGCTATCTACCTGTTGATAAAAATGAACGATCGATAAGAATTAAAAAATTAGAAACACAATCGAGAAATAACAACCAGTCTCAAATTTTTATAGAGACCCCCTACAGAAACCAATCACTCTATGATGAATTGAAAAGAAATTTAAATAACCATACTTTTTTATGTGTCGCAAAAAATATCGGCTCTAAAAATCAGAAAATAAAAACAATGCAAATAAAAGATTGGAAATCAAAAAAACAAACACTCGAAAAAAAACCTACCATTTTTATTTTTCACTCTGGATTGGTTACTTTTTAATTCCTTTACTGTTCAAATATTTGTGAAACTTTCGCGCATTTCTTTTATGCTCAGAAAGTGTTCTAGAGAAACTGTGATATCCTGGATTGCTAGGGTCAGCTGCAAAAAAATAATAGTTGTGTTTTTCGGAATTTAAAACTGCATCAATTGCCTGAATTGAAGGCATCGAAATAATACCGGGAGGTAAACCGCTGTATTTATATGTGTTATAAGGGGAATCTATTTTTAGATGCTTATTCAATACCCTTCTAATAACGGTATTTTTAAATTCATCTTGTTGATATGCAGCAAATTTTACTGTTGGATCTGCTTGTAACTTCCAATTACTTTTAAGTCTATTTAAGTAGACCCCTGCAATCTTAGGAAGCTCTATGTTTCCCTTTGATTCTTCATATACAATTGAAGCAAGTATCATTACTTCTATTTTTGACAATCCAATTTTATTTGCTTTTTCAACCCTGTTATTTCTTTGCCAGAATTTTGTGTACTCCTCAAACATTCTCTGGTTAAACTTTTCGGCACTGGTGTTCCAGAAAAAATTATAACTATTTGGAATATACATTGATAAAATGTTTTTTTCATCAAAGCCCTTTTCAATGAAAAAATCAGTTTTGAATGAATTTACAAATGAAGTACTATCAGCTTCTATTTGATTTGAAATATTACTCGCTAAATCATTTAAATTACTGACATTATTATAAATCACATTAACTGTAATGTTATTAGATCTAAGCGAATTTATAATATCATTGTTACTCATTCCCTTATTTATTCTGTACTTTCCTGGTCTAAGAGCATATTTTTTTCTTTTAGCTAAAACACTAAAATCATCAATATTTAATAAAAATGGATCTACCTGTTCAATAAACTGATTAAATTTAGTTTCCGATTTTATGTATAAATGAACATAATCAGCTTCAAAAGAAGTGTTTGACATGAACATTACTTTGTATACATAAAAAGCAAATGACCCCATAAAAATGAGACCAATTATTACTGTAAGCATTAATATCCTTCTTATATACATTTCATTTGAATTATTGACTCTTGATGATTGTCAATTGAAGATACATATAGATTATTGTTTTTGGAAATTTCTTTAAAACCAACTGATTTAAAAAAATTAAGGCTTAATATATTATCAATAGAAATATTACAATAAAGATTTTTGATTTTCAGCTCTTTTCTTGCGTATTCACAAATCTTTTTCACTGACAATTTTCCATAACCTCTTGATCTATTTTCTGAATTTGAAATTAATATTGAAATTCCTGCTTGAGATTTAGTGAAATTAATTTCAAATAAGTCAATAAAACCTAACGGTTCATCTGTTTCTGTTTTACAAATTACAAATCGTATCTGATTTGTTTGCTCCAATGGAAGTTGAGAATCATAGATAAATTTAATAAGGTCCTCTTTTGAATAGTTTTTGTTTTGATAAGAGTATTTCCAAAAAGATTTATTGTTTTCAACAGAGTTTAAATAATCAAAATCATCAATTGTTAAATTTCTTAAGTAAATCATCAATCAAAACTATTATAAACTCCTTTAAAAATCATATTAACCGGTCCAGTTAGCCAAATTTCAGAATATGTGGTTTCTTTAATTATAAAATCAACAGTCAGTAAACCACCTTTCATTAAAATATCAATTTTAATATTATCTACTAATGTTAAATCTTTTAAAAAAATTGCAGATGCAACCGCTCCTGTTCCACAAGAAAGGGTTTCGTCTTCAACACCTCTTTCATAAGTTCTTAATTTGAATTCAGAATCAGATATCTCAAAGAAATTGATATTTAAACCTTGTGTATATTCAGAGTATTTTTTCTTTAGTTCTCTTGCCTCATTAACCACATCTATTTTGTCAATATTTTCATATTTTCTAATTAAATGAGGAGAACCTGTGTCTATAAATGTGGTATTATAATTATCGTTGAATCTGTATATATTAGATTTCAAAACATCATTCATTTTCACACTAATATTTCCATTAATAATTTTTGAATCGTGAATACCATCAATAGCATTAAACTTAGCATTATCATTGATTATATTTAAATTATTTGCTAGATGAGTAATACATCTTGAACCATTACCACAAAAGCCTGACTCAGAACCATCAGCATTAAAGTATATCATAGAAAAATCTAATTCATCATGATTTTCCAATAGAATTAATCCATCAGCTCCAACTCCTTTTTTTCTATCGCAAATATTCTTAATTAATGTTTTATTGTTTTTTTGAAAAGTTAGTTTCCTGTTATCAATAATTACAAAATCATTACCGGCACCTTCATATTTGTAAAAATCGATTTGCATATGGGCAAATATAGGAATAAATGACACATGTTAAATTGTTAAATATGAGTTAAAAAAATTAGCATGAAAATTGATAATAGTTAAATTTAAATATCAATTTTTTGTCATGAAAAAATTTATCTTTTATTTTTTTGTTTCTATAATCTCAATTCTTTCCATTATGCTTGTTTCAAGTATTATAATAAATAATATTCAAGGGGAAATAAGTAAATTAAAAGAGGAACAAAGCAAAGACCTAGTTTTAAAAAGCTTTAAAACTAAGGCCATAAACACAAATTTTAATTACTTAGACATTCAAAGACCTGATTTTGTCGAAATCGCAAAAAAATCTATCAATACGGTTGTACATGTTAAAAGCTCATCATCAGTAGGTGATTTCAGTATCGAAGATTTTATTTTTGGAAGATCAGAAAGAAGACCTCAAATGGGTTCTGGTTCTGGAGTTATAATTTCATCTGACGGTTATATTATAACTAATCATCATGTGATTGAAACAGCTGAAGACATACAAATAACTACAAACAACAACCAATCATATGATGCTAAAATTATTGGAAGCGATGAACAAAATGATATTGCTCTTCTCAAAATAGAAACCAATGATGAACTTCCGTATGCAGTCTTTGGAGATAGTGATACCACTCAAATTGGTGAATGGGTTTTAGCTGTTGGCAACCCATTTAATTTAACTTCAACAGTAACAGCTGGGATCATCTCTGCAAAATCAAGAAATTTAGATCCAACTGGTAGAACAACTCAATCATATATTCAAACTGATGCCGCAGTCAATCCAGGAAATTCTGGTGGAGCATTGATAAATGATAAAGGTGAATTAATAGGAATTAATACGGCAATACAAACCCAAACAGGTTCATATGTGGGTTATTCATTTGCTGTACCTAGCAACATAGCTAAAAAGGTAATTGAGGATATTTTAGAGTATGGAAATGTCCAATATGGCTTTTTAGGCGTTACAGGTACTTCATTAAATAGTTTTAGAGCAAAAGAATTAGATGTAGAAGATACTGAGGGGTTTTTTATAAATGGTATTGATAAAGAATCCGGAGCAAATTCAGCAGGTATAAAAATAGGAGATATAATCAAGGATATTGATGGTATAAAAATTTCCAAGTTTTCAGATTTAAAAGGATACTTAAATACCAAAAGACCTGATGATATAGTTGAAGTAAATCTCAAAAGAGATAATATATCTAAAAAAGTAAGAGTACAATTAAATAAAAATGAAAGGATTAATTTTTATTTAATAGGAATACTTAAAAACATGAGTTCATCAGAACTGTTAAATAGAGATTTAGAAAGAGGAGTAAAGATTTCAGAGTTTAACTCTGACTATAAATCGTATTGGGAAGATTATGGGGTTGAAGAAAATGATATAATAAAAAAAATTAACGGTGAAGAAATAAATTCTATCGCAGATATTGATAAGATAGTAAAATCTAGAAAGTATTATGATCCAATTAGTATTGAAATATTGACTAAGAATAATAAATTAGAAAGATTTAACTTTAGATAAATTTTCTATGCGAATCGATATAATTTCAGTTGTACCAAAACTTCTTATCGGGCCTTTTAATTCTTCTATAATAAAAAAGGCAATTAATAAGAAAATTATTGAAATACACATCCATAATTTAAGAGATTATTCAACAAATAATTACAAATCAGTAGATGATTACCAATATGGCGGTGGTGCTGGCATGGTAATGCTTATAGAACCCATAGATAAATGTATCGTTGAATTAAAAAAAGAACGTGTTTATGATCATATAATCTACATGACGCCTGATGGTGAAACATTAAATCAAGGAATTAGTAATAAATTATCTTGTATGAAAAATATAATTATTCTTTGTGGTCGCTATAAAGGCATTGACCAGAGAATCAGAGACAATATTATTACAATGGAAGTATCAATCGGAGATTTTGTTCTAACCGGAGGAGAGCTTCCTGCTGCAATCTTGACGGATAGTATTGTTAGATTACTACCAGGTGCATTAGGCGATGAGACGTCTGCATTAACCGACTCTTTTCAAGATAACATATTGTCATATCCTGTATACACAAGACCAAAAGAATATAAATCATGGGTTGTTCCAGAAATATTATTATCGGGTGATCAAAAAAAGATTGAAAAATGGCGAATGGAAAAATCTTTAGAAATAACAAAGAAAAAAAGGCCAGACCTTCTATAAATTAAAGTTCAAATTAATTTTAATATAATTTATTTTTTTAATTATATTTGCACGCGTTTCTGTCCAACCTCTTATTTAAAGTAATTAACGTTGCACAGAACTAATTCAAAAAAAACAAAAATGAGCTCATTAGTAAAATTTGTTGAAGAACAATTTGTAGAAAAAAAAGATCTTCCTTCATTTAGTTCAGGAGATACAATCACAGTTTACTACGAAATAAGGGAAGGTGATAAAACAAGAATACAGTATTTTAAAGGTGTTGTTTTACAAAGAAGGGGTTCAGGTTCATCAGAAACTTTTACCATTAGAAAAATGTCTGGTTCGATAGGAGTTGAAAGAATTATCCCAATTAATTCACCATCAATTCAAAAAATAGAGATTAATAAAAGAGGTAAAGTTAGAAGAGCACGTATTTTCTATTTCAGAAACCTTACAGGTAAGAAAGCAAAAATCAAAGAGAAAAGAAATTAAATACAGGTTATTAACAATTGTTAATATCATTGGTTCACAATTGGTGAATTTCTTTTTTTCAAAATTAAATAGAAAAGTCAATATTTATTTTAAATTAGTATAAGGATTTGTTAGTAGTGGACTCTTTATAATGAAGATTACATCACTTTAAGTGTAGCAAATTCAAGAACGTTCTTTTACAAATTACTTACTCGGTCATAAGTATACTTTTGACTCAAACTGAAAGAAACTAGATTTTAAAATGTGTGCCTGCATATTTTTAAAGTAAAAGACTTTCGCTCCGAAAGGCCTAGCCCAACGGAGTCCAGAAGGGCCTGGCCCAGACGGAAAACTCTTTATAGCAATGAAAGATTACATTGTGAAATTAGTAGCATGTAGTTCATAATTTAACTATAAAGAAACATCAAATCGCAAGAAATGGTGTAAAGTAAGTAATAAGGGGTTAGAAAAGAGAAAAGCTCTTCAGAGTTGAGTAACAAGAAAAACCCCATCAATATTGGAAATGTTTGCTCGTTCAAAATCCTTGGATTAGAACGATTCGGAAACGAAAAGTAAATATATTCAATATCAGAAAGCCGCACAACAGTAGCAATACTATTAGTGCGGCTTTCGCTTTTTGATAACTATTCATTATTTATTCGTTTTATTTTATACTCATTTTTTATCTTTGAGACAATAACTGTTCAGAAGAATATTAATGTCGAAGATTATTTACACTAAGACCGATGAGGCACCTGCATTGGCTACCGCCTCACTACTACCAATTATAAAAGCATTTTCAAAATCATCAGGAATTAAATTCGAAAGTAGAGATATATCACTTTCCTCTAGAATTCTTGCAACTTTTAATGAGTTTTTAGGGAGTAAAATTAAATATGAAAATGATTTAGAATTTTTAGCTAAACTTGTAAAAGACCCCAATGCTAATATTATCAAATTACCTAACATTAGTGCGTCAATTCCTCAACTTAAAAAAGCTATAAACGAGCTACAAAGTCAAGGCTTTGATATTCCAAATTATCCAGAGAAAGTAGAAAATGATAATGATCTAATCATCAAATCAATTTATGACAAAATTAAAGGTAGTGCTGTTAATCCAGTCTTGAGAGAAGGTAATTCTGATAGAAGAGTACCAAAAGCTGTAAAAAATTACATTAAGTCGAATCCACATAAGTTAGGTGAATGGACTAAAGATTCAAGAACCCACGTTGCATCTATGCATAAAGGAGATTTTAGAAATAATGAAACTTCATTAACCAGTGATAAACATGAAATTTTAAACATATATCACTACAATAAAAACGAGAAAAAAAGCATTCTTAAAGAAAACATAACTATTCATAAGAATGCTATCATTGATTGTAGTTTTATGAGTATTTCAGAATTACAAGATTTTATCGAAAAAGAGATCAGCGATTGTAAAGAAAAAAATATGCTTTTATCATTACATCTTAAGGCATCAATGATGAAAGTAAGTGACCCAATAATTTTTGGTCATGTTTTAAAAGTTTTTTTCAAAAATTTTACAGATAATAATAGCACAGTACTTAATCAAATTAACGTAAATTTTAATAGTGGTTTATCAAATTTATTTGAAAAAATAAATCAATTAGATAATTCAACAAAAGAAAAATTACTTAAAGAAATAGAATTAAATATTGAAAATGGGCCAGACTTAGCTATGGTGAATTCTGAGAAAAATATTACAAATTTCCATATCCCAAGTGATATGATTATAGATGCTTCAATGCCTGCAATGATAAAAAGTTCCGGTAAGATGTGGAATAAAAATGGTGAATTAAGAGACACTAAAGCAATAATTCCTGATAGCAGCTACTCCTCAATATACCAGGCAACAATAGATTTTTGTATCGAAAATGGGCAATTCGATCCTGCTCTAATGGGAACAGTTCAAAATGTTGGGCTTATGGCTAAAAAGGCTGAAGAATATGGGTCTCATGATAAAACCTTCAAAATCAAGGAGGATGGTAAAGTGTGTGTTGAAACTAAAGAAGGTAAAGTTTTATTTATACATAATGTAAAGAAAGGTGATATTTGGAGAATGTGTATAGTAAGATATGAAGCCATAAAAGACTGGGTAAAACTAGCAGTTGATAGAGCAAGATCCACAAATTACCCAACTGTGTTTTGGTTGGACGAAAATAGACCTCATGATAAACAGCTCATAAAGGTTGTTAAGGAAGAACTTAAAAAATTTGATATTTATGACTTGAATATTAAAATACTGTCCCCTTATAAGGCAACTTTATTTACACTTGACAAAATCAAGAAAGGTAATGATGTAATTTCCGTATCTGGCAATGTTCTAAGAGACTATCTAACAGATTTATTTCCAATCTTAGAGTTAGGAACAAGTGCTAAGATGTTATCAATTGTACCTTTAATGAACGGAGGTAAGCTTTTTGAGACAGGTGCTGGTGGATCAGCTCCAAAACATGTACAACAATTGATAGAAGAAAACCATTTAAGATGGGATTCATTGGGGGAGTTTTTAGCTATTTCTGTTGCATTGGAAAATATTGGAAGTACAAATTTAAAATGTAAAACTCTTTCAGAATGTCTTTCAAAAGCAATCGAAAAATTACTGTTAAAAGAAAAATCCCCTTCTAGAAAAGTAGGCGAAATTGATAATAGAGGTAGTCATTTTTACCTTGCGTTATATTGGGCTGAATATTTATCAAAACAAGAAGATAATACTGCATTAAAAGATGAATTCGATAAAGTTTATAGTAAACTTTTAAATTACGAGAGTCAAATAATTAACGAGATATATTCTGCTCAAGGTAGCAAGGTAAATCTTGGAGGTTATTATAATACAGATGACGTTATAACTGAACAAATAATGAGACCATCTAAATCATTTAATGAAATTATTGATAATATATAAATCTACTAACTATAAAAACTACAGAAAAAGATTCAAAATATTCAAATCTTGAAAAGAAATCAGTTCAGGAAATTCTTTCTGAAATAAACTTTGAGGATTTGACTATTGCTGACTCTGTAAAAAAATCTTTACCTCAAATAAATGAATTAATATCCAAGGCTATTGATTTAGTTAGTTTAAATGGTAGAATTTTTTACATTGGCTCTGGAACGAGCGGAAGATTAGGAATTATTGATGCATCTGAATGCCTGCCAACATTTGGAATTGACGATAAAATCATTGGAATAATTGCAGGAGGAGACAAAGCTATTAGAATTTCACAAGAACATGCCGAAGATTCTACCTCAGATGCATGGTTAGATTTATCTAAACATAATTTGAATAAAAATGATTTGGTTATCGGAATCTCTGCATCTGGATCTACCCCATACGTAATTGGAGGTTTGGAGATGTGCAAAAAAAATAAAATAACTACCGGATGTATAACCTGTAACAAAAAGACAAAAATTGCAGAAAATTCAGACTTTCCAATTGAGGTAATTGTTGGCCCTGAATATGTTACTGGTAGTTCTAGAATGAAAGCTGGTACAGCACAAAAAATGATTCTTAATATGATATCAACAACTGTTATGATTAAATTAGGCAGAATTCACGATAACAAGATGATTGATATGAAATTATCAAATAACAAACTTTACGAAAGGGCTGTTAGAATTTTAAAAACAATTCTTGATATTGAAACAGACACTGCAAAAAAATTAATAAAAGAGCATAAAAATATTAGAGCTGCAATTGAAAATTTCAAAAACAGATGAGTAAAAAAATTGTAAATCATATAAAACTATTAATCTCGTCTTTAATCCCAATATTTATCGGACCGATACTAATTCATTATGGCGGAATAAAGGAAACATATACTTTAACAATTTTAGGTGTAATAGTCTGTATTTGTGCCGTCGTAATGATATTTATGTCATTATTTGGAATAATAACAGAGCTATTTAAAAAATGATTCATAATTTTAGAATTTAATTTTCATTAATGATAAATATTACTCTTAAGGACGGTTCTTTAAAACAATATAGTAAAGAAACTTCTGTAATATCCATTGCTAAGGATATCAGCGAAGGTCTAGCAAGAAATGTAATCTCTGCAAACTTTAATGACAAAGTTGTTGAGGTACATAGCATGATTAACGAAGATGGAAAATTAGAATTTTACACATGGGATAATGATGAAGGAAAAAATGCCTTTTGGCATTCATCATCTCATGTAATGGCACAATCAATACAAGAGCTATTTCCAGGTGTGAAACTTACAATTGGACCTGCAATTAATAGCGGCTTTTATTATGATGTAGATTTAGGTAATCATAAGATATCCGAATCTGATTTTGACAAAATTGAATCTAGGATGTTAGAAATATGTAGAGAAAAGCATGATTTTAATTTAAGACCTATTTCAAAAAAAGAAGCTATCAAATTTTACAAAGAAGAAGATAATGATTACAAACTTGAATTAATCAATGATTTAAAAGATGGTGAAATAACTTTCTGTGATCATTCAAATTTTACTGATTTATGTAAAGGCGGTCACATCCCTAATACTTCGATTATAAAAGCTGTTAAAATATTAAACATTTCAGGTGCTTTTTGGAGAGCTGATCACAATAATAAACAACTTACCAGAATTTATGGGATCTCTTTTCCAAAACAAAAATTATTAAAAGAATATTTAAATAACATCGAACAAGCTAAGCTAAGAGATCATAGAAAAATTGGTAAAAATTTAAAGTTATTCTCCTTTTCTAGTAAAGTTGGATTGGGACTTCCCTTATGGCTTCCAAAAGGTGTTGAACTTAGAGATAGACTGGAAGGGTTTTTAAAAAAAGCTCAAAAAAAAGCTGGATATCAGATGGTAATAACTCCTCACATAGGAAATAAAGAACTTTATGTAACATCTGGTCATTATGAAAAATATGGAGATGATAGTTTTCAACCAATAAAAACACCTAAAAAGAATGAGGAATTCTATCTTAAACCTATGAATTGCCCTCATCATTGTGAAATATATAATTCTAATAAATTTAGCTACAAAGATCTTCCGGTAAGATATGCTGAATTTGGAACGGTATATAGATACGAGCAAAGTGGAGAGCTTCACGGGTTAACAAGGGTTAGAGGATTTACTCAGGATGATGCTCATATTTTTTGTACAGAAGAGCAGTTAGATAGTGAATTTAAAAATGTTATTGATTTAACACTATACGTATTTAAATCACTTGGCTTAGAAGACTACAGCGCCCAGATTTCGATCAGAGATCCAAAAAATATGGATAAGTATATAGGAGATATTAAGGCTTGGGAAAAATCAGAAAAAGCAATAATAAAAGCGGTTAAAGACAAAGGACTTAAATATAAAATTGAAGAAGGTGAGGCAGCATTTTACGGTCCAAAACTTGATTTTATGGTGAAAGATGCATTAGGTCGAGAGTGGCAATTAGGAACAATTCAAGTTGATTATAATCTACCAGACAGGTTTAATTTAACATATATTGATAAAAATAATGATTCTAAAAGACCTGTAATGATTCATCGCGCCCCATTTGGAAGCCTCGAAAGATTTATTGCAATTTTATTAGAAAATACAGCTGGTAATTTACCTTTATGGCTAACACCAAATCAATTTATAATTCTACCTATCAGTGAAAAGCATGAAAAATACTGTGAAAATGTTTTAAATTTGTTAGAAAATAACGAAATTCGCGGCCTGATTGATAACAGAAGTGAGACAATTGGTAGAAAAATCAGAGATGCTGAAATTGAAAAAATTCCCTTTATGTTGATTATCGGGGAACAAGAATCAAATCAGAGGTTAATTTCTTTGAGAAGCCATGGTGGAAAAGATTATGGAAAAATGAAAGTTGAAGATTTTGTTAAAATCATAAAAGAGAAAATAAAAATATAAGTTTAATTAAAACGTTTAATTATAGCAATTAGAAGAACAGGTAGAGGAAGAAGACCATGGAGAGTCCAAAAAACCAATCCACATCAAATTAATGCTGAAATCACAGCATCTGAAATAAGGTTAGTTGGTGATAATGTTGAAATTGGTGTTTATCCAATTCAAATGGCACTTGAAAAATCAAATGAACTCGAATTAGATTTAGTTCAAATATCTCCAAACGCTGTTCCACCTGTTTGTAAAATAATGGACTATAAGAAGTTCCTTTATGAGCAGAAGAAAAGAGAAAAACAACTAAAATCAAAAGCAACTAAGGTAGTTGTCAAAGAAATTAGGTTTGGACCTCAAACTGATGAACATGATTATGCGTTTAAAAAGAAACATGCAGAAAAATTTTTAAAAGATGGTGCTAAACTTAAAGCTTTTGTTTTTTTTAAAGGAAGATCAATCATATATAAAGACCAAGGTGAGATACTTTTATTAAAATTAGCTCAAGAATTGGAAGAATATGGAAAAGTTGAACAACTTCCTAAATTAGAAAGCAAGAAAATGATTATGTTAATGTCACCAAAAAAAAGTAAATAATTATGCCAAAAATGAAAACAAAATCTAGTGCTAAAAAAAGGTTTAAAGTAACCGGCACTGGAAAAATTAAAAGAAAGCATGCTTTCAAAAATCATATCTTAACCAAAAAATCGAAAAAGAGAAAGTTGAAACTAACTCATTCAGGTTTAGTTCATGAAAGTGATATGAATAGTATCAAAGAACAATTAAGATTAAAGTAAAAGGGAAATTAACCCGTAAATCTAGGTTAAAAAAGTGTAAATGTTTTACCACCTAATTTAAAATTATAAATTATGCCAAGATCAGTAAATTCGGTTGCTAAAAGAGCAAGAAGAAAAAAAGTTTTAAAACAAGCTAAAGGATACTTCGGAAGAAGAAAAAACGTTTGGACAGTTGCAAAAAATGCTGTTGAAAAAGGACTTCAATACGCATACAGAGATAGAAGAGTTAAAAAAAGAAATTTTAGAGCATTATGGATAATGAGAATTAATGCAGCCTCTAGATTACATGGCCTTACGTACTCACAACTAATTAACAAGTTAAAGTCTAATAACATTGAAATAAATAGAAAGGTTTTAGCAGAATTAGCCGTAAATGATCCAGACGGTTTCAAGACTATCGTTGAAAAAGTAAAATAAAAAATTTAAAAAGGTAAATCACTATTTTCATTTGAATCATCCATGTTTCCAAGGTCTGATTTAAATGTGTCATCATTTGCAGCTGCATTCATCTTTGAATGAAACTCATAAGGAGAATCATATTGTTCTATATCCTCAAATTTTGCAAGAGTAGAAATAAATCTCAATCTTATATTTCCTAAGCCACCATTCCTGTGTTTAGAAACTATATATTCAGCCTCTCCTTCTGTTGAAGACCTTTCGTTGTCATCCCATGTATCAATATTATAATATTCTGGTCTATAAATGAAAGAAACAATATCAGCATCCTGTTCAATTGCACCTGATTCTCTCAAATCAGATAACAATGGACGCTTTGAGGTTCTTCCTTCAACCATCCTGGAAAGCTGAGAGAGAGCAATAACCGGAATATTTAATTCTTTCGCTAAAGCCTTCAAATTTCTTGAAATAGTGGATATTTCTTGTTCTCTATTTCCAGTTTTAATATTTGCGCCTGTTGTCATTAACTGCAAATAATCTACTATAATAATCTTCACGTCTTTTTGTGAAACTAACCTCCTAGCCTTTGCTCTTAAATCAAATATTGACAGTGAAGGTGTATCATCAATGTATAGCGGGGCATTTTCTAAGTTTTTAACCCTAACATTTAACTGTTCCCATTCATGCTTTTCTAGTTTCCCGGTTCTTAACTTATTTGCATCTAATCCAGTTTCCGAAGAAATCATTCTTGTTATCAACTGTATTGATGACATTTCTAGTGAGAAAAATGCAAGTGGAATTTTATTATTAATCGCAATATTACTAGCCATTGAAAGTGATAATGCCGTTTTACCCATACCGGGTCTTGCCGCTATAATTACAAGATCGCTTTCCTGCCAACCAGCCGTTAGTTTATCAATTTTACTAAATCCTGATGATACTCCACTCAGACCTTTTTTATTTGAAACAGCCTCAATTTTATTTTTAGCTTGGATTACAAGACTTTGAGCAGATTCAGATGATTTTTTAATATTACCCTGGGTAACATCATATAACTTTGATTCAGCATTGTCTAAAAGGTCAAAAACATCTTTTGATTCATCATAGGAGTCTGAAATGATTTCGTTAGAAATCTTTATTAAGCTTCTTTGTATGAATTTCTGTAGAATAATTCTTGCATGAAATTCGATATGTGCTGACGAAGAAACTTTTTGTGTGAGAGAAATTAGATAAAAGTCTCCACCTATTTTTTCATGGTTATTATCTTTTTTTAACTGGTTTGATACAGTCAATAAATCAATAGGCTCACTTTTTTGAAACAAACTAAAAACAGCCTGAAAAATTAATTGGTGAGACTCTTTATAAAAAGCCTCTGCATTTAATATGTCAATAACTTCATCTACCCCTTTTTTATCAATCATCATCGCACCCAAAACTACTTCTTCTAAATCAATGGCCTGAGGAGGTAATTTACCTTTTTCTAAATTGATAATCGAGTTCTTGTCTATATTTAATCCTTGAAATGATGCTGATTGTTTCATATAGTCTAAAGTAAATAAATAAGATTGATAATACGACTTTAATTTTTTTTAATAATCAACATCAAATATGTTAATAAAGCCCCTTAAAATGTTAATAGACAAAAATTATGAAGAGTAAACTCCCATATTTGAGTATTTGTCCATTCTGTTTGAAACTAAATTTTCTGATGAAAGACTTTTTAACTCATTGTATGAGGAAATAATATTTGATCTTACTATTTCAAATGTTTTTTGCTGGTTTCTGTGTGCACCACCTTCAGGCTCTCTGATCACCTTATCAACTAAATTCATTTTTTTCATATCTCTTGCTGTGAGTTTTAGAGCTGATGCTGCTGTTTCCTTATACTCCCAGCTTCGCCAAAGAATCGAAGAGCAAGATTCAGGAGAAATTACAGAATACCAGGTGTTTTCAAGCATTAGAACTTTATCTCCAACACCAATCCCTAAAGCTCCACCTGAGGCACCTTCTCCAATTATAACAGTTATAATTGGGACTTTTAATCTAGTCATTTCCAAAATATTTCTAGCAATTGCTTCACCTTGCCCTCTTTCTTCTGCCTCTAACCCTGGATAAGCACCCGGAGTATCAACTAAAGTAACTACAGGAACATCAAATTTTTCAGCCATTTTCATTAGTCTCAAAGCTTTTCTGTATCCTTCTGGGTTTGCCATCCCAAAATTTCTGTATTGCCTATCCTTCGTATTATGACCCTTTTGTTGACCTATAAACATAAAAGTTTGGTTATCTATTTTACCTAAGCCACCAACCATTGCTTTGTCATCCTTGAAATTTCGATCACCATGTAATTCTAAGAAAGAATCACCAAGGATATTATTTATATAATCAAGAGTATATGGCCTATCTGGGTGTCTGGAAATTTGAACTTTTTGCCAGGGAGACAAATTTGAGTAAATATCCTTAATTGTCTTCTTTAACTTAGAACGAATTTTATTACCGGTTTCTGTAACATCAATATCTGATTTTTCGCCAAGCTCTAAACATTCTCTTAACTGATTGTCAAGTTCTTTTATCGGCTCTTCAAAATCAAGATAATTCATAGTCTAATTATTTGTTATAAATATAAAAAAGTTAGCCCTTATAATCATTTATTAACTTTCTTTTTTATATACATATTTGTTAAAACTGAAAATAGAATTAAAAAGAATCCAATATAAAAAGGCAAACTCATTTTCTCATTATCCCCAAAAAACATTAAAGCTAAAATTATTCCATATATAGGCTCTAAATTATATGTCAATACCAAAGAATATGGTGAAATATACTTTAATAAATAAACTGATGCCATGAAAGCATATGCAGTACAAATACTTCCTAGTAAGAATATATATAAATAATTAATGGAGAGTAATTTATCAATAAATATGGAAGAAAATTCGTTATTAAATATCATAAATATTGATATGAAAAACACACCAGTAATAAATTCAAAAAATGAAATTAAAATTGCACTATTTTCTTTTACCATTAAACCATTCAAAACAGAGAAAAAAGATGCAAGAAAAGCTGAAATTAAACCTAAGATAATTCCGTTTAAGTATTTAAATTCGGCATTAAAAATCAGAAAAATCCCGCAAACTACAATAAAACCTAATATAACTTCATAGTAAACTATATTTCTCTTATAAAAAATTGGTTCTATCAATGAAGTAAAAAATGCAGCAGTTGAAAACATTGCAAGAGTAACTGAAATATTTGACTGTTCAATAGCTTCAAAAAAAGTAATCCAATGTAAAGAGATAATTAACCCTAAAAAAGAATATTTTAGAAATAAACCAAAATCAATTTTAAAGCTTCTGTTAGTAAATAGCATGTAAAGTCCTAATAAAACTGATCCAATAAGCATCCGATGCCAAACAATAACCTCAGATGAATTTGTAATAAGTTCACCTAAAATTGCTGTAAATCCAGCGATTAAAACCAAGAAATGAAGATGAAAAAAATGCTTTAGGTTATTTTTTTGCATTGTAAACTAAATAGATTGCTAAAATCCCAAAAAGAATATTCGGAAGCCATACGGCCACAAGGGGAGATAAGTCAGATTGCTGAGCTAATACACCAAAAATTTTATCAAAAAATACATATACCATTGCAACACAAATTCCAAAAGCTAAATTTACGCCTGTACCTCCTCTTCTTTTCTCTGCTGCAACAGAAAAGCCTATCAATGTTAAAATGAAAATTGAAAAAGGAATACTCCATTTTTTATATTTCACAACTAAATACCTTTCAATGTTAGTTGATCCTCTACTTTTTTCAATCTGAATAAAATTAATCAATTCTTTATAATTCAGAGATTCAGCTACATAGTTTAAAGGAGTTAAATCATCAACATTAAATGAAAAAATGGTATCAAAAGTTCTTCTTGATTCCAGTATATCAACAGATTCGGTAATTGTTCTTTTTGTGTAGTTATTCAATCTAAACTTTTCTATTTCTGGAATGTACCTTATACTTGTTGAACTAATTTTAAACTTTAATTTTTCTCCATTGAATTTTTCAAGGGTAAAATTAGTTCCAACATTGTTTTTTTGATTAAACTGAGTCAAAAAAATATACTCATCTTCATTAATCTTCCTAAAAATATTTTTGTTATTAGTAGCTTTTCTATTTCCTTTTAAATACTTGTAAGAAAAATCATTATACTTTTTTGTAGATTCTGGTACTATAAACATTCCCGTATACAATGAAAAAAGAGCAATGATGAGTGAACCTATTATATATGGCTGTAAAATCCTTCTTATCGAAATACCTGAAGAATACAATGCAATTATTTCAGAGTTAGACGATAATTTTGATGTAAACCATGTAATCGCTAAAAAAAGAAATAAAGGCAATAAACTTGAAGAAAAGTATATACTAAAATTATAATAATGCTCAAGTATTTCATTAAATTGGACTTGTTTAGCTAATAACTTGTCAATATTATCTGCTAGATTCACAACTATTGCTATAGGAACAAATAAGGCCTGAATTAAAATATAAGTCAGCAAAAATTTTTTAAGTATGTATTTATCTATTTTATTCAACTATAACCTAATATTTAATTTTTTAACCATTTTATCCTTCCAATTTAAAAAATCTCCTTCAATTATTTTTTTTCTGGCCTCATCCATTAAGAAACAGTAAAAACCCAAGTTATGAATTGAAGCTATTTGTCTTCCGAGCATTTCATTAACAGAAAATAAATGTCTTAAATAAGATTTTGAATAAGTTTTATCCACCCAAGTAGTACCATTATTATCAATTAAAGAATAATCAAATTCCCATTTTTTATTTTTAATATTAATTATTCCTTCAGATGTGAACAACATACCATTCCTGCCATTTCGAGTTGGCATTACGCAATCAAACATATCAATTCCAAGAGCAATATTTTCAAGTAAATTTACAGGCGTACCAACACCCATGAGATATCTTGGTTTATCCTCAGGCAATATTTCACAAACTACTGAGGTCATTTCATACATTTCGTCATGAGGTTCACCAACAGAAAGACCACCAATTGCATTACCAAAACAATTTTTTGAAGATATAAGATATGCAGACTCTTTTCTTAAATCTTTAAAAGTACTACCTTGAACAATTGGAAAAAAAATTTGTTCATAACCATATTTTGGTGGAGTTTTATTGAATTGATCTATACATCTGTCTAGCCAACGATGAGTCATATTCATTGAATTTTTTGCATAACCATATTCACAAGGATAAGGTGGACATTCATCAAAAGCCATAATAATATCAGCTCCTATTAATTTTTGAACATCTATTGCACTTTCAGGTGAAAAAAAATGTTTACTTCCGTCTATATGACTTTTAAATTGTACACCTTCTTCAGTAATCTTTCTATTATTTGCTAAAGAATATACCTGATAACCACCAGAATCGGTTAATATATTTTTTTTCCAATTTATAAATTTATGAATACCTCCAGCCTTTTCAATTATTTCAATCCCTGGCCTTAAGTATAGGTGATATGTGTTGCCAAGTATAATATCTGCTTTTATTTCTTCATTTAATTCCCTTTGATGAACGCCTTTAACTGTACCTTGAGTTCCAACTGGCATAAAAACAGGTGTACTTATTTCACCATGACTAGTTTTTATAATGCAAGCTCTAGCTTTTGAAAGCTTATCCTTATGTTCTAGTTTAAATTTTGGAATCATATATTGGCAAATATAACCAAGATACTTTCATAAAATATTCTTGTTACTAAAAAAGTATAATTGTTAATAAATGACTTTCAAATAATTTTATTTATGAGGTACATTAATTTAAATTGCCAGCCAGAAACTAATTATCCAATGATTGATATAAAAAGCCTAGAAAAAATAACAATCCAAACCAGAAGAGATATCTTAAGAATGGTTCATAAAGTTAACTCAGGTCATCCTGGTGGCTCACTAGGATGTGCTGAATTTATGGTTACTTTGTTTAATTCTGAAATGAATAGAAATGAAAAATTTTCTATGGACGGTTATAATGAAGACTTATTTTTTTTAAGTAATGGACATATATCACCTGTTTTTTACAG
>PABM01000017.1 GCA_002702745.1 Flavobacteriaceae bacterium | reverse complement strand
CTGGATTGGGTTACTTGGATAAGATCTCAATTTAATATTCCTTTATGGATGGGTGAGGCTGGAGAAAATTCTAATCAATGGTTTACAGAATCAATTAAAGTCTTCGAGGAAAATAATATTGGATGGGCCTTTTGGCCATGGAAAAAATTAGAATCTATATCTGCACCCTTTTCATTTGATTCCAATCTAAACTATGATAATTTAGTAAATTATTTTAGGGATGAGGTTAGCGCCCCTTCCATACAAAGTGCAGTAGACGGCTTAATGGAATTGGCAGAAGATTCACATATTTCAAATAATAAATACCAAAAAGATGTTACTGATGCAATGTTAAGACAGCCAAATTCATCAGAATTAATTCCTTTTTCTCAAAATTCAATTCCTGGAATTATTAATGCCAGCGATTATGATTTGGGGACTCAAGGTATTTCATATTATGATAAAGATTTTGCTACATACCATGTAAGTACTAATGAATTTCAGGCATGGAATCAGGGCTGGCAATATAGAAATGATGGGGTAGATATTCAAAACAACAGTGACGCTGATGGTAATGGTTTTCATATTGCGTTTACGGATAGCGATGAATGGCTGATTTATACTGTAGATGTAGAAAATACAGGTTACTATAATTTAATAACCAGATATTCTGGTGAATACTCTGGTAATATGTCATTATTATTTAATGATCAACCTATTGCAGAAAATATTTATTTATACAGCACTGGAAACTGGAATAACTTTATAAATAAGTTAACACCAAATATTTATCTCACAGAAGGTAATTATAAATTTAAAGTATATATGAATCAAGGAGGTTATAATTTATATAATTTTAATTTTTTAAAGAGTCAAAATATTCCAGATTTTGCGATAAGTCAAGCATACACGATCGACAATTATAATATTGGTGTTTTATTAAACCAACCAATCTTGTCAGGACAAGATTTTAACAATTCTATTTTTGGTATTAAGATTGACGATAATTTCGTTGATATTTCATCAATCAATATTGATCAACAAAATAACAGAATCTTGCTTATAGAATCGACAGAACAATTTTCATTTGCAAGTGAAATCAAGTTAACAAACTATACGTCTGATCAAATATTATCAGGTTTTGATGAATATCTCCCTGAATTTAATGATTTTCCTGTTTTTAATAATTTAGAGGACAGGCATTTAATCCCTGGAATAATTCAAGTTGAGGACTTTATTGATCAAGATGGTTATGTTATCGAGGATTGTTATGACGTAGGAGGTGGATTTAATTTTGGGTATACTGATGTTGGTGACTACGCAAAGTATCAAGTTCTAGTTGAGGAAACAGGACAGTATGAGATAAATTTTAGAGTTGCATCTGAATGGCAGGGTGGTATTATTTCTTTAAAATTAGAAGATGGAATTGAAGAGTATAATTTAACAAATATTTCAGTGCCAATAACCGGAGGATGGCAAAATTGGCAAACAACTACTTCAATTGTTAATATCAACGAAGGTGCATACACCCTAACCATGACAGTAAATCAGCCAGGTTTTAATATTAATTGGATTGAGTTTGATTACTTAGGGAATTCAATGGGTTTAGAAGAGTCAACACACAACAAACTAAAAATCTATCCAAATCCAACATCTAGAATTTTAAACATACGTACATTACTTCAAAATTACAAAGTCGAAGTATTTGATCTTATGGGTAAAAAAATATACGAATCATTTGATGATAAATTTATAAATATTGATCGATATGAAAATGGTATTTATTTGTTAAAAATATCCTCTAGTCATCAAACTCAATCAAAATTATTCATAAAAAATTAATTGTTTTTTAGTCTATTTACAATTTTGTAATTTTAAAGAAACAAACTAAATATGCCTAGATATCACAAACTAGGAGATATACCTGGTAAAAGACATACTATTTTTAAAAATAAAAATGGTAAATTTTATTATGAAGAACTTTTTGGTACGATTGGTTTTGATGGAATGTCCTCATTAATGTATCACACGCAGAGACCTACTCAGGTTAAAGAAATATTAAATACCTACTCTATATCTCCCAAAGCTTCAATTGAAAATAACTTAAAGTCCATGATGTTAGTGGGTTTTAACATTGAAAAAGAACATGATTTTTTAAAAAGCAGAAAAATAATATTATTTAATAATACCTGTCAAATTTCTTTGGCATCTCCTACTAAATCCCTCAGTGATTATTTTTACAAAAACACCGACTCTGATGAAGTTATTTTTATACACAAGGGATCTGGAAAGCTTAGAACTTTTTTAGGAAATATAGATTTTAAGTATGGTGATTATTTAGTGATTCCACGCGGAGTCATATATCAAATCGATTTTAACGAAGAGAATAATAGGCTATTTATAGTTGAATCAAAATCTCCGGTCTATACACCAAAGAGATATAGAAATTGGTTTGGTCAACATTTAGAAAGTTCTCCCTATTGCGAGAGAGATTTGCACCCCCCAAGTAAATTAGAAACCTTTGATGAAACTGGAGATTTTCTTTTAAAAATTAAAAAGAATGATTCTATTCATGAATGTCTTTATGCAGCTCATCCGTTTAGTATTGTTGGGTGGGATGGTTATAATTATCCTTACAAGTTTTCAATTCATGATTTCGAACCAATCACCGGAAGAATCCACCAACCACCACCGGTTCATCAGACTTTTGAAACCAGTAATTTTGTTATTTGTTCTTTTGTTCCTAGACTCTATGATTACCATCCAAATGCTATTCCCGCCCCTTATAATCATAGTAATATAGATTCAGATGAAGTTATTTATTATGTTGACGGTGATTTTATGAGTAGGAAAAATGTTGATGAAGGCTATATTAGTCTTCATCCAGCTGGAATTCCGCACGGTCCTCATCCTGGATTAATGGAAAAAAGTATTGGAAAAAAAGAAACAAAAGAACTTGCGGTAATGGTTGATACATTTCAACCACTGAAAGTTACCGATTATGCTGTCAAAATCGATGACGGAAATTATTACCAGTCTTGGTTAGAAAAAAATAAATAATTATAAATGAAGATTGATAAAATTTTTAATGATGCAAAAGATTTTTTGCCAATTTTAGGTGTTGACTATATTGAATTTTATGTTGGAAATGCAAAACAATCAGCTTATTTCTATAATAACGCTTTAGGATTTGAATCAGAAGCATATTCAGGTCTCGAAACTGGTGATAACTCTAAAGTTTCATATGTTATAAAACAGGATAAAATTAGATTTGTTTTAACCTCATCTTATGTCGAAAAATCTGAAATTAATGATCATTATACAAAGCATGGTGACGGAGTAAAAGTTATTGCTTTTCTTGTAGAAGACTCCCTTAAATCATACGAAGAGACGATTAAAAGAGGTGCAAAATCATTTATCGAGCCTATCGAAATTTCTGATGAAAATGGTATTATTGTTAAATCTGGTATATACACTTATGGTGAAACAGTGCACTTATTTATTGAAAGAAAGAATTATAACGGAGTATTTCTTCCTGGATATAAAGAATGGAAGAATAATAATTTGTCTGGACAAATAGGATTAAAATATGTTGATCATATCGTTGGTAATGTAGGGTGGAATGAAATGAATAAATGGTGTAATTTTTACAGAGACGTCTTGGGCTTCACACAAATTGTTTCATTTGACGATAATGATATTTCAACGGAATATACAGCTTTAATGAGTAAAGTGATGAGTAACGGAAACGGTAGGGTAAAATTTCCAATTAACGAACCTGCTGAGGGACTAAACAAATCACAAATAGAGGAGTATCTTGACTTTTATAACGGCGCTGGTGTTCAACATTTGGCTTTGGCTACTGATGATATTATAGCAACAGTTAGCGAAATGAAAAATAGAGGAATAGAATTCTTATATGTTCCTGAAACCTACTATGATGATTTAATCGATAGGGTAGGGCATATTCAGGAGGATGTCGAGTTATTAAGGGAAAACGGGATATTAATTGATCGTGATGACGATGGATATCTACTACAGATTTTTACAAAACCACTAGTTGACAGACCAACAATATTTTTTGAAATTATTCAAAGAAGAGGCGCTAATTCGTTTGGAAAAGGAAATTTTAAAGCTTTATTCTTAGCAATTGAAAGTGAGCAAAGGAATAGGGGAACACTTTAAACTGTATGACAAAAAAAGGAGATTTAGAAATTGAGTTTAATGAAGTAACTTCAAAATTACCAAAAAGTTTACATCCCTACATTATTAAACAACCATACAGTGAATACACATATCAAAATCAGTCAGTTTGGAGATATGTTATGAGATTAAATTTAAATTATTTAAGAAAATATGCTCATGATTCCTATATAGATGGTTTAAAACTAACGGGAATTTCAATAGATAAAATCCCCAGAATGGAGGGGATGAATAGAATTTTAAAGGACATAGGTTGGGCAGCCGTAGCTGTGGATGGTTTTATTCCTCCCAATGCGTTTATGGCTTTTCAAGCTCACAATGTACTTGTTATTTCATCTGAAATAAGAACAATAGATCATATTGGATATACTCCTGCACCTGATATCATACATGAAGCTGCCGGTCATGCTCCGATTATTGCAAATCCTGAGTATGCTGAGTATTTGAGGAGATTTGGACAACTTGGTAGTAAAGCTATTTCTTCTCAAGAAGATGATAAAATATTTGATGCTATTAGAGAACTTTCTATTCTAAAAGAAAATCCAAATTCAAAAGAAGAAGATATCGCAATCGCTACAAAAAAAGTTGAAAAAATTCAAAGTGAATTAAGCGAGCTTTCAGAGATGGCTAAAATAAGAAATCTACATTGGTGGAGTGTAGAATATGGTTTAATCGGCGACATTAATAATCCAAAAATATATGGAGCTGGATTATTATCGTCAATTGAAGAAAGTAAAGATTGTCTGTCAGAGGATATTAAAAAAATTCCATATTCAATAGAAGCAGCTGAAACGAACTTTGATATCACCTCTGCTCAACCTCATCTTTTTGTTACTCCGACATTTTCTCATCTAAGTTATGTATTAGAAAAATTTGCTAATAAAATGTGTGTAAGAATTGGAGGTTTAAGTTCAGTTGAGAAAGTCATTAATTCAAAAAAAATGGGTACAATTCAATTATCAACCGGAATTCAGATTTCTTCAATTTTCACAAGGGTTATTTCATTTGATGACAAACCTATATACATTCAATCTTCCTCTTCAACAGCCTTAGCAAATAATAATAAAGAATTAATCGGCCATGGAATTAATTATCACAAAGATGGTTTTGGTTCGCCTGTAGGAAAATTAGAAGGAATAAATTTAGCAATTGAAGATATGTCTCCAAAAGATTTGGAAGCATATGGGATTATAGAAGGAGAATATTCACAGTTGAAATTTGAAGGAGGTATCTTAGTAAAAGGAATTATAATTACCGGAAAGCGGGATATTAAGGGAAAAATTCAGTTAATCAGTTTTAAAGACTGTAGTGTAACTTATAATGATGAGTTTTTATTCAAACCCGAGTGGGGTGTCTTTGATATGGCTGTTGGAAAAAAGGTTGTATCAGTTTTTGCAGGACCTGCAGACGATAATTCATTCTTAAACAATTATAAACTACCAAAATCAACATTAGAGCAAATCGTTTATAATAACAAAAATCTACAATTACACAAATTATATGGAGAGGTTAAAAATATTAGGCAGTCTGGACACATTGAATTGAAAAAAATCTCCAGTATTTATAATAATATTATTAGCAATTATAATCATGAGTGGTTAATATTACTTGAAATTTATGAGATTTTATTTGAAACAAAATCTGATCTTCGAGATAAGGTTAAAAAATCTTTAACAGAACTAAGAAAAAATGATAAATTCACTGATTTAATTGATAACGGATTAAAACTTATAAAATGAACACTTGGATAGAAATACCAAAAAATTCAGATTTTTCAATATATAACTTACCATTTGGGATTTTCTCTACAAATAAGAATTCAAAAAGAGTTGGTATTGCTATTGGAAATAATATAATTGATCTTTTAGCGTGTAATGAATTAGATATTTTTAAAGATTTAAATATTAATAATAATGTGTTTGAAAATAATTTTTTAAATGATTTTATTAATCTCGGAAAAAATAAAACAAATAAGGTCAGAGAAATTATACAACAGCAGCTTACAGATGAGAGTTCTAAGATTAAAATGAGTTCTATTGTAATAATTCCAATGAATGAAACTGAAATGCATTTACCTGTTAAAGTAGGTGACTACACTGATTTTTATTCTAGTATTGAGCATGCTACTAATATTGGGTCAATGTTTAGAGATCCTTCAAATCCATTACTTCCAAACTGGAGGCATTTACCAGTAGGCTATCACGGTAGAGCATCATCCATAATTGTAAGTGGTGTTGACATTTTTAGACCTAAAGGTCAGGTAATGCCCTTAGACTCTGATAAGCCTGTTTTCACTTCTTCAAAAAGAATAGACTTTGAACTTGAAATGGGGTATATTATAGGTAAGAAATCATCTTTAGGATCATCCATAAAAACTGATGATGCTGATAATTATATTTTTGGAAAAGTTTTATTTAATGATTGGTCAGCTAGAGATATTCAAAAATGGGAGTATGTTCCGCTTGGCCCATTTTTAGGTAAAAGTTTTGCTTCTTCAATTTCTCCTTGGGTAGTTACTATTGAGGCACTTGATAATTTTAGAGTTGCGGGTCCAATTCAAAATCCCGAAGTACTTGACTATTTAAAATTCAATGGTTTAAAGAACTATGATATAAATCTATCTGTTTCTATTTTACCAGAAGAAACAAATATTGAAACAATTGTTTGTAAATCAAATTTTAAGTATATGTATTGGAATATGAGTCAGCAAATTGCCCATCATACTATTAATGGATGTAATTTAAATGTTGGAGATATGATGGCCTCTGGAACAATAAGCGGAAAATCTAAGGATTCGTACGGTTCAATGCTTGAATTATCCTGGGGAGGTAAAAAAAATATTGAATTAAATGATGGTTCATCAAGAACATTCATTGAAGATTATGATTCAGTGATCATACGAGGATATTGTGAAAAAGATAATATTAGAGTTGGTTTTGGAGAAGTTAAATCAAAATTATTACCTTCAATTTGATATGAAAAATTTTAAGACAATTGACCCTAAAGATCTCAATACTGGCGAGGTACACAAAATTCTTTTGAATACTGTAACCCCACGACCTATAGCTCTCGCAAGTACAATTGACTCTAATGGAAATGTTAATTTAAGTCCATTTAGTTATTTTAATGTGTTCAGTGCAGCTCCCCCCGTTTTGGTCTTTTCCCCTGCTAATAGGGTTACCGATAATTCCAAAAAAGATACACTGGCAAATATTCAAGAAAATAAGGAGGTTGTAATTAATCTTATAGATAAAAATATTGTTGAACCAACCTCGCTATCAAGTGTATATTTTGAAAGAGGAGTAGACGAGTTTGTAAAATCTGGTTTAACAAAAATTTCATCGATAAAAGTATCACCACCAAGGGTCTTTGAGTCGCCAATTTCTTTTGAATGCAAGGTAAATGATGTAATAAGCCTTGGGGCTGATGGCGGAGCTGGAAACTTGATTATATGTGAGATTCTTATGATTCACATAAATAAAGAATTTTTAGACTCTAAAGGAGACATAGATCCACTAAAGCTAAATTTAGTGGCAAGGATGGGAGGTAATTATTATTTAGATATAAAGCCTGATAATTTATTTGAAATCAAAAAACCAGTTGGTGTAAATGCTATTGGAGTTGACAATCTACCAAATCATATTAATGATTCTGATGTTTTATCTAAAAACGACATTGCAAGATTAGGTAATATCGAAATGATTCCCAATGTAATAGAAATCCATAAATTCATTGAGTCTAACGGATTGGAAAAAATCATTAGTTTAGCTGACGAAAAAGAAAAAATTATTTTAATACACAGAAAGGTCAGAGAATTCCTTCAAAAAAATGATTTAGAATCTGCAATATTAATGTTGTTTTCAGTTTAAATTTATGAGAAAAGTTTTATTTCTATTATTTTTTATTTTCATCAGTCAATTAAATGCTCAATCTGTATATGTAGAGGACAGAAAAATTTATGTTGATGGTCAAGAATACAGGGTAAACGGTATATGTTATGCAAGAGGAGAAGGCAATGGTGAAAATTCTGGTTATTCATTTAACGATGATATTCCACTATTAGTTGATGCAAATATTAATACCATAAGAACATATGCAGCAATTACAAACGCTGCTGAACTTAATGCTTTCGCCAACGCAGGAATCAAAGTAATTATGATGCTAAATGAAAATAGTTACACTTGGTATGTTAATCAATTTAAAGATCACCCTGCAATACTTATGTGGGAGTTTGGCAATGAATTTAATTATCACCCNGAGTGGTTTGGAAATAATATTCAAAATTGGTATAACATTCTTGAAGATCGTGCTTCAACAGTTAAAGCATTAGACCCAGATCATCCAGTAAGCACTGGCCATGGGGAAGTGCCTGATAGTCAGGCATTGAACTCATGTCCAAGTGTTGATGTTTGGGGAATGAATATTTATAGATGGTTAAGCCCTGACTCAGCAATAGATGAATTAGCTGCTATGACAGATAAGGCAATGTATATTTCAGAAGCTGGAGCTGATAGTTTTAATATAAATTCAAATTCTGAAAATCAGGATCAACAAGCTCAAGCTACTGAGATTATATTAAATGCAATAATTGATAAATCGGATATATGTATTGGAGTAACTTTATTTGAATTTTGTGACGAATGGTGGAAGGCAGGTAATCCAAATCAACAAGATCAAGGTGGTTTTCCTAATGCAATTCCTTATGATAATTTTGCCAATGAAGAATACTGGGGTATCGTAACAAGAGATAGAGAACCAAAATTATCATATTATGTAGTTCAAGAAATTTATGAAGCTACAAGTCTTTCTCTAAATGATAATTTTTTAGATATTAATATATATCCAAATCCAGTTTCAGACGGTTTTTTAAATATTGTTAGTAATTCTAATAACCCCTTGATTATATATATTTATGATTTAAATGGCAGAGAAGTTATGTCTCAGAAAATAATTTTCGACTCCATAAATATATCTAATTTATCACAAGGAATTTATTCACTTAAATTGAGTGATGGAAAAAAATATACTGTTAAAAAAATAGTTGTTAAATAAGTTTTTTTCTAATCTTGTTCCAGTATTTAAAAAAAGACAAATATTCACCTTCAATCTTAAAAAGCCAGTCGCGTTCATCCTCTTCACCGATATAATGTGAGTTTAGCGGATGTTCTTTAAAAATAAATTTTGACACCCCATACTTTGATTTTAATAAATCGATATCTCCGAAAAAAATCTGTATATCATCAATATTTTTTGAAAGGTTCAAAGAAAAATCTATACACTTTTGTGAAACTGGATATTCACTGAAAACTTTAGGTTCAAAAATTAAAACTCTGTTTGCCTTTTCATTTTTTCTCCAATTAGGATCAATATTATAGTAATTGTAAATTAAAGTTGGTAGTGAATTATCAATTCTGATTTCATTATTATTTTGAAGGTTTGAGTTAAGCTTTAAATCATATTTCTTTTCAACTTCATTAGGAATATTCATTGATGAAATAAACTCATAGCTATTATCTAAAAAGGTGTTTTTTTGATTACTGTTAAAATACTTGTTAATATTATCTTGATTTGCATAATACTTTTTGTTTGAATTAGAACCAGCCACCCATTGCCAACTAAGTGCGTTACTAGCCCAATCTCCATCCAATAAGTGGTAATACATCCATCTCGCTGGAATTCTCCAGTGACTTTTTGCAATATTGGTAGCAATTGAAGCAACATACATACGCATATGATTATGCATATATCCATTGTCATATAGATTATTTATTTCTTCATCAACAGAATTAATACCTGTTTTAGCTTCAACCAAAGATCTAGATATTTTATAATCATTTACATGTTCTTGAGATCTTTTTAAATCTTCATTGATTAGAGACCCTTTATTTAACCATATTTGTTGCCAGAAGTCTCTCCATGCTAATTCTTGTATAAACTTTTCACACTTTTTTAAATTAAAACCCTTTTCAACTAGTTTTTCATAAATAAACCTTGTTGATATTACACCTCTTGAAATATATGGGGAAAGTTTAGTTACATTTCCGTTTTTATAATTTCTAGAACTAGTATACTTAATTGGCTGAATAAGGTCAACTTTTGTTAAAATCTTATCATATTTAGTAGGGAACAATTTCATGTGTACCAAACAAACAACAATTATACCGAATAATTATTGAATAATTTCAACTCTTTTTATGTAGATATTTTGCAAGGGCCAGTCTAAATTATCAGTTGGAGTAGTAGCTATTTTATCAACCGTATTCATCCCTCTAATTACTTTTCCAAAAACTGTATAATTTCCATCCAAGTGATGTGCACCTTTAGTACTTTGAACTATAAAAAATTCAAAGGGAGATGCCATTTTATATGGATTGTCAACAAGGCTACTTGGCATACTCATCATTCCTCTTTTGTGCGTATATCCCTTGTCTAAATCGTTTGGTAGCAGGTATCTTCCAATTTCTTTTCTCTTTTGTGATATTTTTCTATTATCACTATTTCCTGCTTGTATCACAAAATTATTTATAACTCTGTAGAACTGAGTGTCTTCAAAATAATTTTTTTTTGTGAGATATATAAAGTTAGATCTATGAAATTTTGTATCATCAAAAAGTTGTATTTCGATATTCCCATAATCAGTCACTATTCTAACCATATTTTCTTTATTATGCTTATCATATTCTAAAAAGAACTCCATCACATTTTCATCTGATAATCTAAAATCAACCTCTTTATTTATTGTTTTTTGGCCAATAGTTTTTGGTGTTTTATTAATTATTTGACTTTTATTATTATCTAATTTAGAGTCACATCCCATAAAAAGAGTTATAAGACAGACACAAAATTGCAAAATTTTAGAAAAGTAATACATAATAAAATTGAAAATTGTGGAGTCGCCGAGAATCGAACTCGGGTCCAAACAAGAAAATTAATAAATTTCTACATGTTTAGTTTTTAATTAATTTTCGATGATATACTGACTAAAAACAATCTATATATCACTTAGTTTCTTTATTTCAAAAATATGTCGAAACCCATATTTTCTATGTTAACATTTACGATGTTTCTAACAGAACGCCGTTAACAAAGGCTTTCAAGAAACATTTAGCTTTTCCACCTTGTGGAACTAGGCTAACCCTACTATAATTCAGATTATGCAGCTAAAGCGTATTTATTTTCGCCGTTTAAAGTTTAAAATAGATTATAACGCGTGCTATTTTAATGCGCGACATGCTTACTATCAACTTTTACCTGCTGTCAAAACCAGTCGACCCCATATTTTCAATGAACAAAAATGAAATGCAAATATATAAAAAACTTGTACAAGCAGTTTTTAGAGATTATTTTTACAATATGAAAATTGGTATTATTAAAGAGTGTAAAAATCCTCCTGACAGAAGAGTGGTCTTTTCCCCTAATAAATGTGTAGAGATAAATAAAAGATTTCCTGAACTTGAGTTTTTAGTTGAAAGCAGTGATATTCGCTGCTTTACTGATTCGGAATATCAATCAAAAGGGATTAAAATCACAACAGATTTATCTATTTGTGATATATTGATAGGAGTAAAAGAAGTACCAATAGAAAAACTTATTCAGGGTAAAAAATATTTTTTCTTTTCGCATACAATTAAAAAACAGCCTTATAATAAAAAACTATTACAAAAGATTTTGAAGTTAAAAATTGATTTGTTTGATCATGAAACAATTGTAGATAAGTCAAATAATAGATTAATTGGATTTGGATATTATGCTGGAGTAATTGGAGCATACAATGGATTTAGAACATATGGTTTAAAGAAGAAGTTATTTGTAATTCCTAAGGCAATTGAATTAAAAGATAGGGTTGATTTTGATAAAATTATAAAAAGTATAAAACTTCCGAATATTAAAATATTACTTTCTGGAAGAGGAAGAGTTGGTGGTGGCACAAAAGAGGTTTTAGATTTTTTAAAAATTAAGCAAGTGTCCCCTAAAGATTTTGTTGAGAAAAAATTTAATGAACCAGTTTATACAAATATCGATGTATTGGATTATAATTATTCAAATTTAATCGATAATTCAGTATCTAATTTTTATAATTTTCCTGAAAAATTTAATTCAACTTTCTCAAAATTTTCATCTGTCTCCGATATTTATTTTGCCGGACATTTTCATAATCCAAAAGCACCTAAATTAATCACTATTGAAAATATAAAAGATGATAATTTCAATATTGATGTCATAGCAGATATAAGTTGTGATATAGACGGACCAATAGCTAGCACAATAAGACCTTCCACCATTGACGTTCCAATATATGGTTTTCATAAAAAAGATTCCTCCGAATGTGATTTTCTTAACCCCGATGCAATAGCTGTCATGGCTGTTGATAATTTACCTTGTGAGCTCCCAAGGGATTCTAGTGAGATGTTTGGTGATATGTTTTTAAAACATGTTATTCCGTCATTCTTTAATGATGATAAAGATAATATTCTTAAAAACTCTCAAATTACTTCTAAAGGTCAATTAACCCATAGATTTAAATATTTATCTGATTATGTCATTTAATTATACACTACTATCTTTTTAGGCTAAAGTGTCCTGTGTATGTTTTGATATTTGTTTCATCATTTCCGAAAATCACATCTAGAGTTATTTTAAACCAGT
>PABM01000016.1 GCA_002702745.1 Flavobacteriaceae bacterium | reverse complement strand
TTAGTTCTTCAAAAAATAAACCCCTTATTTTGAACGAGTCTAAATAATGATTATATTCGTGGACTAACTAAATTAAACTAACTATGAAAAAACTAATTTTATTATTATTTATTACTCCTTTATTTGTTTTTGCTCAAAATAATCCTAATGCTGAGTATTGGCAGATAAATAGATGGGAAGCAAAAGAGGGAATGGCAAAGGAATTTGAATCAGCTGTTGCCAAAAAAACAAAAAAATTCAATAATTCAGCTGACACAGCAATTTTAACTTTTCAAATTGTTACCGGAGCCGATTCAGGTAAATATATGCGTGTTGTAGGCCCTAAAACAGCTGACTTTTTTGATCAAGGTCTTTCTGGTTCAGCTGAATATGAATACTGGGTTAATAATGTAATGCCCTATGTTAAAGATCAAGCTGGAAATAAAAGATTATGGAGACTGAAAGGGTTGTCATATAATTGGAATGCAGAAGATCCACCAAAAAAATATGTGAGGTTTAGGACTTTTAGACTTGAACAAGAAAACGCTAGAGATTGGTTTGATATGATGGCTAATGACGCAAAACTAAAAAGAGAAAAGGGTCATACGGGGATAAGAGGAGTATTTGCTTTGGTCTCTGGAGGACAATGGGAAGTATATATCGTTGAGCCTTATGATTCTCATGGAACAGGTCTAGGAAAATTTGATGGTGAAGATTTTGATTACAGAGATGAATATAATGAAATGTTTGGATGGAGAGCATTAGAATATGATCGAATTAGAAGAGATGCTGCTGTTAGAGATTATGGAGGTGAATACACAGAAACTCTAGAATTTAGACCTGATATGTCAACTTCTATTGAATAGATTGTAATTATCCATACAATTCTATAAAAGAGCGGTATATATACCGCTCTTTTTTTACAGTAATTTTAGTATTACATTTGTGGACCCATTATCATGAGTAATATTATTGCTATAGTAGGAACACCTAATGTTGGTAAATCAACATTATTTAATAGACTTATCCAAAGACGAGAAGCCATTGTTGATTCAATAAGTGGAGTAACAAGAGATAGACATTATGGTAAGGGTGATTGGAACGGAAAAGAATTTTCTGTCATTGACACTGGTGGGTATGTTGTTGGTAGTGATGATATTTTTGAAGCTGAAATTGATAATCAGGTTGAATTAGCCATTGACGAGGCAGATATAATTTTATTCATGGTTGATGTAGATACCGGTATTACATCTATGGATTCTGATATTTCAGAACTTCTAAGAAAAATCAATAAACCAGTATTTTTGGTAGTCAATAAGGTAGATAGTTCTTCTAGAATCAATGATGTAAACGAATTTTACTCGCTAGGGCTAGAAAAATTATATCCAATTGCTAGTTCGAATGGTTTTGGAACAGGAGAATTACTTGATGATGTTGTAAAACTTTTCAATGAAGATATACAAGATGCAGATGAAGTTCCAAGATTTGCTGTTGTTGGAAGACCTAATGCAGGAAAATCTTCTTTTATTAATGCATTAATTGGAGAAAATAGAAATATAGTAACAGAAATTCCTGGTACTACCAGAGATTCGATTAATACGAGATACAACAGATTTGGATTTGATTTTGATCTGATTGATACTGCTGGTATAAGAAAAAAATCTAAGGTAAAAGAAAATCTTGAGTTTTATTCTGTCATGAGAAGTGTAAGAGCAATTGAAAATTCTGATGTTTGTATTTTGTTATTTGATGTAAATAGAGGGTTTGATACACAGGTGAAGAACATTTTTTGGCTATGTGAAAGAAATAAAAAGGGAATAGTATTGATTGCAAATAAGTGGGACTTAATCGAAAAAAATACAAATTCAACAAAAGATTTCGAAACTATTATTAAAAAAGAAATTGAACCTTTTACGGATGTGAATATAATATTTGTATCAACTTTAAATAAGCAAAGAATTCATAAAGCTATTGAAACTGCAGTAAAAGTATTTAAGTTTAGAACTGAAAAAATAAAAACCAGAAGGTTAAATGACATTTTACTTCCATTAATTGCATCATATCCGCCCCCAGCAATAAAAGGGAAATATGTTAAAATAAAATATATTACACAGTTGCCAACACATTATCCACAATTTGCCTTCTTTTGTAATTTGCCACAATATGTTAAAGAGCCTTACAAAAGGTTTTTAGAAAATAAGATTAGAGAAAATTTTGATTTTACAGGAATTCCAATAACTATTTTTTTAAGAAAAAAATAGTTATAATTGGTTTCGTATATCGATTAATTTATCCTTTATTAATTTAAGTTTATTTATAATATCCAATTTATCAGAAGTCTTTTCGTTATTAATATAGTCTTTAGCTCCTTGGATTGTATAACCTTTTTCTTTAAGTAAAAAATATATTTTGTTTATCACTTCAATATCCTTGTTAGTGAATTTTCTGTTACCTCTTGAATTTTTCTTAGGATTTAAAATTTTAAATTCTTGTTCCCAAAACCTGATTAANGAGGGATTTACATTAAATTTTGATGCAACTTCTCCGATTGAGTAATATCTTTTGTTTTGAAGATTGATTTTCATTAATCTAAGGATTGATTAACTACAGAAGCTTGTTTTAGTAATTCATCATATTCTTTTGCAGTTAAGTTTCCATAGTAGAAATTAATCGGATTTATCTTTGCTTTATCTTTAAAAATCTCATAATGTAAGTGGGGAGCGCTTGATCTCCCAGTGCTACCTACGTAACCAATCAAATCACCTCTTTTTACTTTTTGATATCTTTTAACATTATATTTATATAGATGTGCATATAGACTGGTATAACCATAACCATGGTCAATTCTTATATGATTTCCGTAACCAGAAGATCTATTATCAGCACGAATTACAGTTCCATCCCCAGTAGCATAAACCGGCGTTCCTTGTGGAGCTGTAAAATCAATTCCATAATGGTGTTTTCTAGCCTTTGTAAATGGATCAATCCTATAACCATATCCTGAAGCAATTCTTGTTAAATCATCATTATTAACAGGTTGGATAGCAGGTATTGATTTTAGAAACTTTTCTCTATCCATTGCTAGTTTTACAATTTCATCTAATGATTTTGATTGTATAGTTAACCTTTTTTGAATTACATCGATTTTTCTATTGCTTTCTTTGATGACATTAGAGTATTCAAAACCATCAAATTTTTTATATCTATTAACACCTCCAAATCCAGCCTTTCTTTTATCTTCACTGATAGGTGAAGCCTCAAAAAAGATTCTGTAAATGGCATTATCTCTTTCCTCTATATTTTCAAGAACCCTTTCAATATTTTCCGTTTTTTTATCTAATTGAGAATATTGAAATTTCATATTTTCAAGCTCCCTATTTAAAGATCTCTCTTGAGGCGATTGAAAATATTGACTTCCAATGAAAATAAATAAAAACCCAAAAAATGCGGATCCAGTTAGATAAAGAAGGACATTTTTGAATACAGCTCTTTTGCTCTTTTTAATTTTTTTAAATGAAAGAGATTCAGAATCGTAATAATATTTAACTTTAGGCATAATTAAAATTATATCTTTGTAAAATATGTTTATAAGATAAACATAAGTGCAAATATAACAATACTTTTTTTTTCGATAAAAACTGATAATAACCATAAAATGAACGCCAACGAAGTAAGAAAAAAATTTTTAGACTTTTTCGAGAAAAAAAATCATAAAATTGGTCAATCTTCTCCAATTGTTTCAAAAAACGACCCTTCATTGATGTTTATTAATTCAGGGATGGCTCCGTTTAAAGACTATTTTTTAAATCAGGAAAATCCTCAGAATAAAAGAGTTGCTAATTCTCAAAAGTGTCTTCGTGTTTCAGGTAAACACAATGACTTAGCTGAGGTCGGTCATGATACTTATCATCATACATTTTTTGAAATGCTTGGTAATTGGAGTTTTGGAGATTATTTCAAAGAAGATGCGATAAATTGGTCATGGGAACTATTGACTAAGGAGTATGGAATTAACCCCCAAGACTTGTACGTTACTATTTTTGAAGGCTCAAAGGAAGATGGAGTCTCTGAAGATTCAGAGGCATTTAATATATGGAGTAAGATTATCGAAAAAGACAAAATATTATTTTGTGGAAAGGATGATAATTTCTGGGAAATGGGTGAACAAGGACCATGTGGGCCATCCAGTGAAATACATGTAGATCTAAGGGATGAATCCGAAAAAAAGAAAGTACCAGCTCAATCCTTGATAAATAAAGATAATCCTCTTGTTGTAGAGCTCTGGAATCTTGTATTTATTCAGAATAACAGAAAAGCCGATGGAAAATTAGAAGATTTACCAAAAAAACATATTGATACTGGAATGGGACTTGAAAGGTTATGTATGGTCCTTCAAAAGGTCAAATCCAATTACGATACAGATATTTTTAAGAGTTTAATAAATGAGATTGTACAAATAACCGAAATAAATTATGGGGAAAATGATAAATCAGACATAGCAATGAGGGTTATTTCAGATCATCTAAGAGCAGTTTCATTTTCTATTGCAGATGGTCAATTACCAAGTAATACCGGAGCTGGATACGTAATTCGAAGAATACTTAGAAGAGCAATAAGATATAGTTTTACATTTTTGAAAATTAAAGAACCAATGCTATATAAACTGTTTGGTTCACTCGTTTTAAAAATGGGAGAGTTTTACCCTGAACTATCAAATCAAAGAGTTCTGATAGAAAATGTCATTAAAGAAGAAGAAAACTCTTTTTTAAGAACCCTTGAACAGGGGCTAATTCTTTTAGAAGAAATAATCTCATCATCTAATAATAAGTTGGTGCCTGGTAAAAAAGCATTTGAACTTTATGATACCTATGGTTTTCCAGTTGACTTAACTAACTTAATTCTTGAAGAAAGAGGATTCAACCTTGACATTGAATCATTTAATAGTGAACTTGAAAAACAAAAAGACAGGTCAAGAAAGGCTGCAGAAATTTCCTTTGATGACTGGATAGTTTTAATTGATGCTCCTGTTCAAGAATTTGTCGGATATGATTCACTTGAAGCTAATGTAAAAATTGTCAAATACAGAAAGGTAAAGTCAAAAAAAGACGGTATAATATTTCAATTGGTTTTTAACCTTACTCCTTTTTATGCAGAATCTGGCGGTCAAATCGGAGATATTGGTTTTATTGAATCAAATGATGGAGATGTAGTCCACATTCACGATACAATTAAAGAGGGCAGCTTATCTGTTCATTTAGCCAAAAATCTACCAAAAAAGCTTGATTTAATTTTTAGAGCAGTAGTTGATAATAAAAACAGATTTAGAATTCAGTGTAATCATACTGCAACTCATTTATTACACCAGGCACTTAGAAGTATTCTTGGCAATCATGTTGAACAAAAAGGAAGTAGGGTAAGTTCTGAAAACTTTAGATTTGATTTTTCTCATTATTCAAAAATTGATCAAAGTGATATAATTTCTGTAGAAAACTTTGTTAACTCACGAATTGATAATTCTATTGATTTGATTGAAGAAAGGAATATTCCTTTAAAAAAGGCTCAAGATAATGGAGCTATAGGTTTATTTGGCGAAAAATACGGAGATACAGTTAGAACAATTAAGTTTGGAGCATCCTATGAGTTATGTGGTGGCACACATGTAAATAATACTTCTGAGTTATGGCAGTTCAAAATTATTAGTGAAGGTGCAATTGCTTCTGGTGTGAGAAGAATAGAGGCTATTACAAATGAGTCTGTTAAAAATTATTACAATTCAAAAATTAACGAATATGATAAGATAAAGGATATGTTAAAAAATCCAAAAAGCTTATATGAAAGTGTAAAATCACTGTGTGATGAAAATTCTTTACTAAAGAAAGAAATTGATAAATTAAGCAACGAAAAAGTTTCTTCAGTAAAAAAAAATATCATAACAGAGCTTGAAAATATTTCCGGATTAAATGTTATTACTACAATTGTTGATTTAAAACCTGCAAAAATCAAGGATTTATGTTTTTCAATCGCTTCTGATATAGAAAATCTTTTTTTAATAATTATTACTAAAGAGTTAAATAAAGTGTATTGCTCTTGTTATATATCAAAAAATTTAGTTTCTGAAAAGAATTTGAATTCCTCTGAGATTATATCTAAACTTAGTAAGTTTATTGACGGTAGAGGAGGAGGTCAAGCTTTTTACTCCACATGTGCAGGCGATAATTTAGAAGGAATTCAAAAACTATATACTGCTGCTAAAGATCTTCAAATTCAATTTTTAAAGTAATATGTCTTATGAGAGACATAATATTAAATCAGTAACTAAAGATTTAAAGAAATTTGTAATAAATACCCCTGTTTTAAGATTTGATATTATTGATTCTTTATGTAATTGCAATGTTTTTTTTAAGTGTGAAAATTTTCAACATACAGCGTCATTCAAATATAGGGCTGCAATAAATGCTATTATAAATATGCCCGTTGAATTTAGACAAACAGGAGTTATAACCCATTCCTCGGGAAACTTTGCTCATGCATTGGCCAGAGCAGCCTACGAATTAAAAATCCCTTGTCATATAGTAATGCCTAATAACACACCAAATTTTAAAAAGTCTTCAGTTTTATCTTACACTAAAAATGTTGTAGAATGTGAATCAAACTTACAAGCAAGGGAATTTACAACCAGTGAAATATTAAAAAATAAAAATTTATATTTCATACATCCTTCAAATAATATGGATGTAATTTTAGGAAATTCTACTTGTGCAGGAGAGTTTATAAATGATTATCCAAATTTAGATTTTATCTTTTCTCCTATCGGAGGAGGTGGACTAATTGCTGGCACCTCTATTGCAATTAATAATTTCTCTGAATATTGTCAGGTTATTGGTGCTGAGCCATCAAATGTCGATGATGCATATAGATCTTTAATTTCTGGAAAAATTGAATTTAATGAATCTATCAATACAATAGCAGATGGATTAAGAACTAATCTAGGATCAATTAATTTTCCTATTATTCAACATTATGTAAAAGAGATTTTATTAGTTAGCGAAGATGAAATTATGGACTCTTTAGATATTATAATCAATAAGTTAAAAATTGTGGTAGAACCATCAAGCGCAGTTGTTTTAGCTGCTTTGATAAAAAATAATAAAAAGTTTAAAAATAAAAATATCGGATTGATAATGTGTGGTGGAAATATCGACTTTAATTCTCTAAAATTTTAAATATTTCTCATAAATCACTTTCCATCTAAAATTTCTTATAAAAACTCCTTCCTCATCTGTTACAATAAACGTCTTTTGTCTTAAAAATGAGATAAAATACCCCATAAATCCATAAAATAATCTGGATAAACTATTATTATTGAAAGAAGATTTTAACAGAGAAAGAACACTCAATATAAATCCAAATCTCATTTTATATAATGATTCTCCTTGTAACATTTTTGAATTAATAGAATATTTTTGCCCTGTTGGTTTTAAATGTTTAACAATCAGATCCTTATCGGTATAAATTAACCATCCTTTTTTTTGCGCAAGTAAAACATCAACTGTATCCCAGCCTATAGATGATTTTAAACCGTTTATATCATCAAAACATTCAGCTCTATATGCTTTTATTGGTCCTCGCACATGTGTTTTAGCAGTAATATTTTCATAAATCCATTTTCTGTTTTTTAGGACATATAAATTTCCTCCTGAAATCCCAACATTTTCATTTTCATTGAAAATTTCAATAATTTTTTCAATATAATTTTTAGGAAGTATAATGTCACCATCAAATTTACAAATCACATCAAACTGTGTTTCTAAATTTTTTAATCCAAAATTAAATGCTTCAATAACCTTGCTTCCTGGGACATGTTTTTGAACCGACTTATAGTCAATAACCCTAATCCATTCACATTTACCTATTAAATTTTTAATGATATTCTTAGAATTATCTGTTGAATTATCATTTACATATATTACCTCTGCAGGTATAATTGTCTGATTAATTAATGACTCAACTGATTTTTTTATAAAATCCTGCTCATTAAAAACTGGTATGATTATACATATTTTCATAAATCAATTTTTTCAGCATAAATAATCATGTATCTATTCGTAAACAGTCTAAAGAATGGTCTTATTCCTATTTTTTTTACCGGATTTGTAAACTTTTTTTCTTCAATTATTTTCCAACCTGTTTTTTCAAGTAATAATCTAAATTGCCAATCTTCAAATTCATGAAAATGATTGTCTCTGATATCATTGAAATTTCTATAAGCTTTAGCAAACCAGAGCCTTAGGGGAATGCTACAAACTAACTTTTTAGCTTTGATACTGTTTAATATTTGAAATGGGTTTAATAAGTGTTCAAATATTTGAAGTGCAGTGACCACCGTAGCTTTTGTTTCCAATATTAATGATTGATCTATATCAAGGTCCTCACCATTTGTATTTATTATTTGGTAACCATCTTCTTTTAAAGCCTCTGACAAAGGGTTTTTTATTCCTAAGTCTAATATTAACTCACTTTTATCAATATGTTTATTAATAAAATCGGTTGTTATTCTATATCTCTTGTGCGGAAAGTTTTTAGTATACATTTATTAATATTGGTACACCATTGCATTAATATGCATTCCAGCACCTACACTAGCAAAAATAATTTTATCCCCCTTTTCAACTTTATGATCCCCAAGTTTATTTCTTACAATTAAATCAAACATTGTTGGTACAGTTGCCACTGAACTATTACCAAAGCGATCTACCGTAAGGGGCATAATTTTCTCGGGAGATTCTTCGTTGAAAAGTTTATATAATCTTTTAACTATTGCATCATCCATTTTAGCATTTGCTTGATGAATTAAAATCTTTTTTATTTCTGAAATATCGGTGTTAGCTAAATCTAAGCATTCTTTCATAGCAGAAGGAACATTTGTTAAAGCAAATTCATAAACTTTTCGCCCCCTCATTTTAATATATTTTGTTTTTTCATCAGCCTGAGGATTATAAGATTTCCCGTAAAAAAGATAAAAAACTTCATCATCTGTGTAAGATGCTGTGTTATGAGATAAAATACCACCTTCATCATCTGTCTTTTCAATTATTGTAGCACCTGCTCCATCTGCAAAAATCATCGAATCTCTATCATTGACGTCAACAACTCTAGATAATGTATCTGCACCAATCACCAGACATCTTTCAGCCATTCCAGCTTTAATAAAACCATAACCTTGAATCACACCTTCAAGCCATCCTGGACATCCAAATAAAATATCATATGCTACACATTTTGGATTTTTTATTTTTAATAAGTTTTTAACCCTTACAGCTAAACTGGGAAATACATCAACTTGTGTTGAATTATTACTCGCATTACCAAAATTATGAGCTAGTATGATGTAATCAATTTTCTCAGGATCAACTTTTGAGTTTTTAATGGCTTCTTTTGCAGCTAAATAGGCGATATCGGAAGTGTTTAATTCATCTTTCGCATACCTTCTTTCTTTAATTCCAGTTATCTTCTGAAACTTTTCAATAATTTCTTCATTTTTTGTTTCAATTCGATTTCCTTCATTATCAAAAAAATTTCTGTCTAAAAATTTAGAATTGTCCTGGATAATTTCTGGAATATAGGATCCAGTTCCGGTTATTTTAATGTTCATTTACAAATGAATTTTTAATTAAGGTAAACTTATTAAATAATAGCGATTTTTGGAAAATTAATCAGCATATAATTCTATTGGGGTACAACTACAAACTAGATTACGATCGCCATATGCATCATTAACTCTTCTTACAGGTGGCCAGAATTTATTTTCTTTAATATAATCTAAAGCAAATGCAGCTTTTTTTCTGGAATAGTGAAAGTTCCATTTATCAGAAGTTACCATTTCAAGGGTATGTGGAGAATTCTTTAGTAAATTATTATCATCAGAGGGTTTACAGAGAATAATTTCTTCTTTGATTGAAATCATCGCATCACAAAATTTATCAATTTCCTCTTTATTTTCACTTTCAGTTGGTTCAATCATCATTGTACCTGCAACAGGGAAAGAAACGGTCGGCGCATGAAATCCGTAGTCCATTAACCTCTTTGCAATATCAACTACTTCAATACCATAATCTTTAAATGGTCTACAATCAATTATCATTTCATGAGCAGATCTTCCTAGTTCACCTGTATATAGAATATCAAAGCTACCATGAAGTCTTTCTTTGATATAATTTGCATTCAATATTGCAATTCTAGTGGCTTTGGTTAGACCACCTGACCCCAACATTGATATATATCCATATGAAATTAAACATGCTAGAGCAGATCCAAATGGCGCAGCTGAAATTGAAGAAATTGCTTTATTGCCTCCAGTTTTGATAATGGGGTTTGAAGGTAAGAAAGGGCTTAGGTGTTTCGCTACACAAATTGGTCCAACACCAGGTCCACCTCCCCCATGAGGAATAGCAAATGTTTTGTGTAGATTTAAATGACAAACATCAGCTCCGATAATTTTTGGATTTGTGAGACCAACTTGTGCATTCATATTTGCTCCATCCATATATACTTGCCCACCATTTTTATGGATGATGTCTGTTATTTTTAAAATATCAGATTCAAAAACTCCATGCGTTGATGGATAAGTAATCATTAATGCACCTAATGTATCTTTATAATCAATTGCCTTTTTTTCAAGGTCTGAGACATCTATATTTCCATTATCAGAAGACTTGACAACAACGACTTCCATTCCAGCCATCACGGCACTTGCAGGGTTAGTACCATGAGCTGATGATGGAATAAGGCATACTTTTCTATCAAAATCTCCATTATTTTCGTGATATGCTTTTATTACCATAAGGCCGGCATATTCTCCTTGAGCACCTGAGTTTGGTTGTAATGAAACAGCATCAAAACCTGTAATTTCCTTAAGTTGATTTTCTAATTTCTTCAGAACTTTCTCATAACCAACAGCCTGATCTTTTGGAGCAAACGGATGAATATTTAACCATCTATTCCAGCTTAATGGAAGCATTTCAGCAGCAGCATTTAATTTCATAGTACACGAACCTAGTGAAATCATTGAAGTATTTAGGGCGAGATCCTTATTCTCAAGAAATTTTATATATCTCATAAGAGAGGTTTCTGATTTATATTTTGAGAAAACTTCATCTGTCAAAAAATCTGATTTTCTCAAATAGTGTTTGGAGATTCTGTTCAGACTTTCAAAATTTGAAAAATTTTCCAGTTTAGTGTTTTTGGACTCAGTAAAAATTGAAATAATTTCAAATATATCATTTGTAGTTGTTGTTTCATTTATTGAAATGGAAACCAGACTATCACTTGGATAATGAAAATTTACTTCTTTTTCTAATGCTTTTCCTTTTATCAGTTTAGAGTTACACTCTACCTGAACAGTGTCAAAGAAAGATTTATTTGGTGTTTTAAATCCAAGCAAATTTAAATTTTCTTCAAGTATACAAGCATTTGAGTGGATTTTATTTGCGATTTCTTTTAAACCATTAGGGCCATGATAAACAGCATACATACCTGCCATAACAGCAAGTAAAACTTGAGCGGTGCAAATATTCGAGGTAGCTCTATCTCTTTTAATGTGTTGTTCTCTTGTTTGCAAGGCCATTCTAAGTGCTCTATTTCCATTTTCATCTATACTTACTCCGATAATTCTCCCAGGAAGATTTCGCTTAAATTCTTCTTTGGTCGCAAAGTATGCTGCATGCGGACCTCCATAACCAAGTGGTATACCAAATCTTTGTGTACTCCCAACAACAACATCAGCCCCCATTTCTCCAGGCGATTTAAGCAATGCCAAAGAAAGTATGTCTGCTGCAACAGCCACTTTTATTTCATGTTCTTTACAAAGCTTAATTATCGGTTCAATATCGCCTATATTACCCGAAAGGCCTGGGTATTGAAAAAACGCACCAAAATAATTTTTTTTAGGATTAAATTTACTTAACTCAGCAATTTCAAGTTTAATTCCAAGAGGTTTAGCTCTAGTTTCTAGCAGAGCAAGAGTCTGAGGAAATATGTCAACAGACACAAAAAATGAGTTAATATTTTCTTTTTTTTGGTTTCTTGATCTTGTAGAAAATAGAAGTGTCATTGCCTCTGCAGCAGCTGTACTCTCATCAAGCAGTGAGGCATTAGATATTTCCATGCCAGTTAAGTCTGTAACCATTGTTTGAAAATTGAGAAGAGCTTCAAGCCTACCCTGTGCGATTTCTGCTTGATATGGTGTATATGCGGTATACCATCCAGGATTCTCTAAAATATTTCTTTGAATTACAGCAGGGAGGTAGGATCTATTATATCCCAAACCAATGTATGTCTTATAAACTTTATTTAATGATGAAATTTTTTTTAAATGTGATAGGTAGTCTGATTCAGACATCGGGGGATCTAACCGCATAGGTTTGTCATTTCTTATGCTTTTGGGGATAGTTTGATCAATTAACTCATCAATTGAATTTGCGTTAATTACACTAAGCATTTGCTTAATTTCATTCTCAGTAGGTCCAATATGTCTTCTTTCAAAAGATTCTGTATTCATTTTTAAAAAATATCAATTAAAATTAAATAATATAACGTCCAATTATCATATATTAAAAATAAATAATGAACAACATTTATGGGTTTATTAACAAAAAGAATCAAATTACTTTTTGATTATTATATAAACTCTAGTTTACATGTCTCTTTTTGCATAATCTCTTATATAATCACAATAAAATTGATTAATGAATTTTCTTTTGATTGGGAGAATATTTCATTTGTTTTTTTCACCACTTTTTTCACTTATAATTTTATTAAATTTTATGAACGTGTGATATCAAAAAATAGGCCAATTTCGTTTGTTTTAAAATTATTTTTCACAAAGGCACTTATCGCATTTTTGATTTCATTTTATTTATTTTTTGATTTGTCTAATTCAAAGCAAATAACTGTCTTAGTTACGTCTGTTTTAACGGTTTTATACACTATGCCATTCATATCAAAATTCACGTTAAGAGGTAATCCAATTATAAAAATATTTACTGTTACTTTTTGTTGGACTATGATGATTGTCGTTTTACCGTTTTTTGAGATGATGGAATTCTGTAATATGTTCTATTATTTACTACTAATCTTTTGTTTAGTTACTGCTCAAATGATTCCTTTTGAAATAAGAGATAAACACAAGGATATGTATAACGTAAAAACCATCGTACACATCTATGGAATAAAGAATTCTAAGATTATAGGATATTTTATTCTTATGACAGCTCTGACACTTACAATATTAACATATTATTTATCAAGAGATATAGTTTTAAAAAATTCAACTACTATAATAATTTTAGTCACTGGAGTCCTGATATATTTATCAAGTGAAAAGCAGAATAAATATTACAGTTCGTTCACTGTTGAGTCTATTCCTATGATCTGGCTATTGATTGAATTTAGTTTACAAGTTTTTTTCTGAGTCGTAAACTTTTTTTTCGAGTTGACTCTTGTAATCAACAAGTTTTTTTGTGATTTCTGAATCAAATATTCCGATAATTTGAGCTGCTAAAATTCCAGCATTTTTGGCTCCATTAAGTGCTACTGTAGCCACAGGAACTCCATTAGGCATTTGTAAAATTGATAATACCGAATCCCAGCCATCAATCGAATTTCTTGATTTTACAGGTACTCCTATGACGGGTAGTGTTGTTATTGAAGCAACCATTCCTGGTAAATGTGCAGCACCACCTGCTCCAGCAATAATAACCTTTATCCCATTGTCACTTGCATCACTAGCGTACTTAAACATTTTTTCTGGTGTTCTGTGAGCTGAAACAATATTTACCTCTGACTCAATTCCAAATTCACTGAGAATATCAATAGCATCTTGCATAACAGGGAGATCACTTTTACTACCCATAATAATTCCTACTTTTTTCATGATATTACTTTTATTTTTTTCTTAATTTTTTTTCCTATTTCAATTGCTTTGTCGATATCTTTATTCACAATTGTAATATGCCCCATTTTTCTATTTAATCTTGATTTTTTCTTTCCATAAATATGTACAAAAACACCAGGAATATCAAAAATATCATTTAAATTTTGATAAATAACATCCCCCTCAATCATATTTTCTCCAACTAGATTTACCATAATGCCTGGGATTATTAACTCGCTTTCACCAAGCGGTAAGTCCAAAATACTTCTTAAATGTTGATCAAACTGAGATGTCATGCAGCACTCAATGGTATGATGTCCTGAATTATGAGGCCTTGGTGCCACCTCATTGATTAGAATATCACCTTGTTTGGTTAGAAATAATTCTACGGCAAGTAAACCAACTATATTAAATTTTTCAGCTGTTTTTATGGCAATTTCAATTGCTTTTTTTCTAATAACACTTGAAATATTAGCGGGACAAATAACATATTCAACAAGATTAGATTTTTCATTAAACTCCATTTCAACAATCGGGAAACATTTAACACTTCCTTGAACGTTTCTTGAAACAATTACTGATAATTCTTTTTCTATTAAAATAATTTCTTCAACTAAACACTGATCACCATATGAAAAATTAAGATCTTCTTGATTTTTAATAATTTTTACTCCTTTTCCATCATATCCAAATTTTGAACTTTTCCAAACAAATGGAAATTGAAAATTATCTTTTTTAAAGTTTTGTTTCAACTCATCTAAATTTGAATAATTTTTAAATCCTGAAGTTGGTAAATTATTATTTTTATAAAAGTCCTTTTGATATGATTTATTTTGAATTATTTGCAATGTTTTTGCAGAGGGATAGACTTTTTTGCCTTTCTTTTCTAGGTCAAGCAAGGCCTCAGTATTTATTTTTTCAATTTCAACAGTGATTATATCAACTTTATTTCCAAAATCTATAACATCTTGATAGTTGGTAATATCACCTACAATAAATTCATCAGCTATTTTTGCACATGGTGCCTGGTTATTTGAATCCATTACCTTGGTGTGTAAATCGTATCTTTTTGCATCATACAAAAGCATTTTACCTAGTTGTCCACCACCAAGAATCCCTAATTTGAAATTTGAACTAAACAATTGCATTAATCTAACATTGTTGTAATGTTGATGCAAAAATACATTTTAATATTTAATCGATTAGAAATTAAACCACCCAAAGATTATATTTGTATTTAATAAATAAACCTTATGAAAAATATTGTATTATTTGGACCTCCTGGAGCTGGAAAAGGAACTCAAGCTGAAATTATTAAGCAAGAATATGATTTATTTCATATATCGACTGGTGATGTTTTTAGATATAACATAAAAAATAATACAAATCTTGGATTGTTAGCAAAAGGATTTATGGACAAAGGAGAATTGGTTCCAGATCAAATTACAATAGACATGTTAAGTGATGTTGTTGAAAAAAACAGTCACGTCAATGGTTTTATTTTTGATGGTTTTCCGAGAACTGAAAGTCAGGCTCATGCATTGGATAGTTTGTTAGAAAATTTTAACACATCAATTTCTGGAATGATAGCCTTAGAAGTCGACGATGAAATTTTGATTAGTAGGTTGTTGGAAAGGGGTAAAGATAGTGGTAGAGCTGATGACTCTAACCGTGAAATTATTGAAAATAGGATTAGTGAATATTACAATAAGACAGCAATTTTAAAAACTTATTACCAAAGAAAAAATTGTTACTATGGAGTAAATGGCATTGGAGAGATTGATGAGATTACATCTAGGATAATTGACTTAATGAGTAAAATATAATTCATATATGACTGAGGGTAACTTTGTTGATTATGTTAAAATTAATGTCGCCTCTGGGAAAGGTGGTAAAGGATCTACACATCTGAGAAGAGAGAAGTATGTCGCTAAAGGTGGTCCGGATGGAGGAGATGGTGGAAGGGGAGGACACATAATTTTAAGAGGTAATTCACAGTTTTGGACCCTGTATCATTTAAAGTTTAAAAGACATTTTAAAGCTGAAAAAGGAAATGACGGAGGTAAAAACAGAATTACAGGTTCGAATGGTAAGGATATTTTTATTGATGTACCATTAGGGACAGTTGTCAAAAATACCACTGACCAGTCAACGATTTTTGAGATTACAGAAGAAGGAGAAGAAAGAATAATTTGTGAAGGTGGTAAAGGAGGTAGGGGAAATTGGCATTTCAAATCTTCCACTAATCAAACCCCAAGGTATGCTCAGCCTGGATTACCAAATCAAGAAATTCAAATAACCTTAGAATTAAAAGTTTTAGCCGATGTTGGCCTTGTAGGCTTTCCAAATGCGGGAAAGTCAACCCTACTTTCGGTCATTACTGATGCAAAACCTAAAATTGCTGATTATGAGTTTACTACTTTAAAGCCAAATTTAGGAATTGTAAAGTATAGAGATTTTAGAACATTTATGATGGCAGATATTCCTGGAATTATTGAGGGAGCTTCTGAGGGAAAGGGATTAGGTCACTATTTTTTAAGACATATTGAAAGAAATTCTACTCTTCTTTTTATGATTCCTTCAGATTCTGATGATATAGTAACTAGTTATAAGATTTTACTGAAAGAATTAAAGAAATATAATCCTGAAATGCTAGACAAAAGTAGACTAATCGCGATAACAAAATCTGATTTACTTGATGATGAATTAATAAAAGAAATTGAATTTGAAATAAAAGAAAAAATAGACGAGGAATTTATATTTATTTCTTCAATTTCAAATTTAGGACTAATTGAACTCAAAGATAAAATCTGGGAAATGCTTAACTAAAGAACATGTTTTTCAGAATCTCAAAATTAAATTTCATCATACTTTTTACTATTGCTTGTACAACTTACTTATTTCCTCAAAAAATTTCTTTAGATTCATTAATTCAAATTCATCATAATAAACCTCAAGATGAAAAAATTCTTATTGAAATTGGGGAGTTATATGCTGCAGAAAAAAAATGGGATTTAGCGATTGATTCTTACGAAAAATTAGTTGATCTTGATCCTGATAATCCAAATTACTTATATAGACTTGGAGGCACACAGGCTGCATACTCCGAAGTAGTAAGTAAGTTTAGGGTATTATCATTAATAAATACAGCGAAAAGAAATTTAATTAAATCTGCATCATTAGATGTTGAGCATATTTACAGTAGATGGGCATTAGTTCAAATATTAACCGAGCTGCCCCAAATTTTAGGCGGGAATAAGGAAAATGCTCTTGTATATTGTAATGAAATACAAAATATTTCATTCATTCATGGCCTGATATCGTATCATTATTTTTATAGTTTTCAAAATAATCAAGATAAGATAACTAAATTAGAAACTGAGATAGTCAACTATATTATGTCTACTAATAGTTTGTTTGAATTCAATTATTTTAACTTCGTCGTTGGTAGGTTACTTGAAACTCAAAATGATAAAATAAATAAGTTATCGATTAAATATTTTGAAACATACTTAGCTAATTATTCATCAGCTGATAGATTTACCCTGGATGAGGTTTATTATTATTTAGCTTACTCAAATTATAGAGCTGGAAATATAAACTCAAAACTTTTGATTAAGAGAGCAAAGGAAGCTTATGAAAATAATCAGAAAAAAAATCCTAACTTAAATAAAAAGATAGAGGAATTAGATAAACTAATTAAGCAATGAAAATTCACTTTATAGCAATTGGAGGATCAGCGATGCATAACCTTGCAATAGCTTTAAAATTAAAGGGCTATAGTATTAAAGGTAGTGATGACGCGATTAATGATCCCTCTAGATCAAGACTTAAAAAATATAATTTACTTCCTCAAAAAGAAGGATGGTTTTCTGAAAAAATTACCTCTGATATTGATGCAGTTGTTCTTGGAATGCATGCGAAAGATGATAATCCTGAATTATTAAAAGCTAGGGAAATAGGATTAAAAATATACTCTTACCCCGAGTTTATTTTCAATCAATCGAAGGATAAAATCAGAATTGTAATTGGAGGTAGCCATGGTAAAACATCTATTACATCTTTGGTTTTACATGTTTTAAGGACCTTAAACATTGAATCTGATTATATGGTTGGTGCTCAACTAGATGGATTTGAAGTTATGGTTAAACTTACAGATACAAGTAAATATATTGTTTTAGAAGGGGATGAATATTTATCTTCTGCATTGGATCTACGCCCAAAATTTCATTTATATAAACCACATATTGCTCTAATTAGTGGAATTGCATGGGATCATATAAATGTGTTTAAGACATTTGAAAATTATTTAAAACAATTTGAGATATTTATCAATTCTATAGAGGAAAATGGAACCTTGGTTTACAATGAGCTAGATCCTAAGTTGAAAAAACTTGTAAGCTCGAGTAAAAGTAATCTTAATTACATTCCTTATTCGATTCCAAAACACAAAATAATAGATGGTATTTCATTTATTGATATTAACAATGAATTATACAGACTCAAAATTTTTGGAGATCACAATCTTCAAAATATTTCAGGAGCCCTGAATATTTGTAAAGTATTAGGAGTTAAATCGGAAGATTTTTATAATGCAATTACTTCTTTTAACGGAGCAAGTAATAGACTAGAGTTGGTTTATAAATCATCAGATACAATTATCTTTAAAGATTTTGCACATTCCCCAAGTAAAGTTAAAGCTACTACAGAGGCTGTTTTCAAACAATTTCCCAATCGAAAATTAATTTCTTTTGTTGAACTTCATACATATAGTAGTTTAAATCCACTATTTTTAGAAAAATATAGGGATACCTTAAAGCACTCAGATGAATGTTATATTTACTACTCTGAAAAAAACATGAGAATCAAAAGACTTGAGCCTATCGATTCAGAATTAATTATAAGGTCATTTAATCACAGCAGTTTGACTGTAATTGATAATTACGAAAAACTGAACAAAAAAATATATGATCTTGACTTATCAAATTCTGTTTTGTTGATGATGAGCTCTGGTAAATTTGGAGGTTTAGATATTGATAAGATTAAAAAATCTTAAATGAAACTAATAGATAACATATTTTTTGATTTAGATCACACCCTTTGGGACTTTGATAAAAATTCTGATTTAACCTTTCTTAAGATTCTAAAAAAAAATGATATAAGTATTGATGTATCTAAATTTTTAAATTTTTATCATCCAATTAACAGAAAATATTGGGAGATGTATCGCGTGAACAAAGTCAGTAAAGCTGACCTGAGATATTACAGACTTTCTGATACGTTTAAAAAGTTAAATTATGACATTAATGATGATCTTATTAATCAGCTTGCAATAGATTATATAGAGCATCTTTCAGATTTCAATCATTTAATACCAGATACCTTAACCGTTTTGGATTTGTTAAAGTCTAAATACAAAATGCATATTATTACAAATGGTTTTAAGGAAGTTCAAAAAAGAAAACTGCAAAAATCAGACTTGATTCAATATTTTGAGACCGTTACAATCTCTGAAGATGTTGGAGTAAAGAAACCTCATAAATTAATATTTGATCACGCATTAACATCAGCAAACACAAATGTCAAAAACTCTATAATGATTGGTGATAATTTTAATGCAGATATTCTCGGTGCTTTGGGAGTAGGAATGAAAGCTATATACTATGACTTTCACAAAACTAATGAGCACGAAAGAGAAAATATGATTATTGTAAATAGTCTTAAAGAAATTATTCCGATTTTACTTTAGATTCTTTGCCTTACTACTTCATAAAGAAAAATTCCACATGCAACAGAAACATTAAGTGATTCAATTTTTCCATACATAGGAAGTTTAACAGACTCATCGGATAGGTTAATTACAGACTTGTTAATTCCTTTTTGTTCAGACCCCATGATTATTGCTGTAGGTCCTTTTAAATCAACATCATAGATATTTTTTACTGATTTTTCGGATGCGGAAATTATAGAAATATTTAAAGATTGTAAATGATAAATGGCATCTTTAATATGATTTACTTTACAGATTGGAATATTGAAAATAGCTCCAGCACTTGTCTTTATTGTATCTGAATTAACAGGTGCTGATGAACTGTTTTGAATTATTATCCCATCTACACCACTAATTTCAGCTGTTCTGATGATTGCTCCAAAATTCCTAACATCATTTATTTGATCCAGTATTAAAACAAATGGGTTTTTAGATTTTTCTAATACTTCGCTAAAGCTATCAATAGTATAAAATTTAATTGGAGCAATTCTAGCAATAACCCCTTGATGATTCTTTTTTGAAAGTCTATCAAGTTTTTGTGTTGGAACATAAGAAAAGTTGATTTTATTTTTTCTTATAAGTGATTCTAATTGTCCAATAAGCTTTCCTTTAAGCCCGGTTTGAATAAAAACCTTATCGATATCCTTAGATGAATTAATTGCTTCAATTACAGCCCTTATGCCGTAAATTTCTGTGTTTTTTTCCATTATTTATTCAATTCAAATACTTCTAAGTCAGAGTTATTGTTTGCAACCAATAATTTTGGGCTATCATTTCCAATTATTTTAATTGATTTTGTATTACCAGATAAATACAGGCCACTTTTATCAGGCCCAATCACATTGTAATTACTGTTTTTATTTGAAATCAAGACTAATGCAAACTGATTATCTAACCTTGGTGTTTCAACCTCAGTATTATAAATATTACCAGCGACAACTATATCTTCAAATCCATCATTATTTATGTCATAAACATCACTAGTCAAAATAGGAATGGATTGAGCCAATGGTGGTAGTTTTTGGACATCAAATTTATTATTACCCCTATTAATTAATACAATCGATTCAAAGCTAGTTACCTTTCTTTCATATGCATCAATAATTTCGTTACCATAGATATCTTCAATTGAAGCATTAGCAAATTCCTCAAATGTTGGAATTTTTTCAGAGATAAATGGCATTTGTTGTGTAGAACACTCCTTTCCTCGAAGTGGAACATAATTACCTTCGTATTTATAGCTTAAAACCAAGTCATGAGTACCATTGCCATCAAAATCATTTCCAAATATTTTTAGTGGTTTATCTATACTTGTCTTATATTTTGAATTTTCACCAATGTTTCCAACCAAATAATCATTTAGTCCATCATTATTAATATCTGTTTCTATTACATTAAACCACAGACCATATGTGTTTTCAAGATTACTCTCATTACTAATATCTCTAAATTTTCCATTTTCATTTAAAAACATACCGATATTAGTCCATTCTCCAACTGCGATGAAATCATCCCATCCATCGTTATTGAAGTCTGTTTTAATAACTTTATTCACAATACCAAAATTTTCAAATTCAGGAGCAATATTATATGTGTTATTATAAAATTTTCCAGAAATATTTTCATAAATGATTGAAGGTTCATGAATTGGATATTTTTTTGTTTGAATTCTATTTCCTATAATTATATCACTATCTCCATCATTATCATAATCAATTTCCGTTACCGTCTTACCGCTAATTGTATAATTTTGTAAATCTTCTTGCGTATCTCTTTTAAAATTTCCTTTTCCATCATTCAAATAAATTCGATCAGCTAATTCAATAGATCTGTTGTTAAATTCATTTCCACCACTTACAACATACAAGTCTAGATCTTTATCATTATCTATGTCAATGAAGATTGACTCCATATCTTCATTTTTTGAATCAACGTCAAATGATTCAATATTCTTTTCAATCAATCCGTTTTCATTTGATAAAAATATTTTTGCATCCTGTTTATGAGCTCCACCAATAAAAATATCTTCTTTACCATCATTATTTAAATCAGCAGTTGAAATAAAAGGACCTAGTGTTGACTGCTTATAGGGGAGTAGTATTTCAGTACTAAAGTCATCAAATACATTTTCTTTGTGAGAATATTTAACAAAATTATTAACCCTACTGAAAATAGACTCTAAATCTTTATTTATTGAATTAGTTAATTTAGAATTTTCCTCATTTACAGTGATCGTCTGATTTGTCTCAATTTCATAAATAACCTGCTTATTACCTGAATTCCATTCAACAACTAATGAGTCAATCTTAGAGACTTTTCCTAATCCAAAATGTAATTCGTCAGTTACTGACGATAAATACCCTCTAACGCGTTTAGATTCCTTTATTTTAGAACTATTTCCAAAATATATTGTACCCTTTGCAAAATTTTCTGAAAGTTTCCCCTTTACTGCAACTTTTAGAAAATTTCCAAGATTATTTTCTACAGAAATATTTTTATAAACAAATGCGTTATCGTCAATGTTATTAATGACGATTTCTAAATCTCCATCATTGTCTAAATCTGCATAGGCTGCACCATTTGAAAAGCTAGGTTCTAATATATTGGATTGTCCTCCAACTTCGTTAAATGTTAAATTTCCCTCATTTTTATAGAGTAAATTTGATAATTTTTCAGAGGGTAGTTTATCATAAAGTCTTTTTTTCATATCTATAGGAACTCTGTTATTATACTCTATTTTTGTTTGATTGATTTTTATACGTGAATCATTGTCAGAACCATATTTTCTGTAACCGTTAGTAACAAAAACATCTTCATTGCCATCCAAATTATAATCAAATATCAGCCCTGCCCAACTCCAATCAGTTTTAGCCATATTAAGTTGATGAGATACGTTATGATATTTATTATTTCCAAGATTTAACTGAAGGGAATTGAACATATATTGATAATGCTGATCTAATTTATTTGTTATCAAATCAAAATTTGAAGTATTCATTGATGCCATCAAGGTTTTTGACCTTACATGATCACTTGAAGCCATATCCAAAACAAAAATATCACTAAGGTTATCATTATTAATATCTTCAATATCAACACCCATCCCATAAAAAGATATTTGCTTAGTTGATTCCTGAATTTGATTAGTAAAAGTTCCATCCTGGTTATTTATATACATGGCGTCTTTTACATAATAATCGTTAGCGATATAAATATCAGGCCAGTTATCATTATTTATATCACTTATACACAATCCTAGTCCAAACGTTGGACTCAGTAGACCAGCCTTCTCTGTAATATTTATAAATTTACCGTCAATTTGTTCATATAAATGAGATGAGTTAGCTAATAAAACTGACTTGTCTTTATATTTTTCAAAAAACGATATTGGATTATAGCCATAAAACTCATTTTCATTCATAACTACACAATCTAAATCTCCATCCTTGTCAAAATCAAAAAAAGCTGACTGAGTACTAATTCCTTCATCGTCTAGCCCATATTCTTTAGCCATTTCACTGAAGGTTAGATCTTGGTTATTAATCAATAATAAATTTTTTCGAGTTTCAGGTTTATCTGGTCCACCCTGAGAAATATATATATCTAGCCATCCATCATTATTAATATCTGCAAAAGTTACTCCACTTGACCAACTTTTATTTTTTGAGTTAATATTACTTAAACTGGTTATATCTTCAAATTGAAGATTCCCCATATTTAGATAAAGTTTGTTTGCTTCTTGATTTGCGGTAAAGATTATATCTTTTAATCCATCATTGTTTATATCGGCAATTCCTACACCAGAACCGTTATAAAAGTAGTCATAGTCAAAAAGATTTTCTGAGGATTCTAGGTTAGGAGTGATAAGATTAGAAAAATTTATACCAGAATACTCAGATGATAGCTTTTCAAATGGAATCGTATATGCTTTATCTTCATTTGTATTACAGCCAGTTATAAAAAATATCATTATTAATACTTTAAGACAGTATAATTTTTTCATATTACAAATGTAATCAATTGACAAAAAAAAAGAGCCTTACCGAAGTAAAGCTCTTTTTTTTTAATAAATATTTGATTTACTGAGCACATACCGCGACCGGTAATAAACCAGGTCCAGGCTCAGATATATCTAAGATTAATGATCCGTCAGGAGCATAAATCTGGAATGAAACTTCACCAGGATATGAATCACCAGTATAATTCCATGTAGCAGATTGAGTTCCTTCTGGAATTGTAATAGTTACAGAACCGTCGTAATTTGAAGTACCAGATCCAACACATCCAGCAGGTGAGTCTCCCCACTCATTACATAGAGATGCATATACAGTAGTACCATCAATGTTAACTGCAATTCCTTCAGCACTTTGCCATCCATCACCATAACTATCTTGCATTTCTACAACGTAATTACCAGGTTGAGGTGAACAAGTTAATAATGCATTGTATTGGAATGGAGACGAGAAGAATCCACCAGTAATAATACCAGCTGCAGAATCAGGTCCATATACTCTACCATCGGTTAATACTATTTCAAGTTGAACTATAACAACATCACCAGGCTCATAATCACTAGGAGATAGTCCCATTGCTGCAGCTGCAGCTCCAAAAGACATAGATATGTCAGCTCTCGGAAGTCCAACAGGCCCTTCATAAGTTGCACTCGCTGGAATGGAGTAAACAAAAGCCTCAGCTTCTGTTGTTCCACTATCAGGAGATAAATCTCTGAATTTAGCATTTACTCTAATTTCAGAAAGTAATGCACCATCTGCTTCGTCTTGAGCCTCAACAGTTGCAACAAATGCACTTTCAGGATCAGAAGAGTTTAATACTGCATTATCTACAGAAATTGTTCTTAAAATTGCCCCAGTTTCATAGTCTAATACTCCGTCAATAACATTTTCACTGTCGTGACAAGAGAAATTTACTATAAAAAGAGAAGCAAATAATAATTTAAATATATTTTTCATAGTTTCTATTTTTATTAGTTAGCAGGATTAGTTACTCCACTATCCCAGAAGACTTGAGTTGAATTATCTTGTCTTTGTAAGATATTAGGATTAGCACTGATTTCACCTGAAGGATAAGTTCCAGTTCTAGGGAACGCTCCAGACTCGTCATTATTCATTAATCCTCTGGAAAGAGTTCTAGGATGTCCAGTTCTTCTTATAAAGTTCCAAGCATCGTTAGCTCCACCATACAAAGCAACAAAATATTGTTCACCAAGAACATCTAATTCGTCTTTTGCAGAAGGCCATCCTAATCCGTCAAGACCAGTTGATGCAGGAGCAGCTTCAAATTCAGCTACTTTCATATCAATAAATGCTGTAACATCTGCAGCTGTAGCAAACATGTCTGCGTTAGCATCAGGATCAACAGAGCTCATTGATAATACTTTAGCAAATGAATGCTCCATTGCTGTTCTCATACTTGCAGCAGCACCAGCTTTATCACCAGCAGCTAACTGAGTCTCAGCAACCATAAAGTGAACATAAGATGATAAGTAGATTGGCCAAATACCGGCACCACCACCACCATTACCTTGCCAAACAGCTCCAGTTGGGAACGCTCCAAGCGATCCATGAACTGCATAGTCTGGAATATCAGGTTGGTTATCAAAACTACCACCAGCAGGATATACACCTACAGCAGTTCTAGTAAAGTTGTCCGGAGGTGTTCCTTCATCATTTCCATGATGTCTTCCCCAATATCCAAGGAAGTTAGTACACCATCTACCAATTCCATAATCATTATTTCCATCTTCAGTAAACTCTAAATGGAATGGCTGTGATTGTAATGAACATTGTAGTGTTTCACCGTCAACATATGATCCGGCACCACCAGCACTTAACTCAACAGGCCACATGTATGATGAACCATTGTAATAAAGCATACCTGATGACCCAGGCGTTGCCCAAGTTTGTCTGTAGAAGTAATATCTTCTTCTAGGATCATCAGATGTAATATTTACTTTACCATCTGAAACATATTCGGCACCACCACCAGGTGTTGTCCAGTAGTCATACCACTCATCCTGATCACCATCCATAAGATCCATAAGCCATGAAGACTGATAGATATTAGCACCAGATGTAGTATAATCTGATTGGTACCAAGGATGACGAGTATCAGGCTGTAATTCTTGAGTCCCATAGTTAAACTGCATATCAGCGTCAGCTGAGCTTATGATAGGATTAGCTCCTATAAACTCTAAAATTGTTGCAGCTGGAGTACCTACAGTTAAGTGATATCTAAATCTCAATGTGTTGATAAATTTCATCCAGTTAACAGTGTTACCGCCGTAGAATAGATCGTCTCCACCACCAGCAGCAGCTAAATAACTTTCAGCTTCGTCTAACATTGCCATTGCAGCTGTGTAAACATCTTCATCAGCATCAACAGATGGACTCGGAAATTCAGATGGATTATTTGCTTCACTCCATGGAATATCACCCACAGAATCAACAATACCCATCATAACATGAGCTGCCATAGCTTTTGAGATTCCTAAATGGAAAGCTAATAAATTTTCTTCACCATTTTGAGATTCAATCGCAGCGATATCGGGAAGCATACCAGAGTATAAACTACCCCAGGCTCCACTTACAGTACCACTACCAAAATTATTATAATAAACTCTTCCACCCATGTAACTAATTCTACCTAATGAAGCACCATTAAATTGCATGTCTTGCATAGCACCTAGGTAACTTACCTGGATTGAGTTTAATAGCAGATCAGCATCAGCTAAATCTGCAGACAGTGCATTCGGGTCAACAAGATCCTCTAGCTCAGTAGTTTCACATGAGTAGAACATTGTGCCGGCCACAAAGACTGTCATCATTAAATATTTAAAAATTCTTTTCATAATTAATTGATTTATACGTTATTAAAATGATGCTTTTACACTAATACCATACCTTTTTGAACTAGGTCCATTAAGGAAATCCCATCCTCTTGCGTTACCAACACCAGTACCGGCAACGTTAGGATCGAAGTTTGTTGCATCAGGAACATTATAGGCATCATACCATAAATTGAATCCTGTAGCTGTTAAAGATAATGCACCAAAAGGAGTTTTATCTAAAAACTTCTGTGGGAAAGAGTATGATAAAGATAATTCTTGTAATCTAACAACTGAACCATCATATACTGATAATTCTAGTGGACCGAATAACACATTACTAAAGTAGTAAGTTGAGTTATTAATCTGTAAGTTGTTTGGAGAACCATCGATATTTACACCAGGAAGAATAAATGTATTCTTTCTGTCTTCTACGATACCACCACGACCAAGTAATGTAGCAACTGTTTTAGCAACGATATCTCCACCAGCAGTATGGCTTAATTGCCATCCTAAAGTAAAGTTCTTATACTTTAAAGTGTTAATAAAGTTCATTACGTAATCAGGCTCTGGATTACCAATTATCGGAGTAATTGTTCTAGATCCTTCAGTACCTAATGGAACTTCGTTACCGTTAGCATCAATAGCCATAACATCTTCAACACCATAGTTACCAGATGCGTTAACTACATAATTACCATTGTCATCTCTTTCGATTCTAGTACCAACTATAACACCAAGAGGTTCACCCTGAATTGCAGCGTTACCACCTAGCCAAGTAGCTGTAGAACCACCATATATAATTTGATCATCTGCTTGTTCTGTAACAGTAGCTTCACTCTTAGTAAAGTTTACTCTAGCATTCCAGCTAAGACCGTCTACATTAACAGGTAGAATGTCAAACATTTCTAAATCAATATCAAGTTCTATACCATTACCTTCAATTTTACCAATGTTATCTTGGGTTGAAGTATAACCAGATGAAGTTGGAAGTGGCTTAAATACGATTAAGTCCTTACTTGTTCTTTCAAAGTAAGANGCATTAATACCAATTCTGTTTTTCCANACTCTAGCGTCAANNCCNAATTCNAATTCACCTAATAACTCAGGCTTTAAATCTGGGTTAGCTTGGAAGTTACTTACAGAGTTAGTAATAATACCACCGTTAAGACCACCATTTACATTTGTACTCTGACCTACCGTGTTTACTGTTGGGTATCCACCAGGGAAACCAGCAGAAGTACCATATCCAGCTCTTACTTTTAAGTATGATAAGTTTTCAGACTTGAAGTTCTCATCCATAGATGTAGGTAAGAATGATACACTCGCACTAGGGTAGAACATATTGTTGTTCTCAGATGGTAGATTAGAAACCCAATCGTTTCTTGCCTGTAATGTTACAAATAAATAATCTTTGTAATCTATATCAGCACTACCAAATACACCTAAAGTGTTTTGTGCACCATGGTATGATATTGGAGTTTGATTCTCGTAGTTGAAATGTTGTATAACACCGTATACAATTTGACCACTACTTGCTGTACCTTCACGATCGTAAGTTCTTCTGTTAGAAGTTGCACCTACGTTGAAAGTTAATCCAACATCGTCACTTAAATCATAACTACCGTTTAAACTTACATAGTGGTTGTGGATAGCCACGTTGTTATCCCACGTATTTAAGTAACCAAAGATAGCTTGGTTAAAGTTAACACCGTTTTTGTTAGAATATTCTTTATTTCTTTCGTTATACCAGTCAAGACCATAACGATAAGTTAATGAAAGATTATCATTAAATTCATATGTTAAACTAGTAGTAGAATTTATTCTATTTACTGTTTGACCACCTTGTGCATTAGCAACTGACCAGTTAGGGTTGATAATGTCATTACCATTTCTATAGTAAATACTACCACCATTTTCAGGAATAGTATAAGGTAATCCCATTAAGTCAACGTTTCTTGGTGTAAAGAATACATTACCGAATGTAGACCATCCTAATGTACCGTTACCTCTAGATGCCGAAACAGGTGGTGAAACAAATGAAGTATTACTGTAGTTCATAGAACCTTGAACAGTAAATTTATTTGAAAGTTGTGCACGACCACCAACAGATAAATTATTTCTTCTTAATCCGTTACCAGGAGTAAAACCTTCTTCATCTAAATTACCGTAATTTACATTATAAGATACTTTACCATCATCTGAAGCTCCTCTAATATTAACAGAAGTATTAGAAACACTCCCAGATCTAAAGAAGTTCTCAACACTTTTATAAGGCTTCCAATCGTATCTTTCACCAGTATACTGCTGATTCAATACATTGTTACCTCCCAAGAAAGCATTTAAGAAAGCAGACGAACCATAAGGATGTTCAACCGTTCCATCTGGCTGTATAATTCCAGCTGGATCATTTAAATATCCATCAACTCCATCGGCAGCAAAAGCAGGTCCCCAGTTACTGAAAAACCACCCAAAAGACTGGTCAAAACCACCACCATAGGTATCTTGATAATCGGGCATTGAAGCCATTTCATTAACAAAATACGATTGATTTACAGTAATTTCAGTCTTCGAAGGTCCTTTAGCTTTCAAAGATCCCGACTTTGTTGTAATTACAATTACACCGTTCTTACCGGCAGTACCATATAATGTAGCTGCAGCTAAACCTTTAAGTACGTTAACACTCTCAATGTTGTTAGGATCAAGATCTAAGAATCTACTTGAACCAAGATTACCACTAAGGAAACCACCTTGAGCATTTGTCTCAGTACTGTAAGGAACACCATCAACAACAAAAAGTGCTTGGTTGTTACCATTAATAGAAGTATAACCTCTAATAACAACATTTGTTGCAGATCCTGAAGTACCAGA
>PABM01000015.1 GCA_002702745.1 Flavobacteriaceae bacterium | reverse complement strand
ATGAAATAGATAAAAACGGAGCTATAGGAGATGTCCTTAGCCCAAATCAATCTGTGCTTATACAAATTGTTAAAGAACCTATTTCAACTAAGGGACCTAGAGTTACATCGGAACTATCAATAGCTGGTAGATTTCTTGTTCTTGTTCCTTTTTCAACTAGAATTTCTATTTCTCAAAAAATTGAGGATTCAAAAGAAAAAGATCGATTAAAGAGATTGGTTAAAAGTATTACACCTAAAGGATTTGGTGTGATTATTAGAACCGTTGCTAAGGGCAAAAAAGTTGCTGAACTTGACAGAGATTTACAAAATCTTTATAATAGATGGATTGCAATGTGCAAAAAAATCAAAACTGTTAATATCCCAGGAAAAGTTATGGATGAAATGAATATTTCTTCAAAGATACTTAGGGACTTATTTGATGAAAGTTTCTCATCAATATTAGTTAATGATGAAGCACTGCAAATCCAAATTAAAGATTACGTGCAAAAAATTGCACCTAAAAAAGAGTCAATAGTAAAACTTTACAAATCAAAAGTTCCAATTTTTGAAAAATTTGGAATTGAACGTCAAATTAAAACTTCATTTGGAAAAAATGTATCAATGACTAAAGGATCATATTTAGTTATTGAGCATACTGAAGCACTTCACGTTGTTGATGTTAACAGTGGGAATAGAAGATCCTTGGGTAAAAACCAAGAAGAATCTGCTCTCGAGGTTAACCTAATTGCAGCTTCTGAAATTGCTAGACAATTAAGATTAAGAGATATGGGAGGTATAATCGTAGTAGATTTTATTGACCAAAATAAGGCCGAAAACAGAAAAAAATTGTTTAACCACCTTAAATCTGAAATGCAAGAAGACAGAGCTAAGCATAAAATTCTTCCACCTAGTAAATTTGGACTAATTCAAATCACAAGACAAAGAGTTAAGCCAGAAATGAATATAAAAACTAGAGAAGAAAACCCAAGTAATAATAATGGGAGTGAAGTTGAAGCGCCAATAGTTTTAATTAACAAAATATCTGAAGATATTGATAGGCTTATAAATAAAGGAAAGAATAATATTTATCTTAACATTCATCCTTTCATTGCTGCTTATCTTGAAAAAGGATACCCGTCTATAAGGCTCAAGTGGTATTTTAAACATAAAAAATGGATTAAAATTATCCCTAGAGATGCTTATAAATATTTAGAATACCATTTTAAAAATGAGAATGGTAAAACTATTTAAAAAAAAAACCCTATCGATTGATAGGGTTTTTTTTTTAAATTTTTATGTTAATTTTTATTGGGCAGTGATCACTCTGAACTATATCACTCAAAATATCAGCAGATTTTAAATTTTCTCTCATTGAAGATGAAACCATAATATAGTCTATTCTCCATCCTTTATTATTTGCCCTTGCGTTAGCTCTGTATGTCCACCAACTATAATTATTTGGTTTTAAATTAAATTCTCTAAAAGAATCAATGAATCCTGAATCAATAAATTTTTGTAACCATTCCCTCTCAACTGGTAAGAATCCAGAAACATTTTTATTTCTAATTGGGTCATGAATATCAATTGCTTTATGACAAATATTATAATCTCCAGCAACAATTAAATTTTTAATATCAACGTTTAGTTTTTTAATGTAGTCCAAAAAATCATCCATATAATTTAATTTGAATTCTAGTCTATCAAGATTAGTCCCAGATGGAAGATACAAACTCATCACTGAAAAATCCTTGAAATCCAATCTGATGTTCCTCCCTTCAAAATCCATATACGATATTCCTGTACCATACTCTACATGTAAAGGTTTATGTTTTGATAAAATAGCAACTCCACTATAACCTTTTTTTGTTGCACTATACCAATAATTATATTTAAAACCTATGGATTCAAACTCTGAAATATTTATCTGCTCCTCCAATGCCTTTATTTCTTGTAAACAAACTATATCGGGATCTTCTTTAATCAGCCATGCAACTAAGCCCTTATTCATTGCTGCTCTAACCCCATTAACGTTATATGAAACTACTTTCATCTTAAAGAATTTTGTTATCATAAAGATGATAAAATATTTTCTATTATTTTTAGTTTATTCTATTATATGAGAGTAATAATATATTTATTCATCTTTTTATTATGTGGTGTCTCATACACTCAAGAAATTTTCATTGATACCACTCAGATAAGTAAAAGTAAATCTCTTGATTTTCAAAAGGAATTGAGAAAATTTAAAGATTCCGTTACAGATAAAATTTATCCAGTTATTTTATCAAAAGAATATTCAAAATTAAATAGTGAATTAATTATTGATAATACCGATAATCTTAATAAAATATATAAACTATCAAAAAGTAATTTATCAAAGAAAAACAATAATTTTTCAAATATTATAACAAATGGTAGCATTTCAAGAGGTTTAACTGTTGGGAGTAATCAAAACTCTGTTCTAAATAGCGAGCTTGATTTACAAATTTCAGGTGAATTAGCAAATAATATAAAAATAAAAGCATCTATTCAAGATTCAAATATTCCTCTTCAAAACAACGGTTATTCTCAGCAAATAGATGAATTTGATCAAATTTTTATCGAGGTTTCTTCAGCTAAATGGAATATAAGAGGAGGTGATATAGATATAATACAAGACAAGACATTTTTTGGAAATTTCAGTAAAAGAATTCAGGGATTATCAATTAATTCTTCAATTAATAAGTCGATTAGTGTTGAGGCAGCAGGTGCAATTGCAAAAGGAAAATACAAAAGAACAGAAATAACTACACAAAATGGAAATCAGGGTCCTTATAAATTAGTTGGACAAAATGGTGAGCTTTATGTGCTGGTCGTTTCCGGAAGTGAGTCTGTGTTTATCAATGGAAAAAAGGCAGAAAGAGGAATTGATAAAGACTATATTATAAATTATAATGCAGGTGAAATCATATTTAATTCTACATTACCAATTATGTCTGATATGCGAATTCAGGTGGAATATCAATTGAGTGAAAAAAACTACAATAGTTTTTTTGGTTTTTCAAAAATTGAATTCAAGAAAAACAAGGCTATTCATAATATTTCATTTTATAATGAAAATGACATTAAAGATCAGCCGCTACTTCAAAATATCTCAAATAATCAGGTACAAATATTATCTGAAGCAGGTGATAATACAGATCTTATGTCAGCACCAACAGGAATTTTAACTTCTTATGATGAAAATAGAATTTTATATAAAAAAGAAATGATTAACAATATTGAAATCTTTGTTTATTCAAATAATTCGGAAGATAATCTGTATGATGTTAATTTCACTAATGTTGGAGATAATCAAGGGAACTATATAATGATTAACGATAATGCAATAGAAAATATTTATCAATATGTAGCTCCTTTAAATGGACTGAAACAAGGAAATTTTGAACCCCTTATAAAATTAATTGCGCCAGAAAAATTACAACTTATTTCATATAATTCAACCTTTATAACACAAAATAAATCCCAAGTAAATATTGAATTAGCAGCAAGTAATAAAGATAAAAATCTTTTTTCCTCATTGGAGGACTCAGATAATACAGGATTTGCTTCCAAAGTAAATTACATTTCAAAAAAAAATCTCAATAAATTTAATCTAATCACTGAACTGGATGTTAATTATATTGAAGATAGCTTCAATTCTGTTGAGCGGATATTTAATACAGAATTTAACAGGGACTGGGATTTAAATGAAAATATTTCAGGAAATTATACTCATCTTTTAACCAAAGGTATTCTTGAGTTAAATAATGAAAAAATTGGCGTATTAAATTACAGTTTTGAAAACCTAAAGTATGGCAATTTATTCAGTGGCATAAGAAATAACCTAAATATTAATTCCAATAAAAATAAAAACTTAAAGATTAGTTCAAGAAACAGTTTTATGCAGTCTGATCAAAACGATTATTCTAGTGATTTTATTAATTCTACTAATTATATACAACTTGATCATAAAATTGGATGGGTAGCAATAAACTATAATTACGAAAGAAAAAAGAGTGAAGGGCTTCAAGCTTTAGCAAATCCAGACTTTGGTCAAGGGTCATATCAAATTAAAAAGGGTTTTGGCAATAAAGATGAGTCATTTTTAGAAATAGGATATCTAAAAAGAGATAATGACAGTATATATAATGGTAGGCTAGATAATGTTAATTCACATGAAAGTTATTTTCTTAATTCTCAAATTTTAAATGATAAAAAAACAAGACTCACTGTATATTTAAATCAAAATAACTTAAAATCAATCACCGAAAATAGAGAAGAAAAATTTTTAAATACTAAAGTTGTATATAATCAAAAGCTTTTTCAAAAATCCTTAGACTCTAACCTGTTTTTAGAAACTAATTCTGGGAATTTACCTCAGCAAGAATTTACATTTTTAGAAGTTGAACCTGGATTAGGAACATATAAGTGGATAGATATTAACGGAAATAATATACAAGAGTTAGAAGAATTTGAAATTGCTGTATTTGAAGATGAGGGAAGATATATCAGAGTTCTTTTGCCAAATCAAATTTTTATTAGAACATATCAAAATAAGCTAAACTACTCACTAAAGCTTAATTTTTTAAAATTAAAAAACTCTGATTTAGGCTTTCATAAATTTTTATCAAAAATTTCCAACCAATTTCAATATTCATTGGATAAAAAGACAAATCTAGATATCAATCCAGAAATAGAAATAAACCCATTTAGTATTGATGAAAACAGCCTTTTGGCATATAATTATTCTTTAAAAAATGTATTTTATTTTAACCGATCAAAGCAAAAATATTCTTTAGCTTTTACTTTACTTGAAAATAAATCAAAAAACAATTTTTCTTTTGGCTCGACAAAAAGTTCAAGCTTAATTAAAAAAATTAATTTTAATCATAAAATTGGAGATTTATATTTAATGGAAGTTGTTGGAAATAAGCAAAAGAAAACCAATTGGAGTGAAAATTTTCAGGATAAGAATTATGATATAATTGATTATAGCATCAATCCCAAATTTACTTATTTATCAGGTGAAAATAATAGAATTAACTTTATTTATAAATTATCCAAAATTAACAACTATATCGGTAATCAAGAATCTCTAAAACAACAAAACTTTGGAATCTCTCTCTTTTTAAATCAAAAAGAAAAAACAGGGTTTATTTCTGAATTCAATTATTTTAAAAACGAATTTAACGGAGATATAAACTCTGTAATAAGTTATATAATGATGAATGGGTTGCAAAGAGGTGAAAACTATACATGGTCTTTCAGGTTTCAAAAGAAGCTCTCAAAACTTCTAGATTTAAATTTTATTTATATTGGGAGAAAAAGTAATAACGTTAGAGCTATCAACAATGGTTCAATCCAATTAAAGGCTATATTCTAAATGAAAGAAAACTTAGTTTATCTGTAATTTAAATACCTTATTACCATTTACACCTAAAACTCTAACAATATAAATTGAGGTGCCAAAAGCTGATAAATCAATAGCTATAGAGCTTGAGTTTAATTCTTCGGCTAGAATATTTTGACCCAAAATATTATAAACTTCTACTTTGTTAAGTATTTGATTAGAGTTAATATTTAGTTCTTTTGAGTACTGATCATAATAATACTCAATTTCATTTAAATATACTTCATCAATTCCAAGGGTACCTTCAACTTTAAAAGAATCCATTTGTAAAACGAAAGAATCATCACTAACACAATGAACCCCTACTCTAATAGTTTGACCTTCATAATCACTCAAATCAAATTCATATTGAGTCCAAGAAGTTGGAGCCTCTTCGTAATTTCCAGATGATATAATTGTAAAGTCATTAGGGTTTGTTGATGAGCCTATTCCAATTCGGAACCTGTCTAAACCATATTGATCAGTGATTGATTTTGCCCAAAAAGATAACGTCGGAGATGAAATTCCATCAATGGTGAATTCTGGACTGATCATCCAGTCATTATTTTCAGCTGTTGGATTAAATTGCGGAGGAACAGCGGCTACAAAATAAAGCCCTTGATTTCCTGCATATGTATTCCAAGCGGATGCATTTTGACCCGTTTCATTTTCAGCTAAAGGATAATTAAATATCATTCCTGTGCCAGTGTATCCTTCATTAGTAAAATTCATATCAAGTGAATTATAGGTTTCAAGTCCATCTTCATCATACATTATCCATCCTCCTATATTGTCAATAGCAAAAGGATCATAGCATTCAAAATTATCTTGCCAAACTATAGGTAATTCGTATTCCTCAGGGCAATCACCTCCACCGATATTGGTTACTGTTAACGAAGTAGAATCATTTTGTGTGTTATCATCATTTATTAATAGTGACACCTCAATCAAATAATCTCCTTCAGAACTAAAATCAAAAGTTTCATTAGAAGTGTACTGAACGGTTTGTGTTGAAGAAATGGTTTCTGAATAATTTTCTGTAATGACATCTCCTCCGTTTATTTGAAATGATATATCAAAATTTGAAAAGTCATTTTCACCATAATTTCTTATAGTTATTGAAATATTCTCATTGTCTGATAAATTTCCTGTTACAGGAGAAGTTATACTTTGAACTCCGAGGTCATTAGCCAACAAAGTCATTGACGGGAAAGGTCCTACATCTGTGGTGCCAGATCCATTAGGATCTAACCAGTCGCTAAGTCTTGATGAAGATGAACCACCTCCATTCCATGATATGTCCATTCTTCCATAATAATCATAAGCGTTGTTATCAACGGTGCCTGAGCAAGCTGCCGCACCACCAAAAAGTTGTCCGATAATTCTTCCTTCAGGATCAAATAAAGGAGAACCAGAAGATCCTGGTTCTGTAACTCCTAATTCCCAACCGCTACCAAGACCAGTAATTTCCCATGTTTGAGCACCTGCATTTACTGCTTGTATCGGTTGATCATTATCTCTACAAACCTTCATTACGTCTCCGCTAGGGTGATGTATTCCAACAGTAAAATCTGGGGTGTTTCCTGATCTATCCCATCCAGCATAAACTCTATCCCATCCAGCAGGAATATTTTGATTAATCTCAACAAGTGCAAAGTCTGAACCGGCATCTCTAGCTCTTAGTGAAGCTCCACTAATTGTCATATTCGTAGGCCCATTTGAACTATTTGAAGATGTTGCACAAACTGTATTTGGACTTATCCATCCAAATCTAAATGCCCAAGATGCAGGGTTTGAGTAACAATGATTCGCTGTCAAAAAATAGGGAGTTCCATCATTTTCGGTATTATTTATTAAGGCACCTGAACAAAAACCGCTTCCTCCAGAGAGTAATATTCCTGCAGATCTTTTGTTGTGATCCTTTAAATCTGACCAATCATCGCCTATTGAACAATCAACATCTAAATTACAATTACCGGAGTCATTTAGTCCTTTTGCTTGATTAAAGGTTTCCGCATTTCTATACCCGTGAGTTGCCTTTGCTAAATGTAACCTTCCTTGATTATAAGAGTCAATCGGTTCAAAATATTCAATCCAAACCGATTCTCCCTCAACTAGCCAAGTACCTAGCATTCCGCTGTCTTGGTTTTGTCTAGAATCATAAGCTCCTAATAAATCTGATTTTTGATTATTATAAAGAAATATGTATCCTCCTTCTGGCATATAAAAATCGTCAAATATGAAGTTTAAGGATAATGCATTGTCAGATTTAACCAATAATCTCCAAATTCTATCTCCGTTTTCTAGTGTTGTCCAAACCCCATCTTCAAAACCATAGTCAACACTATGCATGTAACCAAATCTCCATGGTGCGTCAAACTTTCTATCATTAATTTCGTCTTCGGCTATGACTCTATCTATATCGAATGATGGTAGGTTTACCGCAGGAATATTGTCGTTATCTAAATTTAGTTGCCAACTAATAGGAATCCCGTCATTCGTAACTTGAGAATAAGATGTGAATGAAAATATAAATAATATGAATAAAATGGATTTAAATTTCATAATAACTTAAATGTAATATTTAATTATTCTACAATAATCTTTTTGACTTTTCCAAAGGAGGCATTTCCTATTCTAACAAGGTATACACCCTTGGCAACATATGATAAGTCTAAGTTATAATTGTAAGATCCAGTATTTTCGAATCTATGGAAAACCATTCTTTGCCCTAAAACATTATAAACAGTTAAATCGATTTTACCTTGATAAGATGAAGTTAGGTTCACATCAAATATATTGTCTCCAAGGCTAATTACCGAGAAATCAGATTCGTTTTGAATAATATCTTCTACACCAAGTGATGTAACAATATTAACCATGTAATCTTCCGTTTCACCCCAAGCTGTATCAGCACAAGAGTCATCTGGGACTTCAGCATTCCAATTAGATTTTAAACGCATTATGTGTTGACCTAATGGAGCGTCATCTGGAATAGTAACTTGTGTGGTTTCGGTAATTGAAACATTACCTACACTAAATCCAATAACAAAGTTATCTACAACTAACTCATCAGCAGAAAATATAAAGTCGTCATTGAAATCAATCCAGACCTTAATATTTTGATCACCATAATTAGTAGTCATTGTTAAATCATAGGTATCTCCTTGAGCGAGATCAGTCGAAATAGAAGTATAATCTCCATATCCACCCTCTGAACATCCTGTTTCATTATTGATGTCACCAATCGAAACAAGCTGGAAACCATCTCCAGGACCTCCGCCAAAAATACAATTAGATTCAGGTGAACAATTTGCATTATTAACACCAATTTCGGTCAAATCATTTGTATTGTCAAAATCTTGATCTAAAGAAGTGTAGGCCATAACTGAATAATTACCAAAAGCAGAAAGATCAGCAGTATAATTAAACGTATACTCCATTGAAGAATTACCTTCAAGTGGACCTTCAACTATTTCAGTTACAATGGTACCATTGATATCGACTGAAACATCAAAATTAAATTGTGTAGCACCTCCATAATTAGTTATTGTAACAATTACCTGTTCACTTGACGATAAATTTGTGCCAGATGAAGGTGAGTTGATTTCGGAAATACCAATATCATTGGCATTTAAATGTACTACGTCCGAGGTAATTGCATCATTTGAATTGTCTTGATCGCTTAACATATTAGTACTAGACATTATGACATAAACTTCACCAAGAGTGGACATGTCTACAGTAGTTGAAAATGTAAATTGATCAGTTTGTGCTGAGCCAAGAGTACCTGTATAAGTTTCTGTAATAATTTCGCCATTGTTAAGCTGAAAAGAAACATCAAAATTTGAAGCCTCACTTTCTCCATAATTAAAAATGGTAACCGTAACATTTTCAGATGAAGTTAAGGTGCCTGTAACTGGTGAATCAAGGTTTACAACACCAACATCATTTGCATAATTTGCTGCAATCTGAAATACACCAACTACATTTGCTCTTGAACCTTGAATTAATTCATTGTTATACCAAAAAGTCTTATCATTAGAAGGGTCTACAGCAAGTTGAGAGTAATCACCATATCTCTGACCAGGGATATTTCCATTTCCCTCTTGAATTACTTCCTCAGCTATAGTCATAGCTCCTAATTCGTCTGAAACGTATCTACCTGTGTAGTAGGAACTGACATATTTACCTTCTTCTCCACCCATACCACTGTATCCCATACCTATATTTCCTTGTATATCCATTACCATACTTGCATTCCACGCATGTTTACCACCAGGGGAGTTATATGTTCCTTCCTGATATAATGACCATGGCTGACCATCACCATCTTGACGTAATTCAACCCAACGAATACCTGCTAAATTGGTATTATCACCACTAGTGTTTACTACAAAATTTAATATGGCAGAATTATGAGTTGGAAATTTTCTAAATTGTGCTTGGTTCATTATTGTGTGTTGAAGTGCATCAATCAGAACTCCTCCGTTAGGCTGTTGTAAATTATTCCAATTTCCATTATCAAAAACAGAAATAAATGGAGTTGTTGCTATTTCCTGAGGAGATGAAGTGATTGTAGAATTACTGGTATTATTCCAGTCTACATCAACTTCCCATATCTTAAGGTGGTCATAGGAAACTCCAGACCAAGCATCATCGGCTAAAAAAACTATGGGTGCAGATCCAGATTCAGGTAAATTGTCATTTGTCACATTAAAGGCTTGAGGACTTCTAAAACCTACCCCATTAATCCCAGGAAGATTAAATGCTACAAATTGTGCTGTTTGATCACCTGCAAGCATTGCATCTCTTTCAAGTGCGTGTAAAGCAGGGGGGTTGTCAGTAACATAATATGCATCAGACCAAACGGATAGTTTTTGATAATCACTTCCCGTTCCCCAATTATAAACATACCAACCATCATTTACGGGATCAGGCCCCTCAGAGACAGCTACTGTCCAACCACCATTTCCAAGGATTGTTAAGACAAATCTGTCTGCTGCTGCGTCATAAGAAGCTGTTAAATCACAACAGTAGTTATTCCCGATTCCAAAAACATTTCCGGCAGACAATACATTTGTAAGAGGGTTCCCTTCTTTATCAAATATTCTAAGTCCTGTATTAAAAACCGCAATGTAATGATTTGGACCAACAGCTCCTGCTGGGTCAGAGGGCTGAGAATTCGAAAATGCCGATGTAAAGACAAGGCTTGGCTCTTTACCGTCTATTTTTTGATAAAATTTTCCAGGATTATTTGCTAAAAGATCTTCACCAACACTTCCTTTGCCAGCAACAATATCAGGTGGAGTAGCTTTTCCGTCTCTAATTACTTCATCATTATCAGTGTAGGGAATTAATTCACCTATTCTTNAGGCTAGTGATGGAACCTTATACATAGGTTCAGACGTACCAAACTTACTTGGTCCAACCTTATTTTCATCTTGAGAAAAGGCAAGTAAAGTAATAAAAAATGTAATAACTAATGATGTATTTCTAATGTTCATGATTTTGTAAATTATAAGATTGTAAATGTAGGGTTTTTAGTGCAGAATTAAAATACTTTAATTATTTAAAGATTGAAGTAAATTTTTTAAACTTAAATGCTTCTCTAGCTCAATAGATAACTTATCAATTGGAATTCTAATCTGTTGCATATTATCTCTAAATCTAAGAGTAACTGAATTATCTGTTAATGAATCATGATCTACGGTCAAGCAAATTGGAGTACCAAGTGCATCCTGTCTTCTATATCGTCTTCCAACAGCATCTTTTTCATCATAGGCAACATTATAATCAAGTTTAAGGTCATCATATATCTTTGTTGCTAATTGTGAAAGACCATCTTTTTTTAACAGAGGTAAAATGGCAATTTTAAAGGGAGCTAAAAAATAAGGTAGCTTTAATACCATCCTTGTAGAATCATTTTGTAATTTTTCCTCAACAAAAGAACTTGACAATACTGCCAAAAACATCCTGTCTAATCCTATTGAAGTTTCAATAACAAAAGGAATATAGCTTTCTTTTAATTCGTTGTCAAAGTATCTTAATTTTTTCCCTGAGTACTCTTCATGCTGGGTTAAATCAAAATCTGTTCTTGAATGAATTCCTTCTAGCTCTTTAAATCCAAATGGAAAATCAAACTCGATATCACATGCAGCATCTGCATAATGTGCTAATTTATCATGATAGTGAAATCTATATTTGTTATCCCCAAGACCTAAATTTTTATGCCATTTCATTCTGTTTTCTTTCCATATATTATACCAGTCATTTTGCGTTCCAGGTTTTATAAAAAATTGCATTTCCATTTGTTCAAATTCTCTCATTCTAAATATGAATTGTCTAGCTATAATTTCATTTCTAAATGCCTTTCCAATTTGAGCAATTCCAAAAGGAATTTTTTTTCTTGAGCTTTTTTGAACATTTAAAAAGTTAACAAAAATACCCTGAGCTGTTTCTGGTCTTAAATATATTTCAGATGAGGATTCAGAACTTGCGCCAATGCTTGTAGAAAACATTAAATTGAATTGTTTTATGTCAGTCCAATTTTTTGATCCAGAAACAGGGTCAACAATTTCAAGGTCATCAATTAATTTCTTTAATGAAACCAAATCATCATCATCAAAACATTTTTTCATCACTGAAATTGTATTGTCTATTTTTTTTTGATTGTCTAATACACGTCCGTTTGTTTTTCTAAATTCATCTTCATCAAAAGCATCTCCAAATCTTTTCTTAGCCTTGTCAATTTCTCTGTTGATTTTTGATTCTATTTTGGCTATATAATCTTCTATTAGAACATCAGCCCTATATCTTAATTTAGAGTCTTTATTATCTATAAGTGGATCATTAAATGCATCTACATGGCCTGAAGCTTTCCAAGTAGTTGGATGCATAAGAATTGATGAATCCAAACCAACAATATTATCATTCATTTGAACCATAGAAGCCCACCAATATTTCTTTATATTATTTTTTAACTCAACTCCATTTTGTGCATAATCATAAACAGCACTCAATCCATCATAAATCTCACTACTTTGAAAAATAAAACCATATTCTTTGGCATGAGAGATGATTTTTTTGAAATTGTTATGGTTAGTATTCATGATGCAAAAATATAAAACGCATTTAACAAAGGAATGTTTTTTTTAAAATTATACGTTTCTTTGCAAATAAGAATAAGAGATGATTAAAGCCAGAATTTCATTATTGGTAGTTTTATTAATACTAGGGTGTGCAAACAGAGGTAATCCGACCGGTGGAGAGGTTGACATAGAACCACCGGTGGTTTTAAAATCCTCACCTGAAAATTTTTCGACTAATTTCAAAGCCGAGGAAATTGAAATTATCTTTGATGAGTATATCAGATTAAGTAATATTCAAAAAGAACTGATTATTTCTCCTCCAATTGAACCCCAGCCATTAATGATGCCTTTGGGGTCTGCAAGTAAAATTTTAACTATTTCTGAGTTTGATTCATTAAGAAAAAATACCACTTATAGTTTTCACTTTGGGGAAAGTATAGAAGACAATAATGAAAAAAACCCGTTGATTAATTACAGATATGTGTTTTCAACAGGTGATTATATAGATTCGCTAAGTGTTAAAGGAACTGTTTTTGATGCATTTAATCGTGAAATAAGTGAAAATATAAATGTCCTTTTATATAAAGTTGATTCATTATTTACAGACTCAATCATTTATAAAGAAAAACCTAAATATGTTGGTAAAGTAATAGACTCAACAAATCAATTTTTAATTCAGAATATTAAAGAGGGGAAATATCTAATTATAGCTTTAGAGGAAGAAAATAAGGACTATACTTTTCAAAGTAAAGTTGATAAAATTGGATTTATTGAAGATTATATTGAATTACCCCGGGACAGCGTAATTAATCTTAAAATATTCAAGGAGAAGTTAGGGTTAAAAATTGGTAAACCAAAACAAAAAACAAATAGATCTTTTGCTTTTGGTTTCGAGGGAAAGTATGAACCTTTTTCTATAAAAATTATTAATACAGATTCTATGAAATATTCAAGCAGAATAATCAAAGAAAAAAAATCTGATAGTCTGATATATTGGGTAAAAACGGATCAAAAACTTGACTCAATTATTTTTAATGTTTTTAATGATAAATTTTCAGATACATTGCAGGTCAATTTGAGAAATAAAGAAAATGATTCTCTAGTAATTAAATCTGAACAGAATAAGACATTAAAGTTTAAAGAAAACTTTATCATAGAAGCTAATTTACCATTTGAGAAAATTGATAAAAATAAAATTACAATCTTAGACAAAGATTCTTTAAATATTGATTTTAAAGTAAAGCTTGATTCAATAAAAAATCAGTACAATTTTATTTTTGAAAAAGATGAGGAACAAGAATATAGTATTGGATTATTACCTGGTGCATTAACCGATTTTTATGAGAATGAAAATGACAGCTTATTCTATAAAATTAAAACAAGAAGCTACAATGATTATGGAAACTTAAGATTGAATCTTATAAATGCTAAATTCCCTGTAATTGTACAGCTTGTAAATGCAAATGGAGAAGCTAAATATGAAGCCTACGAAACAAATAATTCAATAATAGATTTTAATAATATTGATTCTGGTAAATATTATATAAGAATAATTTTTGATAAAAATCAAAATAAAAAATACGATTCCGGAAATTTCCTATTAAGAACTAATCCCGAAAAAGTAATTTATTATCCTGATGAAATTGACGTGAGAGTAGGCTGGGATTTGGTTCAAGAATTTATACTAAAATAATTACTTTTTTATTGAAGCTTTCATGAGCTCCCTATTCATTCTTGCAATATTATCAAGTGATATTCCCTTTGGGCATTCTACCTCACAAGCTCCAGTATTGGAACAATTTCCAAATCCTTCAAGATCCATTTGATTGACCATATTTATCACTCTTCTTGATGCTTCAGTTTGTCCCTGAGGCAATAGTGAATATTGAGAAACTTTAGCTCCAACAAATAACATAGCCGATGAATTTTTACAAGTAGCAACGCATGCGCCACAGCCAATACATGTAGCAGCATCAAATGCATCATCCGCGTCATCTTTATTAATCGGTGTCGAATTAGCATCTTGAGTATTACCAGAGGTGTTTACAGAAATATATCCACCAGACTGTTGTATTCTATCAAAAGCACTTCTATCTACAACTAAGTCTTTAATTACCGGAAATGCCTTGGCTCTAAAAGGCTCTATGTATATAGTGTCTCCGTCTTTAAACTTTCTCATGTGAAGTTGGCATGTAGTTATTCGTCTGTCCGGTCCGTGAGCTTGACCATTTATAAATAATGAACATGAACCGCAAATACCTTCTCGACAATCATGATCAAAAGAAACAGGATCCTCATCTTTTGAAATTAAATCAGCATTCAAAACATCCAACATCTCAAGGAATGACATATCAGGTGAAATATTAACGATCTGATAATCGACAATTTGACCCTTAGTCTCAAAGTTTTTTTGTCGCCAAATTTTTAATGTCAATTTCATTTTCTAATTATTTATAACTTCTTTCCTTAACCTCAATGTTCTTATATTCAAGCTTTTCTTTGTGAAGTATAGAATCTCTTGGCTCCCCAACATACTCCCAGGCAGAAACAAATTGGAATTCTTTTTTTCTTGTTGCTTCTCCTTCTTTTGTCTGATATTCTTCTCTAAAGTGGCCACCACAGGATTCCTCTCTTTCTAACGCATCTTTTGCAAAAAGCTCGCCAAGCTCTAAAAAGTCAGCTACTCTACCAGCTTTTGCTAATTCTTCATTAAACTCATTTTGATCACCTGGAACTTTAACCTCTTTCCAAAATTGTTTTCTTAATTCTGAAATTTCAGAAATAGCCAATTCTAAATCTTTTTTGTTTCTAGCCATACCACACTTATTCCACATGATTTTACCAAGTTTTTTATGAAAATAATCAACTGATTTAGAGCCTTTATTATTTATTAATGTATATAGCTTTTTTCTAACTTCTTTTTCGGCAATGATAAATTCCTCAGAATCATTTGCAATTGGTCCAGTTGATATCTCATCTGAAAGATAGTCTCCAATTGTATATGGTAAAACGAAGTATCCATCAGCAAGACCTTGCATCAAAGCAGATGCTCCTAACCTATTAGCTCCATGATCTGAAAAATTAGCCTCCCCGATAGCATATAATCCAGGGATTGTAGTCATTAAATTATAATCAACCCATATGCCTCCCATTGTATAATGAACTGCTGGGTAAATCATCATAGGTGTTTTATACGGGTTTTGATCAACTATTTTTTCATACATCTGGAATAAATTCCCATACTTCTTTTTAATTATTTGCTTACCAAGTTTTTCAATAATTTCTTCGTTGTTTTCATCTTCACCATTTATAAGGGCCTGCTCTTTTCCATATCTACTTATAGAGGACTCAAAATCTAAATATACTGCCTCACCAGTTTTATTAACTCCAAATCCAGCATCACATCTTTCCTTAGCAGCTCTGGATGCAACATCCCTTGGGACTAAGTTTCCAAAAGCTGGATATCTTCTTTCAAGAAAGTAATCTCTATCTTCTTCTTTTAACTCTGTAGGTTTTATATTTCCGTTTCTAATTGATTCAACATCTTCAATATTTTTTGGGACCCATATACGACCATCATTTCTGAGAGATTCCGACATCAAAGTTAATTTAGATTGATGATCACCTGAAACAGGAATACATGTTGGATGAATTTGTGTAAAGCAAGGGTTTGCAAAATAAGCACCTCTTTTGTGAGCTTTCCATGCAGCGGTAACATTACTTCCCATTGCATTTGTAGATAAATAGAAAACATTTCCATAGCCACCTGTCGCTAACACAACAGCATGTGCTGAATGTCTTTCAATTTCACCATTTACAAGGTTTCTTGAAATGATTCCTCTTGCTTTTCCATCAACCAAAACGACATCTAACATTTCATGCCTATTATACATTTTAATTTTACCACGAGCTATTTGTCGATTCATAGCTGAATAAGCTCCCAGTAATAACTGCTGACCAGTTTGTCCCTTTGCATAAAAGGTTCTTGAAACTAATACACCGCCAAAAGATCGGTTATCCAAAAGACCACCATAATCTCTGGCGAAAGGTACACCTTGAGCAACACATTGATCAATAATATTTGCTGAGACTTCAGCTAATCTATATACATTTTCCTCACGCGAGCGGTAGTCACCACCTTTGACTGTATCATAAAATAATCTATAAATGGAGTCACCATCACCTTGATAATTTTTTGCAGCATTTATGCCTCCTTGAGCTGCAATTGAATGAGCTCTTCTAGGTGAATCTTGGAAACAAAATGCTTTTACATTATATCCCAATTCAGCAAGGGTTGCACAAGCAGAACCACCAGCAAGACCAGTACCTACTACAATTATATCTATATTTCTTTTATTAGCAGGACTTACTAAATTAATGGAGTTTTTATGATTTGTCCATTTTTTATCTAAATCACCATTGGGCAACGTAGAGTTAAGATATGACGAAAATGAATCATTTTTAATGTTATTAAAAAGTTTATTAATGTCAAATGCTTTAACCTTTTGTTTTAATAACTTGTTTTTCTTACTATGATTAGGATCGGAATCTTTAATTGGAGTTCTATTAGATGATTTATGCCAGTCCGAATTCCAGTCGGATAACTTACATTTAACGCCTGTGCTCTTTTTTATAATTCTTGTTTTATTAGTCTTGGCACACTTATGATAATATCGAATACATATCATAAGTTCATCTGAACTTTTGTATTCGGACTTTGGGCGTCTGTAATTTAAGGAGTATGTTAACTTCTTTTTTGACATTTCTAAATTTTAACCAAAAATACTAAATAAAAGATTTTTATTTTAAAAAAATATAAATAATTTGTAACACATATTGTAACACATTAAATTTCAATTAATTATAAAAGTAATATCTATAAATTATAACACATTTGTAACACATTTTTTAATCAAAAAATAATTAATCGGCTAAATAATGAAATATTGCTATAAAACAAAAACCTAGCGGAACACCAATTGAATACGCATAACTAAGTTTTTTTACTGAAGATGCATATGATTTATTAGTTCCAATTGATTTAAGTGATGATGAAAAACCGTGAAGTAAGTGAAGAGATAATAGTATAAAGGAAATACAATAGAAAACAACCTTGTAGGGGTCTTTAAATTTTTCAACAAGCTCATGATGGTATCTGTTTGGATCATCTGGTAAAAATTCTACGTACTTATAATTCATCTCAGGTATCCAAAAATCTCTAAAATGAAGAATAAGAAAGGATAGTATTACCAACCCACTCCATATCATATTTCTACTCATCCAAGTTGAATTAGCGCTACCTCTTACTTTTTGGTACTCATATTTAGTGGCTCTTCGATTTTGAATTTCTAAATAGAAGCCCATAACAAAATGAAAAATAACTCCTGCTATTAAAATAGGCTGCAATATAAATTGAACTAAAAAATTTGTTCCCATAAAATGTGAGATCATATTGAAGATGTCATCACTAAAAACCGATGTTATATTAATGAGAAAATGCTGAAGCAGAAAAATCATCAAAAAAATGGCAGAAATAGCCATTGCCACTTTCTTTCCAATTGAGGTAACTATAAAGTTCTTCATCATTTATAATTGTAACACAAAAATAAGCAGCATTAGATTCATAGACAAAAAATTAATACTTTAAATGAGTTAATATTATCTTTGGGTTAATAGAATTAAATCCAAGTCAATGAAGTATCAAAAAATAAATTCAAAATTATTTGTCAAAAACAGAAAAAACTTTTTGAGTAGAATGAAGCCCAATAGCATTGCTTTCTTTAATTCTAACGATATATATCCTGTAAGCGCAGACTCAACTCTCCCCTTTGAACAACATCGTGATATTTTCTATTTGAGTGGTGTGGACCAAGAAGAAAGCGTGCTAATGTTATGCTCAAGCTCCTCTGACCATAGTCTAAGAGAAATACTCTTTTTAAAAGAGACCAATGATCATGTAGCTGTATGGGAAGGGCCTAAACTTAATAAAAAGAAAGCATATGAAACCAGTGGAATTAAATCTGTTTTTTGGTTGGATGAAATGGAAAATATAATTCATAAAGTTATGAAAGAATGTGATACTATTTACTATAATCATAATGAACATTACAGAGCTAAAATTGAAACAGAAACTAGGGAGGAAAGATTTAACAAATGGCTTGAAGGCAAATATCCAAATAAATTTAAAGAAAGAAGTAATCCGATTCTTCAGCATTTTAGATCAATAAAAGACCCTGTTGAATTAAAACTTATCCAAAAGGCTTGTGATATAACTAACAAAGGGTTTAGAAGAGTTCTGAGTTTTATTAAAGATGGTGTTTGGGAGTATGAAATTGAAGCAGAGTTTATACATGAATTTTTAAGAAACAGATCAAAAAAGTTTGCGTATACACCGATTATTGCCTCAGGCAATAATGCAAATATTCTTCATTATATTGAGAATAATAAACAATGTAAAAATGGTGAACTTATACTAATGGACGTAGGAGCAGAATATGCAAATTATTCTAGTGATATGACTAGGACCATACCTGTTTCTGGAAGATACTCAAAAAGACAAAAGAATATCTATAATGCTGTATTATCGGTTAAAAAAGAAGCAACCAAAATGCTAATTCCTGGCACTGACTGGAAAAAATATCACACAGAAGTTGGAAAATTGATGACTTATGAATTATTAAAATTAGGTTTATTAGATAAAGCAGATATTCAAAATGAATCAAAAGACAAACCAGCCTATAAAAAATACTTTATGCATGGCACATCACATCACATGGGGCTTGACACACACGATTATGGTTTATTAGATGAAGCAATGACAGAAAATATGGTTTTTACTGTTGAACCAGGAATTTATTTACCTGAAGAAGGGCTTGGAGTAAGACTTGAAGATGATGTAGTTGTACAAAATAGTGGTGAACCAATCAATCTTATGAAAGACATCCCAATAGAAATTGAAGAAATCGAAGATTTAATGAATAATAAATCCTTTAATCACGATTAATCTATTTTTGAACCCCAACCTCTAGACTTTAATTCAACAATTGAATTATCTCTTAAAACAAGGTTTGTTCCTGATTTTTTTTCTTTAATATATCCTATCACGGTAAGGTTTGGATTACCTTTTATTTTATCATAATCTTTTTGAGAAACAGTCATTAAGAGCTCATAATCTTCCCCTCCGTTTAAAGCCAATGTTGTAACGTTTAATTTAAACTCTTCACAAGTAGAAATTAACTGTGGATCTAAAGGTATTTTGTTTTCATATAAATCACATCCAACTTCACTTTGTTTACATACATGCAGTAGTTCTGAAGAAAGTCCGTCGCTTACATCAATCATTGAAGTTGGCTTAATATTTAACTCTTCGAAAAGTCTGACAATATCTTTTCTAGCTTCTGGTTTTAATTGTCTTTCAATTAAATAAGTATACTGATCTAAATCTGGTTGATTCTTAGGATTAACCTTAAACACTTCTTTTTCTCTTTCCAAAACTTTTAAACCCATGAATGCCGAGCCTAAATCTCCAGAAACAACAATTAAATCATTGGGTTTAGCACCGTTTCTGTAAACAATATCCTTTAAATTAGCCTCCCCAATTGCTGTAACAGAAATAGTTAATCCTGTAACCGAAGATGTTGTGTCTCCACCAACAAAATCCACATCATATTTATCACAAGCCAATGTAATTCCAGCGTACAATTCCTCCATTGACTCTTGAGTAAATCTATTTGAAATAGCAATTGAAACGGTAATATGTTTTGCAATAGCGTTCATTGCGTATATATCCGAAAGATTGACCATAACAGCTTTATAGCCAAGATGTTTTAGGGGCATATATGAAAGGTCAAAATGAACTCCTTCGACTAAAAAATCAGTTGAAACCAATACTTTTTTTGATTTATAATCTAAAACTGCGGCATCGTCACCTATTGACTTGATAGTTGACTTATGTTTTATTTTTAAGTTTTTAGTAAGAAGATCAATCAAATTGAATTCTCCTAATTCCTCTAATTTTGTTAGGTTTTTGTTCTTATTATCTAACATGAAGGCAAATTTACATTGTTTTCGTTAAATCTCTGTTAATCAAACCAGGAATATTATAATTTTTTAATAAAAAAATGTGGTTATGTTGTATATTTGTTGTCCATTTAAATTTAGTGGTGTGATCAGTATAACAGACCTTGCAAGAAATAGGGTAATAAAATTAATGGAAGATGACGGTTTTAACCATACCTCTGACTTTGTTAGAGTTGGTGTAAAAAGCGGTGGTTGTTCTGGCTTATCATATGATTTAAAATTTGACAATAATCTCAAAGAGGATGACAAACTTTTTGAAGACAATGAGATTAAAATTGTTGTTGACAAAAAAAGCTTGCTCTATTTAGTTGGTACCAAATTAGAGTACTCAGGAGGTCTTAATGGCAAGGGATTTGTATTTGTAAATCCAAATGCTAACAGAACCTGTGGTTGTGGAGAAAGCTTTTCATTATAATAGTTATGAGTAAGTATACAGAAGATGATTTAAAAAAAGAGTTAGAAACCAAAGAATACGAATATGGTTTTTACACAGACATCGAGTCTGACACTCTTCCCGTGGGATTAAATCAAGAAATAATTATTGCTATTTCAAAGAAAAAAGAGGAGCCAGAATGGATGACAGAATGGAGATTAGATGCTTTTAAAAAATGGCAAGAAATGAGCGAGCCTGAATGGGCAAACGTAAAATACGAAAAACCTGACTTGCAGAAAATTTCATACTATTCTGCTCCGTCAAATAAGCCAAAATATAATAGTCTTGACGAAGTTGATCCTGAACTTCTTGAAACTTTTAAAAAATTAGGAATTTCTGTTGACGAACAAAAAAAATTGGCTGGAGTTGCTGTTGATGTTGTAATTGATTCAGTCTCTGTTGCAACTTCTTTTAAAGAAACGCTAAAAGAAAAAGGGATCATTTTTTGTTCCATGAACGAAGCGATTAAAGAGCATCCAGAACTTGTAAAAAAATATATTGGAACAGTGATACCAAAGACAGATAATTACTATGCTGCTTTAAATTCTGCAGTATTTAGTGACGGATCTTTTTGCTACATCCCAAAAGGAGTTAAATGTCCGATGGAACTCTCAACATATTTCAGAATCAATGAAGCTGGAACAGGACAATTTGAAAGAACATTAGTAGTTGCAGATAAAGGAAGTTATGTTAGTTATCTCGAAGGTTGTTCAGCGCCAAGTAGGGATGAAAATCAACTTCATGCTGCAGTTGTGGAGCTAATAGCATTGGATGATGCAGAAATTAAATACAGCACTGTTCAAAATTGGTTTCCAGGTGATAGTGAAGGAAAAGGTGGAGTTTTCAATTTTGTGACTAAAAGAGGGGTTTGTGAAAATAATGCAAAAATCTCATGGACTCAGGTTGAAACTGGAAGTGCAGTCACATGGAAATATCCATCGTGTGTGCTTAAAGGTAAAAATTCAGTTGGTGAATTTTACTCAATTGCGGTTACAAACAATTTTCAACAAGCTGATACAGGGACAAAAATGATTCATTTAGGTGAGAATAGTAAATCAACCATAATTTCAAAAGGAATATCTGCTGGGAAATCTCAAAATAGTTATCGAGGACTGGTACATATTAGCCCAAGAGCTAAAAACGCTAGAAACTTTTCCCAGTGTGATAGTCTTCTAATTGGAAACGAATGTGGAGCACACACTTTTCCATACATAGAAACAAAAAATAAATCTGCTCAAATCGAGCATGAGGCAACAACAAGTAAAATTGGAGAAGATCAAATCTTTTACTGTAATCAAAGAGGAATAGATACCGAAAAAGCAATTGCTCTTATTGTTAACGGATTTAGCAAAGAGGTATTAAATAAATTACCTATGGAATTTGCAGTTGAAGCACAAAAACTATTAGAAATAAGCCTTGAAGGATCAGTAGGGTAAAAAAATATTATGTTAGAAATTAAAAATTTACACGCTAAAGTAGAAGAAAAAGATATTCTTAAAGGGATCAATCTTGAAATTAAACCAGGTGAAGTTCATGCAATTATGGGGCCTAATGGTTCTGGGAAAAGCACACTTGCATCTGTCATAACAGGCAAAGAAGAATATGAAATGACTGACGGTCAAATTTTATTTGAAAATGAAAACTTGGAGGATGTTTCGCCTGAAGAAAGAGCGCACAAGGGTATCTTTATGTCATTTCAATATCCCATAGAAATCCCTGGTGTAACAACTACAAACTTTATTAAAACTGCGATTAACGAAACCCGAAAAGCTCAGGGTGAAAAAGAAATGTCTGCAAAAGATATGCTCCAAAAGCTTAGAGAAAAATGTGATTTACTGGATATAGATCAAAAATTTCTTTCTAGGTCAATTAATGATGGATTTTCCGGAGGTGAGAAAAAAAGAAATGAAATTTTTCAAATGGCAATGCTAGAACCTAAGCTTGCAATCCTTGATGAAACTGATTCTGGATTGGATATCGATGCTTTAAAAATTGTTGCAAACGGAGTTAATAAACTTAAAAGCAAAGACAATGCAGTATTGGTTATTACTCATTATCAAAGACTTTTAGACCACATTGTTCCTGATTTTGTTCATGTTTTATTTGATGGTAAAATTGTGAAATCAGGGAGTAAAGAATTAGCGTTTGAATTAGAGGAAAAAGGTTATGACTGGATTAAAGAGGAAATTAAAAGTTAATCATGACTCAATTAAAAGAAAAATTATTATCATCTTTTATAGCTTTTGAGGATCAAAAAGACATTGATAGCTATGTTCACGGAATAAGAACAAAGGCAATAAAGACTTTTGAAAAAGAAGGTTTCCCAACAAAAAAATTGGAAAACTGGAAGTATACTTCATTAAAAAAAACCCTTAATTACGACTATAAATTATTCCCGTCTGAAACTAGAGCTTTAGAATTTAAAGACATAAAAAAATATTTGATAGACGATGTTGAATCGTATAAAATTATTTTTATCGATGGAAAATACAGTTCACACCTTTCAGAAACAACGCACGATGGAATGGATATTTGTATTTTATCATCAGCATTAAATCAATCAAAATACGACCTATTAATTGAGAATTATTTTGATAAAATTTCAAAAAAAGATGGAATCACCTCTTTGAATACTGCTTTTTCAAGTGAAGGATCTTTTATACATATCCCAAAAAATGTTCAGGTTGATAAACCCATACAAGTAATTTATTTTTCAACTGGGAAAAATGAATCTGTTTTCTACCAACCAAGAAACTTGATTATAGTTGGTGAAAATTCTCAAGTTGAAATTATTGAAAGACACCAAAGCTTAAGCGAAAATAGTGTTCTTGTTAACAGTGTTTCTGAAATTTACTGTAATGTGAGATCTGTTGTTAAACACTACAAAGTTCAAAATGATAAAATCAATGCATCTTTAATTGATAATACATTTGTAAGTCAAGAAGGAAATAGTGATTATTCTCTTCATACATTTTCCTTAGGTGGAGAATTAACAAGAAACAACTTAAGTATTGCGCAAAATGGAGAGAGAATAGAATCGACAATAAACGGAATAACAATAATCGATGAAAACCAACATGTTGATCACAACACATTAATCCATCATAAAAAACCAAACTGCAATAGTTATCAAGATTACAAAGGAATATTTGGGGGTAACTCCGTTGGAGTTTTTAACGGACAAGTTATGGTTGAAAAAGAAGCTCAAAAGACAAATGCATTTCAATCGAATAATAATGTTCTAATTTCTAACAAAGCCACGATTAACACAAAACCACAACTTGAGATATTTGCAGATGATGTTAAATGCTCACATGGTTGTACTGTAGGTCAATTGGATCAAAATGCTTTATTTTATTTAAGATCTAGAGGTATTCCTGAAAAGGAAGCTACTGCACTATTGATGTATGGTTTTGCAAATAAAGTATTGGGAAGTGTGGGAATTCCTCAGGTCAAAAATAGAATTAATGATATTATCGCTAAAAAACTAGGGGTAAAAATAGGTTTTGACATTTAAGATGAATGTTTTAAACAACATACAATCAATCAGAAAAGAATTTCCGATTTTAAATACAACTGTTAACGGAAATAAATTAATATACTTAGATAATGCCGCAACTTCACAAACTCCAAATTGTGTTATTGATTCTATATCAAACTATTACAAAAATTTAAACTCTAATATTCATAGGGGTGTACACACCTTAAGTCAATTGGCTACTGAAAAATATGAAGACACAAGAAAAAAATTTAAAACTCATTTTAATGCCAAAAGTTCAAGTGAAATAATTTTTACCTCGGGTACAACCCACAGTATAAATCTAGTTTCAAGTGGGTTTACAAATTTTTTAAACGATAAAGATGAAATCATCGTTTCTCAACTTGAACATCACAGTAACATAGTTCCATGGCAAATGTTATGTGAAAAAACAGGAGCTAAGATGAAAGTGATTCCAATGAATGATAAAGGTGAATTGGATTTAAACGCATTCTCAAATATCTTATCTTTTAAAACCAAGATAGTTTTTATTAATCATGTGTCTAATGCTTTGGGAACTGTTAATAATATTCAAGAAATTATTGAGAAATCCCACAGTGTTGGAGCTGCAGTATTAATTGATGGGGCTCAAGCTGTACCACATTTTGAGGTTGATGTAAGAAAATTAGATGTTGATTTTTATGTCTGCTCTGCTCATAAATTTTGTGGCCCTACAGGGGTAGGAATTCTTTATGGAAAGAAAGAATGGCTTGATAAGCTTCCAGCATATCAAGGTGGTGGAGAAATGATTGATGATGTTACTTTTGAAAAAACAACATACTCTGAACTTCCAAATAAATTTGAAGCTGGGACTCCTAATATTGCAGGAGTAATTGCGTCTGGAATTGCCCTTGATTATATTAATAATATTGGTTTAGAAAATATTAAGGAATATGAAGATTATTTACTGAGTTATGCTACAGAAAAACTACTTGAAATTGATGGGTTAAAAATTTATGGAGAATCAAAAAACAAAACATCCGTTATATCGTTTAACATTAAAAGTATTCATCCATATGATATTGGAAGTTTAATCGACAACTTAGGAATTGCTGTCAGAACCGGAAAACATTGTGCACAACCAATAATGGATTTCTATAAAATTCCTGGCACGGTTCGTATCTCTTTTTGTTTTTACAATACAACTGATGAGATTGATACACTTGTTAATGCGTTAAAAAAAGCATCAATAATGCTATCACAATGATTAATTAATTTTCTTTGCTCTAAATTAATTTCTATTACTATTTTTATAAAAAGCTAAAGTGAAAATTAAAGAAATACAAGACCAGATAGTTGAAGAATTTGATATATTCGATTCTTGGATGGATAAGTATGAATATCTAATTGAGTTAGGAAAATCCGTACCCATAATCGAAGACATTAATAAAACTGATGACAATGTAATTAAAGGTTGTCAAAGTAAGGTTTGGCTCCACGCACAAAAAAATGATGAAATTGTTGAGTTTTTTGCTGATAGTGATGCAATCATCACCAAAGGAATTGTGAGTCTTTTAATTAGAACTTTTTCAGATCAAAAGCCCGAAGATATAATAAATGCAAATTTAGATTTTATTGATAAAATTGGCTTAAGACAGCACTTGTCTCCAAACAGAGCAAATGGACTTAACAATATGATAAAAAAAATAAAATTTTATGCTATTGCATTTTCAAAAACCTAATAAATGACAAATCAAAAGTTTGATCCAAATGTAATCGGTGAAAAAATAATCAAAACGATTAAAACAATATTTGACCCTGAGATTCCAGTGGACATATATGAACTTGGCCTAATTTATGATATTATCGTAAATGAGAATTTTGATGTCAAAATATTGATGACATTAACATCACCGAATTGTCCTGTGGCAGAAACCCTGCCTATTGATGTTGAAGAAAAAGTCAAAACTGTCGAAGGTGTAAAAGATGTTGAAGTTGAAATAACTTTTGAACCAGCATGGTCTCAAGATTTGATGAGTGATGAAGCAAAGTTAGAATTAGGAATTTTATAGTATTATGAAGAAAATAGGGATTGATGCAATTTCATACTATGTACCGTCAATATATTTATCAATTGAACGGCTTTCTGAAAAAAGAAACTTAGACTTTCAGAAATTGAATAAGGGTCTTGGTTTAGAAAAAATGGCAATTGCAGATTCTAACGAAGATCCATCATCATTTGCAGCAAATGCTCTGATTGACTTATTTGAAAAAAACAATCTTGATCCGCATGAAATTGGCAGAATTTATATGGGTACTGAAAGTGCACTTGATGCTTCTAAACCCTCTGCCACATATGCCACCGATCTGGTTGAAAATTACTTCACAAAAAAATTTGGAGAAAGATGTTTAAAGAACTGTGATGTTACCGATATGACATTTGCGTGCATTGGTGGAGTTGACGCACTTCAGAACACTATTGACTGGGTTTCAAGAAATTCTGGTAAAAAAGCAATTGTAGTTAGTTCCGATTTATCTAAATACGAACTTAACTCTACAGGCGAGTATACACAAGGAGCCGGAGCCATAGCTTTACTAATCACAGAAAACCCTTCAATACTTACTATAGATAATGCCTGGGGTATAGCTACTAAGAGTGAAAATGATTTTTTTAAACCTAGAAGGACATTTAATAAAAAAGATTTAATAAACGAAATTATAAGTAAGTTAAACCTGAATATTTCTGAAAATGATTTTGAAGAAAAATTTTCAGAATCAATATTTTGGAATAATAACAGTGAAATAATTGAAGTTTTCAAGGACGAGCCGGTTTTTGACGGACAATATTCAAATGCTTGCTATGTTAATAGAATGCAAGAAGCATTTATTCATTTTGAAAAAAATCAAAAAACTGATTTTCTCAACGAATGGAACCATATTATTTTTCATTTACCATACGCGTTTCACGGCAGAAGAATGATTTTTAATAATTGGTTAAATTGGATAAAAAAAGATGAAAAATATAGCGATTTAATTGATGAAATTGGACCTGTAGATAATGAATTATTCAATAAAAAAGCCTATAAATCAGATATATATAAAGACTTTATAAAAAATAAAATTGCCCCAGGTGAAAAAGCATCATCATCGATTGGTAATATGTACTCAGCATCGGTGTTTATGTCATTGTTAAGTATGTTAAATGTTCACTTTGATAATGGAACTGAAATAAAAAATCAAAAAGTAGGCTTTATCAGCTATGGTAGCGGTTCAAAAGCTAAAATATTTCAAGGAATTATTCAAGAAAACTGGAAAGATAAGATTCAAACATCTAATTTATTTGAATCATTGAATAACAGAAAAGAAATTTCATTTGAAGATTACCAAGATTTACATAAATCAAAAAACATCCTTCCACTATCCAATCACAGTGTCAGATTTTCACACACCGATGAAACTGTTAACTCCAAAGGCTATCGTAGATATAAAATTTAATGAGTGGAGAAATTGTAAATAGAGTTGAAAAAAGTGCATTGGTGACAATCGATCTAGATGAAATAAACCTACCCGATAATATCTTTGAAATCGATATAAAAAAATGGCTATTTGAAGGCTTATTTTTAAAAGAAAAAGACTTTAGAAATAGCATTAAAAATCACAATTGGTCTGCATACACTGATGTATATGTTTATGTTCATTGTAGCTCTGATGCTATTATTCCAACATGGGCTTACATGTTAATTTCAACTCAATTAGAAAACTTTACTAAACTGGTTACTATAGGAAATGAAAAAAAGTTTTTTGAAAAATATTTTGAGGATACTATAAATTCAATTGACTTCTCTATTTATGTAGACAAATCTGTTATAATTAAAGGATGTTCAGATAAAAAAATTCCTATTTCTGCTTATCACATATTAACAACAAAACTAAAACCATTAGCAAAAAGCATAATGTTCGGTGAAGCTTGTTCAGCTGTACCAGTATTTAAAAAAACTAGTTAATTTCTGGATAAAGAAAGTTGTTGTATGGAAATCTAGTTACATGAATTTCTCTTACTTTAGAATATAAAAGTGCCTTAAGCTCCTCTATATTGCTTTTTTGAATTGCCGAAATAAAGATTACATTATCTCCAAGTTGCCCCATCCATGTGTGTTTCCACTCGTCTAGGGTGTAATGTAATTTTGTTCTTTTTGTAGTTAAATCATCTTTATCAATTTCCAATGCTTCGTAATTGTCAATTTTATTAAAAACCAATAGAGTTGGTTTATTAAGAGAATTAATTTCGGATAATATTTTTTCCACAGATTCTTTGTGTTCTTCAAAGTTATTATGAGTTATATCAACAACATGTAAAAGTAAATCAGCCTCTCTTACTTCATCAAGAGTGCTTTTGAAAGACTCAACTAATTGTGTTGGTAATTTTCTGATAAACCCAACAGTGTCGCTAATTAGAAATGGTAGATTTCCAATAACAAGTTTTCTGACTGTTGTATCTAGAGTTGCGAAAAGCTTGTCTTCTGCAAAAACTTTTGATTTACATAAAAGATTCATGAGTGTTGATTTTCCAACATTAGTATATCCAACAATAGCTACCCTAACCAGCTTACCTCTATTTCCTCTTTGAACATGCATTTGTTTATCAATGGATTTGATTTTTTCCTTTAGTAAAGAGATTTTATTTCTTACAATCCTCCTATCGGTTTCAATTTCAGTCTCACCAGGCCCTCTCATTCCAATACCTCCTTTTTGTCTTTCAAGGTGTGTCCACATTCCTTTTAGCCTGGGTAATAAATATTGACATTGCGCTAGCTCAACTTGAGTCTTAGCATAGCTTGTTTTTGCTCTTTGAGCAAAAATATCCAGTATCAAATTTGTTCTGTCTAAAATCTTACAATTAAATATTTTACTAATATTTCTTTCCTGAGTAGCACTTAACTCGTCGTCAAATATTACAGTTTTAACTTCGTTATTCTTTATGTAATCCCTGATTTCGTTAATCTTCCCTTCTCCAATAAATGTTTTAGGGTTTGGATTATTTAATTTTTGAGTGAAAACCTTATAAACTGAACCACCAGCTGTTTTAGTTAAAAAAGCTAGCTCGTCTAAATAATCCATGGATTTTTCAATACCTTGATCATTCGTAATAACACCAACAAGTACGGTTTTCTCCAATCTTTAAATTTATTAAGGACTACAAATTTAAACTAATAATAAATTTGATTATTAAAAATCTAGGATTTTAATAATCCATTTGTATATTTAAAAAAACTAACCAAATCTTTTGTCTTGAAACACCTAATAATATTTATAGTTAGTATGCTACATATTTGCAACTATGCCCAACAAAATATTTCTGTAGATTGTACTGCTGGACCAGTCTCTAGTTCTTACTGTTACGGAAACGGAGATACAACACAATTTGAATATG
>PABM01000014.1 GCA_002702745.1 Flavobacteriaceae bacterium | reverse complement strand
GCCATGGTATAAAGCTTGGGGGCCATGGTCTTACGGAGTTATGCTGGTTAACAGGTCTAACCTCCAGATTTCAACAATAAAAAACATCCAAAAACAAATCCAAAAAAAGGAAAGAATATGTATTTTTCCAGAAGGCACAGTAAAGGGAGAAGGTTTAAAACAGGGCAAAAGAGGAGTAGCATATTTTGCTATTAAAAATCAAATCCCCATAATACCAACCGCCGTTATAGGCACCAAGGGAATTTTAGACAAGGTTAAGGCCGCAAAAAGAGAAAGCGTGAAGGTTGTTTTTGGAAGCCCTATATTTACCAAGAGCGGAGATAATATTGACAAAATAACCGCAAGAACAATGGAAGAAATTAAAAAACTACTACCTGAAGATTATTAAAAGGGAGAAAAAATGAGCATAGAAATGATTACAACGGTAATTAAAACTGTTATTTCAACAACCTTGTTTTTTGTTTGGGTTGTTAGATATAAAAATATAATTACAGAATTCAGAAGAGATTACAACTATCCGGACTGGCTGAGAGATGTTACAGGGATTACAAAGCTTTCGTGTGCGGTGATGCTTGTCAGCTCAAACCCAGAGCTGAACAACTTAGGACTAAAGGGTATTATCTTTTTAATGTGTTTTGCTATACTTACACACATTAGAGTAAAAAGCGCTTTTAGAAAGGTCTTGCCTTCTATAGCCCTGCTGTCGCTTTGTTTGACACTGCTTTTTTTGGCTTAGTCGTTTACAAAAACCACCTTGCCAACAACCCCTCGATTAGCAATGCGTTCAATTGCACCAACCGACTCCGACATGGGTATGGTTTCGGAAATGAAAGGGGCTAGCTTGCCAGAGCCAAGGAGCTCACCAATTTCTTTCAAATTTTGAGCATTTTGTTGAGGGTCTTCTTGCTGAAACCTTCCAATAAAAACACCAGAAACAGCACAACCCTTTAAAAGCATTAGGTTTGTCGGAAAGGACGGGATCTTTCCCGCAGCAAAACCAACCACAAGATAAGTTCCTCCCCAACCAATAGACCTAAGTGCCGGCTCAGCAAAACAGTCACCTATTGGATCATAAATGATAGAAAAACCCCCACGAACACTTTTAGACTTTAGTTCTTTTGTAAGCGCTTTCTGCCCACCCTTATCAAGCTTTTCTTCACCGTATATAACAACATCATCCACTCCGTAATTTTTACACACCTCAGCTTTTTCTTTGGTAGAGACGGCGGCCACAACCCTTGCACCAAAAGACTTTGCAATGTCTACGGCAGCTAAACCAACACCGCCAGCAGCACCCAAAACCAACACCTCGTCTTCCTTGTTGATTTTTGCTCTTTGAACAAGACCATGATAGCTTGTGCCATAAACCATAAAAACGCCGGCTGCTATCTTGTGAGGAAAATTTTTAGGAACAGGAAAAGCCATTCTTTCAGACACTACAATTTTTTCTGCAAAAGCACCGAAGCCCTTAAAAAATGCAACGCTGTCTCCAACGCTATGCATTTTAACACCAGCCCCAACCGAGGAAACAACACCAGAGCCCTCATGTCCAGGCGAAAAGGGTCTTTCTGGTTGAAACTGATATAAGCCTTGAACAATAAGGTTGTCTGGATAGTTTAGCCCGGCTGCTTTTATGTCAATGACAATTTCTCCCGGGCCCGCAAAAGGATCAGCAACCTCTTCCCAAACCAGCTCTGAAACAGGAGCAAATTTTTTACAAATAATAGCTTTCATAAAATCTCCTAGTGTTTAAAAACTCTAAAGCCAGTAAAGGCCATAGCAATTTTATTTTTGTTACACGACTTAACAACCTCGCCATCTCTTATAGATCCGCCAGGCTGGATTATGGCAGCAATTTTGTATTGTGCCATTTTTTCTATTGAGTCTTTAAAGGGAAAAAAAGCGTCAGAAGCAACAACACACCCTTTGGGTATTTTTGTTTTTTCAAAAGCTATTTTCGTGGCATCGACCCTGCTTGTCTGACCGCCAGATATACTTATAATTTTATTGTTTTTGGCCACAACAATGGCATTTGACTTTGTATGTTTGACCACCTTCCAAGCAAACAAGCCCGTAGAAAGCTGATTTGGAGTCAACTTCTTCTTTGTTGGAACAACAAGGTGTTTTTTGAGCAGGTTTGAATCGTCTCGTTCTTGGCCCAAACTTCCACCGCCAATTGTTTTTATAGAAAATTCTGGAGACAGATATTTTTTGAGACTTAAAACGCGCAGATTTTTTTTCCTTGAAAATATTTTTAATGAACCAGCGTCAAAAGAAGGAGCAACTATAATTTCAAAGAATATTTTATCTATTTTTTTTGCCAGACCAACAGTGCACCTTCTGTTCATTGCAACCACCCCGCCAAAAGCAGACAGACTATCAACGTTGAGCGCTCTAGAAAAAGCCTCGCCCACATTTTTTCCTACTCCGACACCGCAAGGAGAGTTGTGTTTTACAATAACACAGGCAGGAGACTTTTTAAACTCTGATAGACACTGTAAAGCAGCGTCCCCATCTAAAAAATTATTATATGAGAGGGCTTTACCCTGGTGTTGCTTGGCCTGCGGAACACCAAGAGATGAGGGTGTGTCGCCTTTCACAACAAAAGCTTGTTGGTGGGGATTTTCACCATAACGCAAAGAATCATGTTCGGGTGTTTTTTCTGACAGTGTTTCAAAGATGGTTTGATCATATTCAGCACAATGGTTAAAGGCCTTTTTAGCAAGGCTAAAACGCCTTTTTTCCGTAAGACCTCCATTAGAAATAGCTGTGCCAACAGAGCGGTAGTCTTTTGGGCTTACAACAACACCAACCCATTTAAAGTTCTTTGCTGCCGCCCTAATCATGGTTGGTCCACCAATGTCAATATTTTCTATTTTTTCATCCATTGTGGAGTTGGTGTTTTTAGCAACGTCGGAAAATGGATATAGGTTGCAGACAACGAGATCAATCCAGGTGATGTTGTTTTTTTTTGCTTCAGCATTATCCTTATCTCTTTGCCCAAGAATCCCGCCAGAAATATATGGACTAAGAGTTTTAACCCTTCCCCCAAAAATTTCAGGAAAGCGAGAAATTGAAGACACTTTTGACACCCTTATTCCAGCGCCCTTTAACGCCGAGGCCGTACCCCCAGTTGCAAATATTTTTACACCATTTTTTTGAAGCAACTTAGCAAACGTTAAAACACCAGACTTATTAGAAACCGATATTAGCGCAGTTTTAGGTAAGGCCTTGTTTGTCATTCGTTCTCTGGAAGCTCTGGAACGCTTTTGTTCATTATTTTGCTTCTATACGCCAAACCAACAAGAGCCAAAGACAATAACGCCACAGAAGCAGAAAGATATAAAGATTCAATACCTTTTATGTCTTCAAAGGATATATGTCTTGCCAAAGCAAACATACCAATATATAAAGGATACCTTATTGGAATTTTTCCAGTGGAAAAAAATATGTTTACCATTTGCATGATTTCTAGATAAATAAACAGCATTAAAACGCTCTCTACCCTTATTCCTCCACCGCTTACAGCAGACATAACCTCTTCAAAACAAAGGAATATCACCATACCCAGTATGATTAAGTGCAGAACTTTTTCAACAANAGAAATAAAGTCAAAAAACAGTTTGTTATTCATAACTCCTCCAGTTATTNATTACCTCTATAAAAGACTCCCCNTCAAGCTTTTGAACTCTTTCTCGAAGAGATTCAACAGANTCNTNTTNNTAAACAGGNCACGATTTTTGTAATAAAATAGGACCACAATCAACATCTTTGGTTACAAGATGAATTGTNCACCCNCTTTCTTTATCGCCCGCAGCCAAGACGCTTTCATGAACANCGNTGTTCATCCCNCCAGCATATTTTGGCAGCAGAGAAGGGTGGACNTTAATTATTTTTCCACGCCACCTTTCTACAAACNCTGATGAAAGAATTCTCATAAANCCAATAAGCAAAATNAAATCAATTTTTTTGCTTTCTAAAATTTGTGACATTTCTAAGTCAAAAACATCACGTTTTTTATTTTTATGACAAATAAAATGACNCTCTATACCATAAGTGCNAGCCTTTTTTANAATCCCAGANAGCTCGTTGTTTGAAATTATAACCTCNACNCTGGCCAAAAGCTCCCCGGANTTNATAGCNCNAACAANAGGAACAAGGTCTGTGCCNTTNGTTGATCCAATAACAGCNAANCTCATTGCAACAACTCTTTCATTCTTTTAATTCTAGANTCAATCAACTTCTTTGTGCCAATGTCTTTTCTGTGAAAAAGGTTTCCNGATATGTTTGCTNTGCCGGTTTCAGCAAANAGCTCAGCCTGAAAAACATCNTTGTTTTTACCAACCACCGCAGCGGTTCTTGANCCNCAGGCTANTAGCTTTTGNTCTTTTANCATAACAGATGCGAGAAAAAGAGAGGGGTCNTTTTNATCACAAAANACTTCAAAGTTTTTTGTNGGTTTGTCTGGGTAGCCCACCGGAACAACATATTTACAAACAGTAGCAAGCCTTTCAAAAGAGACATCNTGGTTTTTTAGGNTTCCATCAACCATAGAAATACAAACNGACAANANGTCTGACTNTAATATAGACAAGACNTTCATTGCTTCGGGGTCNCCGAAACGAGCGTTGTATTCAATGACCTTAACACCNCCNCNTGTTAACATAAAGCCNCCATANAGTATGCCAACATAGGGNGTGCCNGTTNCTTCAAAAAGNTGTTTGGCTACAAGTTCGTTGGTTTTTTGAGCNTCTTTAATNTCNTTTTCGCTTAAAAAGGGAAGAGAATGATTTCCAAAAGAGTAGGTGCCCATCCCNCCNGTGTTAGGACCNGTGTCGCCNTCATATGCTCTTTTNTGATCNTGAACAANNGGCATATGTTTNCAAACNTTNCCATCTACAAANCTCATNAAAGAAAACTCTTCTCCAACCAGCNTTTCTTCAATTAAAAANTTTCCGCCNATNCTAACAATTTCGTTAGCGTAAGCAACGCCCTCATCGATGTTTTTTAGGTGNTCACCAGAAACACGAACCCCCTTTCCNCCCATAAGACCNTCAAACTTTATTACGTACTCNCCACCCANTTGTTTGATAAAGCTTTCAACCCCCTCTATTGANCNAAACTCTTTTCTTTNTGGGTTTTTTTCTGGACAGCAAAGNTCAATTATTTTTCTTGCAAAAGACTTGCTGGTTTCAATTANTGCAACTTCTTTTTTNGGCCCAACGCACCTAACNCCAACATTTTCAAGCTCATTTACAATGCCGTTAGCAAGCGGNTTTTCTGGACCAANTATTGCNAAGTCGACCTTAGTTTTTTCTGCTATATGANACAATATCAGATATGTTCNCAAGATCNNNAACAAANTAGTCCTTACAAAGATCNAAGATCTGCGGGTTTATATCTTTTGATNCNCAAAAAAGAGAATTTTTTATTGAGCTNTGTGAAATACATCTAGCAATTGCAACCTCTCTNGCCCCAGACCCCACCACCAAAACATTTTTCATTCTTTGGAAGATCGGTTGTTTTCAAGTNGTGATAAATANNCTTCAGAAATTTTNCCNGCACGATACTTGCCCGTAAAAACCGAGTCTTCAAAGCTTGTAATGTTTGTATTTCCAATGTGNGCGGCCATTCTTAAATCTTCAATGTCTTGATAAANAAGTTCGTCTGCNCCAATAAACAGTCTTATTTCTTCAACTGTTNTTCCGTGGGCAACNAGNTCTTTGGTTGCNGGCATATCAATNCCATAAACGTTTTGATAGCGNACCGGAGGAGCNGCAGAAGCAAANTACACATTTTTTGCNCCCTGNTTTCTAACCATTTCAACNATTTTTTTTGAAGTATTTCCTCGCACAATTGANTCATCAACCANCAAAACNTTTTTATTTTTAAACTCAATTTCNATTGGACTTAANTTGTGAGCAACAGACCTTTTTCTNATNCTTTGNCCCGGCATAATAAANGTTCTACCTATATATCTNTTTTTAATAAANCCNTCTCTATATTTAACACCAAGCNTGTANGCAACNTGCATTGCAGATGTTCTGCTTGTGTCTGGAACNGGTATTACCGCNTCTATTTCTAGATGAGAATAATCNCTAAGAATTTTATCTCCCAAAAAATCNCCCATTCTAAGTCGAGATTTATGAACCGATATAGAATCAATAACAGAGTCGGGGCGCGAAAAGTATACAAACTCAAAAAGACAAGGAGAGTGTGATATAGATTCAGCACAAATGCTTTTTTCTATAACACCGCTTTCAGATATAATGACGGCTGCTCCGGGATCAATGTCGTATTCAAATTCATACCCTAGAGCGCTAAGCGCAGAGCTTTCTGAAGCAACCATAAAAGATTCACCATCTTTTTTACCCACAACAAGCGGTCGAATCCCGTTTGCATCTCTAAAGGCAACTAAGCCAACGCCCCCAACGATCATTGTCACAGCAAAGCCGCCCTCACACTTTTCATATACTCTTTTTAGGGCCTCAAAAACATGCGAATTTTGCAAAACATCAAAGTTTGTTTTAGACAGTTCATATGCAAAAAGATTTAATAATACCTCAGAATCAGACTGAGTGTTAAATTGACAGAAGTGGGTGTCTAGAAGAAACTTTTTCATCTCATCACTGTTAGTCAGCGTCCCGTTGTGTGCAAGGCAAACATTCACAGGGTTAGAGGAGTGAAATGGTTGTGCCTCTGAAACGTCAGAACAACCAGCGGTGGGATAACGTACATGACCTATTCCTACATTGCCCTCCAAACTTAGAGACTCGTTTGTTTTAAAAACCTCAGTAACAACACCAAGCTCTTTGTGAAGAGAAAGTTTTTTGTTGTCCCAGGTTGCGATTCCAGCGGCATCTTGACCTCTGTGCTGAACTTGAATCAGAGCATCATAAATTTCACCAGAAACATTTTCTGTTGGGTGGTATAAACCAATTATTCCGCACACTTTATAGGTTCTCCAAAACTTTATTTATTTCACCCAGATATGTATGAGGGGTTAACACAAGAAGCGACACCCTGTCTTTTTCAGCAACATCAAGGCTGTTAACCAGTTGCAAATAAGACTCTTTTGTTAGCGGCTTTCCTCTAGTTAGCTTTTTAATTTTATCATAAGCGGAAGCGTCTCCAGATTTTCGTAAAACCGTTTGTATGGCCTCTGCAAGAATGCTCCAATTTTCATCCAACTCTTTTTTCATTTGTGCTTTGTTTGGAGACACCCTCAAAACACCTTTAATTAGATTTTTATATGAAACGAGCGAGTGAGCAAAACCAACACCGATGTTTCTAAAAACAGTGCTACCGCTTAGATCCCTTTGAAGTCTAGACCTTGTAATTCTGGATGCCAAGAAAGAGAAGTTGTTGTTTGCGATGTCTAGGTTTCCTTCGGAATTTTCGAAAAAGATTGGATTAATTTTATGGGGCATAGTGCTTGAGCCAACCTCACCAACTATATTTTTTTGAACAAAAATATTTCTACTTATATACAACCACATATCTAAAGAAAAATCAGAAAATATATTATTAATTCTAATAAAAGAGTGTAGTAGCTCCGCAAGAGAATCTCCCGGTTCAACCTGTGTAGAAATCGGGGATTGCTCAAGGCCTAGTTTTTTAATAAACCTCTTTGTGAACAAAGGCCAGTTAAAATCTGGGAAGGCAACCTTGTGAGCCGCATAAGACCCTGTTGCCCCCGAAAGCTTTGCCAACAACTTCATTTTTTTAATCAAAGCAATTTCTCTTTCTACCCTAGAAATAAAAACAGCAAGCTCTTTTCCAAGGGTTGTTGTGGTGGCAGGCTGTCCGTGGGTTAAAGACAACAAAGACAAAGATTTTGTTTTTTTTGAAAGAGCCTTTAGCTCTTTTAGAACACGCTTTACTGAGGGGATCATTACATCTTCAACAGCACCCTGTGTCATTAAAGAGTACGAAATATTGTTAATGTCCTCGGATGTAAGCCCAAAGTGAACAAACGGCACCAAATCTCCTCTACCGAGTTTTTTTAACTTTTCAGACACAAACACAACAACCGCGTTTACATCATGATTTGTTTTTTTCTCAATTTTTTTTATTTGTTTAAAATGAGCTGCTGAAAACTCAACGTACAAACCTTTCAATGAGTTTAGAGTTTTTTTGCTTAAGGCGCGGGTTTTTTGAAAAGACCTGTGTTCAATTAGGGCCAGCAGATACTCGACCTCAACCATTACTCGATGGCGCATTAGTGCCTGCTCTGAAAAAAATGCTTCTAGTTCAGAGACGTTTTTCTTATATCTCCCGTCTATTGGAGAAATATTGCTCACATAGATCCGATGTTTAATATTCTGTGGACAGCAATAGCACAGTTACCAGGGTCTAGCACTGTAAGTACAGGCGTTTTGCTTGGCATCTGAAGAGTTGAGTGAATGTTAATGCTCATATCTACCTTATCTTTGAAAGGAGGACAAGCTATGGTTGGTTTGTTGCAGTTTGCACCTACAAAACCAGAAAGAGCGTTTGACCTTCCGGCTATTGTAACAAAAACAACAGCATCTTTTTCTCCAAAAGACCTTATAATTTCTAATACCTTTTCAGGGTTTTTGTGGGCTGAAGCAGCATGAACCTCGTGTTCAATTCCAAGCGTATCAAGAGTAGCAGTAATTTTGTCTGCATGTGGCTGATCTGAGGTTGAACCCATAATTAATACAGCTTTCATAATAGCTCCTTTATGTTTTCAGTAATTCGTTTGTTTATATTGTTAAGGATTGGAAAAACAAATTTTTCTCCAGTAATTAATTCATATAATAAAATGTATCTAGCAGAAAGCTCTGCAACGAGATCGTCTGGAGCGTCTGGTAAAACTTCATCATTATAGGGATCACAGTTTTTTGCAAACCAAAGTCTTAAAAATTCTTTGTCAATGTTTTCAGGCTCCTGGCCCGCATCAATTCTTTCTTTATATGAATCACTTATCCAAAATCTACTACTATCAGGAGTGTGTATTTCATCGACAAACTTAATTTTTCCTGAAGAGTCTGTACCAATTTCGTATTTTGTGTCTACCAGAATTAGGCCATTTTTCTTTGCTGTTTCTTGTCCAAAAGCAAAAAGGTCTAAGCTCATTTTGGCAGCTATGTCATAATCTTCTGCAGACATTAAACCAAGATCAATTATTTCTTCTCTAGAAACAGGCCTATCATGAACTTTATCTTTGGTTGTTGGTGTTAGCATGGGAGCGTCAAGTTTATCGTTTTTCTTTAGACCTTCAGGAATAGTGTTTCCACAATACTCTCGATCCCCATTATTATAAACGGTCCACAAGGAGGTGTCCGTTGTTCCTGTGATATAGCCCCTCACAACAAACTCAACCGGAAAGACAGTGCATTTTTCCACCATAGAAACATTTGGATCTGGTGTAGAAATAAGGTGGTTGGGAAATAAGTGTTCAGTTTTTTTAAACCACCACGCACTGACAGAATTTAAAACAGCTCCCTTGTATGGAATGGCAGCTAAAACGCGATCAAAAGCACTTTGCCTGTCTGTAGAAATCATTACAACCCTATCGTCTAAAAAATAAGCATCCCTAACCTTACCAACCTTTTTATTAGGGGCGTCAATATTGGTATCCTGAATAGTATTGGTCAGGTTGCTGTTGATTTCCTGATAATATTTTTTGTCAATATTCATGACATTCCTGTGAAATTGGATTAGAAAAAATATGACTATTTAATATTAAATCCACGTCTTTTTTT
>PABM01000013.1 GCA_002702745.1 Flavobacteriaceae bacterium | reverse complement strand
TGGTTCCAGCCAAAATATGAGGATTTAGGGAAGCTGCATAAAGAAAAGAGTGAAGCTTATAAGCAAAGAATTTTATTACCTGCAATAAGGTCAGCAGCAAGAAGTGTAGTCGGTAGATACACACCTGAACAGTTGTATTCGTCTAAAAGAGATGCTATACAATTAGAAATATTTGAGGAGACCAAGAAAATTGTAGATGATCAGTATATACAATTAAACGAGATACTTGTAAGAGATGTTACTCTACCAAGTACAATTAAACAAGCTATTGAAAGAAAATTAAAGCAAGAGCAGGAATCACTTGAATACGAATTTAGACTTGTTACCGCTTCCAAGGAAGCTGAAAAACAAAGGATTGAAGCTCAGGGTAAAGCTGATGCGAACAGAATATTAGCTGCATCTTTAACCTCAAATATACTAAAGGATAAAGGTATTGAAGCTACGATTAAATTAGCAGAATCTAGTAATTCCAAGGTTGTTGTTATCGGAAGCGGTGATGACGGATTACCACTAATACTTGGAAATAATTAGAAATTTAATTTTTTCATAGTTTAAAAGATAAAAAAAGCACCATTTCAATGGTGCTTTTTTTAATATTAGTAAATATCTAAATTTATTCTTCCGTAATAATTCCTTGGTTAAATTGATTGACACTAACTATTTTACCATCAATAATATAAAATCTTAATTCAGCATTAACACCACCTTTTTGCTCACCATCATCGTAATTCATAATATAATCAGCATAGACATGTTCACCTCCTCTTGTAGGATCTAAATCTACAGAAAAAGCACCCTGAAGTGTCCATCCATAATTTACTTCATTAGCTTTCATATTTGAATCTCTTTTTCTTGCCATTTCCGTCATTTCTGAAGCTTTTACTGTTTGTCCAGTTTGATATGTAACAGTAGCAGTATCAGCGAATAATTCAAGGGACTCTTCCCATTTTCCTTCTGATTGTAATTTATCCCAGTTTCTGACTACATCAATAGCTTCTTCGGTTCCTAAATAAAACTTAAATTCAGTTCCATTATCTGTCCAATTAGTCATTCCAATTGATCTTTCGGGTGAATTACAGCTTAAAATGAATAAAGAGAATATAGTAATTGTAAATATTTGTTTTAATTGTTTCATGATTTAATTTATTGGTTAGTTATTATTCTGTTTCTGTATCTATTATATCTTGTGTGAATGTGTCCCACCAGACAACCTTTCCATCAATCACATAATATCTGTTAATGGAATTCCAAGTATCAGCACCATTGTCATCTTCGTACTTACCAGAATAGTTTACGTGTACATGTTCACCACCTCTTGTTGGATCTAAGTCAACTGAAAAAATATTTGAATATTCCCAGTTCAGTGTAGCATTTCTTGATTCCAAAATTGAATCAATTTCAATCCTTCTTTCTATATAAGAATCTGCATTATATTTAGTTCCATTTGAAGAAGTTATTTTAACAGTATCTGAAAGAAAATTCCTTAATAGAGTATAATCTTTTTCTTTCATGGCTTTGTCAAGATTAGCGGCGACATCCACCGCACTTTCTGAACCCAATTGCCATTTATAGACTTTTCCATCATCTGACCAATTCGAAATACCCACAGATTTTTGATTCATTTGACATGAAGCCAAGATTATAAATCCTAAAAATAAAATTGAAAAATTAGTTTTTTTCATTGATTAAGTTTTTGTTGGTTGGTTAATAGGATTATTAATTTAATAAATATTGTTTAAATTTTTGTAAAATAATATAGTAAATAAATAATTTAATATTTTTGAATAAAATTAAATATCATTCAATGGAGTTTTTAAACTACGAGTTTTTAGGAAATAGCATTACAGACTATCTTTATTTTTTAAGTTCATTTTTAGTTGGTCTATTATTAATTATTCCTTTTAGACTTTTTATTTCAAAATTATTATTTAGACTTTTTGGTAAGGATAACAATAAAAATGATAACGTAAAGTTTAATTCTTTACTAAAAAAACCTCTGCGATATTTTTTAATTCTGCTGGTATTGTATTTTTCTGTTCAGTTTATAAGTTTGCCAGAATTTTTAAATTCAAATGAAGGAGAAGGTTTAGATCTTATTGAATACTTAGATAAAGGTTTTAATCTTTTTCTTTTAGTTACAATATTCTGGACAATTAACAGAGCTATTGACTTTATTGGATATAAACTTAAAAATAAGGCCTCAGAGACTGAAAGTAAAGTTGATGATCAGTTGATACCATTTGCAATAGATATTGCTAAGGTATTAACCATAATCCTTGGTGTAGTAATGATTTTAGGTGATGTTTTTGATGTTAACATTACTGCTCTTGTTACAGGATTGGGTATTGGTGGAGTTGCATTTGCACTAGCTTCAAAAGAGAGTTTAGAAAATCTACTAGGATCATTCACTATTTTCTTTGATAAGCCTTTTACTGTAGGAGATATTGTAACTCTTGGAGGTCTAACGGGAACTGTTGAAAAGGTTGGATTCAGGAGTACCAGAATTAGGACATTTGATAAAAGTGTTGTAACAGTTCCAAATAAAAATATAATTAGCACTGAATTAGATAATTTAGGCGCTAGACCTGTTAGAAGAGTCAAGTTTAATATTGGATTGACATATAATACATCTGTTGAAAATATAAAAAATATTCTTCAAGATATTCAAAAACTAGTAGATGAATATCCAATGACAAATCAAGATGGAAAGGTTAGATTTTTAAATTTTGGGGCCAGTTCGTTAGATATAATGGTTCTTTATTTTGTGGATAGCCCTGATTGGGAAGTTCTTATAGATACTCAACAAACAATTAATTTTCAGATAATTGATATAGTGAATAAGTATGAATGTGAATTTGCATATCCTTCAACTTCTGTTTATATAGAAAAAAATTAACATATGTCTTTAGCCCCAATCACTTCAAATTTAGGAGTTTCAAGAGCGAAACATTTGTTAAGGAGGGCTTGTTTTCATTATAATAAAAATATTTTATATACTATATCAAATTTAAATATTGAAGATGCGTTTAATCTACTGATTCAAGATGATTCTATTGCTTATATTGAGCCATATGACCCTAGGCCTACGGATAATCCGCATGGATATTGGCTTTCTTCTGCTTTATACCCTCCAGATATTCCAAATCAAGGCAGAAAGCGTGGTTTAATATCACAATGGTGGTTTTACAATATGATTTCAAGAAATCATTTAAAAGATAAATTACTTTTCTTTCTTCATTCAACTTTTACTATTTCCAATAGTCAAGTTGGTGCATCACACTATTTTTATGATCATATAAGATTATTAAATAGATTTTCTGACGGTAGTTTGTTGGATTTAGCAAAAAAAATCACTTTGGACAATGCCATGTTAAATTACCTTGATAATGGCCAGAATAACGCAGATAATCCAAACGAGAATTATGCGAGAGAATTCCTTGAATTATTTACAATAACCAAGGGGGATCAGATAGGGGAGGGAGACTACTCAACTTACACTGAAGATGATGTAGTTCAGGCAGCAAGGGTTTTCACAGGTTTCAAAACCAAATTAGACAGAAGTATCATTGATAGTGAAACAGGACTACCGATGGGTAGAATACAGGTAAATAAACATGATCAGGATCAAAAAGTTTTTAGTCATGCTTTTGATAATTATGTTCTTGCTGGGGGTTTTGATGAAGAGTCAATCATGAATGAGCTTCACGAATTTGTTGAAATGATATTCTCAAAAGAGGAAACTGCAAAGGCTTACATAAGGAAGTTGTATAGATTTTTTGTAAAAAGTGAATGGACAGAAGATGATGAAATTAATATAATCAATCCTTTAAGTCAACAACTTATAAATAGTAATTACTTTATAGTTCCTGTTGTAAAAACTCTTCTTTCTTCGCAGCATTTTTTTGATGCAGGAGATAGTGATCCTTCAGATGAAATATTAGGCTCAATTATCAAATCTCCGCTTCAATTGATCTCATCTACAATTAGAAATTTAAACTTTGAAATACCCAACCCAAATACTGATATTAATAACTACTATAGGTTTTCAATTAATTTTTTAAAAAATACATATTTTCCTATGTCAGGAATGAATTTATTTGAACCTGATACAGTTGCCGGCTATCCTGCAATGTTTCAAGCTCCTGATTATGACAGAAAATGGTTTTCCTCATCTACTATTTTATCTAGATATAGAATGATTGAGTGTTTGTTAAGTGGGAGAAATTCTTTGGCAAACAATGCTCAAATCGGATCTGCTCTAGATACAGTTTCTTTAGTTCAGCAAAATATTTCATCTGCTGGAAATATATTCAATCTAATAAATGATATTTCTGAAATTTTGTATCCATTCGGAATTCAACAACAAAGAATAGAATATTTTGCAGAAATTGTTCTTGACGGTTATCCGGAGTACTATTGGACAGATGCGTGGAATCAATATTTAACTAATGGAGATGATACTGTGGTCAGAAATTTATTGGATAAATTGCTAAAATCTATGATAAATGCAGCAGAAAACCAGTTAATGTAATTCTAAAATGAAAAGAAGAAATTTTATTAAACTTACTTCAACTGCATCAGCTATTAGTCTGCTCCCGAGCCAAATAGCAAATGCACTTAACATTGGTAAAAATTATATTAACTGTGATATTAATGATAGGAAATTGGTTTTAATTTATTTAAAGGGGGGGAATGATGGTTTAAATACTGTAATCCCTTTAGACCAATATGATATTTACAGTAATTTAAGACCAACCATAAAAGTTCCAGAGACTGGTTTAAACTCATTTATAAATTTAGATTTAAGTCTTAACGACAATCAGCAAATTGGCTTACATCCATCTCTACTAGGATTTAAAGATTTATATGATTCAGGTTTTTTGAGAATAATTCAATCAGTAGGCTATCCTTCTCAAAATAGAAGTCATTTTGCTTCTACAGATATTTATAATACAGGAAATGACGGTAATAGTTGGTTAAATGGAGATGGTCGTTCAGGTTGGATTGGAAGATTTATCGAATCTTATTATTATGATCTTCTGCAACAGAATTTTCCGATTGGTGTTGAAATTGGATCAAAGGCTGGCTCTTTAGGTTTTTTAGGTGAACATGAGCATGGATTATCAATAAATATTGAAGGTCAAGACACCAGTGGTTTTTACTCGGTTTTAAGCGGCTTAGGTGGGGAAGCACCGTCTTATATTCCTGAATCTCACTATGGTGAGGAACTACAGTATATTATCGATAATGATCAAATTTCAACACTTTATTCTCAAGCAATTTCAAATGCATTCAACAGTGGGAATAATTCAGTAACATACGATGACTCTGATTTATCTAATCAATTGAAAACCGTTGCAAGGTTGATAAGTGGTGGACTCCAATCTAAAGTATTTTTGGTAAAACTAAATGGTTTCGATACTCATAACTCACAGATACAATCGCAAAATGATACTCAAGGAAAACATAATGATTTATTAATTGAATTGAATAATGCAGTCTCATCTTTTATTCAGGATATATCATCTCAAGGCTTTCAAAATGATGTTGTTGGATTGACCTTTTCTGAGTTTGGAAGAAAAGCAAAGGAAAACGGAAATTTGGGTACTGACCATGGTGAAATAGCTCCAATGTTTGTTTTTGGTGGTTCTATCAATGGTGGTGTTTCTGGCGAAAATCCAGACTTAAATGAAGCTACTAATGAAAACAATTGGCAACTTAAGACTTTTCAATATGACTTTAGAGAAACTCTTGGAACTCTTCTTCAAGATTATTTGGGTGCTGACAACAATGCCATTGATTCTACATTTTTTAATAACACCTTGAACGAAAGTTTCACAGAAAATAAAATAAATGAATTAATTAAATCTGAATTTTCAGTTGATCAAAACTGCTATACAAATACATTAAACAATCCAATTTTGGAGCAAAATACATTTAGAATTACTCCAAACCCTTTTACATACCAAATAAAGATTTCAAGCTCAAAATTCCTTAATAATTTTAACTATTCAATATATGATTTGAATGGCCGTGAACTCAGATATGGAAAATCCAGTAACGGTAAAATGATTAACTTAGGTTATATTGAAAATGGTATATATATTTTAGAATTAAAATATGGAAATAAGACAGAAACTCATAGAATTATAAAAAAATGACACATATAAACAGATTCATATTAGTATTATCAACTGCTTTTTTTTCCTTTAATTTATTTGCACAGGAAGATATTAATTATTCAGAAAATAGTCTTATAATTAAATTTAAAGATAATGTAGAGATTATTGCAAATTTAGATTTCAATAAGTTTAATATTGTTTCATTAGATAAACTTAATAGTTATTACAATATTGATAAGATTAAGTGTATTGGAGGTAGAGATAATAAAAAGTTATTTAAAATTGAATTTAAAAATAATATCGATATCAAAAATGCTGTAAAAGAATATACAGAATTATCAATTTTTGATTTTGTAGAACCTGATTATATTGGAAAAGGAGCTGGAATTTCTTCATCTAACAATCAGATATCTAACCAATCACAGATAATCCCCAATGATACCTACTGGAATAGACAATGGAGTTTATATAACGATGGTAGTTTTAACTCAGAATCTCAAAATGACGCTGATGTTGATATGGATTTAGCTTGGAATATTGAAACAGGTAGCTCAGAGATTGTGGTTGCAGTATTAGATTCAGGTATAAAATTAGATCATCCAGAATTTCAGGGTAGAGTTTGGAATAATGACAATCAAGTAAATGGATATGATTTTGCTAATAATGATAATGATCCTACAGATGATCATGGACATGGGACAAATGTAGCAGGTATAATTGGTGCTGTTTCCAACAATTCGACTGGCTATGCTGGAGTAGATTGGAATTGTAAAATTATGCCGCTAAAAGTCATTAATGATCAAAATTGGGGATATTACAGTTGGTGGATTGATGCTATTTATTATGCTGTGAACAATGGTGCTAATATCATTAATATGTCACTAGGAGGTTCTAGCTATTCACAAGCTATGGAGGATGCCATTAATTTTGCAGTGAATAATAATGTTTCGGTTTTTGTTTCAATGATGAATGAAGATTCAGATCAAGTGTATTATCCTGCGGGATATTATAATTCTTTTTCTGTTGGATCTACTGATCCCGATGATTCAAGAACATCTCCTTTTTTTTGGGGTGGTGGAAGTAGCTATGGGTCTCATATTGATGTAGTTGCACCTGGAAACTATATATATAGTTTGAGTTTTAATTCTAATACTAATTATAATTATTATTGGGGTGGAACCTCTCAGGCATCGCCCTTAGTTGCCGGTATTGCCTCCTTACTTTTATCTCAAGATTCAACCAGAACACCCGACGAAATCTATCAAATTATCCGTGATTCTGCTGATGATCAAGTTGGAGACCCTGCAGAAGATGTACAAGGTTATGATATTTATCACGGATATGGAAGAGTTAATGCTTATCAAGCATTAAGCAGTAGTATTCAAGATACAACTCCGCCGGTAATTTCATTAACTGGAGATATTGTAACTTCAGTACAGGTAGGCACATCTTTTACTCCACCAATTGCGGTTGCTTATGACAATATTGATGAAAATCCAACTATAATTACAACAGGTAGTGTCGATGTTAATACTATTGGAACTTACACGTTAACTTTTGCTGCAATAGATAGTTCAGGAAATGAATCCGATACCATCACAATACAGGTTAATGTTGTAGATACAATTGGTCCTGAGATTTTATGTGATGGTTTAGATATTTATTTGGATGAAAATGGTGAAGCTTTAATTGTGATAGATGATATAGTCAATAGTGTAAGTGATATTTCTGGTGTTGCAGAAGTTTCTACTACTTCTGAGTTAACCTTTGATTGTTCTATGATTGGTTNAAATGAAGTAGTGATTACTGCAATAGATAATTATGGAAATTCTTCTCAGTGTATTCCTTCAGTTACCGTCATCGATCAAGAATCACCTGAGTTAGCATGTGTTAATATCAATGTAACTCTGGAGAACGGTTTAGCTTTTATCACAGAGGATGACATTAATAATGGAAGTTATGATAACTGCGGTATTGAATCTATTGAGTTGTCAAAGGTAGAATTTACAGAGGAAGATTTAGGGTCAAATTCGATCACTATGATAGTAACAGATGTAAACGATAATATATCATCTTGTGAGGTAGAAGTAATGGTTGAAGCAGGTCTTTCAGTAACTGAAAACATCTTGGATGATTTATTGCTTTATCCAAATCCAACATCAAGTATAATATATTTATCAAATGATGTTTCAATGGATTATGTTCTTTACAATTCAATTGGCCAAAGATTGGGTCAGGGCATTACATTAGGACAAATAGATATATCTCAGCTCGCAAACGGAGTCTATTACATCAAACTAGTAAAAGATAACAAATCAACAACCCGAAAAATTATTAAAAACTAGATTTTATTATTCTTAAGCAGGTGAGTATTATAAGTAAATCTATTTTACATAATATAAATTATAAGACAAACTACCTTAAATTCTTTTAAGTATAGTACTGATAATGTAGTCTCCGTCTTTTTTGTTTGTATCGATAGAAATATTATTATCCCCGTAAACTCCATAAAATTCAGGTTCTGTAACACTAAACAAACCAATTGTTGTAACATTGCTAGCGTGAGCCAAATGCATCATACCACTATCAGCTCCGATAAAAATCTTAGTATTGAACATTACGCTTGAAATTTCTCTAATATCTCTACTGTAATATGATTTTGCATCAAAATCAATTTGTGATATATTTTCAGCGGGAAGAATTTCAAGAATATTATAATTCTTTTCAAGAGCTTTTATTTTTTGATATAAATTTTTCCACCAAGTTTTATTATAACATTTTTCACCCGTTGCAAAAGTAAAAATTGAGATAACAGGTTTTTGATCTCTAAACATTGATTTTAATAATTTTTCACCATTTTTTATCTCATAATCTCGTAATTTAATATCCAGTTTTGGTATAATAATTTTAGACCTATTTATTTTATTTTTAACCAGAAATCTTAGGTTATACACTGGGTTTTTTGCATTATGTGAATAATCATCTATTATTAATTCTGAATTTTCATTCAAAATATTATAAAATTTGTAATTCGATCTAGAAAATTTTATAGCTAATTTTCCTGATGAAGAAACCCTGTTAGCATTTATTGAAATATCATATTTTTCTCTTAAAATTGAAAACCAGCATGAAAAATATTCAATCAGATTTTTGAAAGGTTTTCTAGGTAATTTTATTAATCTTGTTACATTTTTATAATTATCAAATACAACATCAACTAGGCTGCCTTTTGTAAAGATGTGTATTTCAGCATTTGGAAAAATTTCTGAAATTTCTTTTATCAAAGGAGTTAACAATAGATTATTTCCTAATCTGTGATTAGGCCTTGAAACTAAAACTTTTTTTACCAGAGTAATATTTTGTGAAAAATCATCTTCTGAAAGCTTATTATTTACTAATATTTTTGAGAAAAATCTTGTTGTTTTTCTTCTTAGGTAGTTTATTATCCCTTTAGGATTCAATTTTATTCAGATTTTGAACCATATACTACCATATTTCGATCGTATTTACAACACATAGGTAGTGCATCATATGCTGACTGAATAGCCGTAGTATTCATTGTTTCATAACCTGATTCATTTATTGCTGAATTTAATGCATTTAAATTAAAATTATCTGAGTCAATAAATTCAACATCTAAAATTTTTGTTTTAATCCCCCACTCTGCATTTTTTACAAAATCTAAGCCTTTAACTGCTTTTTCAATCGTGGATTTACACATACCGCAATTTCCTTTAACACCTATACTAAAATCAGATTGAAGTTCGCTTGTTATCTTAGTTTCTATAGTAGGAGCTTTTTTTACAACAACTTGCTCATTGCAGCTTACAAACCACATAATAATTGCCCCAAATATTAATCCCTTAATAAATGAAATCCATAATCCTTGATAATTAGATAGTCCAAACATATTTAAATTTTTTTCAACTTGTTTTTTATGCCAATTTAGAAAACTCATAATTAAAATTAATAAATTATTTTTTATTTTTTATTTCATCGAAATTAATCCTGATATTAATTCTTAATCTTTTTTTGTAATCTTTAGTTAACCAGTCAAGAAAATTATCAGTACTTTTACTGATACATTTTGAGTATCTTTTAATCACATAGTCTATATCATCATTTAATTCTTTTACCAATGTTAAAGCATCAAATTCATCTTCACTATTCTCTACACACATCGTAGAATGATGATTAATTGCTTTTTCTAACACAGTTTTTGATGATTTTCCTTTTTTTATTGATTCAACATATGTTTTATCGACATCAAAATGAATATTTTCAGAATTTGAAAACAAATCTTTTAATTCATCAGGCATTTCGTACCTAAACCTTCCTTCAATTTCCTCATCAGATTGTATGCTATCAAGATAATTCATTGGGTTTCTAAATATCTTATGCCAATCTATATCTGAACCCCATTCACCAAACCTGTAAAAGTTATTACCTAAATCAATTACTTCAAAAATATTTTTATATTTTAATAATCTTGAGCCCCTACCTATCATTTGATAATACAAAGTCAATGATTTGGTTGCTCTATTAATCATTATACATTTCACGGTAGGCTCGTCGAAACCGGTTGTAAGAATACTTACTGAGGTTAAAATAGCATCTTGTGTATCCTTAAACCATTTAAGTGTTTCTGATCTTTGTTTTTTTGTTGCTGTATTATCGAGGTGCCTGATATTAAAACCAGCTTTTTTAAATGTGTCATATACAATTAACGAAGTATTAATCCCATTATTAAATATTAACGTCTTTTTATTTAAACACCTTTCTTCATAAGCAAGTAGCAATTTTGAAAGCATGTCATTATTTGTATATAATTCTTCTGATGATTTAACTGTATAATCACCATTTGCACCAACAATTAAACTAGTTAAACCAACATTATAGGTGTATAAATTTGCACTAGCAAGAAAATTATTCTTTATAAGCTCACTTATTGATTCACCTACAATTAATTCATCATAATTATCCGTCATTGGTAAATTTATATTTGAGCTAAGAGGTGTAGCAGTAACTCCAAGAATGAAAGAGCTGCTAAAAAATTTAAGTAGTTTGGTAAATGAGTTATAATGAGCTTCATCAATTATAACCAATCCTACATCCGAAATATCTAGTTTATCATCTAATAATCGATTGTTTAAGGTTTCTACCATAGCAACAAAACAACTATACTGTTCCTGATCATCCAGTGAAGCCTTACTGTTAACAACCTTATTTAATACGCCGAAGTCACTTAAAACTTTGGATGTTTGATTGCATAACTCTATTCTGTGAGTCAATACAACTACTTTTTTCTTTTTTAGTCTTAAATATTGACGAACAATTTCAGAAAAAATAATTGTTTTACCTCCACCAGTAGGAAGTTGATACAAAAGATGATAATCACTTGGACAATCTTCAAATCTTTCAAAAATTTTATCGATTGCTCCTTTCTGATAATTATATAAATCTATTTCGGTTTTAACACTCATTTGAATAGCTCAGATTTGCAAAAATAGTAAGAATTCTAGGTTTATTTATATTTTAAGTTGATTTTATTAGTTTTAAGTTTTAATTTTTAAAGTCATCATTGATGACAAACAATTTGTTTGTCAAAAAAATTTTATTAGTTTCATTTTTAATTGGAATTTCTTTTTGGATATATATAATTATGGACACCTTTAGTAAAGCAATAAAAATTCATAATGAAGTGATAACAATTGATACTCATTGTGATATTGACTTAAAGAATTTCACTGATGAAAATAATTACTCAATGGATACTGATAGTCAGGTTAATATTCCAAAAATCAAGGATGGTGGTTTAGATGTTTCTTGGCTAGTTGTTTACACTGTTCAAGATAGTCTAAATGATAATGGTTATGAAAAAGCATATATAAACGCAATTAACAAATTTAATGCTATTCACAGATTAATTAAGGATTATTCTATTGGGCAATTGAGTTTAGCTACTAGTTCATCAGATGTTTTTGACATAGTTAATTCAGGAAAAAAAGCTATTATGATTGGTGTTGAAAATGGGTATCCGATCGGTGAAAATATTAATATTATAGACGAGTTTTATAAAAGAGGTGCTAGATATATGTCATTATCTCATAATGATCATAATCAACTTTCAGATAGTAACACGGGTGAATATGATGGATTTTATGTTCATAATGGCTTAAGTGATCTAGGTAAAAAGGCAGTGATAAGAATGAATGAGTTAGGTATGATTATAGATATTTCACATCCGTCAAAAGAATCTATAATTGAAACTTTAAAGTTGTCTAAAGCTCCATTAATTGCCTCTCACTCCTCTGCTAGACACCTTTGTAATCATGCTAGAAATCTAGATAATGAATTGTTAGATTTAATTAAGCAAAACGGAGGAGTCGTTCAAACAGTCGCATTTGCAAAATATTTAAAAGAAGAAAGCATATTTGATCCAAATAAAGTTTCTGTAAAACACTTAGTTGATCATATTGATTACATGGTTTCTTACATAGGTATCGATCACGTAGGAATAAGTAGTGATTTTGACGGAGGTGGTGGTGTTTTAAACTGGAAAGATGCATCAGAGACCTTTAATGTAACTTATGAATTAGTTAAACGAGGTTATTCAAAGGAGCAAATTAAAAAACTTTGGGGTTTAAATTTATTAAGGGTTTTAGATGAAGTTGAAAAAATATCTAAAGAACTTAGAGCTAATAATTTAGCAGTTCAATAATTTCTTTTTCAAACCTGACAAAGGGCAAGTATTGTTTTTCTAAACTCTCCTCGAATGGAATTGGTGTATCTAGACTTCCAACACGTTTTACAGGTGCATCTAAATTTTCAAAACAATTTTCCATTATAATTGATGAAATTTCAGAACCTAGTCCTCCAAATAAACTGTCTTCATGTAGTATAATTGCTTTTCCAGTTTTATTTACTGAATTAACTATAGAATCTTTATCTAGTGGAGAAAGAGTTCTTAGGTCAATTAAATCACAACTTATAGAATTGTTTTCAACTACTTTGATGGCCTCGTGTACTCCAGATCCGTAAGTTATAATTGAAATATCAATTCCAACTTTAAGTAGTTTTGCTTTTCCAATTTCAATATTAAAATATCCATCAGGGACATCTTCTCTTATACTTCTATATAATGCCTTGTGCTCAAAAAATAAAACTGGATTTGGATTTTCAACCGATGATATTAAAAGTCCTTTAGCATCTTTAGGGAAGGCTGGATAAACTACAATTAAACCTGGTGTTTTTGTGAACCATGCTTCGTTAGTTTGTGAATGAAAAGGTCCAGCCCCTACTCCTGCTCCACATGGCATTCTTAAAACAACATCAGCATTCTGACCCCATCTATAATGTGTTTTTGCTAAATAATTTACCACTGGGTTGAATCCAGATGTTATAAAATCTGAAAATTGAAGTTCTACAATACTCTTTCGTTTACAAATTGATAATCCCATAGCAATTTCAATAATTGAGGATTCACAAATAGGTGTATTTCTTACTCTTTCTTTACCAAATTTTTCAACAAACCCTTCGGTTATTTTGAATACACCTCCGTATTCAGCTATATCCTGACCCATTATTATTAAGTCGTCAAATTTTATCATTGATTCCTTAATCCCATCTGAAATTGCATCAACAAATCTTTTTTCAGAAACTTTTTCAGATGAATCAATTTTTTTAAAATTAAATTTTCTAAAAACATCTGAAATTTCATTTTCGAGACTAGAACTAATTCTTTTTTCGTTAAATGTTTTGGTAAGGTTATTCTCAATATCTTTTGATATCTCCTTTTTTATATTTTCAATGTCAATTAATGATAAAATTTTAGAATCAAGTAAGAATTTCTCATAATTAGCAATTGGATCCTTTTTTACCCACTCAGTAATTAATTCTTTTGGAACATATTTAATTCCACTGGCTTCTTCATGACCTCTCATTCTAAAAGTTTTAAATTCTAGCAGAAATGGTCTGGGTTTTTTTACAATTTTCTTTCTTAAATCTGTAATTGTAGAATAAACTTCGACAACATTATTACCGTCTAATGTCATTGATTCAATTCCGTAACCTATTCCTTTATCGGCTATATTCTTACAATTATATTGTTCATTCGTTGGGGTTGAGAGGCCATATCCGTTATTTTCGATAATAAAAATTACAGGTAGATTCCATACTGAAGCAACATTTAACGCCTCGTGAAAATCACCTTCACTTGTACCGCCTTCTCCACTAAATACAGCGGTTATTTTTTTATTGTTTGAAATTAAGTTGTTAAGAGCTACCCCGTCAGCAACTCCCATCTGAGGCCCTAAATGAGAAATCATACCAATAATATTATACTCATTTGTACCAAAATGAAATGACCTATCCCTCCCCTTTGTAAAGCCGTTAGATTTACCTTGCCATTGAGAAAATAGTTTATATAAGGGGATTTTTCTGCTTGTAAATACTCCTAAATTTCTATGCATAGGTAAGATATATTCATCATTCTTTAAAGCTTTAGTAACACCTACGGAAATTGCCTCTTGTCCAATTCCAGAAAACCATTTTGAAATTTTTCCTTGCCTTAATAAAATCAGCATTTTTTCCTCTATCATTCGCGGAATTAGCATCCCAGTGTAGAGATCGATATGAATAGATGTACTTATTTTTGAATTTGAATAATTCATCAGCAATTATTAAGCAAAGTATTAATTTTTAGTTATAACAGACAATCTCAAATTAAACTTATAAATCTAAGTTATTAACATTTATTATCTTTGATTAACATAAAACTAAATTAAATGAATCATATACCTTCAGTAGATTTAAGAGATTTTTTAAGTGATGATCAACAAAAAAAATCAATATTTGTTCAATCCATTGGCAAGGCTTTTCAAGAAATAGGCTTTTGTGCAGTTAGAGGGCATTTTCTTGATGAAGATTTGATTGAGAGACTCTATGGTCAAATAAAACTTTTCTTTGACCTTCCTGTTGAAGTTAAAAGAAAGTATGAGCATCCTGAATTTTCAGGTCAACGTGGATATGTTTCTTTTGGTAAAGAAAGTGCTAAAGGAAGTAAGCATGGCGATTTAAAAGAATATTGGCATTTTGGTCAATATATCTCCGACGAAGATATTAATAAGTACAACTATTTTCCTAATATTATTGTAGACGAGCTTCCTGAGTTTAATGAAGTTGGCGAAGAAGTATATAAAACATTGGAAAAAACCGCAAAATATGTTCTTCGAGCTCTTGCACTGTATTTAGAAATTGATGAAAATTATTTTGACAATTATATTCATAATGGCAATTCAATTTTAAGACCTATTCATTATCCTCCGATAAAAGAAGACCCTAAGGAGGCTGTCAGAGCTGCAGCACATGGAGATATAAATTTAATTACACTATTAATGGGTGCTCATGGAAGAGGGCTTCAGGTATTAAATGCTAATGGTGAATGGATTGATGCAGTAGCAAGTGAGGATGAACTAATGATAAATATTGGAGATATGCTTTCAAGGCATACGAATAATGTTTTAAAATCGACTGTACATAGAGTTGTCAATCCCAATAAAGAGCTACTGAAGAAGTCAAGATATTCAATTCCTTTTTTCATGCATCCTGTTAGTGAGATGAAATTAAATGTTCTTGATTCATGCGTTTGTGATGAATATCCAAAAGCTTATGATGATATTACAGCTGGTGAATTTCTTGATGAAAGACTAATTGAATTAGGTTTGCTTAAAAAATAATGGATTTACAAGATCAATTAAAAAATATATTTCCCGATCATAAAGTTTCAGAAATCTCTGTAGTTGAATCAAAAACATCAAATTATTCTCACAGTCAATCCAACCCTTTGATTTGTAAGTACGAAAAAAGAAATGGAAGGCCTATAACAATAATAAACGGATTTGAAAATATTAAAAAACCTGAAATTAAATTACTTGCAAAGAAAATAAAACAAAAATTTTCTGTAGGTGGTTCTGTAAAGGATTATTCAATAATTATTCAGGGAAACATCAGAGATGAAATTATGAGTTTTCTTTCTGTTATTGGATATAAAGTAAAACGTGTAGGAGGCTAAAAATGAGTTCATCAGAAATTATTACCAATAATGATAATAGTATTTATCATCTTCATTTAAAACCCAATCAACTTTCAAAGGATATTATTTTAGTGGGAGACCCTTATCGGGTTGATTCGATTAGTAAGTATTTTGACAATATTGAATTTGTTGTTCAAAATAGAGAGTTTAAATCTGTCACTGGTTTATATGATAATAAAAGAATATCGATTATTTCAACTGGAATAGGTGGCAGTAATATTGATATTGTAATAAATGAAGTAGATACTTTATTTAATTATGATTTTAATAATCGACGCTACAACTCTAGACACGTAACATTAAATTTTATAAGAATTGGAACCTCAGGTTCTATTTCGGAGAATGTCCCTGTGAATTCCCATTTAATTAGCGAATATGCAATTGATTTAAATTCCCAACTTTCGTTCTACAAGTTAGATAACTATAAAAGTGATAATTTAGAATCTATTTACTTTGAAAATCATAATTTAAATTGCTTTAGTTCATCAAGAATATTATTTGAAAAATTTTATTCTGACACCCTTTTAAAAGGATTGACAGCAACATGTAATGGTTTTTATGCTTTTCAGGGAAGAAAAACCCGAATACCCCTTGAAAACTCAATTAATATTGAAAAGTTAAACAGAATTGTTTTTAAAAATCAAAGTGTTACAAATCTTGAAATGGAGACAGCGATAATCTATGGACTTTCAGATTTTTTAGGTCATAATGCTATTTCGTTAAACGCAATATTAGCAAATAGAGTTAATGATTTATACTCTAAAGATCCCAACGAAATTATTGATTCATTAATCAGATATACATTAAAAAAAATTTAGTTAAAGCCATTTAATTTCTTTTATATTTTTTTCCTTATAATATTTATTTGATTTGCTAAAATGTTTATTACCAAACCAATATCCTCTATTTGCACTTAGTGGAGACGGATGACCTGAAAGTAACACAAGATGTTTGTTGTGGTCGATTAATTTACTTTTCTTCTTTGCATAATTTCCCCATAGCATAAAAACTATATTTCTTTTTTTTAGTGATATAACTTTTATTATTTCATCAGTAAAATCTTCCCAACCTTGGTTTTGATGACTTCCAGGATTATTCTTTCTGACTGTAAGTGTAGAATTAAGTAATAAAACACCTTGTCTAACCCAATGCATCAGATCACCACTATCATTATATTTTATATTTAAATCTTGTTCAATTTCCTTAAATATATTTATTAAGGAGGGTGGTTTTTCAATTAATTCAGGAACTGAAAAAGCTAGACCATTTGCTTGATTTGGATTGTGATATGGATCTTGACCAAGGATTACTAATTTAACATCATCAAATTTACAATTATTCAGAGAGGTGAATATTAATTTTCCTTTGGGATAACATGTATAGTTTTGGTATTCGCTTTTTACAAATGAAACAAGATTCTTAAATCCTTCTGAATTAATATGATGATTTAGATGCTTTTTCCAAGATTCATCTAATTTTATATTCATTTTTTAGAAACAATTTTATCAACTATCATAGATACAGTTGCATCACCTGTAATATTTACCACAGTTCTACACATATCAAGAGGTCTGTCAACAGCAAATATTAAAGCTAATCCAGCTTCTGGAATTCCAGCTTGAGCTAATACAATTACTAGAACAATTATCCCAGCACTTGGTACTGCAGCTGCACCTATTGATGCTAGTGTTGCTGTAACTATAATCCCAAGTTGAGCTGTGATTGATAAATCAAGACCAAATGTTTGAGCAATAAATACTGCTGCAATTGCCTGATAAACAGCAGTTCCATCCATATTTATAGTTGCACCAATTGGCAAAACAAAACTTGAAACCTCCTTTTTAACTTTCAAATTATTGTGAACCCTATCCATTGTAACAGGAAGTGTCGCTGCACTTGAACTTGTCGAAAAGGCTACTAGTTGTGCGGGTAAAATTCCCTTAAAAAAGAAGTTAGGGCTTTTATTAAGAATTAATCTTACTGCAATTGTATATATTATAATTAGTGAAAACAAACCTATTATAAGTGTTATTGAGTAAAGTAATAAGCTTTTCAATAAATCCCATTTTGGGGCTTCAACAATAAGCGTTGCCAGTAAAGCAAAAACTCCATATGGAGCAAAACTCATAATTAGGTCAATTATTTTTAATATTACTTCGTTTAATGAATCAAAAAAATCCTTTAACGGTTTTGATTTTTTTTCAGGAATTAGAATCATTGATATACCAAATAAAATAGAGAAGAAAATTATTTGCAGCATATTTTTATTATCTGTAGCAGCACTAATAATATTAGATGGAACAATATCAATAATTGGTTGGAGAGGTCCAGAATTTTTTGTTTCAGCTGCAGCTTCTCTTTTCTTATCTGCATCACCTTCATATGCGTTTAGTAATTCAATTCTTGTTTGATCTGAAATAGAATTTCCAGGTTTAACAACATTGACAATAGCTAAACCAACACTAACTGCAATTACAGTTGTAATTAAATAGGTAGCGATAGTAATCCCACCCATTTTTGAAAGTTTAGAAATATCCTTCAAATCAGAAATTCCTTTAATCAGAGATGCTAAAATTAGTGGGATCGCAATTAATTTCAGTGCGTTAATAAATATTGTACCAAAAGGTTTAATCCAATCTGAAATTATGTCTTTACCGGTCTGATCAAAATTTGACATTAAAAAACCAAATAACACCCCTAGAAACATTCCTAAAATAATTTTCCAATGCAATTGTAGATTTTTTAAACTCATATTGTTTTTGTTTTATTAATTAAATAGTGATCTAATAGAACCATTGCAGCCATTGCTTCAACAATAGGGATAGCTCTGGGGACTACACAAGGATCATGTCTACCCTTCCCTTTAATTATAGACTCTTTTCCTTGAGAATTTATGGTTTGTTGATCTCTCATCACTGTGGCAACTGGTTTAAAGGCAACATTAAAATAAATATCCATACCATTGCTTATTCCACCCTGAATACCTCCTGAGTGATTACTTAAAGTAGTTTCATCAACCTGAATAATATCATTATGCTCTGATCCTTTCATTTTAGTACCATTAAAACCACTACCATATTCAAATCCTTTTACCGCATTGATAGTTAACATTGCTCTACCTAATTCAGAGTGAAGTTTATTAAAAATAGGTTCTCCCAGTCCTATAGGAACATTTTTTATAACACATTTCACAATACCACCAAGTGTATCACCCTTTTTTCGAGCATTTTTTATTTCAGCAATCATCTTATCAGAGGTGGTTTTATCTGGACATCGAACTAAACTTTCTTCAATATTTTTAGGTTTATCAAGTTCGTAATTATCACTAAGGGATATGTTACCAACAGATTTTGTGTATGCATTGATTCTAATAGTATCTAAAATTTGTTTTGCTATTGCGCCTGCAACAATTCTACAAGCTGTTTCTCTTGCCGAACTCCTACCTCCACCTCTATAATCTCTAATACCATATTTCTTTTCGTAAACAAAATCTGCATGACTTGGTCTAAATGAATCCTTTAAATGATAATAATCTTTACTTTTTTGATCATTATTTTTTATTATAAAACCAATTGGTGCACCCGTTGTTATACCCTCAAAAATCCCAGAAAGAAATTCAACTAAATCCTCCTCTTTTCTTTGTGTAACAATACCAGATTGCCCTGGTTTTCTTCTTTGCATTTCATTTGAAATATGATTAAAATTAATTTTATGACCAGCTGGACAGCCGTCAATTATTCCACCAATAGCTTTACCATGGGATTCACCAAAAGTTGTTAATCTAAAAATATTTCCAAAAGAATTATTCATAAAGTTCAATGAGTGGTTAAAAATATAGTTTATTAATAACTTCTAAAAATTATTAATAATATTTAAAAATAATGGTTTTAATTTACAAGTATAATTTAGTGTTAAATGAAAAATAATTCAACTGTTATTAGTGAATTTAATTCAGTTATTGGTAATAAGTTCGTTATAACCCAAAAATGGCAAAAACAGCCTTTTGTTAAAGGATGGAGATACGGTAATGGAGATGCATTAGCTATTTTAAAGCCTGGTACTTTGTTAGAATTATGGAAACTTATTAAGATATGTGTTTCAAATGATTTTATTATAATTATGCAGGCTGCTAATACAGGATTAACGGGCGGCTCTACTCCTTATGGAAGTGATTATGATAGGCCAGTAATAGTCATTAATACCCTACGTATTAATAATATACAACTGATAAATAACGCTAAACAGATCATAGCTCTTTCAGGGAGTACTTTATATGATCTAGAAAAAAAATTAAAGCCTTACAACAGAGACCCACACTCGGTAATAGGTTCCACATCTATAGGCGCTACCATTGTAGGAGGTGTTTGTAATAATTCTGGGGGATCATTAGTTAAAAGAGGTCCTGCATACACAGAACTAGCCTTATATGCGAAAATTAATAGAGATGGCGAACTTGAATTAATTAATGAGCTAGGGGTTAATTTAGGGGATGATCCAGAGACAATTTTAAATAATTTACAAAATAATAACTATAAGGATCAAGATATTATTTACAGTGAAAAACTAGCTTCAGATGATAAATATTCTAAAATAGTTAGAGGGGTAGATGAGGACACACCAGCAAGATATAATTCAGATTATAGATTATTATACGGTGCATCAGGAAGTTCAGGAAAGCTAGTGGTTTTTGCCCTGAGATTGGATACATATCCAAAACCAAAAAAAAGCAAAGTATTTTATTTAGGAACCAGCAATCCTGACGTATTTTGGAAATTAAGAAGAGATGTATTGTCAAAATTTAAAAATTTACCAACTCTTGGGGATTATTTACATAGGGATTGTTATGATGCAGCTAAGAAATATAGCAAAGATAACTTCATCATTATAGAAAAACTTGGAACAAACTTTTTACCAACTTTATTCGAATTAAAAAGAAATGTTGACATTATTGCAAGTAGATTAAATTTCTTACCTGATAAGTTTTCTGACAGATTAATGCAGTTTCTAAGTTCGATTTTACCAAATCATCTTCCAAAGAGAATGGAGCAATTTAGAGATAGATTTGAACATCATTGGATTGTTGAAATGTCTGATGATGGAATTGATGAAGCAAGAAAATATTTTGCTCATTTTTTTAAAATCAATGATGGAGATTTTTTTGAATGCAATAAAAAAGAGGGTAAAAAAGCTTCACTTCATAGATTTGTTTCTGCGAGCGCGATAGGAAGATATCATGCCTTAAAAAATAAAGAAGTTGGTGATATGATGTCTCTAGACGTTGCATTTCCCAGAAATGAAAAAAAATGGTTTGAAGAGTTACCTATAGTTATCGATGATCAAATAGAAAAAAAATTTTATTATGGACACTTATTTTGTCATGTTCAACATCAAAATTATATTTTAAAAAAAGGAGTAGATCCTAATAAACTAAAAAAACAACTACTTGAATCTTACAAGAAAAGAGGGGCTGAATTTCCAGCTGAACATAATGTAGGTCATGAGTATCAAGCAAAACCAACTTTAATAAAATTTTACAAATCACTTGATCCAACAAACACATTCAATCCTGGTATTGGAATGTCAAGTAAGCTTAAAAACTGGAAATAATTTTAACTAATTATTTTTAAAGGTTTAGTTTTAATCCAGTTAGTCCTCGAAAAATCAGGAAATTTTTGAGGTTCTCCCCCACTGTTTATCGAATCTGCACTCAAAGGTGTAACAGCGCTCCAAAAACATCCCTCATATACATTTTGATCCAAAGGTTCACCTTTCCTTAAACATTCTATAATCCTATATCTCATCATAAAATCCATTCCTCCATGTCCTCCCATTTTCTTAGCTTTTGCCCCAAGTCTTTTATACAATGGGTGATCGTATTTTTCGTATACCGATTCCAGATCATCACCTTGGATCCAACTGTGATGGTCTTTTGTTATTCCCAATACACCATCTTCTAATGCAACTCTTGTTGGAAAGCCTGCTAATATTCCTTTTGAACCTTGAATCAAATTATGTCTAGTATAAGGTCTTGGGCTTGTTTCATCCCACTGAACCATTATTGTTCTACCAATATTAGTTTTTATGATTGAAGTGTTCATGTCACCATTAGAATAAATTAACTTATTCCATTTATGATTTAAATCATAATTTTTTTCTGCATAGAGTTTTCTACCCAAGGACGGAGTAGAAAAAGAAACTAAAGAATTAAAATTATCATCCCCTCTAGCTAAATTCATATATTGTGCTACAGGACCAAGCCCATGTGTTGGATAAAGATTACCTCTACTTTTTGCATAATGATGAGTTCTCCACGAGCCGGTACCTCTTTTTTCTTCTTTCATTTGAAATCTAAGTTCATGAATATATGCTGCTTCAGCATGTAAAAAGTCACCAATAATACCTTTTCTACACATATTTAAATACATTAGCTCATCCCTTCCATAATTTACATTTTCCATCATCATGCAATGTTTTCTTGTTTTTTCAGAAGTATTAACGATGTCCCATAAGTCTTTTATAGTTGTCGCCATGGGAACTTCAACAAATGCGTGAGCTCCATTTTTCATTGTTTCAATAGCCATCGGCGCATGATTATCCCAATTTGTTGAAATAAATACAGCATCTGGCTTTACATCTTTCAACATAGTTCTCCAATTATTTTCGTCTCCAGAATAAAGACCTATATTTTTATGTCTTTCATTATTTCCGATTTCTTTACAAACATCAAATGACTTTTTAGCTAAGTCATCGTATAAATCACAAATTGCAACAACTTCTGTTCCTTCAATTGCAGCAATCTGTTTAGCGTGTCCACTACCTCTAGCTCCTACACCGATAAAAGCCACTCTAACAAAATTAAGTTTAGTCGAAATAAATCCACCCATATATTGTGAGTTGTTATCTGAATAATTATAATTCAAATTAAGATTAGAAGGATTTATTCCATGTGATTTTAAACTGGCCAAAAAAACAGAAGCTGAACTTAATTTTAAAAAATCTTTTCTTTTCATAAACTTTATTACTTTAAGTCATTGTATACATTCTCGTAAAGAGGAACAATTTTGTGTATATCAAAATCTTCTGCTCTTTTTCTAGCATTCATTTTAAACGTTTCATGAAGTTTTTTATCAGAAAGAATTTCAACAGAATCATTTATCATTTTTTTAATATCTCCTATATCACTCAATCTCCCAGAAAAATTATCAGCATTAACTTCAGGAATACCCCCTGTATTACTTGAAATAACTGGAACTTTTGCAGCCATCGCCTCTAACGCCGACAAACCGAAGCTTTCTATTTCTGAGGGAAGTAAGAATAAATCGCTGAATGACAATATTTTATTTGTTTCATTACTTTTACCGAAAAATATAACCTTGTCTTTTATACCTAATTTTTTAGCCTTTTTTTCTGCCTTATTTTTTTCAGGACCATCTCCAATCATTAGTAACTTTACAGATATTTCTTTTTGAATACCATAAAAAATATCGATTACATCCATAATTCTTTTAACTTTTCTAAAATTACTTACATGTGTAATGATTTGATGGTTTTTGTTGAGTAAATTGATTTTTGAAGAAGCTGGATTATACTTTTCAAGATTCACAAAATTTGGTATCACTTCAATATGTTTATTTATTTCAAATAATGATAAAGTATCATCTTTGAGGCTTTCTGAAACAGCAGTTACATAATCAGAATTGTTTATACTATATTCAACAGCTGTTTTATATGATGGATTACTGCCAACTAAGGTAATATCAGTTCCGTGTAATGTTGTTACAACTGGAATTTTGATACCAATTGAATTAAGCATTTGTTTAGCCATAAGGGCTGCATATGCGTGCGGAATTGCATAATGAACATGAAGTATATTTATTTTATATTTCTTCACAATTCCAACTAATCTTGATGATAGTGCTAGTTCATAGGGAGGATAATGAAATAATGGATAATTTGGAACTTCTACTTCATGAAAATGAACCTTGTTACTAAATAATTCAAGTCTTACAGGTTGATTATAAGTTATAAAATGGATTTCATGTCCTTTTTTAGATAATTCAATTCCTAATTCAGTTGCTAACACTCCGCTTCCTCCAAAAGTCGGATAACATACAATCCCTATAATCATAACTATTTAATAATTGATTTATAAATAACTTCTTGAATTTTACTTCTAATATCTTCCTTTACAAGTTTAGATTTACTTGCTGTCTCACCAGTTGGATAAGACCTGTTAGATAAGAAAATATATACAATTTCTTGTTCAGGGTCAGCCCAAGCAAATGTACCTGTCCATCCAGAGTGGCCAAAACTATCCATTGAAACACAGCCACATGTTGGTCCTTCTTTCTCTAATTGAGGCTTGTCAAAACCAACTCCTCTTCTATTGTCTTCTTCACAATAATAACAATTATTAAACAAATTAATTGTATTAGTATCTATAATTTGCTGATTAGCGTAATTACCTTTTTGGATATACATCTGCATTACTTTAGCTACATTAATAGAATTACCAAATAATCCAGCGTGTGATGAAACGCCACCAAACATTGCAGCCGCCATATCATGAACATACCCATTTATCTCTTTATATCTAAAATATTCGTCTATTTCTGTTGGAGCAATATTATTAGTGAATTTTTTTATGTAGGGATTATATGTTAGATCAATACCTAGTTTTTTAAAAAGTAATTTTTCTATAATTTCTTCTAGGTTTTGATTATAAAAATCTTCTATAAACTCTTGAATAATTATATATGACAAATCGCTATACTTATATTTAGTTTTAAGTAAATCACTTTCTTTAATTATATTTCTGATAGTGTCAATATAATCAGCTCTTAAAAATAGGTCTGGAGCAACTTTTATACTATTAATTTTATTTTTATTTAAACTGTAATATTTTGAAGACGGCTTATTCTCTTCATCTAAAGTAATTTTATAAAAAGGAATCCAAGCTTGAAGACCAGCGTGTCCTGATAAGAGCTCTTTTAAGGTAATATCTGATTTATTAGAGTCTTCATATCTAGGTATTATATTTTTTAATTTCGTTTCTAAGTCAATAGCTCTTTGATCAACGAGATTCATAACTATTGGAGTGGTTACAAGAATCTTTGTTAGTGAAGCTAAATCATATATTGTTTTAGAGTTAGTTTTTAAATCTTCATTATATCTAAGTTTTCCAAATGATTTTTCATAAATAACCTTTGAATTTTTAGCTACTAAAATTTGAGCACCTGGTGTCATTTTATTCTCAATAGCGTAATTGACTATTGAATCAATTTTTTTAAATAGTTTTTTTGAGTCTACGTCTACATTTTCAGGGTTTGTATAACTTAAAATATTAATATTGTCTAAAAATATACCATCACCTTCTTTATATTTTTCATTAATACTTACAGGGAGAACCCCTTTAATTTCTTTTGCACCAAATACTTGTTGAGCTACAGTTTTTTGAAATTCTGGATTATTTTGATAACCGATTAAAATAGAATTATATGAATCTAAATTTAATTGGGTCAAAATATATGGATTTGTAAATGATACTAATACTTTATTGTCAAATTTTTCAAGTATTTTAAATTTTTCAAGTTCTTTGAAAGTGAATTTTTTATTCATATTTTGCCACGGTGTATCCGACTTCATATGAATACTCACAATTATTTTATCATATTCATACAAAAAACTTCTTAAATCGTCCTGATTAATATCAGTGATATTTACTGATTTAACATTTTTATATTTATTTAGGTAATTATTAAATACAATTCCATTATCGTTTCCAAACTGCACGTTTAGTATGCCCTCTGAATCTAATTTTATTGGTATCATATTATCATTATTACTAATAAGTGTAGGAATATTTTCGATTGTGTTATTGATCAAATTTTTAACATAGATATTATTGAGATCTTCAATTAAATTTTCGGTTTTGATTCTAGTATAATTATTTAAACCAACTTTGTACTTAGCTTTAAGTATCTTTTTAACAGACCTAGAAAGTCTTTCTTCAGAAATTCTTCCTTTCTTGTAAGATTTTTTTATAGCCTTAATACCTTTAGATATATCAGATGACATAAGAAGAATATCATTGCCAGCTAAAAATGCCATAAGATCAGCATTTTTCTTAGAATAATCTGAAATACCTTTCATTTCTAAAGCGTCAGTAATAATTAAACCTTTAAACCCAAGATCTTTGATTAAGATATTTTCGATAATATTTCTTGATAAGGTAGAAGGAAGCATCCTCTCTTTTTCTAATGATGGAACATTTAAATGAGCTATCATAATAGATGATAATCCATTATCGATTAACTTTTTGTAGGGGTATAATTCTACTTCTCTTATTCTTTTTTCATTAAAACCAATGGTTGGTAATGTTAAATGAGAATCTTTAGACGTGTCTCCATGACCAGGAAAGTGTTTTGCAGTTGCTAATATATTTTTTGATTGTATTCCTATAGTAAAATTAATTCCTTTATTAGAAACGCTAATTTTACTTTCACCAAAAGATCTATTTCCTATAATTGGATTATTTGGGTTAGTATTTATATCAACTACTGGTGCAAAATTCATATGAATACCCAATCTTTTAAATTGATTACCTATCTCAGAACCAATGTTTTCTAAAATTGAATCATTTTTCAATGCACCAAGGCTCATATTCCATGGAATTTTTGGTACAGAATCTAGTCTCATTCCGACACCCCATTCAGCATCCATGCTAATAATTAAAGGAATGGATGAGGAATTTTGGAATTTATTTGTAAGATCTACTTGAACAGAAGGGTTTCCTGTTGAGAATATTAACCCACCTATTTTAAAATCTATTATATCATTAATAATTTTTTCAGAATTATTTGTCTTTTTGGATGTTGCCTGAACAAAAAATAATTGGCCAATTTTCTCATCAAGGGAAAGGTTTTTGTAAATAGAATCAACCCATTTATTTTGATTTATCATATCATCAGTAGCTAATGGATCAATTACTTGTGAGCTTAAGCTATGAAAACACAAAAAAATTAAAATTAAAATAATATTTTTCATGATAAAAACCTTTTATGCCAGCTATTTTTAATATCTACCTCCCAGTTAGTTTCTAATTCATAAATATTTTTAACCAAATTATTAAAAACGATTAGGTTTTGATTTGATTCAAGATTTTTACACAAAACTTTAAACTCATTAAGATGCATTGTTTGAATACTCATATTTTCAATGTATTTAACATGCAGTTTGTCTAATAATTGTAAACTATATGAATTCTCTAAATCTCTGATAAAATTAATAAGTGAATCAATAGAGCATCCTGAAACCATATTACTTTCATCAGCGGCTATTATTATAAAAGTGTTATATCTGATTTCAAAAGATGACTCAAAATCATTTTGATGTGATTTCCATTCATTTAAAAAAAGGTTTAATTTTTGTTTTATTATTTGAATTGTATGTTGTTCTAAATCGTTTATTGATTGAAAAACCCAAACTCTAGAATTTTTATTTAATGAATTAAAATTAACTATCATCTTATAAGTCCTTTGCCTTAACTATAAGTTCTGCAATATCTAAAACCTCTACTTGTTTATCCGCTTCAAACGACTTAGTACCATCCGTTAGCATTGTATTACAAAAAGGACAGCCTGTAGCTACAATTTTAGATGTATTTTTCTTTATTTCTTCAGCTCTTTCTAAATTAATTTCAGTTTTTCCTTTTTCAGACTCTTTAAACATTTGAGCACCACCGGCACCACAACATAGTGCTTTTGATTTGCATCTTTTAAGCTCAGCTAATTCAGCATCAATTTTTTTTATTAGATTTCTTGGAGCATTATACTCGTTATTCGCCCTTCCTAAAAAGCATGGATCGTGATATGTGATTTTTTTTCCCTTGTATGAGCCACCTTCTATTGAAAACCTACCTTCCTCTAATAATTTATTTATAAATTGAGTATGGTGATAAACCTTATAATTTCCACCTAAATCAGGATATTCGTTTTTAAGAGTATTAAAACAATGTGGGCAGGTAGTAACTATTGTCTTAATATCAAATGAATTAAGAATCTCAATGTTTGTCATAGCCTGCATCTGAAACAGAAATTCATTTCCAGCTCTTTTTGCAGGATCACCAGTGCATGACTCATCCTTTCCTAAAACTCCAAAGGAAATATTCGCAGAATTTAAAATTTTGACAAATGCTTTTGTGATTTTTTTAGCACGATCATCAAAACTACCAGCACATCCTACCCAAAATAAAATTTCAGGAGATATACCTTCATCTAGAAATTCCTCAATTGTTTTTATTTTAAGGTTGCTCATCATTAAAAACTTCAATTGTAACTTCTTTTCTAACTAAGTCACCAAATGTTCCGTTGTACCTAGTTGCTTTAACCAAATGATTATCAATCCAATGGTAATTTCCTCCTCTTGGCTTACCCATAAGTAATGAATGATATTTAAATCCATGCTTCTTCAACCAATTCTCAGTAACATTTCTATGTTCTTCTACTCTTGATGTAAAAAAACAAATCATATGACCTTCTTCATACCATCTGTTACAAGTTTTTAAAGCATCATCAAACGGCATACACGTCCCCATTCTTTCCGGTTCTTCATTTGGAACATCTTCTGTAATTGTACCATCAATATCTATTAAGTAATTTTTAACTCCTTCTGGAAGTACTGGACTTATTTTTTGTCCAGATTCTACTTTTTCATGTAAAATTTTATCAATTTCGTTTCTATCCATAATTTTTATTCATTCCAAGTTAATCTATCTTGTTGATTATAGGGCCAAGGGGCTCCGTTATTCTCAATATTATTCATCATATTATTCAGCTCATTTGGAGCTGAAGATTCTTCCATAACTAAATTTCTTCTCATATCCATAATAATAGAAAGTGGATCTATACTTATTGGACATTCTTCAACACAAGCATTACAAGAGGTGCAAGCCCATAGTTCTTCTTTAGAAATATAATTTCCGAGAAGCTTTTTATCATCATTAATAAACTCACCATGTTTATCGATATTCTTCCCAACTTCTTCTATCCTATCTCGTGTATCCATCATTATTTTTCTTGGAGATAATTTTTTTCCAGTAATGTTAGCTGGACATACACTAGTACATCTACCACACTCTGTGCAAGAGTAAGCATTTAATAGTTGAAGCCATGATAAATCTGTTACATCACTTGCTCCGAACTTTACATCATTACTGTTTTCAGATTCGACAGGTTTACCCATCATTATATTAACCTCATTAGTAACAGATTTCATATTGTTTAATCTTCCTATTTTTGAAATTGAACCGTAAAAAGTATTAGGAAATGCTAGAATTATATGTAAATGTTTTGAATAGTATAGATAATTTAGAAAAATTAGAATACCTATTATATGAGTCCACCAGAAAGATCTTTCTAAAACGTGAAGAGTATCGATGCTGTAGTCTAAAAAAAATGGGTAAATAAAACTACTTATTATGTTTCCATTATTCATGTTTTGAAATTCCACGTCCGTAGCATTCATCAATAGAAATAAACTCATAAGTAAGATTTCAAAATATAAAATTAAATCTGCGTCAAGCTTTGGCCACCCTTTCATTTTTATTTCTTTAAATCTTTTTATTCTAATAATATTTCTTCTAATCCAGAAAATAATTACTGAAATTAAAACTAGTACTGCAAAAATCTCAAAAGAACCTATTAAAAAACCGTATAAAACACCTACTGATGAAAATATCCTATGTGTACCAAATATTCCATCAATTAAAATCTCAATTAATTCAATATTAATTATTATAAATCCTAAATAAACAATTAAATGAAGAGTTCCCGCTATTGGTCTAGTAACCATCTTTGATTGACCCAATGCAATCCTTAACATATTTCGCCATCTTTCTGGTTTATTTGTTATAGGTTCGATTTGCCCATTACCCATATTTATATTTCTCTTAAGCCTAATAATATTTCTGCTAAAGAAACCCAAAGAGATAACTAATATTATAACAAAAATTATGTTAGGTATAAATTCCAATTATTTATTTTTTTTTCCAAAAATAGAGAAATTAATATACCTGTTTGGATTGAGCTTAATATCTTCGATTAATCGATTCAATTGATTTGTAGCATTCTCAATATTATTATATATAGATTCTTCATTAATTAACTTACCAGCAGTACCTTCTGAGTTCTTTAAACTTATTGTAATTGAATTCAAGTTATTTACAAGAGAATTCAAGTTTGTTGTTATAGAACTAATATCATCCGAATTGAGGGAATCGGTTATAGATTTTATATTATTACTTGCAGATCTAAAATCTGCAAGGCTGTTTGTAAAATTTTCAGAATTATTAGTGATTAAATTAGAAATTTTATTTGATGTTTCTGAAAGCCTGTTGGTTAAATTTGAAAAATCTTCAATACTAGATTTTAGTTCTTTTTTTGTTTCATCGTCAAAAAGGGTGTTTATATTTTGTAGAACTATTTCAGCGTTTTTCATTACTGCCTCAATCTGTAGTTGAACTTGTGGTAATATTTGATTTACCAACTCAGTAAGTCCCGGCTTTATTACTCCTTTTAAATAATCACCATCAATAGCAATTGTTGAATCATTTTTATAATCAGGAATTATTGCAATAGCTTTTCCTCCGATTAAACCAGTCTCATATAACTCAGCTAAACTGGTTTTTGGAAAAATAACATCATTGTCTATTGCTATATCTACAAGCAGTTCTCGTGTATTCTTTGAATTAAAATTAATTTTCTGAACTTTACCAATCTTAAAACCATTCATTGTAACAGGGTTTGATACTGAAAGACCATCAACTTTTTCATACTTTACTATAAATTTTCTATTTTTTTCGAAGAGATTGATGCCTTTGAGATAATTATACGAAAAAACACTCATCATAATTCCTAACACAGCTAAAAATCCAACCTTTATCTCTTTTGTAAATTTCATTAGTTATTTTTCTTATATAAAATTAGAAATTTATATTAAATAATATTTTAATCAATTTCAAATAATTTTCCATTTTCAAAACCAACAATATATGCATTTGGAAAACCGTTAGATCTAGCATATTTTTTCTTTATCTTAATTTCTGTAAGACTTTTAGAGCTTGAATAAAAGTACTTATAAATAGACCCTTGTTTAATTCTTGATAAATTTGATAATCCTTTAAAATTATAAGATTTTAACTCTAACCTCCTTTTTCCAGCAGCTATTTGTACTTTATAAGTAATTGAGCTTTGAATATTTGGTTTTATTTCAAAATCACCGGAGTAATTTATAGCTTTTTTATATTTTATTATAGCATCGTAGATACTATTAGAAATTTCTACCTGTCCTCTTTTTGAATTTAAATAAGACCCTTCTTTTGGGTTAGTCATAAACCCTGCTTCTATTAAAATACTAGGCATGTATGTGTTATGAAGCACCCAAAATCCAGACTGTTTCACACCTCTATTTCTAATTTTTAAATTTTTAGTAAAGTTGTTTTGAACAAAACTTGCAAGCAATATACTTTGATCTAAATATTCTTCTTGCATTAGGGTTATACCAATTAAAGATTCATTTGATGTTGGGTTATATGTTTCTTCATCATCTAGATAGTGGTCGTCTATAAAGTTAATTTCATTTTCTTTCTTAGCTATATTGAAATTAGCTTCGCTTACATGTAAACCATAGACAAATGTTTCTGAACCATGCACTGAACTATCGTGAAAAGCGTTACAATGTATTGAAATAAACAAGTCTGCATCAACATCATTTGCAATTTTTGCTCTTTGTCTAAGGGTTAAAAAAACATCCTTGTCTCTTGTGTAAATCACTTCATTCCCACTGTTTTCTAATTTTCCACCTAAATCAAGTGCTATTTTTAATACAATATCCTTTTCTTTTATACCACTTTTGTTAGGTCGACCAGGGTCTTTGCCTCCATGTCCAGCATCAATTACAATTTTAAATGGCTTTTGTGCAAAAGTTGATTCAGGAAAACCTGAAAATATTAAAATTATGATCAATAATGCTTTTCCTGTTAAACTATGGTTAAAAAAAAGTGACTTTGAATAAACTTTAGTCATAAATTATGTATTATAGCCTTAAAATATACGTAAATTTATATCTGTTTCAAGTTAATACTAATATACATTCAATAGGTTGAAAACACACTTCTCGAGATTATTTTTATTCTTAAGTTATACATTTTTTATAAACATTATATCTTTTGCTAATGATTATAAATATCTAAGTGATTCAATACAAAAAACAGATACTATATACAAGCAGAATAATAATACTTTATTAGGAAAAATCTCTTATGAAGCAACAGATACAACATCAATTAGCCCAAAAAATAAACTCATAAGACTTTATAATAACGCTAAGATTAACTATCAAGATATGGAAATAACATCTGGAATTATAATAGTTGATTATGATAAAAATGAAATATATGCAGGTAGATTAAAAGATTCATTAGGAGAATATTCACAACTACCAATATTTAAGCAGGGTCAAGATGAAATAAGGCCAGATTCGTTAAAATTCAATATGGATACTAAGAAAGCTATTATCTTTAATTCAAGGACGGAGGAGGCTGGCTTAAATATTCTTTCGGACAAAACAAAGAAAGAAAATGATTCTGTTTATTACATGGATAGGGCAAAATTCACAACTTCCGCTGATATTGATAATCCTGAATATTATTTTTTATTAAGAAAAGCAAAAGTGATTCCTGGAAAAAAAATAATAACAGGTCCAACAAATATGTATATTGCCGATGTTCCTACACCTATTGGACTACCCTTCGCTTATTTTCCAATTTCAAACAAGAGAAGTTCTGGTATTATTTTTCCCTCATTTGGTGAACAAAATTCTAGAGGATATTTTGTTCAAAATGGCGGTTATTATTTACCTATAAATGACAATTTAGATTTAACACTACTTGGTGATTATTATACAAATGGTAGTTATGGTTTTCGTGTTGAAAATACGTATTTGTATAGGTATAGATTTAGAGGAAATTTGAGTTTTAGATTTGAAAATTTAATTCAAAGTGAAAGAGGTTTTCCTGATTACTCTAAAAGTTCGATTTATAATTTAAGATGGTCTCATAGTCAAGATTCAAAATCAAATCCAAATTCAAGATTTTCAGCATCTGTTAACTTAGGTAGTAGTAAATATTATCAGCAATCAATAAATCAAATGAATGCTGCAAATTTTTTAAATAACTCTTTGTCTTCTTCTATTTCTTATTCCAAAACATTTCCCGGTGAACCACAGGTTAATATGAGCGTCTCTGCAACTCACTCTCAAAACACTAATACACAGGCTATAAATATGACATTACCTACTCTACAAGGAAGCATTTCAAGGGTTTATCCTTTTGCTCCAAAAGTTGGTACAAAAAAAGGAATTATCCAGAATATTAATTTTCAGTATAATCTAAGAGGTGAGAACAGAATTTTAACCTCAGATTCTTTGTTTTTCAAAAAAGAAATGTTTGAGTCAGCTAAAACCGGATTACAACATTCAATTCCAATAAGTACGAACTTTAAATTACTGAAGTATTTTAGTTTTTCAACCAGTGCCAATTTTCAGGAAACATGGGTTTTTAAAACTATTAACAAAGATTATGATATTGATTTACAAGAAGTTATAACAAATGAGAACCGTGGATTTGATTCATTTAGAACATATAATTTTTCTACAAGTTTAGGAACTACTATTTACGGGATGTATAATTTTTCTGAAGAAAATAAACTAAGGGCATTAAGACATGTCATGAGACCTTCAATTAGTTATGGAATTTCCCCTTCTTTTGACAAATATTATGATACTTATGAGGTTGTAAGCGCTGATGGATTGACGACCTCTGACATAGAGTATTCAAGATTTGAAGGATCGATTTTTGGTTTACCGAATAAAAACTATGCAAGCTCAATTGCATTTTCATTAAACAACAATATTGAAGCTAAGGTTGTTGATAAGGAAAGTGAAGAAAAAGAGCTTAAAAAGGTAGTTATATTAAATAATCTTAATTTTTCAACCTCCTATAATCTTGCTGCTGACTCGTTAAAACTCTCCCCTATTCGAATGAACGGTGGTACTCAGCTTTTTAAAAATAAAATGAATGTTAATTTTGGAGCAACATTAGATCCTTATGCTTTGGACGAAAATAATAATAGGATTGATGATTTTCAAATAAATAGAGGTGGTGGATTATTTAGATTAACCAGTGCAAATCTGACTTTTAATTATGCGTTTAGTAGTGATAGCTCCGAAAAAAAGTCTGATAGAAATCAGAAGTCTATAGACGAATCGGTTCGAAACGGAGGTAGAGATGATGATTTATTTGGAAGAGCAATGGATACTTCAACAGCAGAATTTTCAAAAGTAGACGATGAAAAAAAAGAAAAAACTCCAAACGATTTATATAACTACAAGATTCCCTGGTCGTTAAGGATGGCATATGCCGTTAATTATAATAATAATATAGGTCAAAATGAAATTTCTTCTCATTCCCTAATGTTTTCTGGAGACATTGAGATATCACCAAAATGGAGTGCTGGATTTTCCTCAGGATATGATTTTAAAAACCAAGGTATAACATATACTCAATTAAGATTTGAAAGAGATCTTCTTAGTTGGAGAATGAACTTTAGCTGGATTCCATTTAGTGCTAATAAATCATGGAACTTCTTCATAGGAATCAAAAGTGGAATGTTAAGTGATATAAAATATGACAAGAGAAGACAGAGAGATAAAATTTTATAATTAAATTTATATTATGAAGAAAATAGTAAAAACAACCAACGCCCCAAAACCTATAGGTCCTTACAACCAGGCAGTAATTGCTGGTAATTATATGTTTATTTCAGGACAAATAGCGATCAACCCAAAAAACGGTGATTTAATTACTAATGAAATAAAAAAAGAAACGACTCAGGTTATGGAAAATCTGAAAGCCATATTAAGTGAAGCATCGCTCACATTTGAAAACGTTGTGAAAACCACAATTTTTTTATCTGACATGAATGATTTCTCCAGTGTTAATGAAATCTATGGTTCTTATCTAAATAATTCAACTGCTCCAGCAAGGGAAACCGTTCAGGTAAGTAAATTACCGGTTGGGGTCAATGTTGAAATATCAATGATAGCTATGTTTTAGTTTCTTTTGATGATACTGCAATAGTCCATCAATTGGTTTCCTAATTACATTACCAACTTTTAGACCATATATATTTAAGCATTCTTCAAGTTCTTTTTTAAGATAAAAAGATATTGACCCTACAAAATGAATTGGAATTTCCTTTGCATTACCAAATTGAAGGATTTGTCTTTCAATGAAGAGATTGAAGCCTCTTTTAATTAATAATTGTCCGTAATCAGAGTCTTTATTATTAATTAAAAACTTTGCAAAGGTTGCAAGATATGTGTTTGGATTAGGTTGCTTATACAGATTATTTTTTATTGTTTCTGCATCTAAGTCAAATTCTTCCTTGAATTTTTTTGATGTTTCATCAGGAATGATATTAAAGTAATAATCTCTAAGTAATTGTCTACCAAAATAATTTCCGCTTGCATCATCCATCAAGATATACCCCAATGAAATCACTCTTTGGTCAATATTTTTTCCATCAAAATATGTACAATTTGATCCAGTCCCAAGAATACAAACTATAGATTTTGAGTTTTCATCAGCTGTTGAATAAATTGCTGCATATGTGTCTTCTTTTATCGAAAACTTATCACAATTTTTAAAAATTTCAGTAAATACATTATTTATAAGTATTCTAGGTGGTTCCGTTCCGCAACCGGCTCCATAAAAGTAAATTTCCTCAACCTCTTTTCTGAATTTGTAGAGTTCAAAATTATTTACAATTCTTTCTTTTAAAATATTATTGCTTAACACTTGTGGATTTAGCCCTAATGTCTGTGTTTCAAATAAGACCTTCCCTTCTCTATCTATAGCAATCCAATCTGTTTTTGTTGAACCACTGTCTACAATTAATATCATTAATTTTTTGGTTAGTTAGTTTTTAATTTTTCGTAATATGATTAATTAGGCTTTATGTATTTTATCAATTAATTCTACAAGCTTTGTAGAGTAAGCATATTCATTATCATACCATGATATTATCTTAAAAAAAGTTGAACTTAACTCAATTCCAGCATTAGCATCAAAATTACTGGTTAATGGACAACCTACATAATCCTGTGAAACTACAGCCTCTTCTGTGTATCCAAGAATTCCTTTTAATTCGTTTTCGCTAGCCTTTTTAAAAGTTTCTTTAATTTCCTCATATGATGTCTCTTTTTCAAGAATTACTGTTAAATCTACAACTGACACATTGGCTGTTGGTATTCTAAATGCCATTCCAGTTAATTTTCCGTTCAACTCAGGGATAACCTTACCAACTGCTACAGCTGCACCTGTTGATGATGGGATTATATTATTTAAAGATGACCTTCCTAATCTGTAATTTTTAGCTGGTCCGTCAACAGTCATTTGAGTCGCGGTAGCTGCATGAACAGTTGTCATTAGCCCTTCTTTAATTTTAAAATGGTCGTTTAATACTTTTGCTATAGGCGCTAAACAGTTTGTTGTACAAGAGGCATTTGAAACAATTTTATGATCACTTGTGATAGATTCACAATTTACACCTACAACAAACATAGGAATATCTTTTGAAGGAGCAGATACCGCAACCTTTTTTGCTCCTGCAGCAATATGTAATGCTGCTTTATCCATTGTTGTAAATATTCCAGTACATTCAGCAACTACATCAATTTCTAATTCACCCCAATTTATATCTGAAGGATTTCTTTCAGCTGTTACTCTAATTTTATTTCCGTTGACAACTAAATCATTACCAATAACATTAATTTCATCTTCAAGTTTTCCGTGAACCGAGTCATATTTTAATAAATACGCTAAATGATTAACATCTAATAAGTCATTTACAGCTAAAACCTCTACATCGTCTCTTTTTAATATTGCTCTAAATGTTATTCTACCTATTCTACCGAAACCATTAATTCCTACCTTAATTTTACTCATTTTTCTGCTTTAATTTATATTGACATTATGTCACTGACCTTGAGAAGTTCAGTGTTTATTTTTGTTATTCCTTTTATAGCTTTTTGAAATGGTGTTAAAGTTACTTTGTTATTTTGTAATCCAACCATACAGCAATTTTTACCGTCTATTATAGATTCAACAGACTTAACCCCTAATCTACTTGCTAAAACTCTGTCAAAACATGTTGGAGATCCTCCTCTTTGCATGTGACCTAGCACTGCTACTCTCGCATCATATTCAGGAAGGTGTTTTTCAATATAATCTTTTAACTGAAAAACATTATCTCCAGTTTTATCTCCCTCAGCTACAACTACAATACTAGATGATTTTCCTGTTTTTTGACTTCTTTTAAGAGATTGAATTAATCTATCAAGACCTAAATCTTCTTCAGGTATTAATATTTCTTCTGCTCCTGCAGCAACACCTGTGTTTAGGGCAATATGACCTGCATCTCTTCCCATTACTTCAATAAAGAATAGCCTGTTATGTGAGCTTGCAGTATCTCTAATCTTATCAATAGCTTCCATTACAGTATTTGTCGCAGAATCAAACCCAATAGTGTGAGAGGTACCAAATATATCGTTATCTATTGTCGCAGGAATACCAATAACTGGAAATTCAAATTCTTTACTAAATACTAGTCCTCCAGTGAAAGTACCATCTCCACCAATTACTATTAATCCATCAATATTATTATTTTTCAATGAATCAAACCCTTTTTTTCTACCATCTTTGTCTCTGAAATCTTTAGATCTGGCGGTTTTTAGAATAGTACCACCCTTATTTATTATTCCTTTTACACTTCTAGCATTCATTTCAATCATATTGCCTGAAATTAAACCGTCATATCCTTTGTAAATTCCAAAAGGAACAATTTTGTGAAAAACACATGTTCTAACAACAGATCTAATTGCTGCGTTCATCCCTGGTGCATCACCACCTGAGGTTAATAAAGCTATCCTTTTAAATTGATTTTTCACAGATATAAATATAATAATCTATATTCTTATTAATAAGCATTTTTTTAATTCTTTTTTTTTTGGAAAACTAGCTATAAATTTACAATATGATAAATGATGTCTATATTTTAGCTATTGAAACTTCATGCGATGATACATCCGTTGCAATTCTAAAAAATGAAAAAGTTCTATCGAATATTGTTTCGAGTCAAAAAATTCATGAAATTTATGGTGGGGTTGTTCCTGAATTAGCTTCAAGAGAACATGACAGATTAATTATTCCGGTCATAAAAAAAGCTATATATGATGCAGGTGTGAATTTATTAGATATGCATGCAATTGCTTATACTAGAGGTCCTGGCCTATTAGGCTCATTACTTGTTGGAACATCATTTGCTAAATCTATAGCATTATCTTTAGATGTTCCGTTAATTGAAATCAACCATATGCAAGCCCATATCCTCTCAATTTTTATAGATGATAATCCTAAAAAACCAAAATTCCCTTTTATTGCTCTAACTGTTTCCGGTGGACATACACAGTTAGTTTTAGTTAAAGGTTATGAGGATTTTGTTGAATTAGGAACCACATTAGATGATGCAGCTGGTGAAGCTTTTGATAAATCAGGAAAACTTATGAACTTGAATTACCCTGCAGGACCTAAAATTGATAAATTAGCATCAAAAGGAGATTTTAATAGGTTTAAGTTTCCTAAACCAAAAGTAGATGACTATAATTTTAGTTTTTCTGGACTTAAAACAAGTTTTAAGAATTTTATAACTAAACAATCCTCAGAATTTGTTCAAGATAATATTCACGATATATGCGCTTCATTACAATTTACTATAATTAACATATTAATTGATAAAATTATTAAGGTAAAAAACAAATACGAGATTAATGATTTCGTTGTATGTGGAGGAGTATCAGCTAATTCTTTTTTAAGAAAAAAACTTAAGCAATTAGAGCAAAATACCAATATTAAGACCTATGTGCCAAAAATCAATTATTCAACAGATAATGCTGCAATGATAGGAATTAATGGATATTTTAAATTTAGAAATTCTAGGTTTGGTAAATTATCTGACTATAGTGAATCAAAATATAAAGTTTAATGAATTTATTTTATTCTAAAAATACCACAATCAATCATAATGAAATTGTTATTCTTGATCAAGAAAATAGACATTTAACAAAGGTGTTACGAAAAAAAACTGGAGACACAATATATGTTACAAATGGTGAGGGGGTTCTATTTGACTGTATAATTGAAGACTCAAATAAAAATAAATCTGTGTTAAGGGTTCAGAATTACTCGACCTTCAATAATAATCTCCCTAGACTTAAAATTGGAATTTCATTAACAAAAAAAACTGATCGATTTGAATGGTTTCTAGAAAAAGCTACAGAAATTGGGGTTTCTGAAATAACACCAATTATTTGCAAAAATTCTGAAAGAAATAAATTTAATTTTGATAGATCTACTAAAATGCTACTTTCAGCAATGAAACAATCTTTGCAATATAAACTACCAACATTGAATAAACCGATAAGTTTTTTAGATTATATTTCTAAAGTTGATGATTCATATGATTCCTACATAGCAACATGTATTATTGACGGATTAGATTTATTTAACAGAAAATTATATAAAGGGAATAATTCAGAAGTTTTAATTGGTCCTGAAGGGGGGTTTACTTTAAATGAAATTGATTTAGCAAAAAAAGCTAACTTTGTACCTGTTTCAATAGGGAAAAACAGATTAAGAACTGAAACTGCAGGAGTTGTGGTTTGTTCAACATTTTCGAATATTAATTAGAGATGAATTCAAAAGAATTAGTAAAATCAGTAGTAATATTATCCTTTCTAGGTTTATTAACTTGGGTTTTATTCAAAATCAAGTTAGGATTACTCTATATTTTTATCGCTTTAATTCTTACTCTTATCGTTAATCCATTAAATAAATTTTTTAAATATAGATTTAAGATCAATAACACATTATCATCGTTACTGTCTATTTCTATACTAATTTCATTTTTTTCCCTGATTATCGGATTATTCATTCCAATTCTTTCAAAGCAAGGTAAAAACCTATCATTACTTAATACAAATGAATTTAAAGAAAAATTTGAGTCAACTAAAGAGAGTATTTTAAATTATTTTGAAAGTCAAAATATTAGCTTATTAGACTTTTTTACTGATTCAAATCTAATTTCTGAGATAGATTTTAGTTTTATTACTAAACTGTTTAATTCGATAATATCTCAGATTGGCAGTTTAAGCATAGGTGTTCTATCTGTTCTATTTATTACCTTTTTTCTAATCAAAGACGGAAACAGTATTTTTAAATATTCTTTATCGAAATTTCCTTCAAACCAAAGAAAAAAATTATTACAATCATTTTTAAAAATTGAAAACCTGTTGACGAGGTATTTTTCGGGTGTTTTAATACAGATCTCAATTTTATTTATTTTTTACTTTTTATTATTATCAATTTTAGGCATAGAAAATTCACTTGCAATAGCCTTTATTTGTGCGGTTTTAAATATCATTCCTTACATAGGGCCATTAATAAGTATAGTTCTAATGATCATTTTAGCTGTAACAAATAATCTTGATGCTTTTAACTTTACTGAGTTTCTGATCAATTCTATTTGGTTATTTTCTGGATTTGTTTTCATTCAGTTTATTGATAACTTTTTGCTTCAGCCCTATATTTTTTCATCATCAATAAAATCTCATCCTCTTGAAGTTTTTGTTATTATTATTTTCTCTGGTCTTTTATTTGGTGTTTTTGGTTTAATCATTGCAATTCCATTGTATACAACCTTCAAAGTTATTTACAACAGTTTTTTTGATACTAGAAAAATTTTATCTACTTTGTTAAAGTAGTCTGTTGTTTTAAGACATAAAAAAACTTATTATGAAAAAACATATTTTATTATTATTGTCTTTTTTAATTTTCAATTGTGAAGATAATTCGGTAAACCCCTTAGAGTACAATCCAAATCTAAGTGTAAAGGAAAATTTAATTAATGGTGTTTCTATTTTAGATATATCACTTCATCACGATATTTCTGAATTTTACGGAATTGAATTTGGAGGTGGATTTATATACCATGTTGACCCTGATAACGCAGAAATGATTGTAGCTACTGACTTTTCAGAAATTGGAAATGTAGCTTGGGGTGATGTTTTTGATTTAGATACTGATATATCAATTGGTAGTGGTGATTTAAACACAATGCTTATAATTCAGGGAAACGAAAATGATAATAGTTCTAATGGAACTGAGTTTGGAAGTGACAATTATGCATTTAAAATAGTTGATGATTTGGAATTTAATGGTTTTGATAACTGGTTTATTCCTAGTAGTGACTCTATGGCAGCTATTTATCAAAATATTCATTCAATTGGTTTTGGCAACTTTGATGAATCATTAATTTATTGGTCGTCAACAAAAGAAGGTTATTTTCCATATGTTATGGCATTTAATTTTGAATCTTGGGGTGGATTACCTCTTCCTGGATCTTGTCTTGATGTTAATGGACTACTTATATCCAGAAAGATTCAGCAATAATTATTAGCCTAAATTAAAAAAAACCCTCACAATTGTGAGGATTATATTGTGATCGCGAAAGGATTCGAACCTTTGACCGTCTGCTTAGAAGGCAGATGCTCTATCCAACTGAGCTACTCGACCGTTTAAAAAAGGAAGGGAGGCTCGACTCCGGTATGG